>JBBRNJ010000023.1:0-106451 GCA_038230375.1 Polyangiales bacterium | reverse complement strand
CGGCATCGGGCTCGCAGCGACCGGCGTCGCCGTCGGCTCCATCAGCGGACTCGTTGCGATCAGCAGCCAACCGAAGGACGGCGAGTGCCCAGACAACAAATGTCCGTCCGGCAGTCCGCAAAATCATCTGCACACGTCGCAGACCGCGGGGAACATCTCCAGCGTCGCGTGGATCATCGGCGGCGTGGGCGTGGGGCTCGCGATCACGGGCTTCGTGATCAGCGGCAAGGACCAGAAGCAGGGCGGAACGAAGATTGAGCCGTACGTGGGGCTCGGAGCGGCGGGGGTTCATGGGACCTTCTGATCGACATTCTGATCTCCATGCCACAAAACGCGCGTTGGGCGCGCTGCTCACCGCGTTGCTCGCGCTGGGTGGACTCGTCGCGTGCAACCAGATCCTGGGCACGGACAAATACTCCGACGGCGAGGATGTGCCGGGAGACGCGAGCGCGCTGGACGGCACCGCCACGGACGGCAACACAGACACGGACACCGGCTCGAGGGACAGCGGGAGCGACGTGCAGGTCATCGTGCTCCCGCCCGGCGCGCAGCCCGCGACGTGGGCGCACTGGAGGATGCCCGACAACGTGCTCGGCTCCGTCGATGCAGGACCGTTGCAGAGCTACAGCAAGGTGGACGGCTCTGTCGTTGACACAGTGACCAAGCTGACGTGGTCTTCCACTTTGCCGTCGGTGGACTCGTTCGAGGCCGCGCGCGACAGCTGCAAGAGCCTCGGCTCCACATGGCGCCTGCCGACGCGCATCGAGCTAGTGTCGATCCTCGACGACAGCATTCCAGACAGCCCCGCGACTCCGAAGATCAACGCAATCTTCGACGCCAAAAACGGCGCGTACTGGACGGCAAGCCCTGTACGACCGCTCACGAAGCCGCTCGTTTTCTGGAAGGTGAATTTCCGGGCGACCGTGAACACAAGCTCCGTTCCCCTGCCTTTCGATAACCTCGGCTCTGGCGGCTACGTCCGCTGCGTGTTGGGCAGCTGATGAGCAGATTCCTTCTCAGGACGTTGCTACCACTCGGGGTGCTCTTCCTCGCGGCGACAGTGCGCGCGGACGCACCTGGCGATCAATATGCATCCTTCACGGGCGACTCCACGACGATCGTCGACAGGTACACCCAGCTGACATGGACGCGCACCGTACAGTCTACGACGACGTTCGCGAACGCCGTCAGCGTCTGTCAGAACACGGTGAAGGACGAGAACCTTAACGGCGGCTTCCGTCTACCGACGCTGAAGGAGCTGCTCACGATCGTGGACGAAGATCCACACCAGGAGTTCCAGGCTGGGCAGACCGTCTTGCGCGCGATCGATCAGAACGCGTTTCCCAAGACTCCGGTGGGACCGTTCTGGACGTACACGCGCTCGGACAGCGTCGGAGTCGGGCCGCCAGTCGACGTCTATGCCGTGAGCTTTGACACCGGTGAGGCAGTATCCAAACCAGCGTCGGAGCAGCACGTCTTCCGCTGCGTGAGGTAGCGCGCCGGAGAGACTGCGTAACGTTGGACGCAGTGGTGATTTTTACGCGGCTCGCGGGCTTTCTGGCTGGTTTGGACCTGTGCTAATCCCCGCCTCGTCATGACTCACCCGCTCGTCGTCACGCTGGACCGTCGAAGTGCTCCCCGGACTATTTTTTCGGGGGACCGGCTCATCGAGGTCGACATGCCGCCGGGCACGCGCGTCATCTATCCGAAGAAGCCGCTCGCTCCCTTGAAGGACGTGGACGCGGCGATCCGGTACGCGCTGAACCATCCTTACAACTCGGACCCGCTTCACGCGAAGCTGCGACCGGGCATGAAGGTCGTCATCGCGATCGACGACATCTCGCTCCCGCTGCCGCCCATGAAGCGGCCCGACGTTCGCGAGCGCGTGCTCACCGTCGTGCTCGAGATGCTCGCGGATCATGGCGTGGAAGACGTGGAGATGATCATCGCCACGTCCGTGCACCGCCGCATGACCGGCGAAGAGATCCGCCACATCGTCGGCGACAAGATCTTCAAGGCCTACTACCCGGACCGCCTCTACAACCACGACGCCGAAGATCCGAAGGGCATGAAGGAGGTCGGCACCACCGACCAGGGCGAGGTCGTGGAGCTCAATCGCAAGGCCGTCGAGAGCGACCTGGTGATCTACGTGAACCTGAACCTGGTCCCCATGGACGGCGGGCACAAGTCCGTCACGGTTGGTCTGTGTGGCTACAAGAGCCTCATGGCGCACCACAACCCCAGCACCATGCGCAAGTGCCACTCGTACATGGACCCGAAGTCCTCCGCGCTGGCCGACAGCGTGAACCGCATGGGGAAGATCACGAACAAGAACCTGAACGTGTTCACCATCGAGACCACGGTGAACAACAACATGTTCGACCGCCCGCTCGAGTTCCTCCACAAGAACGAGGACGACCTCACGAGCGGCGAGAAGACCGCGCTGAAGGCGCTCACCTTCACGCTCAGCAAGGTGCCGCAGCCCGCGCGTCAGGCTATTTTTCAGCGCGTTCCGTCACCCTACGGCGTGACGGGCGTCTTCGCCGGCGAGACCGAGGCCGCGCACGAGCACACGCTCGCGAAGTGCAACGAGCAGTACATGGTGCCCATCAAGGGCCAGGCGGACATCCTGGTGTCGGGCATCCCGTACATCTCGCCGTACAACGTGAACTCGTTCCTGAATCCGCTGCTCGTCTCGGTCATGGCGCAGGGCTACCTGTTCAATCTCTACAAGGGCTCGCCGCTCGTGAAGAAGGGCGGCACCATGATCATCTGCCACCCGTGCACCGACGAGTTCGACAAGAACCACCACGCTGCCTACATCGAGTTCGTGCACAACCTGCTGCCCGAGACGCGCGACGCGATGGAGCTGCACAAGCGGTACGAGAAGAAGTTCGCGTCGAACCCGGCGTACATCCAGATGTACCGCACCGGCAACGCGTACCACCCGGCTCACCCCTTCTTCATGTGGTACTGGGGCGAGGCCGGGCGTCAGCACCTGGGCCGCGTGATCGTCGTTGGCGCCGACAACGAGTACATCCCCAAGCTGCTCGGCTACGAGACCGCGCGCACCATGGCGGAGGCGCTGGAGATGGCGAAGGACACCGCGCCGCAGACGCCGCAGATCACCATGATGCACATCCCGCCGATCATGATGGCCGAGGTCACCATCTGAGTTCGTTCGCGGGGGCCCAACCTTGTAGGATGCGCTCGCCGTGAACCTTGCCACGCTCGTCTCTTCCGCGGTGTGCTTCGTGGGGCTGCTCTTCGCGGCGATCACGTGGTTCGTCTCGTCCGCGCCGCACATGCGCGGGCTGCGATACTTCTCCGCCGCGTGCCTGTGGAGTGCGCTCTACGCAGCCACCAACGCGATGCTCGCGTCACCGTCGGTCGGGCTTGCGCGGTTCGGGATGCGCTTTGCGATGCTGTTCATCGCGCTCCAGGGCGTCACCTGGTACGTGTATACTGCATATAGAGACGACAGGCAGCTTCGCGCTGTGGAACGTGCGCTCTGCGTGGGTGTGCTCCTTGGTGGCCTGCTTGGTCTGTGGCCGCATCTCCTGGCAAAGGACGAGGTGTGGCTCCACCAGGTGCCCGCGCTCGGCATCGACTACATCGATGCACGGACGACCCTGCTCGGCGACGCGGTGTCCGGCTTCTGCGTGCTCAACGCCTGCATCCTTGTCTGGCGAGCGCTGCGCCGCTTCCGGAAGGCGACCAAGACCGAGCGCGCGGAGGCCCTGGGCCTGTGCGCGATGCTCACCGCGGGACTGAACGATGCGCTGGTGAGCGCCGACGCGATCAAGACGCCTTATCTCCTGGACCTGGGGTTCCTGGTGCTGGTCCTCCTGACCGGAAGCGCGCTGGGCGTGCGCTTCATCCAGAACGCGCGACAGCTCGAGAGCGCGCAGCACGGCCTGATCGAGAACGAGCGTCTGGCCGCCGTGGGAGAGATGTCCGCAGTCGTCGCCCACGAGGTGCGGAGCCCCACGGCCGTCATCTTCAACGCCGCCGCGCTTCTCCGGAAGAACCCGAAGGAGAGCGACAAGCTGCTCACCATCATCGAGGAGGAGGCCGGGCGCCTGAAGCGGTTGGTCGATGACTTCCTGGAGTTCGCGCGGCCCGTGGATGCTCGCCTGGCACGCTCCGATGTTCGTCCCATGCTCGAGAGCATCGCCGAAGGAGTGCAGGTCGGCAGCGGCGAGGCTGTGGACGTGTATGTCGACACGACCCTGCCCGACGTCGAGATGGATCCGAGGCTCGTTCGGCAAGCGCTCATGAATCTGGTCACGAACGCCGTCCAGGCCGAGCGTAGGAAGCAGCCCGTGCGCGTGACGGCGAAGCGGCTTGGTGCGTCGTGGATGCGCCTCTGCGTGACGGACGATGGCGCCGGGGTTCCCGCAGAATTCGCGGACAGAATCTACGTTCCTTTCTTCACGACGCGCTCGTCCGGCACGGGATTGGGGCTGCCGTTCGTGCAGCGCATCGCAAAGGCGCACGGCGGAATGCTGACGCACGAGGCCACGCCAGGCGGTGGCGCCACGTTCATCCTGGATCTTCCCATGGGCCAGGCTGCCCGTGACGCAGGCTGGCCGCCAACGGCGTAGAATCGACGCGATGTTCCTCTTCGACGTTGCGCCCGCCCACGCCTCGCTCCTGCTGTCCGCCATGCGCACCGTTGCGCTCGCCGACGGCCCGGAGTCTCCGAAGGAACGCGAGCTGCTCACGGCCGCGCATGCAGCGCTCGCGCTCTCGTCACCGCTGTCGGCAGTGAACGCGATCTCCGCCGACGACCCGGCCCTCTTGGAGCTGTCTCCCGTGGAGCGCGAGCACGTGGTGCAGTCGATGCTGCTCATGGCGATCATGGACGGAACCGGCAACGCTGCGGAGGCAGATATCGTCGCGCGTTTCGCGGAGGTGCTCGCGGTCTCCGAGCCACGCGTCCAGAACCTGCGCCAGCTTGCGAGCGGTCGTCTCGAGTTCATGAAATTCGATCTCACGCGCAAGGGCTACGCGAAGACGGAGCTCCTGAAGACCGCGCACGAGGAAGGCCTCCGCGGTCTCTACATGACGTTCGCCCCGCTCGTCGGCCTTGGCCACGACGCGGACGTCACGCGGAAGTACATAGCGCTGGGCGAGCTGCCAGAAGGGACGCTGGGACGCGTCTACTTCGAGCTCATCACGAAGAACGAGCTGACGTTCCCCGGTGAGGGTCCGATCGGCGAGCGCGGCGTCTGGCACGACATGATTCACGTCATCGGCGGCTATGCGACGGACCCGCGCGGCGAAGCAGAGGTGGTCGCCTTCATGGCCGGATTCCGACGCGAGGATCCGTTCTTCTGGGTGTTCACCTCGGTCCTGCAGTTCCAGGTGGGGCTGCGGATCTCCCCGTTCGCGCCCGGCGTACCAGACAACATCGAGCCGCGTCGCTACCTTGCTCACCACGCGCGCGGGGCCAAGGTGAACTGCGACCTCTCGGTCGACTGGCGGTTCAAGGACGACTTCGCCACGCCTCTCGCGGAGTTGCGACAACGCTTCCACGTCGAACCGATCTGACGGTGCCGACGTGAGCGCGTGTGCGCGTCCGCAGTTGGGGAGTGTAAGAGAGCGTCTGGTAACCGCGTTGACCAGTACGGATCGAAAACGTCGCGCCCCTACAGCTCACCAGGGACATTTTCCGGTGGTCGTCTAACCTGAATAACGAGTGCCCGCTCCCCCGCAAACCATCCCCGTACGGCTCTACAACCAGAGCGATTTCATGGAGGCGCTCAAGGCCACGCTCTCCGAGGAGGTGCTGCGCGTGCGCTTGATGGAGCCGCCGCCCAAGAAGGGACCGCTGCTGCTCGAGATCACGGGACGCACCGACCGCGTCGTCGTCCACGCAGAGGTCGACGGAGCCATGGTCGAGGGCACATACCCGCTGCGTTTGCGGCCGCGCTCGGATGAGCAGTTCGGAGAGCTCTTCGCGATCATCGCGAAGCTCGAAGCGGAGCGCCGCACGAGCCCCATCGACGAGCCCGAAGACCCCCTCGAAGCAGAGCTGATGCAGATGGGCGCGGCCATGCCAGGGCCGTCAGAGGAAGAGTTCGAAGAGATCGGCCCCGCCGACGCTTTCGAGTTCGCCTCGCTCGGTGAGCTGCCCTTCCCCGCGGACGTCGACGACACCATGACTCCCGTCCTTCGGCCCACGTTCGGCAGCCTCGAAGGCACGAGCATTCTTGATCTGCCAGACCAGACAGTTCCGCAGCGCGAGTCGCAGCCGAAGGTCCAGGTCTCGCCTCCATCAACGGCGCCGGGCCGGCTCGGGCCCACGCACGACTCCGCCGACGACGTGATGGCCATGGACGCTACCGTCGAGGCGATCTCCAACCTCGACTTCGACGACGCGACGCTCGAGCGCAGTGTGAGCGTGAACACGCTCGCCCCGGATCCGCTACTTGGTCGCAAGGTCGCCGACGGCAAGTACGAGATCGAGTTGCTTGTCGGCAGCAGCGCTTCGGGCGCGGTGTACAAGGCAAAGCACATTGGACTGCGGCGCGCGGTCGCCATCAAGGTGCTCCATCCGCACTTCCAGGCGGACCCGGAGTTCATGAAGCGCTTCCACCGCGAGGCGCTCGCCGCGAGCCAGCTCGATCACCCGAACATCATGCGCGTCCTCGACTTCGGTCAGGAGGCGAGAGACGGCCTGGTCTACATCGTGATGGAGTTCCTCCAGGGCGCGAGCCTGCAGGCGCGCCTGCACGAAGAAGGGAAATTCACGCCTGAACGCGCCGTGGCCACCGTGTCCCAGGTGCTCGGCGCGCTCGCCGTTGCGCACGAGCAAGGCATCATCCACCGTGACGTGAAGCCGGAGAACATCGTCATCGTACGCGGTCGCGACGAGGACGGCGGCGCGATCGAGGTCGTGAAGGTGTGCGACTTCGGCATCGCCGCTCTGCAGAACATGCACCCTGATGATCCAACGCCGCAGGCCATGGAGGCGTCAGAGCTCGCGAAGAGCATCGGCGCGGGCTACCTCTGCGGGACGCCGGAGTACATGGCGCCCGAGCAGGCCCGCGGAGAGATCACCGACCCGCGCTCGGACGTCTACGCGTGCGCATGCACGCTCTACGAGCTCCTGACTGGACGCACCCCGTTCGAGGGCATGGCGCCGATGGAGATCATCGTCGCGCAGTCCACCATGCCCGTCCCCCCGCTCGCCCAGATCGCGCCCGGCATCCCTTCGCAGCTCGCGGAGGTGATCATGGGCGCGCTATCCAAGGCGCCGGAGGAGCGCCCGCAGAACGCACGCCAGTTCCGCACGGCGCTGCGCGAGGCCCTCGAGGCGGCGGCACCGAAGCCGGTCAAGAAGACGCCGAGCATCGTTGCGCGCAGCTCCGGCACCTTCGACGTGGAGGCGGGCCTCGCGGCGTTCACCATGTTCTTCGCGACTGCCGTGCTCGGTACCGGCGGCTTCCGCAAGGAGAACGCAGCAAAATTCGCCGCGCAGTGGAGCGACGGCCAGAAGCTGCTCTCGTCCTTGCTCGACACGCGGCGCGAGATGACATTCGTACGGCGCGACACGGAGCGCGCGATCGGCTTCTTTGCGCTGCTAGGGGACGGTGAGGCGATCGACCTCAAGAAGCTCTTCGGCAAGGAGTCCTACGAGAAGGTGGGCGCCGTCTTCGTGACGGAGCTTGCCCGCCCCGGCATCGCCGCGCTGACACTCCAGCGTGAGGTCACGGACGTCGCACTGGCGGGCCTGGTCGGCATGCTGCGCGGGCCACCGGAAGAGGCCGCCCGCGCGATCGCATCGGCGCGCCTCACGGGTGTATCTGCGATCTTTCCGAACGAGATCGTGGGGCGCGATCGAAGGCTGTCCTGGAAGGTGGGCCTGTCGGCGTCCCGCTTTGCGCGTGACCTGGCGCTGCTCCAGCGCACCAACGCGAACGCAGAGACGATGAGCGCCGCCACGCAGGCGCTGGTCCTGCGCTCCACACGCGTGCTCACCAAGGCAGAGGAGCTACGTCAGCTTCTTGTCAACATAGACCTTGGCGCGGCGCGCGGCGCGCGTGTGGATGGGCTTGCCGCGGCGACGATCGCATCGCTATCTCTCGCCCGTTGTATGGACGTCGCGTCGTTGCTCGTGTCGGACCTGGATCAGAAGGACGGCCCCGAACGCGAGCGGAGCGCGGGGTTGCTCGGCCTCATGGGGCGCCGTCTGGTGCGCGAGCGCACGCCCGAGATGTTCGAGGTGCTCTGCGAGATCGGCCTCCGCGGTCTGGTACCGCTCCACGAGCTGCCAAACGACATCGCGCTGGTCATCGGCGCGGAACAGCTGGCAGAGACCATCGCTCGAAGCCCGGAGAAGTACCTGGCAACGCTCACGGCATTGATGGACGAGCGAGCGCTGCAGTCCGAACTGACGGTCCTGAAGGGTGCGCTCAAGATCCTTGCCAAGCGCGGAGAAGCGAACGCGATCCTGTCGACCGTCGGCACGCTCGCACGAATGGCCGGCAACAAGGGCCAGACCGGCAGTATCCGCGAGCGCCTGTCGTTCAAGGTGATCACCTCCATCGTCGACGAAGATCGCCTGGTGCCCATCGCGAACGTGTTGATGGTCGGACAGCCGCACTCACGTGACGCGGCGAGGCAGCTGCTTGCACTGGCCGGTGAGGCGGGTGCACGGGCACTGGTGCGTGCGCGGACGACCCTGCGCGAGCCCACTGGCAGAGCGCACTTCGTGATGGCGTTGAAGGAGACCGGCGCGCACGGCAGCAACGTCGTCGCCAAGACGCTCGCGCACGTGGACATCGTGAAGGACGGCGTGGATCTCTCCTTCGTGGAGGATCTCCTGCGCGGCGTGCCCGCTCACGCCGACGTTGCGGTCGCGAACGAGATCGGCCGGTTCCTACGGCACCGCACGCTTCGCGGCGTCGCGCTCTACGCATACGCCGAGGTGTCCGGCGACCGGGCAAGGGAGATGGTCATGGACTCCCTCGAGCACCCGGATGAAGCCGTGCGGGCGGCGGCGCTGTTCGCAGCCGCAAGGCTCAACGTCATCGACGACGCCGTCGTGGGCTCGATCGAGAGGCTCTTCGCCCGGCCCGGCCCGGGGCAGCAGGTGCGGCGCGCGGCTGTGACCGCGCTCGGCTCCGCACAAAATGGCGTTCCGCGCAGCCGCGCTGTCGGCGTTCTGGCGCGCCTGGTCGAAGGAAAGGCGGGTCTCTTCTCCAAGCTGCGGGCCGGTGAGCCTCAGGTCGAGGAGCCGGCGTTCGTCCTCGATGCGGCGCGCTCGCTCCTCGCGCTGGACCGCGCAGAGGGCATTCGCACGATCGTGGCAAGGGCGGGCCGATCGTCACGGGAGCTCGCAAGCCAGCTCGAGCACCTCATCGAGACCTCCAGCCAGAAACGCGCTCTACCGTGACAAGCAACCGTTCACGGTTGGTAGAACCAGGCGGGGCCGTGACAGACGCTCGCGTCGCTTTCACACGCGGCCAGCGACTTTCCTGTCCTGTACGTCTCCCACATGCCGGCCTGCAGCTTCGCGTCGTTGTTGCAGACGTGGTAGGCGGCGATCACCTCCGCTGATGACGTGATGACGGACTGCCACGCTTGATCGAGCCCCGCCGCAAGTCCCGCATCCGACGCCCACGTGCACCCGGGCAGCGCCTTCAGGACCGCGTCAATGTCGCCGTTCTGCAGATTCGTGACAAGGCTCGCCGTGCCCGGTGCGGGGCAAGCGAGATTATTTGTAATATACATGGATAGCTGATTGACCAGCTGCTTCACGCCGTCGTCCTTGAGCGCGTCCAGCCCCAGGAACTTGGTCGTGGGATCGCACTGGCACGCCACGTAGGTGCCCATGAGCTGCGCGAGCTCCGCACGCGTGCCCGACACGGTCTCGAGCTTCATCTGCTGCAGGATGATCGCGCCTGCGTCGTCCGTGTCCGTAGGGAGCGTGCCGTGGTTCTCGTGGAATGCGCTGCCTGCGTCCGCACCGTTGCACGCCAGCGCGAGCGTGGTCGTCGTGTGCGGCGGCCACAGGTTGCTGGTGCGGCCCGGCGTGCTCTTGTACGCGTCCTTCTGCAGCCAGCGGAACGTCGCGACGCACGACTCTGGCGTGCTCCCGGCGTCGCCACCACCACCGTCGGCGGTGTTGCTTCCGGTGCCGCTGTCCTTGGCGGCGGGCCCGCCGGCTTCATCAACGAGCGTGCTCGAAGCGGGGTCGGTGCAGCCCGCGTAAAGGAGCACTGCGGTGGAGCAGACACCCATGACGAGGAGCGAGATGGAACGATGAAGCAGGGGTTTCACGTCATGGATCGTACAGGATCGCGGGGCGTGGCGCCTAATGCTGCTTCGTCGCGGAGGGCGGCACGGCGCGCTCACCTTCGGGCAACACGGTGACGGAGACATGGAGCTCGTGTTGACCGCCGCCAAGCAACACACCGCGGAGCGGGATCACGTCGTCGTAGTCACGCCCCCATCCGAGCGTGACGTGCTCTTCGCCGACGAGCGTCGCGTTCGTGGGGTCCACGTCGACCCAGCCGTAGCCGGGGCAGTGGATGGAGACCCATGCGTGCGAAGCGTCGGCGCCGATGAGCCGCTTCTTTCCCGGCGGCGGGCGCGTGAGCAGGTAACCGCTGACGTAGCGCGCCGACAGACCGAGCGAGCGAAGGCACGATAGAAAGAGATGTGCGAAGTCCTGACAGACGCCACGGCGGTTTTGCCAGACATCCATGACGGGTGTGCTCACCGTCGTGGCCTTCGGATCGAACGTGAGCTCGTCGTGGATGCGATGCATGAGACCGCTCACGCCAACGAGCAGCGGTGCGCCGCTTGGGAAGCAGGTGGCCGCCCATGCCTGTAGTTCACGCTTGTTGCGCACGCGCGTGGACTCGAACAGAAACTCCGTCGCGGTGAGCTCGTCGGGCGAGAGCGTGCGACCAGCCTTGTACGACAGACCGTTGCGCACGGCCTCCCAGGGCGGTGAGGCGGTGAGCTCTGGATATGCGCGAGCGCGTACCTCCACGTGCGACTCGCAGACCACCTCCAGGCTGTCGTGGTCACGCTCGACGCAGAAGGAACGAACGGCATTGCCGAACGGGTCGACCATGTCGCGCGAGATGTCAGGCACGGGGGCCACGCGGATCTGGTGTGCGTGCAACGTCTGGTACGAGGTGCCGCGCGGCGTGAGGTGAAGCACCTGGCGCGAGATGCCGACGGGCGCCTCGTACGTGTAGCGGGTCTCGTGGAGGACCGTGTAACGGGCGGTCATGGCGCAGCTGCTCCAAGTGGCGAGCCCGCGTGCGAGAAGAAGCGGCGCGAGAGCTCGTCGGACAGCGCGTAGCCGGCGCGCTCGGTCTGGGCAAGCAACACCCCCAGCTCCTTGCACGCAGCGGCGAGCGTGTCCCCCTCTTCCGCGAGCGAATCCAGCGGAAACGCGGCGAGGGAAGCGGAGGCGCGCGAGAGCTCCGCGAAGGCTTCGACCGGCGCAGAGAGCTCACGCAACGTGTCCTCGATCTCGCGCACCTGGAAGAGCACGGCGTGCGGATTCGTGGTGTCCATCACGCAGAGGTGCGTCACCGGCAAGAGCTCCGGCAGCCGACGATAACGGGCGCGGAACGTGACGATGCTGTTCGCCGCCTCGAGCAGCCACTCCAGCGACGCGCCCGGCTCCGACAGTGCGTGTGACGATACGGCTGCCAGCATGGTGAGGCGCTCGATACGTCGTCCCATTCGGAGGAATTGCCAGCTCTCGTCGCGGGTCATGTCGTCCATCGCAAAGCCGGCGAGCGAGACGCACGCCATCATGATCTCGTCGAGCGCCTTGGACGCCACGCCGAGGGACGCATCCTTCCTGGGCACCTTCGCGGGCAGCTCCGAGAGGAGGTGCCAGTTGTCCGTGGACATGCGCTCACGCACCTGGCTCGCGCAGCTGTGCAGCCGCCCCAGGTTCGCTGCGAGACCACCCGGCACGGCCGGATCCGTGACGGCGCGCACGAACATGGTCGCACGCGCGGCGTCGGTGTCTGCGATCGCGTGCTTGCCCGAAGACTTGTCGGCTGTCTTGGCTGTGGCCTTGCCGTTCTTCGGCGTGGGCAATACGCCGAGCCGTTTGCACGCCTCCATGATCGACGCGAGCTCCGCGCGTGAGCCCGTCTCCATCAATCGCGCGAGCCCTGCACGGAGAAGGCGCGCGCTGCCTTCGCATCGCTCCGCGTAGCGCCCGGACCAGAAGAGATTCTCGCCCACGCGCGAGGGCACATCCACGCCGCGGGTACGCACGTCCTCCGCGCGCAGCTTGGGCCCGGCGAGCGGCGCGCGCGACGTGGTCTTGTCGCCGAGCACCCACGTGTCCTTGCTCGAGCCGCCCCACTGCATGGACACCACGTCGCCCTCGTGCGGGGACACGCGTGTGAGCGCGCCGGGCATCACCATCCATCCGTCCGACGTGGCGACCGCGAAGACGCGGAGGGTGGTCGCGCGCGGCAAGAGGCTCTGCGCCTCCTTGGCCCACACCGGCGCGTGCGACAAACGGACCCACTCCTGCGCGACGTACGCGTGAGGCTGAGCGCGGATGCGCGTGACGAGATCCGCGCGACCCGCGGCGTCCAGCGTGTGGCCGAAGATCGGCTCCATGCGGATGGTCGGATACGTGGGCTTGATCACGAGCTCGCCCAGGTGCGAGAGCACGTAAGCCATGGCTGGCTCCTCGCCGCACCACCACGTGGCGATCTGCGGCATGCGCAGGCGCTCACCCAGGAGCCGCTCGCAGAGCGCCGGATAGAAGCCTGCAAGAGCGCTTGTCTCGAGCACACCGCTTCCGATCCCGTTGCCCACAAAGACGTTGCCAGCGCGCACCGCCGAAAGCAGACCGGGAACGCCGAGCGCGGAGTCCGCGCGGAGCTCCAGAGGGTCGCAAAAGTCATCATCCAGGCGCCGCAGGATTCCGTGGACGCGACGCAGGCCGCGCAGCGTCTTCAGGTAACAGAAGTCACCGCGCACCAGCAGGTCTTGCCCTTCGACCAGCGGGAAGCCGAGCGTGCGCGCGAGGATTACGTGCTCGAAATAGGTCTCGTTGTACGGACCTGGCGTGAGCAACACCACGAGCGGCGTCTCTCCCTTCGAAGGCGCGAGCCGGTACATGCCCTCCTCGATCGCATCGAAGAACGGCTCGAGCGGCTCCACAGGCAGCTTCTGGAATGCGTCGGGGAACGCACGCCACAGAGTGCTTCGATTCTGCAGCGCGTAGCCTGCGCCCGACGGACCGCGCGTTCGATCCGCGAGCACCCAGAAGCGCCCGTCGGGCGAGCGCGCCAGGTCTACCGCGTACGAGTGGAGGTGCACACCCGAGGGCGTCGCACCCTGCGCAGGCCAGAGATACGCGCGCTGACCAAACACGAGCGCCGGCGGGATGAGCCCACGCGCGAGCAACGTGCGCTCCCCGTAGAGATCGCCGAGCACCGCGTTCAGGAGGCGCGCGCGCTGCTCCACGGCGAGCCGGATCTCGCGGAACTCGTGCTCCGGCAAGATGAGCGGGACCAGGTCGAGCTCCCACGCGCGGCTCTTTCCTTTCGGGTCCGCGTAGACGTTGTAGGTGACGCCGTCCGACGCGATGGAGTCGTGGACGAAGCGGCTTCGCTCCTGCATCGCGCGCTTCGACATTGACTGGAGCTGCGTGAGGAACACGCGCCAGTGCGGCCGCGGGATCTGGATCTCGTCCAGCATCTCGTCATAGCGCGCATCGGAAGGCGCGTACCGCATGAGCAGGCTCTCGTGCATGGTCGGGTGGCGTCAGGTAGTTCGTCGCGTCAGGTGATCCGCAGATCCAGCGTGTAGGGAAAGTCCTTGGAACGAGTGGACGGATCGATCGCCGGCACGTCCATCGTGCCCTGAGTGTGACCCAACCGGAAGAACCTCGCGCGCCTTCTGCCCTCGGCCTCGAGCGCGTTGATCGGCCGCGTGTCGTGGGCGCGCCCGCCCGGATGGCTCACGTGGTACTGGCACCCACCCAGGCTGCGGCGCATCCAGGTGTCGACCACGTCGAAGGTGAGCGGAGCATGCACACCTATGGTCGGGTGCAGGCAGCGCGGCGGCTGCCACGCGCGGAAGCGAACGCCGGCCACATACTCCTCGTTGCGACCGGTGGGCTGGAGCGGAAGCGCGTGGCCGTTGCACGTGATCACGTAGCGCTCGGACGAGAGCCCGGTGACCTTGACCTCCAGCCGCTCGAGCGACGAGTCCACATAGCGCGCGGTGCCGCCACCTGCAGCGTCTTCGCCCGTGACATTCCACGGCTCGAGCGCCGTGCGGAGCTCCAGGTTCATGCCGGCTGCTGCAAGGTCACCGAGCTTCGGAAAGCGGAACTCGAAATGCGGTTGAAACCAGGCGAGCTCGAGCGGGTAGCCTGCGTCGCGGAGCTCCTGCACCACGTCGCCCATGTCCTGCCAGACGAAATGCGGGAGCATGAAGCGGTCGTGGAGCTCCGTGG
This sequence comes from Polyangiales bacterium, assembly GCA_038230375.1. Classification (GTDB taxonomy): domain Bacteria; phylum Myxococcota_A; class Polyangia; order Polyangiales; family Polyangiaceae; genus JANXLV01. The sequence continues at coordinate 91,978 of JBBRNJ010000023.1, read as the reverse complement.
AGAAGCGCGGCAGGCGCTCGGTCGAGAGCGGCTCCTTCCACAGCTTCATCGTGAGCGCACGGAGAAGGAGCTGCTGCACGAGGCTCATGCGCGCGTGTGGCGGCATCTCGAAGCTGCGCATCTCGAGCAGGCCGAGGCGACCCGTGGGGCCGTCGGGAGAGAAGAGCTTGTCGATGCACATCTCGGTGCGGTGCGTGTTGCCGGTCGCATCGCAGAGCACGTCGCGGAAGATGCGATCCACGAGCCACGGCGGCGGCTCACCCTTGGTCGTCCGGTGCTTCTGGACCTCGCGCAGCGCGATCTCGAGCTCGTGCAGCGCGTCGTTCCGCGCCTCGCCGACGCGCGGTGACTGCGACGTGGGTCCGATGAAGAGACCGGAGAACATGTACGAGAGCGATGGGTGGCGCTGGAAGGTCACAAGGAAGCTCGCCAGCAGATCGGGGCGTCGCAAGAACGGAGAGTCGTCGGGCGTTTTACCGCCGAGCACGAAGTGGTTGCCACCGCCGGTACCGACATGGCGCCCATCCACCATGAACTTGTCGGTGGCGAGACGCGTCTCGCGTGCGGACTCGTAGAGATGTGTGGTCTTCGAGACCAGCTCGTCCCAGCGCGACGAAGGATGGATGTTCACCTCGATGACGCCGGGGTCGGGCGTGACGGACAGGTGGCCCAGGCGCGCGTCCTTCGGCGGCGGATAGCCCTCGAAGAGGACCTTCTGCTTCTGCGCGCGCGCGGTGTCCGCGACGGCGGCCACGAGCTCCACGTAGTCATCCAGCGTGGCCACGGGTGGCATGAAGACATAGAGGACGCCGTTGCGCGGCTCCACGCACATCGCCGTGCGAATGACCTCCGAGGCCGACTCGAAGGGCGCCGGTGCGCGGGTGGTGTCTGGTGCATGCACGACCGGATGCGCTGCGTGCTCCCGGGCAAGAGGAACGACGCGTTGCGCCGGATCGGGCGGAAAATAAGCCTCTTTGTCGCTGCTCTTCGCCCAGGGCTGTCCGTCGAGCGGCAGCCGGTAGCCCATGGGAGAGTCTCCCGGAGTGAGGTGACAGCGCTCGCCGCGAAGGTGCCACGGCCCAGAGAGCCAGCGACTGCCGGCGCGCTCGCGCTTGATGGGGAGCGCATAGCCGGTGACCTTGCCGAGGCCCGCGGAGAACACGCGGCGCAGGCGCTCGCGCTCGAACGGATCGTCGAGGCGCGCGTCCATCACGTCCACGTTCACCGGGAGGCGATGCTCGCGCCACAGGTAGTAGTAGACGTCTTCCCACGCCGGCAGCACCCAGCGCGACTCGATGCCCAGGTGCTCGGCGACACCGCGCAGGAAGCGACCCGCGTCGTCGTCGGTGACAGGGGCGCGGTCGGTGGCGGGCGTCGCCTCGTCCGCGAAGAGCGATGGGTCTTTGAAGAACGCCTCGCCGTCGTTCCGCCAGAACAGGGAGAGCGCCCAGCGCGGGAGCTGCTCACCGGGGTACCACTTGCCCTGGCCGAAGTGCACGAGGCCGAAGGGCGCGTAGCGATCGCGAAGCTTCCAGAAGAGCTCTGTCGCGAGCCTTCGCTTCGTCGGGCCGAGCGCCTCCGTGTTCCACTCCGCGGCATCCAGATCTCCCGCGGCCACGAACGTGGGCTCGCCGCCCATGGTCAGGCGCACGTCGGCCGCCGTGAGATCACCATCGATGCGCGCACCGAGCGCGTCGATCTTCTTCCACTCGTCTTCGGCGTAAGGCAGCGTGACGCGCGGCGCTTCCAGCACGCGCTCGACGGACATCTCATGGACGAACGTGGTCTTGCACTCGTCGATCAGACCGGTGACGGGCGCTGCGGCAGACGGCTCCGCGGTGCACGCCAGAGGCAGGTGCCCCTCCCCTGCGAGCAGACCGGACGTGGGATCCAGCCCGACCCAGCCTGCGCCCGGCAAGTACACCTCGCACCATGCGTGCAGATCGATGAAGTCCTTCTCGGGTCCCGGCGGTCCTTCGAGCGGCTTCTCGTCAGGCTTCAACTGCACGAGGTAGCCGGACACGAAGCGCGCTGCGAGCCCCAGCCGACGGAACACCTGCACGAGCAGCCAGCCCGAGTCGCGGCACGATCCCGACGCGAGCGTGAGCGTCTCCTCCGGTGTCTGCAGCCCAGGCTCCAGCCGCACGAGGTAGCGAATGAGCTCTCGGACCTTCTGGTTCTGCTCGACGAGAAAATCGATCGTGCGGCGCTTCTCCCTGGAGACAGATGCGACCAGCGCCGCAAGCTTCGGCGTGTCGGGTCCGGTGACGAAGTACGGCGCGAGATCGACCGCGAGATTTGCTTCGTACTGGAACGGGAAGTCCATCGCCTCCGGCTCGAGGACGAAGTCGAACGGGTTCTGCGCCGTCATCTCCACGAGCAGCTCGACGTCGATGCAGAGCTTCTGCGTCTGCTTCGGGAAGACCAGGCGCGCGAGGTAGTTGGCCTGCGGGTCCTGCTGCCAGTTGATGAAGTGCTCTCTGGGCTCCACCTTGAGCGAGTACGAGAGCACGCGCGAGCGACAGTGCGGCGCGGGCCGGAGGCGCACGACCTGCGGGCCGAGCGAGACCAGGCGATCGTAGGCGTACGATGTGCGGTGACGGAGAGCGACCTGGATGGTCATGGACTCACGACTTTAGTCGACCTTGGTCGGACTGTGTGCCGTCGTGAACCAAGGCGCAGCGCTATCCGCGCGCGAAACGCCTAGGAAACAATGTTGGTCTTCTTGCGGGCGCGGAGCAGCGCAAGGCCGAAGACGACGCCGAGCACGAGCGCGAGATCGTCCGTGCCGTTCGCGCCGACGCCGCCGTGGTTGCAGCCGCCGGAGCTCGACGCGTTGGGGCTCGTGGTGTCGGCCGGCGGCGAACCGGAAGACGGCGTGGCCTGCGCGCTGTTGCTGTTGCTGCCGCCGTTGTTGCTTCCGCCGCCGTTGCCGGAGCCCGAGCCACCGGAGCCACCGGAGCTGGATGGGTCGGAGCCCTGGTCGTCGCTGCCCGCGTCCGCGTCGGTGCCGCCCGAGGAGCTGCCGTCGAGCGGGTGACCGGCGCTCTTCGCGGCGTCCATGATGAGCTTCTGGTGCGACGCCGTGTCGCTCCAGATCGACGGGCGATCGATGCAGTACTGGTCGATCCCGCGCGAGGTGACGCCGACGATGTTCCCAGCTGCGTCGAAGAGCGGTCCGCCGCTGTCGCCGAAGCACGTGGACTCACCGGTCGCGAACTCGCCGGCCGACACATCAACGGCGATCTTCTTCCCTGCCTTGGTCGTGTACGAGTACGAGGTCGCGGCGGCGGCCTGGACGCTGATCCCGCTGCGCTGCAGGCGGCCTGCAGGATCGCCGTTGCTGTCGTTGATGGAGCCGTAGCCAACAGCGACCAGGCTGCTGTCGCCCTTCTTGACTGGCGTGAAGCTGACCGGAGCGATCTTCGCGCCGGGGATGTCCTTGTCCAGCTGCACGAGCGCGATGTCGTAGCTGCAGCCGCTGGTGTTCGTCTCGTGGAAGAATTTTGCGCCCGTGGCGACGGCGGAGCCGGTCATCGCGCCATAGCCGAGCACCACCTGCATGGAGGAGGGCTTGTTGTCCTTGACGAACGTGCCGCACGCCGAGCTCTCGTCCATGGTCTGCACGCAGTGCCGCGCGGTGAGCACCAGGTTCGGCGCGATGAGCGTGCCCGTGCAGTACCCCGCGCCCATGTTCAGGAACACGACGGAGTCCTGCGTGGAGGTCGACTTGGTTCCGCCCACGATGCGCGGCGCGATGCTCTCCGAGACGCTCACGGTCACGTCCTCCGACGAAGTGCCTCCGCATGCGGCGAGTAGCGAGGAGACAGCGAACGCGGCGACGAGCTTCGTGCGGTGCATGAAGGTGCATGGTGCATCTGTCGTTCCAGGTGGCCCGCACGCACCGATCGCGTTGTTTTTGCGGGCGTGGCGTAGGTGGTGTCGCGCGCGCGCAACGTCACGGGGTCGCGTCCACGCGGATGCCGCGCAAAGAACACCCCAGGGCACCGAGCAAGCCTTTGCCAGTGCGCGAGTGTGCGCATCGGACTAAGCTCGGGAGCATGGCGCTGTTCCACGCGCTCGCAGAGACCTCGCTACAGGTCGCGGCCACGCGGAAGAAGACCGAGAAGGCCGCGCTCCTCCGCGATCTCCTCGTGTCGCTGGAGAAGGACGAGGTCGCCGCGGCCGCCGGCTGGCTCACCGCCGAACCACCGTGCGGCGCCATCGGTCTGGGCCACGCCGCGCTCTATGCGCTGACCAAGCTACGTGCCGCGAGCGAGCCCACGATGACGATCCTGGAAGTGGGGCGCGCGCTCGCCGAGATCAAATCCTCCGGAAAGCGCGCCGCGCAGGCGCATGCCCGTGCTCTCTTCGAGCGGCTCACGCACGAGGAGCGGCGCTTCCTGGTCGGCGCGCTCACGTACACGCTTCGCCAGGGCGGCCTCGCCGGGGTGCTGCTGTCCGCGCTGACACTCGCGTCGGGTCGCGAGGAGGCGGAGGTGCGGCGCGCTGCCACGGTCATGGGAACCACCGCACGGGTCGCCGCGGCTGTGCTGGGCGCCGCTCGGGAGCATCCGTTGCCGACGGAGATTTCTCTGCTCACGCCGCTTGCTCCCATGCTCGCCTCCCCGTCCGAGGGTCTCACGGAGGCCATGGCGGATGGCGGGACTGTGCGCGTGGAGTGGAAGGTGGACGGCGTACGTGCGCAGGTCCACGTGGCGGGCGAGACCACGCGCGTGTTCTCGCGCCAGGGCAACGACATCACGGAAGGCGCGCGTCCGGCACTGGCCGGCGCCGTTCATCACTCGGTGAAGGCGCTTGTCCTGGACGGTGAGATCGCGCTCGTGAACGACGAGCTCCGCGCGCGTCCGTTCCAGGAGACGTTCTCTGCGCTCGCCGGAGGCGCGATGCCCGCGGGCTACCGGCTGCACCTCTTCGCGTTCGACTGCCTGCACAAGGACGGCGAGGATCTGGTGGAGCACCCGCTCTCTTCGCGGCTCGCGGCGCTGCGAGCGTCCGTGGTGCTCGGCGCGCAGATGCCAGCGATCGAGACGGAGAGCCTTGACCTTGCGCGCGCATTTCTCAACGACGCGGAGTCGCGCGGCCACGAAGGTGTGATGGTGAAGAAGCTGGACTCCGCGTATCGCCTGGGCGCGCGGGGCGAGGCGTGGCGCAAGGTCAAGAAGGTGCACACGTTCGACCTCGTGGTCCTTGCGGTCGAGTGGGGCAGCGGTCGCAGGAAGGGCCTCCTCTCCAATATCCACCTTGGCGCGCGTGGGGACGACGGCACGTTCGTGATGGTGGGCAAGACGTTCAAGGGCATGACGGACGAGCTGCTCGCCTGGCAGACGCGCCACTTCCAGGAGATCGAGACCCACCGTGAAGAGCACGTGGTCCACGTGCGCCCCGTGACCGTCGTGGAGATCGAGGTCGGCGACGTGCAGCGCAGCCCCAGGTACCCCGGACACGTGGCGCTCCGCTTCGCGCGCGTCGTTCGCTACCGCGAGGACAAGCGCCCGGAAGAGGCGGACACGCTCGCGCACCTGGTCGCGCTTGCTCCGGAGGGCACCCCGAAGGCGGGAGCGGCGAAGCCTGCCACGAAGCAGCTCTCACTCTTCTCCGAGTAGTCTGCGTTCGTAGCTCAGTAGCCGTGGGTCGTGCCGACGAGGATGCGGATGGAGTCGAGCTGACCGCCATGCGCGAACGTCTCCGAGCCGGCGCCCACGAGCACCTGAAGCGGATTGTCCGTGTCGCCGATCTGCGCGACGCCGATCGCGCCCGAGGCACGCATCAGCGAGGGCCTTGCGTCATCGAGGTGCGGCCCGAAGACATTGCCAACGGAGGCCTGAACCGTGCCGTGGAGCCACATCCAGATGGGCCACTCGTATTTCATGGTGGCGACGAACGCGCTGCGTCCGTAGAGCCGACCGGGGACGAACCCTGGCATAGGGCCCAGACCGCCGAGCGACACGAGCTCCGTGAAGGGGACCTTCGCCTCGCCGAGGGGGTCCGCGAAGAACGCGCCCGCGGAGAGCGCGACGACGCGATCGTGCCCGTTGACGTCGACCATGCCGCGCACGATGGTGTCGTAGCGCGCCCACCCATAGTGCTGCGTTCCGGGAGCCTCGCCCACGGCACCTTCCATCTCCATGTGAATGCCGGAGCGCGCCGCTTTGGGTCCGTCACCGCGCGAGTCGAGCGCGAGGCGTGAACGACTCTCGCCACCGACGTACCCACTGCCGAAAGCCTCCGGCTGGATGAAGCGTCCGGTCGCGACGCCCTCCGACACGCTGGGGTCGTTGCTGAAGTGCGAGTCGCGGAAACTCAGTGAGCGCACGGCAAAGCCCGCCTCGAACACGCTCTTCTTCGACATGTGGTTCTCGTAGAGGAGCGACGTCTCGAGCTTGGTGGCGCCATAGCGCGTGCGATCCGCTTCGACCGCGCGCGCTCCTGTTCCGAAGAACGCGTTGTCCGGGCGTGCGGTGCCGAGGGCACGGAAGGTGACCGCCTCGTTGTGCCAGCGATAGCGATCGCGGAAGCTGCCGGCGACCCAGTCCTCTCCGCCCGTGGAGCCGTGGATGCTGAAGTCCTGGCCTTTGACGAAGGCGTCGTCCCAGAAGAAGTAGAGGCCGGCGCTGGGCGCGAAGCCGAAGTCGACGAGGACGATCGGCGCGAAGCCCGCCTTGTGGTCGGGCCCGAACGCGAAGAAGTCGTAGAGGATGCGGGGCACGTCCTTGCGCTCCGCCCAGGTGACGATCGCACCCAGGGGTCTGCGCACCACGTACTCCGAGAACAAGTAGAACGGATAGAGGAGGATCCGCGGAGCCCACAGCGCCGTGTCGCCTGCATCCGGCTCGGCGGGTGGACGGCCGTCGTAGCTGGGAAGCGGCTTCTTCTCGGGCGCGGCGCGCTGCGGCGGATCCGGCGCGTGCGGACCGTCTGCGCGCGCGATGGCGGGTGACACGATGAGGGCGGCAGCGACGAAGGCGACCGAGACACGCTTTGAATGCAGGCTGTTCATGCGATCGCCTCCGCGACGCCCTTGGGCGCTTCCGATGCTGGGGGCGGTGCTGGAGGAGGAGCGGCGTCCTCCCTGCGTTTGTGCTCGCGCACGACGAGCGCGAGGATACCAAGCCACGCGGCAACACCGACCAGGTTGATCGTCACGAGCAATGTGGTCGAGAGGCCCCACCGCTTCATGACGAGCACGGCGGTGATCGCGTCACCAGCTCGCACGATGAACGTGTCAGCGAGCTGCTTCACCTTGTACTTGGCCTCGCGCGTGGTGACGAGCCACAGGGACTGCGTGGTGGTGTTCGCGAGTGAGTAGTCCAGACTGTTCTCGATGACCTTCTGGAAGAAGACGACCGACAGCGTGGGAAGGACGAGCAGCGTGCCGTATCCGCCGAGCGCCGCGAGCGGCATGGCGAAGAGCGCCTTGCGCACACCGATGTACTTGATGATGCGCGAGACGAGGAAGAGCTGCATCCCCATCCCGAGGATGTTGATCCATTCGAAGTAGCGCGCCTTGAAGTGGCCAATGAACTCGCTCTTCGAGATCCCCTCGGCGGCGGCGCTCGCGTCTGCGCCCGACAGCATCGTGCGGTCCAGGATGAACTCCCCATGGAGTTGACGAGGTTCAGCACGAGGAGCATCAGCCCCACGTAGATGAGATACTTGTCTTTCAACATCATCGAGAACGCGTTCTCGTGACCGAAGGCCTCCTCGGGCTTCTCGTGCTTGGCTGCCGTCGCGGCGGACTCGCGGCGGTGCACGACGTAGCTGATGCCCACGCATGCCACGAGGACGAATGCGGCGACCCACATGAGGCCGCTCGGCCCGAGAAAAAGCAGCCGGTCCGCGATCGTGGCGCCCGCGGCTGCGCCAGCGGAGCTGCCCACGCCAAGGACGTGGAAGAGGCGTTTGCCCCGCTCGCCCGCGTAGATGTCCGCGCCGAACGCCCAGAACTGAGCGATCACCATGCGGTTGAAGATGCCGACCCACAGGTAGAACGGGACACCGAGCGACAACTTCGTGCGAGCCAGGATCGCGAACACGGCCAGGTTCGACACGAAGAAGAAGCTCATGTACGCGATGAGCTTCATGCGGCCGACGCGGGAGGCCAGCCAGCTGTAGACCAGCGTGACGCCGATCAGGAGAACGGACTGCCCCGCAGCCGCGAACTGCTTCAATTCGGCGCCACCGCCGAGAAGGATGAGCGGCTCGCGGGCCACCTTGAGCAGGTAGTAGGCCGCCAGCAAGAGGAACACGTTGAGGGTCAGCAGGAGCGCCGTGGCGGCCTCCCCCTCACGCACTTCTGCCACAGCTGACAAAACGATCTCGATCGGGCCGCGATGCCGGCGCGAGGGGACCGGGTCGTGGTGACCGGCGTCGCTCATCGAATTTCGTGTTCCGCCACTTGTGTACTGCTCACTACCACGCCTAGAGAATATGCATGATGCAACGGAGGGTGAACGTTCTCTTTGGTACGGCGCTGGTGCTGCTTGGCGGGTGCGCAACGGACCATGATCGCCGCTTCCCGATGGCGCCGCACCTGCAGCGCGATCCGGACCTCGCGTCGGTGTCGCTGCCGTGCAAGGCAGACCCCACGAAGAAGGAGCCCAATCACGTGGCCTGCACCCCGGAGACATACGTCTCGCCGCTCGCGTGGGATGCCATCGACAATGCGGTCGCCCGGCCCATCACGGAGACGCTGCGGGTTCCGGCGACGACCGAGGCACGGAACGCCACCGCCCTCGACGAGGTCGTGCCCTCGTCGTGGTTCACGCCGCGCCTCGGTGCGCGCCCGGTGACGCCGGAAGAGGCCACGCGCGGCGCATGCGAGGCTTCGCAGATCCTCGACGGCACCGTGGCGAAGGAGGGTGAGTGGGTCATTGACGCGGGCAAGGCCAACGGCTCGTCTCCTGGGTTTCGGATCAACATCCCTGGCAAGGGCAAGTACATGCTCAAGTCGGATGATGCTCAAGGCGAGCATCCGACCGCCGCGAGCGCCATCGGCGCCGCCGTCTACCACGCTGCTGGTTTCTACACGTCCTGCGAGCAGGTCGTCTACTTCAACCCGCGCGTCCTGAAGCTCACCCCCGGGCTCGTCACCCAGGACAACAGCGGGGTTCCAAAGCCGTTCGATGCCGCTGCGCTCGAGCACGTTCTCACGCGCGCGACGAAGCGAGGTGAGCTTGTTCGTATGCAGGCGTCCGCGTGGCTGCCGGGCAGGCTGATCGGCCCGTTCCGCTACGAGGGCACGCGCAAGGACGACCCGAACGACGTCGTGCCGCACGAGGACCGGCGCGAGCTGCGCGGCGGTCGCTTGCTTGCCGCATGGACCGAGCACCACGATGCGCGCGAGCAGAACAGCATGGACACGTGGATCTCCGACGCTGGGAAGGCGGCCCCCGATGGCTCGCCGGGCTCCGTGCGCCACTACTACCTGGACACGAGCGAGTGCTTCGGCAGCGAGTGGGAGTGGGAGGCGGTGTCCAAGCGCCTTGGGTACAGCTACCTGCTGGACGTGCCGGACATCACGACCGACTTCCTGACGTTCGGCATCATCACGCGGCCGTGGGACCTCGCGGAGCGCGCGCCCGGCAAGGAGCAATTCGCGTTCTACGACGTCGAGCGCTTCGTGCCCGAGGAGTGGAAGAACGAGTATCAGAACCCTGCGTTTTCTCGCATGACGGAGCGTGACGGCGCCTGGATGGCGCGCATGCTCGCGCGCGTGGACCCGGCGATGGTGCATGCGTTCGTGAAGGCGGGAAACTTCACGAAGCCCGAGGACGCCACCTACCTGGCGAACATCATGCAGGGACGGCTGGACAAGATCATGTTGCGCTACCTCACGCGGCTGTCGCCGCTTGGTGAGATCAAGCAAGAGGGTGACTCGGTGTGCGCCGTGGATTTCGCGCGGCTGCGTGGCCTCGCGACGGCGGAGCACTTCCGGTACGCGGCCACCGTCGCTGGCGAGCCCTCGCGCGTCGTGTCGCTCAGCCTGCAAGAGAACGGAGCGATCTGCGCAAAGGTCCCGCACAAGGCGGGTCTCGCCGACGCGCTCCGCGACGACGCGAAGGAGCGCTACGTGGTCGTCACGATCGACAACGGCGTCAGCAAGAACCCGCTCAACCTGCACCTGTACGATCTGGGCGAGCGCGGCTTCTACCTCGCCGGCGTCGAACGTCCCGACACGCATTGACACCGCCCGCACGGGCTATTCGGTAGCCCAGCGATAGCGGACTCCGAGCTCCGTGAAGTCGCTTCCGTCGAGCCCGATCTTGTCGGGGCCGAGCAGCATCATGACGAAGCTCCCGCGCAGCTCCACGCGACGGGAGAGCGCAATGCGCACGACCGGGCCGGCGCGGAACGTGATTGCGTCATCCCGCTTGGGAACGTCCAGGACATCCGCCACGAGCCCCACCGAATGTTGGCCATAGGCGCCGAGCCGGTAGATGTAGCCACCACGGCCGCGATAGATGAGGGGCGGGGCAACGACGACTTTGAGAGTCTCCTCGAACGCGTACTGGCCGCTCGGAACGTTGGTGACGTAGGAGACGGTGCCACGCAGCAAGACAGCGCCAGGCCCCAGCGGAATCGTCGCGTCCAACTCGGCTTCGTAGGTGAGGATCTTCTGCTGCACGCCTTCGCTCGTCGCGATGTCGAGCCGGTCGTAGTTCGTCTTCTGCGGAAGGAACGAGCGATTGAGCGAGACGATGTAGCGAGGGCCCACGCGCAGGTCGACATACGGGATCTCCAGCCGGAGGCCGGCGTAGACACCCGCCACGTCACCGCTCACCACCGGATTCGCGTCAACGCCGATCCATTTCGTGAACGGCTTGCCGTAGCCCACAGAGACCCTGGGCCGTAGATAGACGAAGCCGATGTCGATCGCGGACGAGACGAACAGCCGCGACGGACGCCCCCCCCAGGACCGCGCCATGCGCGGGTCGATGAGCCTGTCCTCCGGAGGAGTCGGAAAGAGGGATAGCGGAGGCCTGGGGTCGACCGGGGGAAAGTCGGAGGCGGGGGTCGTGAGCGTGGTTGTCGTGGAGGTCGTGATCCGGGACCCGGTGGGCGAGGTCGAGGTCGAGGTCGAGGTCGAGGTCGAGGTCGAGGTCGGGGTCGGGGTCGGGGTCGGGGTCGAGGTCGGGGTCGGGGTCGAGGTCGAGGTCGGGGTCGAGGTCTCCGGCGGCGGGCCTTCCGCGGGCACCCAGCCCGACGTTGACTGCGTCACGTTCGCGAGGGCCGTCGCCGGCACGGACGTGGCGGCAAGCGCGACGCAGACGATCAAACGCGCGCGCATCAGAATGACCCCACGAGGCCCGCGCCGTTGGTGGTGGGGAAGAGGCTCATCTGCACGGCTCCGGCGTGCACGCCAAAGTCAACGCGCTTGTAGTGAAGCCACGGCACTCCATAGCCCACCATCGTTCCGATGATGGCCCCGGTCAGGACGTCAGTTGTATAGTGCATGTCACTGACCACGCGGAACGCCGACGTCATCGCCGCCGCCGCGTAGCCGCCGCCGCAGCTGATGGCGTCCCAAGGCTCGCCGAGGAGCTCGTTCTTCTCGTGATTCATGCAGATCAGCGCGGCGGTCGTGAACCCGAACGTGGCGTGGCCACTGAAGAAGCTGCGGTAATGGCTGGGCGACTGGCAGTCGCTGGAGGTGCTCGGCAGCTCCGACGTTCCGCAGTTCACGCCGTAGGGGCGTTCACGGCTCACGAGGACGTTGGTGGCGCCCTGGAGCGCGCCAGCGATGGCCAGCGTCTCGAGGCTGAGCAGCGCCATCTCCTGGGCCGCATCGCGGCTGCCGCGGTACCACCACGCCGTCATCAGTGAATCGATGAAGAACGGCCACGTGGCCTCGAGTGAGAGCCCGACGTCACTGGCGTCACGGAACGTGTACCGGATCTGGGATGCGGTGGGGCGGAGCGAGTCGCGCACCTGACGGTCGAAGAGGACCGGGCCCTGGAGCGAGTGGCTCGGGAGTGGCCGAAAGATTGCGGCGGCCAGCGTGATCGCGCCCGCGCTCGCGGTCACCACGTAGTCCGCCGTGCCGAAGCGGCGCCATTTCCAGAACAGCGGCTTCACGGCGAAGTCCGGGTTCTGCGGCGTACCACCGAGGACGGCCAAGCTCGGATCCGGTACCGGCGGCGACTCGCCCGGGGCGGTGTTTGGAGTCGGCCCCTTCGATGATGGAAGCGGCGTGACCTTTGGGCTCACGTCGATCTGCGCCACGCGCGCCGGCTCCGAATCTGCGCGTGCAAGCGCAGGCGCGGCGAGGAGACCGAGAGAAACGAGCGACGCGAGCGCGCGTCGTGGACGGAGCGGGAGGAGGAGGCGCAAGGGGGTCAGGAGTATACGATGCGCACGTTCTGGACCAGCGCGAGCAGTGCCTCCTTCGCGCCTTCGGTTGTCTCGGATCGGACGTACGCGTAGCCCTCGCCCTCGTAGCCATCCGCGCGCGGCTGCCCCACCTTTGGCGAGCGCATCTCCACGAGCGCGTCCCCTGCGTCTGCCACGGCACGCTCGATTCCCTTCACGGACGCGATCCGCGTCCCCTGCCCCTGCCCGCGGAAGAACGCAGCGCCTGCAGCACGGACGCGCTTGCGGGGAACGAACTCGTCTTTTGCTATGAGCCGCGCCCATACGGCGAAGAAGCTCGTGTCATATGCGATGCTCATCAGCGGCATGATCCCGACTCCCGGTGGTCTTGCGCCCACCTCGTTCACGAGGGAGCTGCCGTCCTCACGCAGGAACCACTCCATGTGCGTGAGCGCGGTCCCCGCCGCGGTATTCGCCGCGTCGCCGAAGAGCGCAGCCAGTGCCGCGCTGTTCGTGTCGTGGAAGCGTGTCCATTCCGTCTCTTCTTCCTCGCGCGGCAGGAGGACGCAATACTGCATCCACGGATTCTCCAGTGTCTCGAGCGGGGACGGCAGGTAGCGGGTACCCGAACGCCACACCGGAACGCCCCGCACAGTGACAGTTTCGCACGTGTGTTCGCGCGCGCGAATGAACTCCTCCACCTGGAGGGGAATGTCCGTGGATGGGACAATTCCTTGCGCGAAGAGCGCGTCCACATCTGCTTCGTGCGCCACACGAAACGTGGAGCGAGCGCCGAGTCCAGCCTGCGGCTTCACAATGGCTGGATAGCCGAGCTCGGAGAGCGCGGTGCGCAGCCCATCCTTGGAGCCCACGAGCAGGCTCCGCGCGACAGGTACACCACGCGCACGCAGCACCTCCTTCATGCGGTCCTTGTCGCGGAAGCGGCGCGCGATCTCCGGAAGCATGCCTTCGATATCGAGCGCCGCGCGCACCTCGGCCAGTGGCATCTGCAGCTGCTCGAGCGCGCCGGTCAAGCGGTCCACGGGGCCCACCCCTCGCGCGATGGCGCGCACCGCGGTCGTGATGTCCGCCGCGTTCATCGGATCGTTCACGCGATAGTGCGCAGCGAGGTGCGGTCGCAACGCAGTGGGGATCGCCGTGTCGGGGTCTCCGCTCACGACGCTGGTGCGCACGCCCTCGCTCGCAAGCGAAGCGAAGGCAGCAACATAACGATTCGTGTTCTCGGCGAAACGCGGCGCGATGAAGACGACGTGCGGCATCGCGCCCGTCTACCCCACAACGCCGTGAGCATCAAACCCTCAGCGCGCGCAGCGACCGCCCTGCGCCCAGTACTTGTTCGTTCCAAGGACGTTCACGCCGCAGGAGCCTGCGCCAGAGAACGGGATGGGGTGGCCCTGCCACGAGCCCGAGCGCGACCAGCAGTTGTTCGATCCGCTGATGTTCAGCGCGTTGAAGACGTTGCCGCCAAGGTCAGCGATGCCGGCCTTGCCGTTGCCGTTCGGGAACCGCCCCGGCGGCGCGATGTAGATGGTGTAGTCCGGATTCGAACCGCTGTTGCGCGTGAAGCCGCCCCAGTAGTTGTAGTTGTAGTTCGCCCAACCGAGGTTCGTGAGGTTGTCGCCCGCGAGCGGGCCGACGACGTTCGGCCCCGACTGGTAGGCGCCATACGACTCCGTGTAACCGGCACCGCCGTTGGGGTTGGAGTCGTAGGCGAACAGGTAGCCGGCAGGATTGCCGAGGCCCGGCGGTGCGCCGCCCGCGGGATTGCCCCATGGCTTGCTGCCCAACCAGAGGAAGTCGATCTGCTCGAGCGTCGGTAGGTGTCCACCGTCCCACGCGCAGAATGCGGCGGTGACGTACGACTCGACGCAGTTCATGGAGCGTTCGTCGTCGAACGCCTGCGTCCAGTACTGCTTGTCGCCGAACGCCGTGTTGATCGCATCAGGGATGCGATAGCTGCGCGCGCCGTTGCCGTTGATGAAGCAACCCTCGTTCGCGCCAACCGCTCCGGGCGGGTGAACGTAGGGTCCGAACTCCTGATAGACGCCGTCGCCCACGTTGGGCGTGCCGTAGTTGCCGCTGTCCATCTTGTCAGGCAGGAACGCGGTCCATGCCGGGTTCCACCATGCCGGGGTGTGGTTCGAGATCCAGGTGCGCATGTCGCCGTTCGTGAACGTGACGAACGCGCGCATGCGCCCCGCGGTGATGTTGTACTTGTCGATCGACGTGGTAGCGACGACCGGACCGCCGTGTGTTGTCGTCTGCGGCAAGCCAGCGACGACCGTGGTCACGCAGCAGCTCTCGTTCCCCGCCGGGCCGCAGGTGTCGCCGCCGTGCTGGCCGGTGCAGGAGATCGCGTCCGCGCACTTGCCCTTGTAGGTACAGCCCCCAGACCCGCAGTCGGTGCCGACCAGGCAGACCCCACCTGTGGGGCACGCTGGAGCGTTCGTGGGCGCGCCGCCGCCGCAGTCGACGTCGGTCTCGGTGCCGTTCTTGTAGCCGTCGTTGTTCGTCGGCGTGGCGCACTTCTTCAACGGGTTGCAGTACGCCGACTGGCAGTCCGTTCCGTCCACGCAGACCAATCCGTCTATGCATGTCGGCGCGCCGTCGAGCGAGTGACCGCCGCAGTCGATGTCGCTCTCGCCAAAGTCCTTCTTGCCATCCGAATAGCCATTGGCGACGCAGAGGAGGCCCACACTGCAGTAGGTGCTCGTGCAGTCGTTGTTCAGCACGCACGCGAAGCCTACGTCACACGTGGGCGCCATGTCCGAGCTGTTGCCGCCGCAGTCGATCGCGCTCTCGCCGAAGTCCTTCTTGCCGTCCGTTGCGCCGCTGGAGCACACACCGCCGACGCTGCATGCAGCGCTCGTGCAGTCGTTGTCCAGTACGCACATCTTCGTGTTGGCGCACTTGGGCGCGCCGTCGGTCGTGTTGCCGCCGCAGTCGATGTCGCTCTCGCCGAAGTCCTGGATGCCGTCGGACGCACCCGGCGTGGAGCACGTCTTGCCGGTGCCGCAGTTGGCATTCAAGCAGTCCACGTTGTTCGCGCACGTCTTGCCGAGCGCGCACTTGGACGCCATGTCGGTGGTCGCGCCGCCGCAGTCGATGTCGCTCTCGCCGAAGTCCTTCTTGCCATCCGTCGCGCCCGTCGCGCACTTGCCGTCAACGCCACACGCCTTGCTCGTACAGTCAGTGTCGGCCTTGCACGCCTGCCCCGCCGCGCAGCTGGGGGAGCACCCGCCAGGCCCCGCGTCCTTGTTGCTGGCGCTACCACCATCCTTGCCAGCGGCGCTGCCGTCGGGACCACCACCGCCGCCGCCGCTGTCAGTTCCATCCACCGTTCCACCGTCGTCGGTGCCTCCGTTGCCTTCGGAGCCACCGCTACATGCGGCGACGAGGATTCCCAGGGTGGCGGTACACACAAGCAGCGGTCGGATACGAAGCATCAAGCCTCCTTTGGTGTGGGCGGAGTCGAAGTAGACCAGTAGATAAGAGTAGCGCGTCTCGGCCCGTGCGTTCATGAAACTTGTGTCGTCAGAACAGGGGGCAACCTCCTCCAAGCTCGCAGTATTGGCCGAGGTCGGTAGGGTCTTCTTGGTCCTCGGGCTGACTGCATTTGGCGGGCCAGCAGTGCACGTCGCGATGATGGAGGAGGAGCTTGTCCGCAAGCGACGGTGGGTGACGCCGGAGCGGTTCCTCGATCTGTTCGGCGCATCCAACCTGATCCCTGGTCCGGGCTCGACGGAGCTCGGGATCTTCCTCGGGTTCGAGCGCGCGGGCCTCCCTGGCCTTGTCGTGGCCGGCGTCTGCTTCATCTTGCCGTCCGCCGTTCTGACGGGGCTACTGGCGTGGGGTTACCTACATTGGGGCACGCGGCCGGAGCTGGCCGGTGTTCTGCGAGGAGTGAAGCCCGTCGTGATCGCGGTGGTGGCGTACGCGATCGCCAAGCTGCTCCCGAAGGCAGTGCAGCGATCGTGGGTTCTGGGCCTTGTCGGTGCGGCGGCGGTGGCGGGAGCGTGGTGTGGGGTCTCGCCTCTCGTCGTCTTGCTCTCCTCGGGGATGGCGACGATCGCGTGGCGCGCGCTCACAAGAAGAGGACCGGACGCACGTGCTGCGTGGATGCTGGAGCTCACCGGAGCAGCGCGGGCGCTCGGCATGGAGAGCGGCGCGGACGTGGTCGCGGCACCGAGCGCGATGGGCGTGCTCCTCTCGTTCCTCAAGATCGGCGCAGTGTCGTTCGGCGGTGGCTACGTCCTGGTGGCATTCTTGCGAGGCGACTTCGTACTCACGCGACACTGGCTGACGGAGTCGCAGCTCCTCGATGCCGTCGCCGTTGGACAGCTCACGCCGGGGCCCGTCTTCACCACCGCCACGTTCATTGGCTACTTGCTCTTCGGGGCGAAGGGCGCGGCGCTCGCCACGATAGGCATCTTCTTCCCGGGCTTCGTGCTGGTGGCGGTCACGCGTCCTCTGCTTGCGCGGATGCGCAGCTCACCCATACTCGCCGGGTTCCTGGACGGAGCCAACGTCGCTGCCGTCTCACTCATGATCGTCGCCACCCTTGGCCTGGCGCGTGCGGCTCTTGTCGATGGGCCGACGCTTGCGATCGGCGTCGTCGCCGCTGTGCTCCATGTTCGCTTCAAGGTCGCGTCCGTGTGGCTCGTGCTCGGTGGCGCCGCCGTCTCGTTCGTCCTCGACACGGCGTGAACCCGGGAAGGTCGCGGCCGTGAACCGCAGTTCTCGACTGCCACCAGCGCGCCCAGATCAGGCGCGGATCGCGCAGGAATTCCGCTGGCACGATGGTTGCGAATGCGCCGACCACGATGAACCGCTCGACCTCTTTTGCGCTCCTTGTTCTTCCTCTTCTTGCTGGCTGCTACATCAAGAGCGAGCCCACCCCCTCGCCCGGGCAGCGGTCCGGTGGTGGCGGCACCGTCTCTGGTGATCCGAGCAGCGGCGGCGGCACCACGTCCGGTGGTGGCAGCGGCGCGAGCGGGAACGGCACTGGCTCCGGCGGAACCACCGGCGGCGGCACGACCACGACGACGGGGCACCGCGTGTTCGTCACGTCGACGGTCTACAACGGCAACATGGGCGGCGCGACCGGCGCCGATGCGCACTGCCAGACCGTCGCTGACTCGAAGGAGCTCGGCGGCACGTGGGTCGCGTGGATCGCCGACGGCACGACCAGCCCGACTGCACGCCTCACGGCGACGGGCCCGTGGTCGAACGTCCTTGGCGAGGAGATCTTCAAGAACCGCGCGAACCTCCTCACCGTCCCGGAGGGCTTCTTGTCGGACGAGGCAGGCAACTACCCGCAGTGGACCGGCAAGAGCGCGCCGTGGACGGGCGTCGACGAGGGCGCGAAGCCGACGGGCTACGACTGCGGCGGCTGGGGGAGCGCAGCGACGACGGCGGTCGGCAGCACGGCGAGCGCGCAGCAAGATCAGGGCTGGGGCGGAGGCGGGAGCCCGATCGACTGCGACGCGAAGGCGCCGCTGATCTGCTTCCAGAACTGACGACCCTCGACCCTCGACCTCGACTTCGACTTCGACTTCGACTTCGACTTCGTCGACGACGGTGATAGGTTTGCGTCGATGCGTCGTTTCCTCTTCATTTCGGCTGCCGTTCTTCTTGGTGGATGTCTCGAGGCTCAGCCTCCTCCAGTCGCTGCACCGATCGTGGAGCCGGCGCCGGAGCCCGCCGTGGGCGATGGCGTCGTGCCGGTGGCCAGCGGTGAGCCCACGAAGAAGGACACGCCGAGGGTTGCGGACGGGCCTGAGTTCACCGATGCGACGATCGCCGGCGCGACACGTGATCCCGCGAACGGTCACTTCTCTCTCTCGCAGGCCACCGCTGGTCTTCCCGGGTCCGGGCAGCTGACCGCGACCATCAAGACGAACATGGGCGCGATGACGTGCAAGCTCGACGCGGAGCATGCACCGAAGTCCGTGGCGAACTTCGTCGGCCTCGCTCGCGGCAAGCGGCCGTGGAAGAACCCCGATGGTGCGTGGATCCTGCGGCCTGCGTACGACAACACTTCGTTCCACCGGGTCATCAAGGGCTTCATGATCCAGGGCGGCGACCCAACCGGCACCGGCACCGGAGAGCCTGGCTACACCATCAAGGACGAACGCTGGTCCGGCGCCACGCACGATCGCGCGGGCCTTCTCTGCATGGCGAACCGCGGACCGGACACGAACGGCATGCAGTTCTTCATCACGGACGCCAACACGCCGCATCTCGATCGCGGCAAGACTGCGTACACCATCTTCGGCTCGTGCGAGCCGCTCACCGTCCTCCACGCGATCGCGGATGTGCCCGTTGGCGCGGCGGATCGGCCCAACCAGCCCGTCACGATCGAGTCCGTCACGATCGAGCGCTGACGCGGGCTTTCGTCGAACCGGCTCTTACGCTGGTTCGACCGTCACGGGCACACCGTTCAGTGCGGCGTTCCCGGAAAGGTCGAGCGAGGTCTCGTCGGTGAGGTCGTTGTTGCTGGCGCCGGGATAGGCGGACGCGATGGAGAGGCGCGCGCCCGCACGGTCATGACCGAAGCCATGCGGAAGGCTGACCACGCCCTTCATCATGTCGTCCGTGGTGTGCATGTCCACCGTGACGTCTCCGGTGCGTGAGCGAACGCGCACCCGCGCGCCGCTCGCGAGGCCACGCGTGCTCGCGTCATCCGGGTGCATGAGGAGCTCGTGGCGCGTGGGTCCCTTCATCAGGCGCTGAGCGTTGTGCAGCCACGAGTTGTTCGACCGCACGTGGCGTCGCCCGATGAGCAACAGCGAGTCGGCCCTCACTGGCTCGGCGCCCGCGCTGTTCTCCGTGACCTCGCCTGTGAAGCGGTGGAGCTCGTCGCGGAGCAGCTCGGGCATCGCGACGATCTTCTTGTCGGCGTGGAAGAGGCGCGCGGGAAGGCCTGGCATGAGGGGCCCCAGGTCCACACCGTGCGGCTCCCTGGAGAGCGACTCGAGATCGAGCGGGGGCGCGCCGTCGGTGCGGCTCACGCCGTAGGGTCCGAAGCGGAGGCCCAGATCGACCACCTGCGTGGGGTCCGGGAACGGCTCCCAGCTCTTTCCCATCTTCGCCGCGAGACGCTGCCCGAGGCCCTCGAAGATCTCGAAGTCGTGCCGCGCGTGTTCTCCGCGCGGAAACAGCGCGGGGCTGTACCGCGCTGTGTTGCGGACCGCGAACACGTGGAAGATCAGATCGTAGTGATCGTGCTCCAGCGTGCACGTGGGCGGCAGGATCACGTGGGCGTGACGCGTGGTCTCGTTCACGTAGAAATCCACGGATGCCATGAACGCCAGACCGTCGAGCGCGCGCGAGAGGTTCTTGCCGTTCGGCGTGGAGAGCACGGGATTGCCCGCCACCGTGACGAGCGCGCGCACCTGCCTGTCGCCGGGCGTCGTGATCTCCTCCGCGAGCGCGGCCACGGGCAGCTCGCCTGCAAACTCCGGCAGGGCGCGCACGCGGCTCTTCCAGCGGCCGAAGTGGCCGGGACGTGACGCAGGGCCGTGCACCAGATCGATCGCGGGTGTCGTGAACAGCACTCCTCCGGGACGATCAAGATTGCCCGTCAGGATGTTGAGGAGCTGGATCGCCCACTGCGAGAGCGTGCCCCATCGCGTGACCGAGACACCCATGCGTCCATACACCGCAGCGCGCTTTGCGGACGCGAGCTCCCGCGCGATGCGCTCCACAGTCGAACGTGCAAGGCCGCACGCGTCCATGAGCGCGGCCTGCGGCAATCCGCGGAGCGCGTCCTGCGCGGCGTCGAGGCCGGTCGTCATCGCGGCGAGTGGTCCGGGGCGCGCGAGGCCCTCGCCCACGATGATGGAGAGCAGCGCGAGCAAGAACGCCGCGTCCGCGCCAGGCCTGATGAAGTGGTGCTCTGTCGCCTCCTTCGCCGTCTCGGTGCGGCGCGGATCCAGCACGACCATCTTGCCGCCGCGCGCATAGAGCTCCTTCATACGTCCGGGGAAATCCGGCACTGTCATGAGTGAGCCGTTGGACGCGAGCGGATTGGCGCCAAGCACCAGGAAGTAGTCCGTGCGATCCACGTCCGGGATCGGCACGAGCAGCTGGTGCCCGTACATCAGGTACGCGAGCAGCTGGTGAGGAAGCTGATCGACCGACGTCGCGGAGAAGCGGTTCTTCGTGCGCAGCGGCCCCAGCATGCGCGAGCCGTGGGTCATGGACCCAAGGTTGTGCACGTTCGGGTTGCCCAGGTAGGTCGCCACAGCGTCGGGTCCGTGAGCGCTCGCGATCTCGTGGAGCCTCTGCGCGGTGAGGTCGAGGGCGTCGTCCCACGACAGCTCCTCCCAGCCCGCCTCGGTGCGGCGCCGCGGGAGCGTGAGCCTGTCCGGATCCTCGTGGATGTCCTTCAGCGCCATGGCCTTTGGACAGATGTGCCCGCGCGACAGCGGGTCCTTCGCGTCCGCTCGGATCGAAGAGACCCGTCCGTGCTCTTCCTCGATGACGAGGCCGCAGATGGCCTCGCACAGGTTGCAAGCGCGCGTGTGCGTCGTCCCCATGGGGTCGACGCAGATTACCACTCACGTCCCTTCTTGCTCAGGGTTGTTGCGAGAACACGACCGAGTACGTGGCCTCCACGGTGCCCTGGGAGGGCCGTGGGAACGCGGTGGCGCGTACGGCCTTCAGCACGCAGCGCGCGAGCTTGTCGTTCTTCAATGTGGAAGGCGCGGTGACGTTCGCGGAGGACACCTGACCGGTCTGATCGATCAGGATGCGCAGCCGGAGCGTTCCACTTGCGGGCGCGCCCTCGGCGAGCGCTGCCTTCTGACAGGCAGTGAACGTGGGCATGTGCCCCGCCATCTTTCCCTGAATCTCTTCTGGCCCGAGCTTGCCCGTCACCGTCACTGGCCCCGCGCGCACCTGCCCCTCGGGCGGCGGAGGCGGCGGAGGCGGAGCGGGAGGCTCACCCGGCGCCCCGGCATCGGGGCCCGGCGCGGTCAGATCTGGCCCGGCAGCCGGTGGCGCGGCGCTGCTTTCGGGCGCGGTCGCCGTGACCGTGATCGGGGGAGAGGCGGGCACTCCTGCGCCCCCGCAACAGGTGAGCCCCAGCAGAACCGGGAGCAGCGACCACTTCTTCAATGGGATATCTGCATGCATTCTACGTCCTCTCCGCCATTTGTGACAGCGAACGCCGGGCACGGCTGAGCCGCGCAGCGAATTACGCAGCCGAATCGCGCACTGCGAAGGACGGCCCGCACGCCACGGAAAGGCCAGGCAGCGTTGTGGGCGCGGCTTTTCTTCTGGTAAGAGCAGCGGCGTTTGCATGCACCAGAACGGAACGTCCAAGCCGGCTGCCTTCGTCCCCACCACGCAAGTGAAGCCGCTCGACATGCACGTCATGTTCGAAGGCGCGCGCCTGCTCATCCTGGGAGGCACCGGCTTCCTCGGGAAGATCTTCTGGTTGATGCTGCTCGATCGCTATCCGGAGATCGGGAAGATCTTCCTCCTGGTCCGCAGCTCGAAGACCCAGACCTCCGACCAGCGCTTCTGGGCTGACATCACCACCAGCGAGGCGATGCTCCCGCTGCGCGAGAAGTACGGCGAGGGCTTCGACGCGTTCATTCGCTCGAAGGTTGTCCCCGTCGACGGTGACGTGAGTCGCCCGAACTGCGGGCTCGACCCTTCGTTCCTCAAGAACGAGAAGGGCACGATCGACGCGGTGGTCAACGTCGCCGGTGTCGTGGACTTCAACCCGCCGCTCGACGAGGCGCTCGACACGAACGCATTCGGTGCGCAGAACCTGGTGGAGCTCGCGCGCTCGCTCGGCGAAGCGCCGCTGTTCCACACCAGCACCTGCTACGTCGTCGGCAATCGCACCGGCCTGATCGTGGAGGACCGCCCGGGTACGTTCCCGTTCCCGCGCGCCGGCGAGCTGGATCCGAACCTCTGGAGCGCTGAGCGCGAGATCGCGGACTGCCTGGACCTCATCGCGCAGGCGCGTCACCGCTGCGACGACGCATTCCGCCAGAGCACGTTCCAGGAGCAGGCCAAGAAGAACCTGCTGCGTCGCGGCGAGCCCACCAGTGGCCCGGCGCTCGAGCTCGAGCTCAAGTCGGTGAAGCGGAAGTTCGTGAGCGACCGTCTCGTGGAAGCGGGCCTCGAGCGCGCCGAGCACTGGGGCTGGCCGAACATCTACACGTACACGAAGAGCATCGGCGAGCAGATCATCGCGAACGCCGGCATCCCGTACGTCATCGCGCGCCCTGCGTGCTGCGAGAGCACGGAGGACTTCCCCTTCCCGTCCTGGAACGAAGGCATCGGCACCAGCGCGCCGCTCATCTTCATGGGCATGAAGGGCCAGCACCAGATGATGGGGCGCAACGTGCTCCTCGACTTCATCCCGTCGGACATCGTCGCCGCCGGCATGGTGCTCACGCTGGCGGAGCTGCTCGAGGGAACCGCGAAGCCAGTCTATCAGTATGGCTGCTCGGACACGTCGCCCATCACCATGGAGCGCCTCATCGAGCTCACGGGCATCTACAAGCGGAAGTACTACCTGCGTCAGGGCAAGGGGAACCCGTTCCTGAACTTCGTCCAGGCCCACATGGAGCCCAGCTCCGTCAGCAAGGAGCGCTACGACCTGGTGGGTCCGGGTGCGATCTCGAAGTTCGCGAAATCGATCGCGAACGTGCTGCACAAGACGCCGGGCCCCGCGCGCAAGGTCGCGAAGAGCGCGGCTTCCGAGCTGGAGAAGTTCAGCGCAACGGCCGCGAAGATCGACGAGATCCAGCAGCTCTTCGTGCCGTTCACGTACTACCAGAAGGGCCCGTTCTCCTGCGTCAACACGCGCAACGCGTATGCACGCCTCTCGCCCGAGCAGCAGGCGGAGCTGCCATGGCATCCGGAGAAGGTCGACTGGTCCGACTACTTCATGAACAAGCATCTCCCGGCCATGGAGAAGCGGATCATCCCCTGGCTCGAGGAGCGCTGGAAGCGCGAGACCAAGCCCCTGCGCGCACACGAGACGCTCGCGTCGCTCATCACGCAGATGTCGGAGCGCCACGCGCACTCGCTCGCGTTCCAGATGATGCAGGAGGACGGCCTGTCGCGCGTCACGTTCAACGACGTGCGTCTGCGCGTGCAGGCCACGGCGCGCAGGTTGATCGCGCGCGGCCTCAAGAAGGGCGACACG
The DNA here is from genome assembly GCA_038230375.1 of Polyangiales bacterium. GTDB lineage: Bacteria > Myxococcota_A > Polyangia > Polyangiales > Polyangiaceae > JANXLV01. Next base: position 68,448 of record JBBRNJ010000023.1, on the reverse strand, counting down.
GTCATCCTGTCCGGCCTTGGCCGCCCGGAGTGGCCCATCGCGTACTTCGGCATCGTCTCCGCGGGCGGCGTGGCCGTGCCGGTGGATCGCGATCTGGAAAGCGTGCAGTTTACAAACATCGTCAACGAGGCCGCGGCCCGCTTCGCCTTCTGGGACGAGCACGTGGAGAAGAAGGGTGGCCATGGCGTGCGGGAGGACCTTCCGGCGCTCACGGTGCTCGCGCTCGAGACGGAGACCGAGGCCGACGGCCAGGATCTCCCGCTCGGCGTGGAGCTGACGGGCGAGGACATCGCGAGCCTCATCTTCACCAGCGGCACCACGGGTCGGCCGAAGGGCGTGCGCCTCTCGCACAAGAACTTCCTGTCGCTCATCGCCGCGCTCGCGCCGCTGTTCCCGCTCACCCCGAATGATCGCGTGCTGTCGGTGCTTCCGCTCCACCACACGTTCGAGTTCTCGTGCGGCTTCCTGCTGCCGTTCTCGCGCGGCGCGCGCGTGGTCTACGTGGGCGAGCTCACTGGCGACCGCGTGACGCAAGGCCTGAAAGAGGGCCGCATCACGGCGATGGTCGGCGTCCCTGCGGTGTGGCAGCTCCTGGAGCGCCGCATCATGTCCGAGGTGCGCTCGCGCGGAAAGTTCGCAGAGGGCGCGTTCAACGTTGGCACCGACGTGAACACCTGGATGAACAAGACGCTCGGGATCGACCTTGGTCGCGCGCTCTTCTCGCAGGTGCACGAGGGCCTTGGCGGTCACGTCAAGTGGCTCATCTCTGGCGGCGCGGCGCTCCCGCCCGACACGCAGCGGCTCTTCAGCGGCCTCGGCCTCAAGCTCGCCGAAGGCTACGGCCTGACCGAGGCTGGGCCAGTGCTCACCGTCGCCAAGCCCGGCTCCAAGGCAGGCCAGGTCGGCAAGCCGATCCCGGGCGTGAAGATAAGGATCGACTCGCCCGACGCGACCGGCGTGGGTGAGGTGCTCGCCAGCGGACCGAACATCATGTCCGGCTACACCGACGAAGAGGCCACGAAGTCCGTGATGACGGAGGACGGCTTCTTGCGCACGGGCGATCTGGGCAAGCTCGACAAGCAAGGGCGCCTCGTCATAGTCGGCCGCTCGAAGGACGTCGTTGTCACGTCCTCGGGCGAGAACCTCTACCCGGATGATCTCGAGAAGCTCGTGAATGGCGTGAAGCACATCACGGAGTACACGTTCATCGGCATCCCCAGCCCGGGCGGCGGCGAGCGCCTGGCGTGCCTTGCCGTGCCGGACGCGGACGACACCGTGGATCGCACCACGCGCATGGCCCGCGCCGAGCGCGTGCTCCGCGAGTCCTTGAACAAGCTCCCCGCGGGCAAGCAGCCCAGCGTCGTGAAGCTGTATGACGCACCTCTTCCGCGCACCGCCACCCGCAAGGTGAAGCGACCCGAGGCGCGCGCGATCCTCGAACGCCTCATCGCCGCAAGCACCCGCAGTGAGACCGGCCCCGACTCGATCGCCAGCGGCGTCTCGCACGTACGCCACGCGATCGCGGCGGTCCGCGGCGTGCCCATCGACAAGGTGAACGCGCACACGAACCTGCTCGAGGACCTTGGCTTCGACTCGCTCGCGCTCACCGAGCTGCTCGCCGCGCTCGAGACCAAGTACGGCACCGTGAACCCCGATGACCTCACAGCCTGCCGCACCGTGGCGGACGTGGAGACACTGGCCATTCGCGACAAGAAGGAGAGCCGCACACGCACGATCGAGGGACGAAAGAAGCCTGATGAGGCACCCGCGATCGAGTTCCCGCGTGAGGTCCAGGACGTTGGCAAGCGCGCCATCGGCATGATCCAGGACATGTTCTACGGCCAGATGATGGACTCGGAGATCTACGGCCGCACCTTCATCCCGCACAACCGGCAGACCATCGTCATTGCCAACCACGCGAGCCACCTGGACATGGGCTTCGTGCGGCACGCGCTGGGCAAGTACGGCGAGGACATCGTCTCGCTCGCTGCGCAGGACTACTTCTTCGAGCGCGGCTCGTTCAAGCGCACGTTCTTCGAGAACCTGACGAACCTTCGTGCGCTCGATCGCAAGGGCGGTCTACGCGCGAGCGAGCGCCAGGCAAGCGAGGTCCTCGAGCAGGGCCACACCATGCTCATCTTCCCGGAAGGCACGCGCAGCGCCGACGGCGAGATCCACGAGTTCAAGCCGCTGCTCGGGCACCTGTCACTCGCGAACGGCGTGGACATCCTGCCCGTGTACCTGGGCGGCACGCGCGCGGCCATGCCGAAGGGCGCACGCATCCCCACGTCGCGCCGCATCTTCGCGCGCATCGGGCCGCCGCTCTCCGTGGTGGACCTGCGCAGGCTCACGAAGGGCCTCACGCCCGCCGATGCCTCGCGTGAGGTCGCGAAGCTCGCGCGCCGCGCGGTCGTTGCGCTCCGCGACGGCGACGTGCTCGACATCCGCGCGATGGATGGCCTTGCGCCGAACAGCGTGGCGCCGCCGGCGAAGAAGCGCGAGCACCCGCTCGTGGAGCTGTTCGGCGAGCTCGAACAGAAATTCGACAAGACGCGCGTGGAGAAGCCCGTCTCTTTCTACTTCACGCTCGGAAGTGACACGTACGCCAAGTGGACGGTGGTCTGCGACCGCGAGAAATGCGAGGTCCGTCAGGGCAAACCCGAAGGCGGCACGGCCGACTGCGTTCTGAAGACCAGCCCGGAGCTGTTCACGCGCATCGTTCGCGACGCGTTCGTGCCGGGCCCGTCCGAGTTCATCAGCGGTCAGATCAAATCGAACGACATCGAGCTCCTGCTCACGTTCCAGAAGATCTTCGCGCTCTCCTCGACCTGAGGTGCCTGCGAGCGCTCGCGCGCTAGTGCTTGAAGGTGAAGGCCACGTCGCGCTTGCCTGGGCCGCAGGGGAGCTGCCATGCGCGGACCTTCGCCGTGACGCACTGATCGAGCGCGATCGCCGCGCTCGTGTTGTTGCTCGATGTCGTGGTCACCGACTGGACCGCGCCGCCTGCCTGCCATGCGACATGCGCAGTGACGTTGACGTCCTCCGGCATGGGGACATGACCCTTCACGGATGCAAGGCAGTCCGTCTGCACGGCTGGCACCTTCTTCTCGATCGCGTCTTCGACGATCCGCGGCGTGCAGATCGCCTCGGCGCTTGCAGGCGACGCTGCCGCGAGCATCGCCGTCACGAGTGCAGCCGCAAGAATGTACACAGCTCTCATCCTGGGAACTCTCGCACACTTCCAGGCATCGGCAACTGAGCGGAGGCTGAGCACCGCGTTCCCCGCTCATACAATGCGGAGTCTGCGGAGCAGCGGGCCAGCTGTCAGGCCCTGCAGGACGATCGAAATCGCCACCACGCCGAACGTGGTCGTGACGATCAGCTGACGCTCCGGCAATGACTCCGGGATCGCGAGCGCGAGGACCATGGAGAGCGCGCCGCGGAGACCTCCCCACGTGAGCACCAGGCCGTGCGAGAACGGGATGCGCTCCTTCGTGCGTGCAAGCAACGCGGACACCACGAACACGACGACCGCACGCCCGAGGGTCACGGCGACGAATGCGAGCACGATCGGACGCCACGCGGCGCCCAGCTGAGAGAGCTTCACCTCGAACCCGATGAGCAGGAACACCAGCGAATTCAGCGCAAACGCCGCGTACTCCCAGAACGAGTGCACCGCCATGTTCGTGGCTTCGGAGCATACCTCCGGCCGTGCCTGCGCTCTGCACACGAGACCCGCGACCAGCGTGGCGATGATGCCGCTCACATTGAACCGCTCCGCGAGCGCGAACGAGCCGTACGCAGCGAGCGTCGTGAGCGCGATCTCGATCATGGGCTCCGCGGTCCGACGCCGCAGGCCCGACGCGAAGTAGCCGAGCGCCACCCCGACGAGCGCTCCACCACCTACGACGATCACGAACTCCAGCGCGCCGGCGGCGACGCTCACGTGTCCGCCTCCAGTCACCGCGCCCACGACGATCGCGTAGAGCACTGCAGCGGTCCCGTCGTTCACCAGACTCTCGCCCTCGATGAGCACGGACAGGCGACGCGGCGCGCCCAGCGTCTTGAACAGCGCGACGACGGCGATCGGATCAGTGGCCGCGATCAGCGAGGAGAACACGAGCGCGTGCGACCAGCTGAGGCGTGGACCGTTCGCGAAGGCATCCGTGGACAGGACCAGGATGCCCGCTGTCGCGGCCATCGCCAGAAGCACGCCGGGCACCGCGAGCGCGAAGATCGCGCGGAGGTTCTGGCGGAGCTCGGGGATGGTCAGGTTGTAGGCGGCCTCGAAGATGAGGCCCGGCAGGAACACCGCGTACAGGATGTCCTTGGTGAGGTGAATCGGCGTCGATAGGTGTGCAGCGCCGAGACCCGTGCCCACGACGACGAGCGCGACGGTGTACGGCACCTTGAGGCGCGTCGTGGCGATGGCAACGGCGGTCGCCACGCTGAGAAGCAGAAGGATACCGAGCTCCGTGGACACCGGCGTCCAGGTTAGCTTGGTTCGCTCACTTCGGGATCGTGAGCGCCGTGCCGGAGAACACGATCGCATCCGCGGAGCTGGGCGACTGCGAGAGCTTCGGCACATTCGTGCGCGTGAGCGTTGGCGCCGAGCCGGCGCTCCCACCGCGTGGCGCCGTGCGCACGACCTGGCTCGGCGGAAGCACGCCGCCCGAGCCGAGGTGCGCGTACATCGCATCCAGCGCCTCGTTGAACGTCAGCGTGAGCGGGACGATGCGCGTGTCCAGACCAGCGACGCCCGCGAGGACGTCGAGGTGCTGCGCATTCGTCACCTCGTAGTAGCGCAACGTGGTTCCAGGCTCCACCGCGTGGTTCTTTGCAACGTAGGCGCGCCCCGTATGGTTCACCGGTAGCAGCGTATCGGAGCGTCCCTGCACGATGATCGTGGGCTTCCCGGACAACGCACCCGTGCGCTGCACCTCCGCGATGCCCGTACGCACCTTGTTCGACTTCGCGAGGGTGTCGCCCATCAGCGCGAACGTCGTGACCGGGTCCGTGCCAGTGTAGAGGGAGCGCAGACAGAGATCCGCGTCCAGCGCGCGGTCTTGCATGAACGTCGTGGGCGACGTGGCGCTCTTCAGCGTCTTCGCGCCGCCATACGCGAGATCGTAGACGATGGAGATGCCGCTGGTGGTCGGCACGCCGTTGCCCACCGCGAAGCTGGTGAGCGCACTGGCCGGCGGGAGCGCTACGGGCACACCGGTGGAGTCCACCGCGCCGTAGCTGAGACCGCACACCGCATCGAACGCAGAGAAGCGCCCGTACGCGTTGGCATACGCGACGACCACGGGCATGGTCACGTCCACGTGCGAGGCCATGAGCTCGGGGTTCTCGTCCGGGAAGCCGTAGTCCACGAGCTTCTGCAGCGCCTCCTTCGCTTGATCTGCGGTGAGCAGGCTCGTGAGCAGTCCCTTCGTGTGGAGCGAGGCACAGCGCGCGGTCGCGAGCGTGTTGTCCGCCGCAGCCAGCGTGCCCGACGGCGATGCGTTCGGGGCGAGAGATGCGCAGAGCTGGAAGAGGTTCGCATACGAGAGGTAGTCGTAGAGCGGCTTCCCGACCGCGGTCTCCGTCTGGCCACCGAACACCACGGACAGCCCCTCGGGCGCGACCTGCACCTGCGGCTCGCCCACGACGACCGCATCGATGAGCCCAGCGGAGTCCTGCTCGGCCGCTGCGAGCGCCGCGCCGCCACCGTTGGACACCGACGATGCGACAACGAGCGCGTTGTCCGCGCGGAACTCCGCCACGTGACCTCCCTTACCATCGCTGGGCGCGAGCGCGTCGTTGAGCGCCCACAGCGTGAACGAGATCGCGTCCAGCGTGTCCTTGCCCCAGTCCTTCTCCGGGTTCTGTCCGGAGTGCGCGTGCTTGTAGGCGACGCGATGCGGGCTCTTCGTGAGGAAGGTGCTCATGCCGCCCGCGGGAGCGTCCGCCGCGAACGTGGCCTTGCCCGCAGCAGCGGATGTCGACTCGCGCGTGCCGTCGATCAGGCCCACCGTGTCGTGCTCCAGATCGTGAAGGCCATTGCCCGTGCCCTTGTCGGTGTAGGCGACCGCGCAGCCATGCTTCAATCCCCACTCGCCCGACGTCGCGATGGCGCCGTAGATGCCCCGCGAGCCGGACGACGCGCCGGTGATCACGCACGGCTTCTTGCGATCGAACGTGGCGGGAATCTGAGCCATCAACGTGACGTTCTTCTTGCCGCTGCCGTCGTCGATGAGCGCGATGTACTCCTTGCCCGCGACCTTCCCCTCGCCTTGCGTGACGCTGCCGTCGATCGCGACGTTGGGCCCATAGAGCGTGCCGAAGCCGCCGCCTGCAGTGGAGTCGACGAGCGCGCGGTAGTTCGCCCAGATCGCGTTCTTGCGTAGCTCCGCGGCCGTCGGCGTATCCGCGTGCGCGTAGCCGGGCGCGGTGGAAGAGGCGAGCCCGCTCTTGCCGAGACCTGCCGTGAGCAGATCGTCCGCATGGCCGTCGTAGGTCACCACCGCGACGTTCCCGACATTCGCGGGCTTCGCGCTCGTCGGCAGCGGACCGCCATCGGGGAGCGTGCCCGCATCGACGTCGTTCGCGCCGCCGCCGTTGCCCTTGCCGCCTTCGGTCCCGGAATCCTGCTGTCCTGCGCCGGCCACCTCCGACGGCGGAGGATCCTCGTTCGTGCACGCGAGGAGAGAGGATGCCGCGATGACGGCGAACGAAGCGCAGAGGAGCTGTCTCATGGCCGCGCCAGAAGCGAGCGCCATGCCACACGCCCCCACGTGAAAGACCTGAAAATCAAGGGCGACGCCGCGTGTCAGCGTCATGAGCGACGCGCGCGTCAAGAGCGCGAGCGCGAGCGGCCGTGCGTCAGCGACGACGCGCGCTACTCCCTCAGGGCTCTGTCGTGGAGCTGCGCTTCAGAGCCCGCAGCTCCGCAGGCCGCTGGTCTTCGAGCAAACCGGGAGCGGCGGCGCGCAATCCGCGTCGACGCGACAGATGCGCGTGCAGGTTTTGTTTGCCGAGAGCCCACTGTCGCAGACGTCTCCACCATCCATGCCGGAGCTCTGGCCGAACGTCTTGGTCCCTATCGCGCCGCCGCAGCCACCAACAAGCGTAGTGCTGCCCGCAGCGTCGTGAGCGACGCAGATCGCAGCCTTCGGCAGGCCCGCGCAATCCGCGTCGCTTGTGCACGCCCGAACGCAGGCCGCAAGCGCCGGCCCCTTGTTGCTCTCCATGCACGCGGTCCCGTTCGTGCAGTCGGCGGTCGCGCTGCAGAAGACCGTGCACTGGCCGGCCTCGGAGTCGCAAACGTTGGACTGGCAATCGGTCGCGGTCGTGCACGCCGCACCAAGGTCCGCGCCGCCGGCGTTCGTCGGACCGCACCCGTAGCTTCCGTTCTGGGCCAGGAAGGTGACCCTGTTGCAAGCGAGCCCGTCCTGGCAATCGCTGCTCCCTTTGCAGCTCGGGTCACCGGCGGAGACCGTGACGACGACGTGTCCGTTCAAGGTCCGCGGCGCGCTCTTGCCCGGCCAGGTCACATCCTGGAACGCGATGTCGAAGCTGGCCGTACCCTCCGAGCATGCTTCCTTCGAACAGCTCGGCGTCGAGAGGCCGATCGCGCCGAGGACCACCGACCCGCTCGCGCCCGTGTACGTTTGGTCAAGGCTTGTGCTCGATTCGCTACGATGCCTGACCCAGATGACGCCGGGGGGAACGCTAGAAGCCAGGAAATTGTCCGACGCGATGTCAGCGGGTGCGTCGACGATCTGAAGCGTGGTGTTTGCCGACGCGCGATTGAACGTGAGGCTCACGCCCTCGCCGTTTCTGTAGTCGTTCACCAGGACCAGATCGAGGTCGATGCCAGCGCCTTGCCCGCCCCCGTCGAAGATGCCGCCGCCGCACTGCCCGGCCGACAGCGCGATCGGCGCCCCGGCCATGGTGGTCGACTGGAGCGAACCGGAGAACGCACAGCCGCTGACCTTGAGGGCGACCACCGGCGGGGGCGTCAAGGCCGTGCCCCCGCACGCGGCGAACACGGCGACCGCGAGCAGCAGCGCCGTGGCCGGCCAGGCCGATGGGATCAGTCTATGTCGCACGCGATCTTCCGCCGCACGCCGATCAGCATAGTCTATGCTCGCCGCGGAATGCATCGCTTGTTCGGCGTTCACCTGACGGCATTCCTGATCTGCGCGGTTCTCTTCTGCGGCAACGCGGCGGCCCAGACGCCAGACCCCGCACCGGCGCCCACCACAACGGCCGACGCGACCTCCGAGGTTCGCGCAGACGCGCGCGCGCATTTCGAAAAGGCTTTGTCGCTCTTCGACGAAGAGGCATGGGACGCCGCGCTCGTCGAGTTTGCGCGGTCGCGCGCGATCTTTCCGACGCGTGCGGCGACGAAAGACGCGGGGTTTTGCCTGCGCAAGCTGCATCGCTTCGCGGAGGCGCTCGACATGTTCGAAGCGCTGCTCAGGGATTTTCCGACCCAGTCTGCGGACGATCGCGAGGTCGCCGAACGCGAGATCCGGACGCTCACGGCGCTCGTCGGACGCATCGAGCTCACCGGGGCCGAGCCCGGCGCGACTGTCGCCATAGATAACGCTGCGCGCGGCGCCGCGCCGATCCCGGCGGTGCGAGTCTCCATCGGGACGCACCTTGTCCGCGTCTTGAAGGACGGCTTCGCGCCGTTCGATGCGAACGTCACAGTCGCAAGCGGACAGACCACGAGCGTCGCCGTGAAGCTGACGCCGCTCATGCAAGGCGGTCGCCTGAAGATCGTCGAGCAGACGGGAAAGGTCGTCGACGTGATCGTCGACAACGTCTCGATCGGAAAGACGCCCTGGGAAGGAACGCTGCCCGTCGGACATCACTCCGTCGCGCTCGTCGGAGAGGGTGAGCTGGGCACACAGCCAGCGGCTGCGCCCGTGCGGTTGGACGAGGTGACGGCGCTGAGCCTCGCGGTGGAGAACCTGGACGCAACGCTGCGCGTGGAGCCGAAGCCGATCGGCGCGAGCGTCGCGATCGACGGCGTGGTCGTGGGCCGCGGATTGTGGGTCGGGCGGTTGCGCTCGGGCGGCCACATGCTCGAGGTCGGCGCGGAAGGCTTCCTTGGCACGAAGAGAGAGGTCGTCATCCCGCACGGCGCGCACGAGACGATGAACGTGGAGCTCGAGCGCGATCCACGCGCATCGCTGACGTTCAAGGAAGCAGAGGCGATTCGCCAGGAGTGGCTGCGGCGCGGCGGCAGCAGGCTCACTTGGGAAGCGCGCGGCCAAGGCCTCATCCTCCTCGGCCCGACTCACCCGTTGCGCGCCGGCTACGTCGTGACGGGATCGGATGCGAGGACTGGACCTTACGTCCGCGACGCGACGGCGCCATCCACCGGCGATCTCTCTGGCGGCGGCGCGGGTGGAGTGGGCGGGCGGATCGCGTACGAGTACATGTCGCTCCCCGATCCTTCGACGGGCAAGGGCACGTGGCATGCCTTTCGAATCGGGAGCGGCGCGGACCTCAACTTCGGTGAATGGTTCACGGTGCAGTCCACATCCCAGACCGGATCGCCAGCAGCGATCTACCCACGAGGCACGACGCTGCCGCCCGCAGGGGACCATGCCGTCGTCACGCGTTACAGAGCCGGTGAATTTCGAACCAGCTGGATGGTGAACGTCCCCGTGACGCTCGGCTATCAGATCGGAATCGGATCGTACAAGGGTCCAGACTGGACGGGCGCGGTGCTCGGGATCGCTTACACGCCTTCGCTCAATGTGCTGATGCCATACCAGTTCGACAAATCTGCGTACTTCGTTCCATGGGGATTCGAAGCGTCCGTCGACATCGTGAAGGGCATGCTCTCGACGGGAAAGCAGGCCTTCGGCAAGGTGTTCGTCTACGTGCTACCGCCGATCAAGGACTCGTTCACCGTGGTGAGCATCGGCGGCGGCGCGGCCTGGTACTGATCACTTCCCGAATTCATCGAGGCTGCGATCCGCGCCGCCGCTCGGGGCCGGTCGCGGAGGAGCCGAGGCAGCAGCCGACGGCGCGCTCGTGCTCTTCGAGGTAACGACCGGCTTGGCCTTCGAGGTCGCCAGCGAGGCGCCGATGCGGGCCGAGCTGGGCATCGTCGAGGGTGAAGTCGAGGCCAAGGGCGACGTCGAGGGTGAAGTCGAGGGTGAAGTCGAGGGTGAAGTCGAGGCCGAGGGTGAAGTCGAGGCCGAGGGTGGGTCGGTCGTCGCGCTCTCGACGAGCCCTGCGCCCATCGTCGTGTTTGGCGCGGGCGTACCTCGAAGGTTCAACGCAACCCCGCCGCCGGCGACCGCCACGACTGCGACCACGCCCGCCGCGATCCATGGGCCGCGTCGCGCACGTGCTGGCGGCGGAATGTCACTCGACTCACCGAAGCCAGCGGTTGTGCTCGTCCCCGGATTCGTCTTGCCACTCGGAACTGCGGCCGGCATCGCCGGGGGCATGCTGCTTGCGTCGTTCGCCGGGAGGACCGTGTCGTCGAACGCGAGGGCAGCGCTCGATGCTTCCAGTCGCGACGCGCGGCTCTCCCGAAGCTCCGGCGGCAGCGCGATCACCATGTCAGCAGTGACCTTCGCCGCGCCGTCTGGCAAGAGCGCCAGCACCGCCGCGCGGAGGTCCGCCGCTGTCTGGTAGCGATCCTCCGGCTTCGTCTCCAGCGCCTTGTGCACGATCGAGGCGATCTCGGGCGAGATCCAGGGCGCGCGATCCTGGATCGGCGTCGCCTTCTGCGCGCAGATCGCCATCACGAGCGCGCCCAGGCTCGTGAGGTGACCATTCGGGGTCGCGCCCGACAGCGCTTCGTACATCATCACGCCCATCGAGAAGATATCCGAGCGCGCGTCGAGATCCTTCGCACCAACCGCCTGCTCTGGCGACATGTACACGGGCGAGCCGAGCATCGAGCCCGTCTTCGTCAGCTTGTGATCGTCCGCGTCACCGGAGGACAGCGCACTGGCACGCACCTTCGCGATTCCGAAATCGAGGATCTTCGTGACGAGCTCATCGCCTTCGCCTTCGCGTCGGGCGAGGAACAGGTTGGCCGACTTGATGTCGCGATGGACGATGCCGCCTTCGTGGGCTTTGTGGAGGCCGTGACACGCCTGCGCGACGATGCTGAGCACGACGGCGGGCGGGAGCGGACCCAGGCGCAAAAGGAGCTCCTGCACGTCGTCGCCAGCAAGACACTCCATCGCCATGTACGGCGCGCCCGTCTCCGCATCGACGCCCGCGTCGTAAACCTGAACGACGAACGGCGAGTCGATCGAGCCGCTCGCACGCGCCTCGCGCTGGAATCGCGCGATGATGTCAGGCCCGGCGGCGAGCGCGGTCGGGACGATGACCTTCACGGCGACACGGCGTCCCGTCGAACGATGACGCGCCTCGTACACGGCGCCCATCCCGCCTTGCCCGAGCTGGCGGATCACCTGGTACTTGCCGTCGATCAGCGTTCCTTCCATGACCCGTCCGCGACAGATCAAGCTAGCACGATGATCCCTGGCACAACCTTCCCCGAACCGGAGTATACACGATGTTTCCTCGACGCTTCTCGGTGCCCGTCGTGCTCTACGGATTCCCCGGCTCTACGAAGCTGGCGGCTCCAGACGTGCTGTCACAAGATCGACGATCAGCGCGTGCAGTGCTTCGGATGAGAGCTTCAGCGACTCTGGTTCGTCCTCTGCGAACGCATCCGAGGTGCGCTCGAGCGTGAAGAGCAAGAGCGCGTCCGCCTCTCGTGATCCCGGAACACCGACCGCTTCGCGCATGCGCGCCAGGAGCTCCAGCTGCTTGCGGCGCTGAGCCCGGTAGAAGTCGCGCACGGCCGGCTCGTACGAGACCAGCGCGCGCAGGCTCGCGCGGAACCCACGCCAGCGCCGGTGATGAGCAAGGAACATGCGGACGATCTGCTCGGCGCGCTCTCGTGCCGTGCCTCTTGCGGCCGCGTGCGCGGAGACCTCACGCCATTCGCGCGTGACCCACTCCTCGTAGACGGCAAGGAAGACCTCGCGCTTGTCGACGAAGTGTTTGTAGAACGTGCCAGGCGAATAGCCCGCCTCACGCGCGATCCGGTTGGAGTCTGTCCCCTCGTAGCCGTCACGGTTGAAGATCTCCGCGGCTGCCTGGACCAGGCGATTGCGGGTCTCCTCGGGCGGGCCGCGTCGCGGGCGCGGAGCGGGCTTCGGTGCGATCGCCGTCCTACGCTGCATTGTTCCGACGATCCGCCGCCGCCCGCCCGCCGGTGCTCCTGGTGCTGTCCAGGAACGGCAACACCTGCTCCAGGAACGCGTCCGGTTTCTCCAAGAACGGCACGTGTCCGGTCGCGAGCTCCACGTATTCCGCGTGCGGCAACATCGCGCGAAGGCGCTTTCCCTCCACGCGCGCTCGGACCACGGGATCATGCGTGCCCCACACGATGAGCGTCGGCGCCTTCACCGCGGGCGCGACGTCCGACAGGTCGTTCTGGGATGTGCCGAAGCTCCGCCACATGGCGGCCTCCATGTCGATGAACCCCGGACGCTGTCGCATCTGTGTCATCCGCGCGAAGAGATCATCGCGGCCCGGCCCCGGCGTCTTCATGTACATCCGCGCGAACCGCATCCCGGTCCACGCACGAACCACCTTGTGGCCTTGCACCCAGCACACGGCGGACAGCAGCGCAGAAGGTGTCGCCGAGCCGCCGCTGTCGACCAGCACCAGCGCGCGCACGCGCTCTGGTCGGCGCGCCGCGAGCCGAACGCTGGCCGTGCCGCCGACGGAGTTCCCGATGAAGATCGCAGGCGGCAGGTCGAGCTCCTCTACCAGATCCTCGAGCGCGTCGCACAAGCCTGCCGTACTCGCCGACTCCGGCGGGCTCCACATGTCGGAATCGCCATGTCCGGGCCAGTCCACCGCGATGGTCTTCCAGCTCTTCGCGAGCGCGGGGACGATCGGGTCGAAGTCGCGACGGTCGTGCGTGATCGCGTGCAGCAGAACGAGCGGCGCGCCCTCGCCCTTGATATCCACGACGAGGTTCCCGGCGCGAGTCGGTACAGATTGCATGTGAGTCTCCTTCTCGTCCACGCCGAAGAACGTGCGACTGCTCGCCTCTCGAGGAGCTTGCAGACGTGTCCTTCATCGCGAAATCCAGACTGGTGATAACTCTATCACTACTGCGCGGTCAAGGAGGATGATCGGGTGGTTCATGGCGGGATTCACGCACGAGAGGCTCGCGGGAGGACACGCTTTCGAAAAATAGCTTCGGCGCGTGTGTGAGCTGGCGCGGCGTTGTGTCGCTCGAGCGGCGGCAGCGCGACGACCTTTGCTAGTATCGGAGGTCGCATGGTTCTCCCTGTTCTCCCTACCACCGTCGTCGGCAGCTATGTGCAGCCTGACTGGCTCGTCGATCGCAAGAACCTGAAGAGCCGGTTGCCTCCGCGTGTGCGCGCCGGTGAGATCTGGAAGGTCGCGCCGGAGTATCTGGAAGAGGCGCAGGACGCGGCCACGCTCGTGGCGATCCGCGACATGGAGCTCGCGGGCGTGGACATCGTGACGGACGGTGAGATCCGGCGCGAGAGCTACTCGAACCGGTTCGCGACCGCGCTCGACGGCATCGAAACGGAGAACCACGGCACGGCGCTCGATCGCACGGGCCACCCGAACCCGGTGCCGCGCATCAGCGGTCCGATCCGGCGCAAGGGTCCGGTGGAGGTGCGCGACGCAGAGTTCCTGGTCAAGAACACGAGCAAGAGCACCAAGCTCACCCTGCCCGGTCCGTTCACGATGCTGCAGCAGGCACAGAACGATCACTACGCGACCGCGGAGGCCGCCGCGATGGACTACGCCGCCGCGGTGAACGAGGAGATCCATGCGCTGTTCGCCGCTGGCGTCACGATGGTGCAGCTGGACGAGCCGTACATGCAGGCACGGCCGGAGGAGGCGAAGAAGTACGCGGTGAAGGCGCTGAACCGCGCGCTCCTCGGCGTCACGGGCGAGACCATCGTGCACCTCTGCTTCGGCTACGCGCACATCGTCCACGAGCGGCCGAACGGCTACTCGTTTCTTCCGGAGCTCGAGAACGTGAACGCGACGGCGATCTCGATCGAGGCGGCGCAGCCAGACCTGGATCTGGCGATCCTGAAGCAGCTACCTTCCAAGAAGATCATGCTCGGCGTGATCAGCCTGGGAGATCCGGAGATCGAGACGGCCGAGGTGGTCGCGGCGCGGATCCGGAATGCGCTCATGCACGTGCCCAAGGAGCGGCTGCTGATCGCGCCGGACTGCGGCATGAAATACCTCTCGCGAGAGATCGCGTTCGGAAAGCTCGCAGCGATGGTGCGCGGAACGGAGCTCGTGCGCCGCGAGCTCTTTTGAGGTCAGGGCTTCGTGGGATCGAAGCGCTTCTTCATTCCTTCGAACTGATCCAGGAACCCTTCGTCGACCAGGGGCGTGGTCTGCGCCCATGTGGACGTCCTGAACGGGAGCGCGGACTCGAACATCACCCAGAGTGACTCGTCCGGGACGCGGAACGGCTTCTCGTTCGGGTCTACAGGCCTATCGAGCTCGCGATCGTAGGTGTGCGTGGCAACGCCGTGCGCGGTGAGCAGCGGTGAGAGGAACGTGACGCCCGGCTCGTAGCCACCGTCGGCCGACTTCACGCTCACGACGCAGTTGATCTCGCTCGCTGCGTTTCGATGCATGTATGGCGGGCGGAAGGTGTGGTCCATGGCCATCCACCTTCCCGTGAAGGCGACGAAGTCACAGACAGCGCGGCCCTTGTCGTCGAGCGGCGCCGTGAGCACGGTGAGGATCGACGGGTCCACGTGATCCCAGGTGACCGAGCCCATCGCGTTGAAGAGCGACAGATCGTACGCGTAGGGCACGAGCGTGCCGTGCCATGCGACCACGTCGAACGGCGAGTGGTGCTGCGTGGCAACGGAGAGTCGGCCGCCGAGCTTGGTGACGATGTCGAAGCCGCCGGGGCACTCGCGGTCCTCGTACGAGGCGACGGGCGCACGGAAATGGCGCGCGTCCGCGAGGCCGTTCGAACCGATGGGGCCGCGCTCGGGAAGGCGGATGCGTGGACCGAACACCTCGAGCATCCAGCCGCGTGCGTGGCCGTCGGGGAGGCCGACGGTGAACTTGATGGCGCGCGGGATGATCAAGATGGTGCCGGGCGCGGCGCGGAGCCAACCGAGCTCCGTCCGTACGTCGATGGTCCCGGTCTGTGGCACGATGAGCATGTCGCCATCGGAGTTCGAGAAGCTGCGATCCGCCATGTCCGCGTTCGCTGCGTAGAGGTGGATCGCGTAGCCAGGACCGCCCACGGGATCGCCCGCGCCACCGAGCGTGACGAGTCCGTCCAGAAAATCGGTGCGCGACGACGCGTCGGGCATGGGAAGCGGACGCCAGCGCGTGCGCGAATGTTCGACATCGCCGAGCGTGCAGGCGAAGCGCGCATGCGGAAGAGGCTGGAATTTCCCGTGCGAAAACGATGCGCGAACGCGGTACATGAACGTGCGCGCGTTCTCCGCGCTCTTCACGGTGAAGGGCGTGCCGTTCACGCACTCGGGCAAGAGGCCGTACGGCGCCGGGTGCGGCGTGTTCTGCTTCTTCGGCAGCGCGCCGGGGAGCGCCTCCGAGTCGTGCGTGCCTGCGAAGCCGCGCTGCTCGCCGATGTCCGCCGGTGCACGGACCTTGGGTGCATCGGGGCGCGCAGCGGGCTCGAGCGCGCCGCTGAGCAATGAGGTGAGTGACGCGTGATCGATCGCACGTGGCGAGAACGATGGGGTCTTCATCATCACGTCCACGACCGCAGCAATGCCCTCCTTCTTCATGCCGAGCGCGGCGAGCCCGCGAGGTGCTGTGGCCTGCGAGAGCCGGGCGAACGCGGCAACGGGATCGATCGCGCCGATCGCACGCGCGATGGCGCTCATGGCCTCGGGCGCGGCCGCCGCGTTGAAGCGGAGCACGTGCGGAAGGAGCACCGCGTGCGTCGCCGCGTGCGCGAGCCCCAGCTTTCCACCCAGCACGTGACACAGCTTGTGATGAAGCGCGCCGCCAACGTCCGCGAAGACCGCGCCCGCGAGGAACGCGCCCTCGAGCCCGAGCTCGCATGCACTCTGATCGGCGCCGTTGACGGACAGCCGAGAGAGCGCGGACCAGAGGAGCCGCACGGACTCCTCCGCGGAGAGCAGCGTCGCGCGATCGGGCTCGTTCGCCCACAGCGCCTCCACGGCGTGCGCCATGGCGTTCCACAAGCTGGATAGCGCGGTATCGCGTGGCAGGTTCGCGAGGAGATCGGGATCGTAGATGACGAGCGACGGACGCGCGCGCGCATCCTTCGCGACGCGCTTGTCGTCGCCGTCGGTGATGCCGTACACGGGTGTCATCTCGGAACCGGAGTACGTGGTGGGCACGGCGATGATGCGGGTCTCACGGGGATGCGAATGCGCTTCGTGATCCCCCACGAGGCACTCCACCGCGAGCGCCTTCGCGAGGCCGATCGCGGAGCCACCGCCGAACGCGAGCAACGCATCGGCCTTCGCGCTTGCGAGCGTGGCGAGCCCTTCAGTCACCGTGGCGCGCGGCACGTGCTCACGGGCGATCGCCATGACCCCCGCGCTCCTCGTGCCCAGGCCTGCGGCGAGCGCGACGGCCTCCGTCTTGCGACCCGCCGTGGAGACGATGAGGACGCGCTCGGCCCCAAGGGTGGCAAGCTCTTCCTGGATCCGGGACGAGCTCCCGCGCCCAAAGACGATCCGGCTGTTGCCGCGCTGCATCGCAAAACGACGTGTCATGCCGCTCTCCATTGTGATCCGGTAGGGCCCGCTTTACCGTTCGGCCCCCCGAATCGATCTCTCACCAATGAGGGTTACCATGAAGCTGCATTTTCATCCGGTCTCTACTGCCTCGCGTCCCGTGCTCCTCTTCTGCGCGGAGGCCGGCATCAAGTTCGACCCCGTCGTCGTCGACATCATGGTCGGTGAGCACACGAAGGATCCCTTCACCAAGCTGAACCCGAGCGGCATGATCCCCGTGCTCGAGGACGGCGACTTCATCCTCTCGGAGTCGTCCGCGATCATGAAGTACCTGGCGGACAAGACCGACTCTCCCGCATACCCGAAGGACCTGAAGAAGCGCGCGCGCGTCAACGAGCGCATGGACTGGATCAACACACAGTTCTACCGCGACTGGGCCTACAACCTCATCTACCCGCAGGCGTTCCCGAGCCACAAGCGCCCGTCGGACGCCGCGCACTCGGGCACCATCGAGTGGGGGAAGAAGAACGTCGAGAAGTGGCTCGCCATCCTGGACAAGGACATCATCGGCAAGGACAAGTACCTCTGCGGAGACGAGATCACGATCGCGGACTACTTCGGGGCGATCATCGTCGCCGCCGGCGACCTGATCGGCCAGGACCTCTCGCGCTTCCCGAACGTGGCGCGCTGGATGGGCTCGATGCGCGCGCTCCCGAGCTGGAACAGCGTGAACGAGGTCCACAATGGCTTCGCCGCGTCGCTCAAGGGCAAGCCGTTCGTCACCGCTCACTCCTGATCACGGAGGGGACTGCTCTTGGAGTTTCCGGAGACGATCCCCGAGCTGCTCACGTGGCGCGCTTCCCTTGCGGGGGCGCGCCCGTGGCTTTTTTTCGAGCGTGATTCGTACACGCTGCCCGACGTCACCGCGGCGGTCGATCGCATCGCCATTGCGCTTGCGGAGCGCGGCGTCGGCCATGGTGATGTCGTGGCGATGGTCCTGGGAAACAGACCGGAGACGCTCTTCGCGTGGCTCGCCGCGAACCAGCTGGGCGCGATCGCCATGCCGCTCAACCCGGCATACAAGGCGCCGGAGCTTGCGGGTGTGCTTCGGCTCACGAAGCCGCGCGTCCTCGTCGCGGACGAGCATCGCTCGCTCTGCGACGTTGCGTGCCTCGCGCTCGCGGAGAACGACAGACCCGTGCTGGTCTCGCCCGAGGATCTCGCGCAGGCACGCGGACAAGCGCCGCGGGCAAAGGTCACCGCGGACGACGTCGCCGTCCTCCTGGCCACATCCGGCACCACGGGCTCGCCCAAGGCCGTGATGCTCACGCACCGGACGTTCACGCTGACCGCGGAGGCGTTCCCGGCGTGGGTGGGGCTCAACGCGGACGATCGTCTGCTCGCGGTGCTGCCGTTCTTCCACGTGAACGCGCAGGCGTACTCCACGATGGGGGCGCTGGGGTGTGGCGCGGGGCTCGCTCTCCTTCCGAAGTTCTCCGCGTCGCGGTTCTGGCAAGACGCGAAGCGGCTCGGCGCGACGGAGGTGAACGCCGTGGGCGCCGTGGTGAACATCCTGCTCAAGACGGAGGCGAAGGCAACGGATCGCGATCACGCGATGCGTGTAGTCTACACGGCTCTCGCTCTACCAGAAGCGCAGCACCGCACGTTCGAGGAGCGCTTCGGCGTGAAGATGACGGTGGGCTATGGTCTGTCGGAGAACACGTTCGGAACGATCTGGCCGCTCGGCGTGCCACCGCGCCACGGCACCATGGGCACGCTGCGCCAGCACCCGCGCCTGGGCGCGGTGAACCACGCTCGCGTGGTGACGGACGACGGAAGCGACGCAGCGGACGGTGAACCGGGCGAGATGTGGCTCAAGAATCCTGCCATGATGCGCGGCTACTTCGGTGACGAAGCGCGAACCCGCGAGGTGCTCTCGGCCGACGGATGGTTCCGCACGGGAGATCTGGTGCGTCGCGACGCGGACGGCTTCTACACGTTCGTCGCGCGCAAGAAGGAAGTGATCCGCAGGCGCGGTGAGAACGTCGCGGCCGCCGAGATCGAAGGCGTGCTCGCATCGCACGAAGGCGTGCGCGAAGCAGCCGCGGTGGGCGTGCCCGCGGAGCTCGGCGAAGAGGACATCGTCGCGTTCGTGGTGCCGCAGCCAGGCGCCGTGCTCGACGGCGAGGAGCTGCGAGCCTTCGCGCGCGAGCGGCTCGCGGACTTCAAGGTGCCGGCGCGAATCCACGTGCGTGAGTCGCTACCGAAGACCGCAACGGAGCGGATCGCGAAGCATCTGCTGAAGGAGACACTCGAGTGACATGGGCGAGACCCGCCGGCGGCAGATGTTTCCCAGACGAACTCCGGAGTAGTTACTTTTTCACTCGCTCCATCACCGCGGCGTTCGTCGTGAGATTCTTTCCGTGGATCTCGATGTAGTCGACGGAGTTCAGGAACCCACCGAGCTTCACGTACACGTTCGAGAGCTTCGATTCTGCGCCGTTGATGGAGACCTTCGCGAACGCGGAGCACTTTCCGTCTGCGCTCTTCTCCGTGACGATCGTGACGGGGCGCGGTAGCTGCTTCAGGCGGATCGTGTACTCGTCCCGTTTGCCTTCGTTGCGGATGATGTGTTGCTCGGAGATGCCGTACGCGATGCGCTCGAGCGTGTTCAGGCCGTGCGTGCGGACTGGCGGTGAGTTCTCGAACTCGCGCCAGTACGGGAAGACCGCGCCTTCCGTGGTGGGCAAGCAGTCAGCGTTCAGGTGCATCCCGTAGTCCACGCGGTTGTGGTCATCGCTCTTGTTGATGAAGAAGACGGTGGGCACGTCGTTCTGCGCGAACCGGATCTCTTCCGCCTCTGCCGTGGCCGGCGAGAGCGTGGCAACACATGCCAGCGCGAGCGAGAGGAGGGTGCCGCGAACGAGTCTCATGGGCTTCCCGGCGTATTTGCAACCAAACGGTCGCAGAAGCAAGCGGTGCGAAGGCGGATCCTCACACCTCGTGGGGTGTCACGAAGGCCGTCAAAGGTCGAAGGCGTATCCAGCGGCGAATCCTGCATAGGGGAAGGACGTGACGAGCAACCCGCCGGCAGCGTTGGAGCAGGTCCTGCCGCTCCCCGTCTGGCAACCGTCGGCGACGGGGTTGGCCAGGTGGGCCCAACCTGCGTACGCACGGAGTTCGACGCCCGTGTGGTCGCGGAATTCAATCGACGCCTCTCCATTGCCCCAGAAGGCGCGCTTCCAGTGCCAGTTGTCGCCGTCGCCAAAGGGGTTTGTGTCGGAGGCCTCGTACGCGCCGGTCGACATGCCGCCGCCCAGCGCGAACGCGAAGTGGCCGATGGGCGCACGGAAGCGCGCCATCGCGGCCTCTTGAATGCCGGCTTTTCCGAAGCCGAGGCCGCCGGAGAGCACGAACCACCGAACCGGCGCGAGGTCGATCGACATGCCGCCGAACCCGAGCGGCGTACCGACACCACCATGCACGTCGAACGCGAGAGGCCGCGCCCACAGCGGGTCCGTGGGCTTGGAAGGCGCGCGCGCGATCGGCGCCTCTGCCGCTTCACAAACAGCGGGTGCAGAGAGCGCAAGCAAGGAGAACGCAGCGAAGAAAGCAAAGCGAGGCGAAAGCATGCTCGATGTCGAGCAAGAGGCAGGCCACGGCAGGCCAGGGCCATCGACTCCGGAGGTGCGACGAAATCGACTGAATTTCCCGTGGATTTCGGCGCGTCATTCCGTTCGCGGCGGACAGGCTCTTCTCCCGGTCGACGTCGGATCACAGCCACGTGGGAACGGCCGTCCACAGATCGAAGGGCGGCTCCCCCGCGCCGCGTGAATCTGGTAGGAACGCGGTCCTCATGCGCGTGCTCGTCACAGGCGGAACCGGCTTC
Organism: Polyangiales bacterium; assembly: GCA_038230375.1. GTDB lineage: Bacteria > Myxococcota_A > Polyangia > Polyangiales > Polyangiaceae > JANXLV01. The sequence goes on along the minus strand of JBBRNJ010000023.1, from coordinate 47,805 downwards.
TTGGGGCGTCATCTCCTGAACCTCCTCGCGAATCAAGGCGACGAGGTAGTTGCGCTCGTGCGCAAGAAGACGCACGACGTGGACTCACGTGTGCGACAGGCCGAGGGCGACATCCTGGACGGCCCCAGCGTGGAGGCCGCCGCGCGCGGCTGCGATGCGCTCTATCACTGCGCCGGTCGCGTCTCGCGTCGCACCGAGGACGCGGAGATGCTCTACAAGCTCCACGTCGAGGGCACCAAGACCACGCTCGGGGCCGCGAAGAAGGCGGGCATCAAGCGCGTCGTCGTCGCGAGCACCAGCGGCACCATCGCCGTCAGCGACAATCCGGATTTCATCGCGACCGAGTCGTTCACGCCGCCGCTCGCGACGATCGCGCGCTGGCCGTACTACCGCTCCAAGTACTTCGCCGAGAGCGCCGCGCTCGACATGAACGCGCCGGACTTCGAGGTCATCTCGGTGAACCCGACGCTGCTCCTCGGCCCGGGCGACGTGAATGGCTCGTCCACGGAAGACGTGCGCCTCTTCCTCGAGAAGAAGATCCCGGCCACACCCGCGGGCGGTCTGTCCTACGTGGACGTGCGCGACGCGGCAGAGGCGATGCGCCTTGCGATGCTGAAGGGCAAGCCGGGCGAGAAGTACCTCATCGGCTCATGCAACCTGACGCTGTCGGAGTTCTTCGGCCGCCTCTCGCGCGTGTCGGGGATCCCCGCGCCGAAGTTAACCGTGCCGCGTGCGCCGGTCATCGCGCGTGTGGGTGTCGAGGTCGCGGAGAAGATCATGTCGCGCATCGGCATGGCCATGCCGATCGACGCGGTGAGCTTCGACATGGCGCAGTTCTACTGGTATCTGGACGCGACGAAGGCAGAGACGGAGCTCGGCTGGACCTCGCGCGATCCGCTCGAGACCTTGTACGACACGGTCGAGGACCTCCGCGCGCGGGGCATCGTGTGGCCCGAGACGTTCACAGAGAACGAAGCGAGCGTCTGATCGTGGGCAAGACCGTGCTCATCGTGAATCCGAAGTCGGGAGGCGGCAAGACCGGGCGCGCCTGGCCCGAGCTCGCCAAGGTGATCGAGGCGAAGCTCGGCGAGCACGAGGTCGTCTTCACCGAGCGCGCGGGCCACGGCATCGAGCTCGCGCGCGAGGGCGCGAAAAAAGGGGCCACGCTGGTGGTCGCGGTCGGCGGCGACGGGACGTTCAGCGAGATCGTGAGCGGCGTACTCGAGTCCGGCACGAATGCAGAGGTCGGCATCATTGGTCAGGGCACCGGCGGTGACTTCCGCCGCACGCTCGGTCTCGAACATCGCCTGGACGCGTACCTCACCGCGCTCACCGGCGAGCGGACACGCAAGCTCGACGTCGGCAAGGTCACCTTCGACGACAACGGCAAGGAAGGCACGCGCTACTTCGTGAACATCGTCTCGGCGGGCATGGGCGGGCTCGTGGATCGGTACGTGGCGACCGCGTCGCGCGCGCTGGGCGGAGCCGCCGCGTACTTCGGCGCATCACTGAAGGCGCTGCTTCGCGCGGAGCTCGGGCACGTGCGCGCGGAGGTCACGCACGAGGGCAAGACGGAGACGCACCGCATCCGCACCTTCATGCTCGCCATCTGCAACGGCCAGTATTTCGGCTCTGGAATGCACGTGGCGCCCATGGCGGATCCGGGCGACGGCATCTTCGAGATCATCTCGCTGGGTCCCACGAACAAGGTCGCCTTCGCGCTCACGTCGTCTGCGATCTACAAAGGCGACCACCTGAAGCAGCCGGGCGCGATGCACCTGCGAGGCGACAAGATCACGCTGACACTGGACAACGAGCGCGCCGCAAAGCCGCATTTCCTGCTCGATCTGGACGGAGAAGCGGTCGGCGGACTGCCCATGACGGTGGAGATGATGAAGGGCACCGTGACGGTGCGAGGGTAGGCGTCAACCGCGACCTCACCGACATCGTGCCTTGTACGCCGTGTTGCGCGACGCGTGGTCGATCGGCGAGACCCTGAGCGCGGCGGCCACGCTCGCTTCAACGGAATCCGCTCTTGCTTCCAGCCGTGTGGTGTCGGCGAGCCACGCTTCGCACGTTTGTCCTGGCGCTGGCGTCGCGTGGGGGCCGCCGTCGATGGCGTGCTGCCAGACGTGCGCAAGGCGCGCAGCCTGCACTGCTGCAGACGACCCTTGTGGGAGGATCGCCGTCCCTTCGAGCAGTCCGCCTTCGCCATCCGCGAAGCAGATCGGTGGCGGCGATGCGAGCCTCGCCAGTCGTGTGCCGTCAGGTGTACCCACAACGAGGGAGCGGACCAGCGTCGCGCGCACGGGATCGGAGACGCCGTGAGGGCATGGGGCACGTGTGAGCGCAGCAAACAGCAGCGCAATCGCGGGACCGAGCAGCGTCATCGTGCCTTACGCCTCCGAAGACCGTAGAGCGACGCAAACGTTGCCGCGAAGAGCAACGAGAGCAGCGGGCTCGCAGCACCACCAGCGACGTCACAGCTACCGCGACCCGCGGGCGCAGGCTGCACAGGCGCAGGCTGGGTCGAGGTCGGGGTCGAGGTCGAGGTCGGGGTCGAGGTCGGGGTCGAGGTCGGGGTCGAGGTCGAGGTCGTTGTCGACGTCGGGGTCGTTGTCGAAGTCGGGGTCGTTGTCGAAGTCGTTGTCGACGTCGAAGTCGTTGTCCCCGCCGTTGTCCCCTTCCCCGTCGGCGCGAAGGCCACGGCGACCCCTGGGCGCACGCACAGTTTCCGCGCCTCACACGTCTTGCACGCAAAATCCGCCGGTGTCGCCTCCCCTGGCGCGGGGCAGATGCCAGTCGTGACCTTCACCCGCACCACGTGCGGGGGACCTGCGACGAGCGGGCTTCTCACCGAACGATCTTGGTCATCGCCGTACATGAGGCGATCCTGCTCCTCGACGCAGAGTGGATGATCCACACAGCTCTCGCCCGTGTTGCACGACGTGTGGTCTCCGCACTCCGCGAGCACGCACTCGGGGCCGCCCTGCAGCGACGTCACTCCGTGCCAGCCGTTCGCGCAGTTCTTCGGCGCCGGATCCGCGCAGCCCCAGCCGGGCCCGTTGCGTAGCGCGACCTTCGTCGACGGGCACGACGGCCTCGCATCAATGCAGCTGCTGCCACCGTGACTCGTGATCGCGACCTTGCCCGGCGGACACCGCATCGGGGGCGGAAGCGCGTCCGCCCATGCGGGCGCCGAAACGAGGACGCACACCGCGCCGAAAGCAACGACCAAGGTCCGCATGACCGGAGGCTACACGACGTCCTCTCACCGGCCCATCAGCATTGCCGTGTCCTCGCGGATCGCATCCGCCAGGTACTTCATCAAGGCGCGCACGCGCGGGACCCGCGCCAGATCCTTGTGAGCCACGAGCCAGAGATCGCGCGTGAGCACCGTTCCTCCGTCCAGCACGCGAACGACGCCCTCCTGACGGTCGGCCGCGAAACACGGCAGTAGCGCGACGCCCATGTCGGCGCGCACGCCCGCCAGCAGCGTGTTGGTGCTGTTCGAGCAGAGCGCGTAGGGACGCGTACCCCGCGCCTCTTGCATCCACTGCGCCTCGGCGGCGCCATCCATGCTCTCGTCGTATCCGAGCAGCACATGCCGCGCGAGCTCCGCCCTGGTGCGCGGTGCCCCTCGACGCTCCACGTAGCCACGGCCGGCATAGATCGCGTAAGCGATCACGCCCGCCTTCCGGACCAGCAGCGACGACTGCGCGGTGGGCAAGATGCGAAGCGCGACGTCCGCTTCGTGTCGCGTGAGGTTCAGCGCGCGGAAGGCGGTCTGGATGTCCACGCGCACACCTGGGTATCGCTCGTGGAAGGCGCGCAGGCGTGGCGCCAGGTATCGGCTTCCCAGGACCTCCGTGGTCGTGATGCGGACCAGCCCCTCCGTCTTGCGATCGCGGCCCTTCGTGAGTCGCTCCAGTGCCAGTGCCTCTGCCTCGACACGCTCCGCAATCGGCAAGAGCTCCTGCCCGGCGGCGGTCAGCACGAACCCGTCGGGGTTGCGATCGAACAGGCGGGTGCCAAGGGCCTCCTCGAGCTGACCCAGATGACGCCCCACCGTGGTCTGGTTCACCGCGAGCTCGCGCGACGCAGCCGACAGGTTGCCAGTGCGATGGATCGACAGGAAGTGCCTGAGATCGGACCACTCGAACATCGCGGCCATCGTACGGCGCGTTTCACGAGGGGGTCTGCATTTTTGCAGAGGACGCCGGCCCCCTGATCCAGCAAGCTCCGGCGCATGGATCTCGAGCTACACATGTTCCAGAAGAACTACTCATCCTGGTCGATGCGACCCTGGCTGCTCCTGGTGAGCGCCGGCGCCACCTTCCGCGAGGTGATGCACTGGCCGCAAGATGCCACCTTCCGCGAAGGCCTTCGCGTCGTGAGCCCGACAGGCAAGGTGCCGCTCCTTCGCGATGGCAAGGTCACCGTGTGGGACTCGCTCGCGATCGCCGAGTACATCGCGGAGCTCTTCCCGGACGCGCGGCTCTGGCCAGACGATCGGGCGGCGCGAGCCTGGGCGCGAGCGGTGAGCGCGGAGATGCACTCCGGGCTCGCTGACCTGCGGCGGAACTGCCCCATGAACCTGGCACGCAGAGCACCCCTTCCGCACGTGGACCCTGCCACGCGGTGTGACGTCGCGCGCTTCGATGCGATCGTGACCGAGGGGCGCGCACGCTTCGGCGGTCCCTACCTCTGCGGGAAGTTCTCCGTCGCGGACGCGATGTTCGCGCCCGTCGTCACGCGCATCATCTCGTACCAGCACGACGTGAGCGCGGAGACACGAGCGTACGTCGAGACGATGCGCGCGAACCCCATCGTGGATCGCTGGTATCTCGAGGCAGCGGCGGAGGCGGTGGGCCGACCCGCGCAGATCTCGCCCATCACCGGCCCAGAGGTCGCGAGCGGCGTGACGCCAGCCGAACAGGTGCCTGAAGCAGCGTGCTGGGCGGTGATCTTCGAGAGCCAGCTTGCTCGACCGGAGGAGCGGACCGAATACGATGCCATGGCGGCGCGCATGAGCGATCTCGCACACTCGCAGCCTGGATTCCTGGGCATTCGTGGCGCGCGCAATGCGGATGGATTCGGGATCACCGTGTCCTACTGGGACTCGATGGACGCGATCGCCGCGTGGCGCACGCACGGCCAGCATCGAGAGGCGCAAGCCCTGGGCAGAAGCCGCCTCTACAAGAGCTACGATGTCCGGGTCGCCCGCGTGGAGCGGAGGAGAACACAAGCGTGAGCCTGACGCCGCTACGTGAGTAGGAGCTGCCGTGGCCCCTCGGCCCCTACTGGCAGCCGTGGCCTTCGCGTTTTCGTTGCGCGACGATCAGAGGCTTCATGAGGTACGGCTTCGCGGCGCAGATCTTCGTGTTGGCCTTCACTGCGAGGTCCTTGTCCCCCGACGCCTCGTAGGCGCGCGCCAGGACGTAGAGATCCTGCACGTCCGAGTCCTTCTCCAGGTCGACCTTCTTGCCGAACGTGGCGGCTTGCTTTCCCTGTCCTTGCCGCTCCGCGAAGAACGTGGCGAGCACCGCGGCACCATCGTTGTCCTTCTCTCTGGTCGCGAGCGCGTCGTAGTCGGCCTTCGCTGCGGTGGCTGCCGCGAGCACCTTCTGTTTGTTCTCCGCCTTGCCGGTCATCGCGAGCTCGAGGAGCAAGTAGCTGCGGTCCCATTTCTCGTGCAGGCGCAGCTTGTTCTTCTTCTCCTCGGGCAGGACCGAATGATCGGCGGCGGCGCGGGCCTCTTCGACCTCGGCGAGCGCGGCGGTGAGATCGCCCTCTGCCCAGTGCACCCAGGTGAGCTCGTTGTGGAGCCAGAACTCCAGGTCGTCCTCGGGGTGGCTCTTGGCCTCACGCACCAGCGCGGAAAGACCAGCGCGCGCGGCGCCCAGGTTGCCCGCGCCCGCGCCTTCCACCGCCGCGTCGTACGCTGCCTTGTGACGCCCGCGCAGGTCGTCCATGGTCGCCTCGAGCTTCGCGTCGCCCGCGATGGCCTTGCGCACCGCGTCCACGCGCTCGTTCGGGATCACGAGCGAAAGGTTGTATTGTACAATCACATAGCGGCTGCCGTTGCGGATGAGCACGCCGCTGCCGCGCGTGGGTCCGATGCGCGCGCTCGTGAGGTCCTCGTCGAAGTAGCCCACGCTGCCGTCCGCGTTGAACGACACCGCGCGCCGCGACGCCTTGTACGCCCAGCCGTGCCCTGCTGCGAAGTGCGGATGCGCATAGGCGCGGAACGCAGCCAGGTCCCAGCGCTCCTTCGCGTCCGTGCCAAGGAACACGGCGTTCGGAGCGAAGTGCCCGAAGTAGCGGTTCTCGTCAGCCGCAGCGGCGGCCGCGTGGAGATCGTCGAGCTCCGTCGAGACCTCCTGGGCGCGGGCGTTGAGCTCCTTCTGACCGAGCTCGGTCTTGGCGGGAGGCGCGGCGGTGGGCAGCGTGGGCGGCTCCGCGGGAGTGCAGGCGACGAGCGCAAGCGTGATCAGAGCGACGAGCGAGGAAGAAATGACCAGGCGGTTCATGAGGCGGCCAGCATAGACGAAAGCGACGCTCGCGGCCTAGACTCGCGCGCCTTGTGGGCTCCCCGTCCGAGATCGACAGCGCGCTGCTGAAGAAGCTGGAGCGGTCGTTCGCTCGGCTTGCTGGCGCGGATGCCGTGATCGATCCCGGGGAACTGCAAGCAGCGCTCGGTCTCAAGAGCGAGTACCTCGCGAAGCGCGTCTTCTCCCTCTTCGATACGAACGGCAGCGGCACGATCGACAGGGAGGAGTTCCTGTCCGCCGTGAAGAAGCTCGTGCTCGGCACTCCTCAGGAGAAGCTCCTGTTTGCGTTCCGCCTGATGGACCACGACGGCGACGGCACACTCGACCGGAGCGAGCTCCTTCGCATGGTGACGCTCAGCCTGGCCGAGAGCACGGTGGTCGCGCGCGACACGCAGCCACCCGAGCAGCTGGTCGCAGCCCTGCTCCACGCAGCGGACGCGAACAAGGACGGCCGCGTCAGCTTCGACGAGCTGTCCGCCGTGATGCAGAAGCACCCCGACCTGCTGTGGCGCATGACCCGCAGCGAGGCGACCTGGATCGCCCCGAACGAGGACCTCTTCGAGGGCGTCGGTGCCTGGGGCAAGGGCCAGCGCTCGGGGATGGGCCAGATGCTCGCGACCGGCGCGGCGCCCGTGGTGATCGTCGTGCTGTGGATGATCGCAAACGTCGCCGTGTTCATGTCGTCGATCGGCAAGACGGAGATGCTCGCGCCCGGCACGAACCCGCTCGTACAGGTCGGGCGTGCACTCGGCGCGTGCCTGGATCTCAACGGCGCGCTCATCCTCGTGCCGATGATGCGTCGTCTGCTCTCGCGCGCGCGCGCCACTTGGCTGGGCCGCGCGATCCCGGTGGATCACGCCATTGCATTCCACAAGCTCGTCGGGCACTCGCTCTTCGCGCTGGCGTGCGCGCACGTCGCCGCGTTCGTGGTCGCCTATGGCGCGGGGCACACCTCACTGCCTCTCTTCCACGTGATGATGTCCGCGCGCGGCGCCACCGGCGGCATCTTGCTGGTCGTCTTCGCCGTGATGTGGCTCTTCTCACTCGGCTTCGTGCGCCGCAGCGCGCGCTTCGAGCTCTTCTACTTCACGCACCTCCTCTACGTGGTGTGGCTGGGCCTCGCGATCGCGCACGCGCCGAACTTCCTCTTCTATGCGGGCGTTCCCATCGCCGGGTTCGTCGTGGAGCAGATCCTTCGCCTGGTACGGCGCGGCAAGGAGAGCCCCATCTTGCTTGCGGAGCCGCTCCGGTCCGGCGTGACCCAGCTTCGCCTGCAGAAGCCGAAGGGGTTCGACTTCAGCGCGGGTGACTACGCCTTCATCAAGGTCCCGGCAGTCGCGAAGCATGAGTGGCATCCGTTCACCATCTCCAGCGCGCCCGAGGCCGAGGAGCTCTCCTTCCACGTACGCGTGCTCGGCAACTGGACGCACGCGCTCCGCCATCACATCGACATGGGCGCCCCGCCGGACGTCGCCCATGTGGACGGTCCGTACGGCTCTCCAAGCGCGCACATCTTCAACTCGAAGGTCTGCGTGCTCATCGGCGCGGGCATCGGCGTGACGCCGTTCGCGAGCGTGCTGGAGAGCATCGTGCTGCGCGGCAACGGCCAGAGCGACCGCCCTTCGAAGCTCGAGAAGGTCCATTTCTTCTGGCTCAACAAGGACCAGTACTCGTTCGAGTGGTTCACGAGCCTGCTCTCCGATCTCGAGAAGACGGACCAGCGCGGCATGCTGGAAGTGAACCTGTGCATGACGGGCGCACGCAGCGGCGTGACGTCGCTCGGGCTCGACCTGGCGCGCCAGGTGATGCACCAGAAGGGACGCAGCGACATCATCACGGGCCTCCGCACGAAGACGCACTTTGGTCCGCCGGACTTCCAGACGTGGCTCGGCCGCATCGCACACGTGCACGCCGGAGAGAAGGTGCAGGTCTTCTTCTGTGGGCCGCCGGGCCTCGGGAAAATCGTGCGTGCGACGGCGGAGAAGCTGCGCATGGGGTACAGGGAGGAGCGGTTCTGATGAGAACGGGGCTTCTATTTACGGCATTTCTGCTGCTAGCGATCGCCGCCTGCTCGACCTCGACCTCGACCTCGACTTCGACCTCGACCTCGACCTCGACCTCGACCTCGACCTCGAAACTTTGCGCCACCTGTCACCTTCGCGACTTCGAGGAGGTCACCAATCCTGTTCACGTTGGCAAGAAGCCCACCACTTGCGCGAACTGTCACCTGCAGACGAGGTGGCATCCTACGCAGCTGATGCATCCTGGGTGGGAGCTCACCGGGAAGCACGTGGGCGCCGCTTGCTTCTACTGTCACGAGGGCACGCCACCGGTGTTCGAGGGCACGACGAAGCTCTGTTTCGGGTGCCACGAGCCCGAGCGAAAAAAGGTGACGCAACCAGATCACACGCACTTCCCGACCACCTGCGAGGACTGCCACACGACAGCCGCGTGGAAGCCGGCCAAGCCCGATCACGCGGACCACGAGCCCATCGCTGCGCCCCTCGACGCAGGAGCGCCGGCTGTGACGCCCAGCGCAACCCCGACCGCGCGTCCAACGGCAGTCCCAACGCATCGCCCCAACCCGCGCCCAACCGCCACCCCAACCCAAACCCCGACCTCCACCCCCACCCAAACCCCGACCTCCACCCCAACCCAAACCCCGACCTCCACCCCCACGCTCGTCCCCACCGCGGTGCCCCCCGACATCCCCATCAACGCCTCGCGTCGCCGATGACCCGATGCGCAAGCTACGAACCACGGCCAAGGTGCTCTACGATGCGGTCATGAGTCCGGAGAGAGCGCTCGCCGTCGCGATTCTGGCATTCGTGATCAGCGGCTGCACGAAGCAAGCACAACCTGTGACCGGCGCTCCGATCGCCGTGGCCACGATCCCGCCACCACCTGCGCACCCCACGTGCGCCGACGACGAACGCTGGGACGGCCATGCGTGCGCGCGCCCCCCGCAGGTCCCCACGCCGCGACCAGCACCCGCTCTCACGCACGACGTGAGGATCGGCTCTGGCCTGCTCCTCATCCATCATGGCGACGATCTGCAGGTCAACGAGGACAGCGAGGCGCTCCTCTTCCTGGAGCCTGCGCCTGACTCCAAGCTGACGACGCACGCGCTCGTCGCATTCATCACGAACCAGAACCCCGTGTCGCAGGATCTGGTCGTGTATGGAGAGGCGCTGCAAGGCGCGCGGGAGAAGGCGCTCACCCAGTACTCGCTGCTGTCGCGCACGCCGGGCCGGTGCTTCCAGAACATGAAGGGCATCGAGACGCGCTGGGCCTTCGCGGAGAGCGGCACCATGATGCAGGGGCGCGCGTGCGCCTTCCTCCATCACTCTCACGGCTACTCGTTCATGTACGCCTTCGACCCGCTGAAGCCCGAGGACGAAGCGCGGCTGCGCGCCGTCGTCGAGGCGACCGAGATCACGGACTAGGACGCGTGTCGTTCAAGCGCGCAGCTCATATCGCCCTGCCTCTCGCGCTCGCTGCGTGGCTCGTGTGCCGCGCCACGCCCGCGTACGCGCAGGCGTGCTGCGCTGGAAGCGGCACCGTCACGCCTGCGCGGCTCGCGTTGCATGAGCGCGCGCTCGTGGGCAGCGTCGTGAAGGCAGCATCGGTGCTGGGCTCGTGGGATCAGAACGGCACGTACGTGCCTGCGCGCCCCGGCTCGTCGGAGCTGGATCTCGAGCAGGATCTCTTCGGCGCGCTCCGCATCGTTCAAGGTGTGCAGGTCGCGCTGCTGGTGCCGTTCGTGGAGACGCATCGCAAGAGTCAGGGCAAGGGTGAGCTCGGCGGCGGCATCGGTGACGTGAACGCGAGCGGCCGCTGGGACATCACCAGCGCGGGCGCATCGCGGTACGTGCCAGGGATCGCGCTGCTTGTCGGGCTCACGGTGCCCACCGGAAAACCGGCGGACGCGCAGGACATCGGCTCGCTCGCGACCGGCGCCACAGGTATCGGTGCCTTCCAGATCAATGGTGGCGTTTCCGTCGAGCAGGCATTCGGACCGTGGCTCGTCGGCTTGAGCGGGCTCGTCGCGCAGCGCACCGCGCGCACCGTGGGCTCTGGCGACGCCACCATCCACGAGCGCCTGGGTCCGCAGTGGACCGCGCAGGCCGTGGCGGCCTACGTCTTCCCGCACGAGATCGCGGCAGCCCTCGCCGCGTCGTACACCGTGGAGGAGAACGCGACGATCAACGGCAAGGACGCGCCGCACACGTCGCACCGTCTGCCCGCGCTCTCGCTGGGCACGGCCATTCCGCTCTCCGATACGTGGAGAGTACAAACATCGCTCTCCGTGCAGCCGCAGGTGGATGGCCTTGGGGTGAACCAGCCAGCAAGCGCAGGAACGGCCATTACGGTGGTACACTCCTGGTTCTGATGTCGCGATTCGCAGCTCTCGCTCTGCTCGCCACGGTGTCTGCATGCGCCGGATGCGCAGGCAACGGCAACGCGGACCCGCGCACACCCGCAGGGCCGGCCGTCTCCACGGCGGAGATGCGCAAGGGCACGGACGGAGCAGACCACGCCATCGTCGCTCCCGGCGCAAAGTTCACGGTGGTCGAGTTCTTCTCTCATCACTGTCCCTGCCAGGAGGCGCACGACCCTCGCCTGCGTGAGCTTGCGGCAAGCTATGGACCGCGCGGCGTGGCGTTCTACGCCGTCGACTCGGAGTCCGGCGCGACCATCGAGCGCGATCAGAAGGAGTCCAGCGCGCGCGGCTATCCGTATCCCGTGCTCATCGACGGCGGCGGCAAGCTCGCACGCGCAGTAGGCGCCACGTACGCCACGTACACCATCCTCCTGGACGCCGAAGGGCACGTGCTCTACGGCGGCGGCATCGATACCGACAAGAGCCATCTCACGGATGGCGCCACGCCGTACCTGAAGAACGCGCTCGACGAGGCCCTCGCCAGCGGCAAGGTGCGAACGCCGCGCACGGAAGCCTTCGGCTGCGCGCTCACGCTCGAGTGAGATGTCACGAGCACGCGAGCGTCACGGTCGCCAGGGCTGGCCAGTCTCGCAGTCGATGTGACGGAGCGACACGCCAAGAGCGGTGACGTCGATCACGCCCAGGACGATGGGCAGCTGGAAGCGACGCGGCCCCACCGAACCCGGGTTCATCACGGTGACGCCACGATCGTGCGCGGCGAACGGCACATGCGAGTGCCCACATACCACCAGCTGCGCGTCCTCCGCCTTGGCCATCCGCAAGACGTCAGCGCGGAGCTTTGGTCCGTTGACCGCGATGTGCGTGAGGAGGATGCGGAGCACCGTCCCCTTCGCGCTGACCACGTCGATCGTGACCACATCCGGCATATCGAGTCCGTCGATGTTGCCGCGCACCGCGACGACGGGCGCGCACGCCTCGAGCGTTTTCAGCACGTCCAGGTGACCGATGTCGCCAGCGTGAAAGATGCGATCTGGCGAGAGCTCCGCGAGTCGCGCGCCCAGCTCCGGATGCGGGCGGCTATGTGTGTCCGCGACGCAAGCGATGCGTAGCCGCTCTGGCTCCGCTCCGTCACCGAGCACGAGCTTCACGCGCGCGTGGGTTTGCTTGTGAGAATGCGCAGCGGTTCGCATGGGTGACTGCGCATCCAATTAGCTTGTTTTCTCGGTACGCGGTGAACGAAGCAGCGAGTGTCGCGACGGCCCACGGGTTGCAAGAAAGAGAGGAAAGCGTTATGGTGAAAGCAATCACGGTGCCAGCGCACATGACCTCATCCCTCCAGATGGTGTGGTGCGCCCCCGGAGCCCTCGGCAGCGAAGTGCGCGCGATTGCTCGCCACTCTCTCGCCTGCGAGGTTTCATGAAGGACAAAAACGAAAAAGCGGACCCAAACGCCCCCAAGATCACGAACCAGTTCCGCTCGCGAATCGGGTTCGTCTACGACGTGAAGTCCAGCGGCGTGCGCCTGACGTTCAACGTGTGGCAGAAGCAGACAGAGGCGGACCCCGGTGAGTGGTGTGTCGACGCCCGCGTGAACTCCGTGCCGGAGACCGCGCCGATCGCTGCGTGGGCTCCCACGCGCATGGACGCGCTCAAGGAAGTGGGTCGGCTCTGGACGACCACCGGCACGGACCTGGGCCTCCCCACATTCGACTGGGACGCTGTCACAACGCTGCTCTCCGGTGTGCGCGCCGTCTGACAAACCTCTCAACTTTGGTGGCTTCCCATGGATAAGAAACTCTTGCTCTCCAAGATCGCGACCTCGAACTCCGAGGTGGCGGAGGCAGAGGAGCGGCTCGTGAAGCTGCTTCGTGAGACGGTCAGTGGCCCCCGCGCCGAGAAGACCACCGTGACCGAGCTCGTCAGCGAGGCGATCTCGAAGCTACGCATTGCGCGCACGGATCTCGAGGACCTGCACAAGATCGTGTCTGAAGAGCTGTGAGCTGAGGCGGGCGCCTCGGGAGCGTCGCGATGCTCAGTTTCCCGCAGGCGCGAGCGTGTCGCCGTCGTTGAGGAGCGAGCACGGCGTCAGGTGATCGTTGCCCGGCGTGGCCTCGTCATCACACGCCAGGAGCGACGTCTGCTTGTCGGTTCCAACGGTGAAGAGCGTGTACTTCTCGTCCACGTCCGTGTTGGCATTGATGGTCAGGCGGACCTCCTTCGAGGTCGTGGTCTGCAGGATGAGCGGCGCGCCGCCGAGCGGATCGAGGGTCGCGTAGCCCTGCTTCGAGAGCGTGCCCTGCTTCGCGGTGCCAAGGTACGGGGTGTCGCCGAAGATGCCGGAGTAGTTGCCGTCGTCGTCGTTCGTGCCCAGGTCTGCGTCCATGGCCCAGTTGGCCGCGTGCACCAGACGAACGAAGGTGGTGGTGTTGGAGATCGAGGGCTCGTCGATGAGGACCTTGGTCTCCGGCGTGCCGCTCTTCTGGCCAAGGACGATCGTGGCGGGCCACTCGCCCGGGATGTCGGTCTTCACGTCGGCGCCAACGCCCGTCTTGCAGTCGCTGCCGGTCACGGCGCGAATGGTGAAGTGTGCGTTCTTCATCGAGGTGCGCGCGGAGACCGTGTTCGGGTCCAGCGACTTGCCGGCGAGCTGCTTCATGAGCGGGCCGACCCACGTCGCGCCGCCATCCGTGGAGACGCACGCGTCAGCCGCGGTGGCGAAGAAGTTCGCGACGCGGATGAACACCGCGCCCGACGGCGGCGGAGCGGGAGGCGTGGAGGGCGGGTTTGCAGAAGGGTCAGACGATGGCGGCGAGGACGAAGGGTCACCCGCGTTGCTGGGGGTGCCGGAGCCGCTGCCCGTCCCCTGTCCCATGGTGCCCTCTTTGCGGAACGCCGGAGCGGATGCGTCGCCGCAGCCGACCGCGAGGGAGAGGAGAGAGACAGAGGCGAGGATGAGGAGGGAGCGGCTCATGTCCGCTACCACTGCAGAATTGGTGCCCGCGTGGAAGTCGCCAAGCCACACGCTGCGCGGCGAGAAATCGCAGTGTTTTGCGGTGGAGTCTCCTGTGCGCAACTACACCTACATGAGATTTTCACACCGCAACTGGATCGCGTCCACCCCGCCTCTCTTGCTCACCTGTCGCGCGAGCGAGGCGACAGGGAAGTGCTCAGCGGGCACCGCCCTGCAGCGCGGGCGTGACCCATTCGGTGATGAGCCAGTCGAGCCCGAGCGACTTCTTCCGCAGCGCGCGGTCCACGGCGCGCGCGGCTGGGTCTGGCGCGGGACGTCCGTAGGCACGCGCATAGAGGACCCAGTTGGAGAGCTCGTAGCGATGAAGCAACACGCCAAAGCGGTGCGCGTCGAAGCGGGCGAGCGCGCGTGATGCTTGCTCGGCGTTCTTCGCGGCGTGAAGCGCGAGCGTGGCGTCGTAGAGCAGCGCTCGGAGATCGACGAACGCGCGGTCTGGGTCCCGTGCGATCGTGGCGAGCAGCGCGGCGAAGTCGTCGGCGCTGACACCGGCGGCCTCGGTGGCCTCGGACATGGCGGGGACCTGCGTTGCCAGGAACTCCGACTTTGGCGCGTGCCCCAGGAGGCGCCCGACGAGGTACAGATCGAACGCGCTCGCGATCGCCTCGCCAAGGAAGAGCGACTCGACGCTCGGGGAGCCTGCGCGTCCCTTCAGCGCGCGCGCGGCAAGGTGGTGCCACGCCACGTGCGTGACCACGTCCGCGGCGAGCGTTTCGCTGACGAGGATGTCGCCACCGGCATCGGGGCTCCAGAACGTGAGGTTCAGGAAGAGCGCGCGATCCCAGGTGGCGGCGTGCCCGCGCATGACGCGGAAGCGGTATCGCTCGCGGCGCAGGATCTCCTTGAGGTCGGAGTAGAGGCCGACGTGGCGGAACGAGCGCTCGTCCTCGATGGTGAGCGCATCGATGCTCTTCTCCTCGAACGCGGACGCCAGCTTCCGTTTCATGCCGACGGGAAGCTACCACGGACGAGCGCCGCGGCTCAGGTCACGAGCGACGCTTCGCGGTCAACCACTCGTCGACGAGCTCGTCGCCGATGGGCTTCGCAGCGGGCGCGGGAGGAGCGCTGGAGCGAAACGCTGCGCGGATCTTCTCGATCGAGGGGGGCGCGCTGGGGCGTGACGAAGGTCGGTCGAACCAGGCCGCCTCGGACTCGTCGAAGCGAGGCTCACGGGGCCCACGTATCGAGAGCGGACCGGACCCCTCTCCGGACTCATCATGCTGGAAGCCATCGCGGCGTGTGTCGGGCATCTCATCGGACATATCGAATGTGTGCATGGTGCATCTCGCGGAAGGGGCCGCCCCGAACTGGCGACGCGGATTGTGATGCAGCACGCAAGGAGGACATTCACGCATTCGACCTCGGCCTCGGCCTCGACGCTTAAACGCGAACCGCCCGTGACGCGTCTGCATCACGGGCGGCTGCGTTTTCAGCTGGGTCTGGGTTCAGCCCAGGAAGCCGCGGGCGATGTTCATCAGCTCCGTGTTGGCAGCAACGGAGGCCGCGAAGGCCTTCTTCTCCGACTCCGAGAGCTCGAACTCGTGGATGGACTCTGCGCCCTTCGACGTGAGCTTCACGGGCACGCCGACGAACGCGTCCTTCACGCCGAACTCGCCCTTGAGCTCGACCGAGCAAGGGAGGAGGCGGCTCTGGTTGCGGACGATCGCCTCGACCATGAGGGCGGTGCCGGCGCCGGGCGCGAGCCACGCGCTGGTGCCGATGAGGCCGGTGAGCGTCGCGCCACCCTTCTTGGTGTTCTCCACGACCTCGTTGAGCTTCTCCGCGGAGAGCAGCTTGGCCACGGGGACGCCGCCGATGGTCGCGGTCGAGAGGATGGGGACCATGTCCTTGTCCGTGTGCGCGCCAAGGACGATCGCGCTGACGTCTTCCACGCTGACGCCCGCGGCGAGCGCGAGGTAGGTGCGGAAGCGCGCGCTGTCGAGCACGCCTGCGGAGCCGATGACGCGCTCGCGCGGGAAGCCCGTTACCTGCTTCGCGACGAACACCATCGCGTCGAGCGGGTTACTGACCACGATGAGGATCGCGTTCGGTGCGTACTTCTTCACATCGCCGCAGATCGCCTTCACGATGCCTGCGTTGATGTTGATGAGCTCCTCACGCGATTGACCGGGCTTGCGGGGCACGCCGGCGGTCATCACGACCACGTCGGAGTCCGCGAGCGCCTCGGACTTGTCCGTGGCCTTGAAGCTGGTGTTGTTGAAGCCCACCCAGGGGCCGCACTGCGTCAGGTCCAGAGCACGCCCCTCCGCGGGACCGGCCTTCAGATCGATGAGGACGAGATCGCCGAGCTCCTTCTGCGCAGACCACTGCGCGACAGCTGCACCAACGTTTCCACCAGCACCAACGATTGCAATTTTGGGTCGTTTCACGCGGCCGAACCTAGCGCTGCAACGGGTGCCAGGCAAGAGGCGCCGACGGCCTTCCGCGTCTCACCCCGCGAGATCAAAACCCCTTGCGCAACCCAGGTTCGAGCACCGCCACTCCGTTCTCCACGCGCCCGCGCGTACTGAGCGCAGACATCCTTCCGTTGCCCTCGAAGTCACCCCAGGCGATCACCACGAAGCCGGCGCCATGGACCTGGTAGTCGTAGCTGTAGTGTATGGGCGCCTCGACGGAGAAATCGAGGCAGCCGAAGCCGGCCTCGTCCCATTGCCGCTTCGTCGTGACGTATCCCGTCACGCCTGACTCCCCTGCCCGTTGCACATCGTCGATGGCGGGCATGGGTCGCCGCACGGTCGGACACAGCTTGCCGTTGCGCTCGTACGCAGCGGCCGCGCCTGCCATCACGAAGAATGGTTGGAGCACATGGGCCGCCGACTTCTTGGGCGGCGTCGGGCCAAGACGCGTCGGCCCTGTTGGTGGACGACCGAACCCTCCTGGCGGTGGCGCATCTTGCTCTTCGGACATCCTGTCTCAGTGTACGACGAGCGCGCCCCAGAGGTGCTCCGACTTGCGATCGCTCGACACCGACTCCAGCACCACGACGCTCGCGCCGTCGAATGATGGGCGGCCGCGCGCGGTGATCGTGAGCTCGAAGACGTCGCCGTTCTTGCCTTTTGCCATCTTCGAGCCGTCGGCGAACTCCACGTCCAGCTCTGGGGCATCCCCCTGCGACGCGGCAAAATCGCGCGCGCTCACGGTGAAGTCGCCCATGGGCGCGTCGGAGAAGAGCTTGACCTTGACCGTGCGCTCGCCCCCCGTGAGCTTGATCGCCGGGTGACTTCCGTTGTGATCCGGAGCATCCGTGAACGCGCCGAAGTTCACCGTGCCTTGCGCCGGCACGCACGGGTCATGGCCCGCTGCCGCGGCGCGATTCGACCAGCTGCGCTGCACGGCTGCACCAAGGTCCGCAGGACGGATGGAATTCGCGCTCAGCGCGCAGAGATCGCCAGCCTCGGTCCCACTGTTGACCAGCGAGAATCCCTGGTCTGTAGTGCCCAGGTCGAAGCCGGCCCCGTTGACCGGATCCGTCGCAGCCTCGATCATCTCGTGACTGAGCGCCACCGTGAGCCCATCCTGCGACGTGGACTTCGGCGTGGAGCACCGCGGCATCACGATGTACGGAACGTGCATTCCGTTCGAACGCGTCGCGGACCGGTGATAGGCGTCGAAGTCAAGGCATGACCGCTCGTGGCCCTTGGTGATCACCGTGGTGGCCGGTGCGGCCCAGACGTAGACCGTGTTCGCATCGACGGGGCTGAGCCCCGCCGTGTTCTTCTCATCCAGCTGAGAGACGAGCCACGCTGCGATCTCGGTGTCGTCGATCTTCGCGGGTGGGCTGTCCGGCAGGGCGATCTCTGGTAGCGCCGTCGCGCCCGTGACCCCGTACTCGCCGGTCGTCTCTTTCCAGTAGCTGCTGCTACCCATCTTCTGGAGCAGCGACTTCATCGGCGCCGCCCCTGGATCGCTTGCGAAGCGGACCAGCTGGAACTTTGGCGCGGCGAGGACCGCGCCGCCGTGAAGCGTGAGCTGAGGCGCCGGCGGCTTCCACGCGGGGAACGCAAGCGCGCCCGAGTCCGCGGCGTCGCCTCCATCGCTGGCGCTCTCCTGCAGCTGCTCGGTGGACGAGGTACTGGTGGCGGGTGGTGACGCGCTCGAGCAGGCGGCGAGCGAGCAGCAGAGGAGAAGCCCGAGAGCACCGAGAGCGGACGAAGGAATGATGCGCATGGCCGCGGTGACCTCCTGGTCATCGACTACTGCAAGCCAGGGACCAATCGCGACGGCTCGAGCGGGACGCGAAAACCCGCGGATCTGGGCGCTCCGGACAGATGCGGTGATCCGCGAGGATCACCGTGGGATCAGGGAACTTTCAGTTCCCACCGAAACGCATGACCCGTGGCGTGGCGGTTGCGCAATTTCATCGACGCGTGGCTCACGGCTGGGCGGCGAAGCGCATGACCAGGCCGTCGATCTGCTCGGTCTTCGTGCCGGCTCGCATCCCCACGCCTACGAGGCCGCCGCTTGCGTCGACTGCACCGGCGCTGAGGTACTCTCCGCGGGCGTTTCCAAGAAGAAGGCCGCCAATGCCGAACGTGGTGTCGAGCTTTCCATCAGGCGTGATCTTCAACAGCAGTGACCGCGCGTCGTTGGCGAGCCCGCGAAACCCCACGCCCACGATCCCGTTGCTCGCGGTGGGAAACAGCGCGTACACCTGATCGCCAGCACGCGCGGGCCCGCGCAGGTAGCCGCCTTTGCCGAACGACGGGTCGAGGTGCCCGTTGCGATCGACGCGAGCGATCACCACCGTGTCGTTCCTGGTCTGGCCGCCAACGAGTACCTTCCCGTCGCCATCGATCGTGAGCGCCCATGCGCTGCCGATATCCGAATCCACCAGCACCGTGACTCCGCGATCACCGAAGCCGAGATCGGGCGAACCATCCAGATGCACGCGTGCGACGAACGCCACCTTCCTCTTGGGGGAGTACCCGCCGAGCACGAGCGAGCCGTCGGCGCCGAGGATCGCGCGGGTCACGAACTCGCGGCCGGGCATCACGTCGAAGAACGCGACGCCCTTCGGTCCGAAGCGCGTGTCAGGTGCTCCCCTCTCGTCGAAGAGCGCAAAGTAGGCGCTGTCGTCCGTGCGAGAGCTGTGGTTGCCCACCACGAGCGTGCCGCCGTTTGCGAGCGCGATGATCCCGGTGGGTCGTTCGTCGTTACCGCCGAAGTTGCTGACGACCACGCCGCCTGTACCGAACGTGGGGTCCAGCTGGCCGTCCGGCATGACGCGGCCGACGAGCAGCTGCGTTGCGCCCGCTTTGTAAAAGTAGCCCGCGAGAACCGCGCGGCCTTTCGCATCCACTGCGAGCGCGGAGCCGAACGCGCCGAACTCACCGACGCGCGCGAAGCCCAGCGTGCCGAACTTCTTGTCCAGCTTCCCCGCCGCATCCAGCTTCGCGACGCACGCGTCCGTTTCGCCGAAGTGTGTGTGACCGCCGACGTACAGGGTGCCGTCCGCGAGCGGCACCACGCCCGAGAGCTCCGTCTCACCCGCGCCAAGCGTGAGCACGCTGTGCCCCCGCGCGCCCCACGCATTGTCGAGCGCAAGGCCTCGATCAGAGGCGAGCTGCCTCACTGGTGGCGGCTGAGCGGCCAGCGTGCCATCGGCGGCCTGCGGCATCGCGCGCGGCGCCGTCATGGGCGCCGGCGGGTCGGGATCCTTCGCGATCGCCGGGCCCACCTCCACCACCATCACGAGCGGGTCGTTGGCCTTTGGCGCAGGTAGCGGGGGCTTGGACGCGCACGCCGTGCTCGCGAGCAGGTAGACGAGCGCACGGCACGCGACGCTTCGCACTGCGAGCCTCATCATCAGTGCGGTCCGGTGGCGTCGAAGAGAGCCTCGAGCGTGGCCATTCCCGGCGCGCGCTCCTTGTCCGCGAGCTCCCACACCATCTTCTGCACCATGGCGTTCACCTTCGTGTCGATGCCATGCGTGAGACCGCGCGTGACGATCTCGCCGTTCAAGAAATCCACCGCGGGCTTCCGACCGCGCTCGATCGCGCTCAGCATGGAGCTGCGCATGCGGCGATAGCGGAAGCCCACCGCCAGGAGCAGACCGTGTTTCGCGACCAGTGAGGGCGAGCCCGCAGCCACGCGGTCCTCGTCCGACAGGGCAATGAACGCCGGGTCGATCGTCCCTGCGACCTTCTCGAGCTTCACGCCTTCTGCCTTCGCGACCTGTACGACCTCCGTCATGATCTCCAGCGCGAGGCGACGCACGAAGCGGTGCGGCATCAGCGCGCCCAGGCGGTCGCCGCCGAGCGTGCCGAGCGAGCTGATCGCGCAGTTGATGGCGAGCTTGCTCCACCGCTTGCCTTGCAGGTTCTGCGTGAGCTCCACCGGTCCGATGCACTCGAGCGCCAACGCGAGCTCCTCCGCGCGAGGGTCGTGCGTGCCGTCCATGCGACCGAGCGTGAAGCCGCCCTGCGCGGTGCGATCGTAGATCCCTGGCTCCGGCATGGTCGCGCCCCATGCGACAACGGCGCCAAGCACACGCTCCTTGCCAACGATCTGCGCGACGCGATCCTCGCACAGACCATTCTGGAGGCACACCATGCGGCCGTCCTTCGCGAGCGACGGTGCAAGGTCACGCGCGGCGCGCTCCACATCAGGCGGCTGCGTGGCGAGGATCACGTAGTCGAACGTCTCGCCCTTGGGCACGCCGACGGACACCTTGCCGGAGACGGAGCGGGACTGACCATCGCCGCGCAGCTGGAAGCCACGCGTGCGCAGGCTGTCCGCAATGCCCTCGTTCTTCGTGACGGCGGTGACATCCTGTCCCGTCTCCGAGAGGAGCGCCGTCACGATTCCGCCGATGCCACCCGATCCGACCACGCAGTACTTCTGGCCCATTCGCGGTGGCAGATAGCAAACGCCAGGGCTTCCGCCAGCGGGAAAGCGTCATTTCCAGGGCAAATGAACGCTACGATCACCGGGACATGTTGCGCGGTGTCCTTGGAAAGCCCATCTTCGACCTGGTTCCACACCTGGACCTGCGCCCGTTGGCCGGCATCCACGACGAGGTGTGCATCGGCCTCACGCGCATCAAGGACAACGAATATACGGGCGGTAGCCATCGCTCCATGGGCATCATGCCCGCGCGGCTGGAGCCCGAGGCGCTCACCGACTACGGCGAGATCATCGCCGACATGAGCGACGAGGAGTTCCTGGTGCTCGGCGCCATGTCCGACACGCCGCAGCTCTGGGACATAGACAGGCGCGAGACCGTCACCTTCGGCGAGGAGCGCGACGTTCTCCTGAACCAGCGGCAGATGCGCTGGCTAGAGGTGCGCCACGGCGTCTACTTTCCGTGGAAGACGTACGTGGAGCTGATGCCCGGCGGGCGCTGGGACGAGAAGGCAAATCCGAAAGGCAAGGCCTTCACACGGGAGGCTCTCGCGCTGTTCCCGAAGACGTGCGCGTTCATTCGCGCGCTGCCGTTCACGTCCATCGGCAGCGTGAAGCTGCTCGGACTGCAACCGCATGATCACGGTACGGTGCACCGTGACCGCGACGGCGAGAAGGCGCTGCACGTGGATCACTTCGTCACGTTCTGCCCGGGCAAGAACAAGCGCCTGTTCGTCTACGACGAGGAGACGGACACACGCCACGTGGCCACGACCGAGGCGTACTGGTTCAACGACGCGGACTACCACGGCGTCCTCGCGGATCCGTTCTTCCGCTACTCCTTCCGCGTGGACGGCACTTTCACGCCGGAGTTCCTGGCCACGGTCGAACGCTCCGCCGCGCCTTGACGGAACGGGGTCCGCGCGATTCCATCGCGGCCATGGAGAAGCCCCCGCGGGACGAACGGCGCGCGATCGTGAAGGCGGCGAAGGCGCTCATCGACGAGCGCGGCTTCTCACGGCTGACGCCTGCGGACGTCGCGGCCAAGGCGAAGGTCTCGGACATCGTGTTCCGCGCGGAGTTCGCCGACATGGACGCGCTCTTGCGGCAGCTCTCGCTCTCCTGGGCGGACCAGATGATCTCCGCGACGGACGCGTCCACGCAGCAGGGAATATGGAAGGGCGCTGCGGCGCGCGACGTGGTGGAGGTCGCGGTACGCAGCATCGTCGACGTGGTCCTCTCCGAGGGCGCGCTGGTCCGCGAGATCCTGGCTGCAAGCGCGCGTGAGCCCGCGTTCGGGAAGGACCTGGAGCGAATCGGTCGTCATCTCTCCAGTCGCCTCGTGGGGGTCATGGCAGAGTGCACCAACGTGCCCATGCGTCCGGCGCGCTCGCTTGCGTTCTCGCTGCTGCTCACGGTGTCGCTCGCGCATCACCACGTGCTGGTCGGCGACGACTGGTCCGGAGTGACGTTCACGAAGGAGCAGCTCACGGAGGAGGCCGCGCGCGCCGTCTGCGCGTACCTCGGTCTCTCAGCCACGATCTCGTTCAAGGATGAGGGACCGGACGTCGCGCCCACGGAGATGGTCGAAGCGATCAGACCGGCTCGAAGGTAACGTCGTCGCGCACGCCCACGTACGTGGGGAACCGGGGCACGCCGCCGTCCGACAGCTCCTGGTAGCGAAACGTGATCACTGCGCCGATGGGTGGCGGAGCCTTGCGCTCCTTCTCGGAGAAGCCGGTGCCGACCGAGAACGTGATGCCGTTCGCGAGCTCCACGACGACAGCACCCAGCTTGCCCTTGTGCTTCCCTTCGCCGGGGAGATGGGCGATCACGCGCGCCTCGTCGTCCTTCCAGCTCTTCACCTTCAGTAGCGTGTGCGAGCGCCCGGACTCGTAGCGCGAGCCCGGCTGCCGCAACATCAGCCCCTCGCCGCCCAGGCTCTCCACGCGCGCAAGCTCCTTGCGCAGATGCGCGGTGCCATCGCAACGGACGTGCTCGTGATGTCGCGCGAACGGGGGCGATGCCGTGCCGAACGTGCGCGAGACGAGCGCGATGCGTTCCTCGAAGGCCCCGTCGTGCGCAGGCGCGTCGAACACCACGTACGTGAGCTCGCGCCAGTGATCGCTCTTGTCCTGCCTGCGCGCGATCGAGACCGTTCGCTGGAACTTCTTGCGCCCACACCACAGCTCTCCATCCAGCGGGATCTTGGGCAATCCGTCCATGAACCACGCTGGCGCGTGAAAGACGTTGCCAAGGCGCGAGAGGAACTGCTCGCCATCCCAGTACGCACGCACGCCGTCGAGCTTCTCACTCATCCACCAGCCGGTGAGATCCAGCTCGTTCTCCCAGACGTGCGCGAGCAGGAGCGACGGCGCCTTGTCTGCGGCCTCGTTCGCACCTGCCTTCGAGCCCGCTGCTGCGGCCTTCTTCTTCGGTCGCGCGGGCGTGTCCCCGGCGGACGCTCCGACGCGCGTGGCCTCGACGTCGGCGCCACGAAGCTTCTTCAGGTGCTTGCAGCTGCGGCGCTCGATCCCGATGCCCTGATTTCGCCACGCCGGGCACGTGCACGAGTAGACGCCACCGGTGTTCTTCAAGACGTACGGCTTCACACCGGAGCCCTGCATCTCCACGGATTCGCCGTCAGCGAGATCAGCCATGGCTATTCGCCTTCCTCGATCTTCCGAGCGAGCGCCTCGAAGACGCGGGCCACGGCCTCTGCGCCCGGATCCGAGACGCCGCGGAGTGAGTCCGCGTTGAGGTAGCTCGAACGCCCAGCCCTCGCGGCCAGCATCGTCGCGGTCGTGTCTGCGCCCTCGCGCGCGCGCTTCGCCGCATCCGTCAGTGAACCTGCGGACAGGGCGTCGAGCGCGGGGCTCAGCGCGTCGAGCATGGTGCGATCACCGAGCTTCGCGCCGCCCACCTCGCGAACGCGCGCGGCGCCGGCCTGCAATGCGCGCGGAAGAGCCGCGCCTTCGGCGAGCGCCGAGCCTACAGCGGCGGTGAAGATGGAGAGGAGCACACCACTGGAGCCGCCCATCACGACGCCGAGCCGATCGGACAGCGCGAACAACAGCTGCGCGGCGTCCGCCAGAGGCAGTGACGAGAGGTCAGCGGAGATCTCGCGAGCGGCGGACGCCAGCGTGGAGCCAGTGTCGCCATCGCCAACCTTCGCATCCAGCGCGTCGAGGTCCTTCTGGCTCGACACGAGTGTCTGGCAGATCACGTCGAGGGTCTTTCGGGTGGGCTCGTGGGTGGAGGCCGTGAACGTGCGCCGCGCGAGCTCCTTCGGCAGCGGAAGGAGCGACTGCGCCCGCTGCACGGGAAACGCGCCGGGCCAGCTCGCAGGACCGACGTCCGCGAGCAGCGCCTCGCGGTTCTCCTTGGTGAGCCGCAGGAGGGAGAGCGAGAAGCCCTTCATGTCGAGCGACGTCATGAGCGGCGCCGGACCGACGACGAGATCAACGCGCTGTCCAAGGGGCGTCTCGAGGAAACACTTCGTGACGACGTTCATCTCGATGAGCGGGACGCCACCAAGGCCGTTCACGAGGAGCGCGTATCGCTCGCCGGGATCCATGAAGACCGCGCCGAGGCGCTTCGCCATTTCGGCGACCAGGTCCTTCGCGGGTGCGAGCGCGATCTTCTCGACGCCGGGTTCGCCGTGGATGCCCAGACCGAGCTCCGCCTCGTGCGCGGTCATGCGTTGCTCCGCGGGCTGCCCTGGGATCGTACAGGACGAGAGCGAGATGCCGAGTGAGCCCGCGCTCATCGCCACCTGCTCCGCGGCTGCCGTGACCTCTGCGAGGCTCTTGCCCTGCTCGGCCAGATGGCCCGCTACCTTGTGCACGAAGAGCGTTCCCGCGACACCACGCGGGTGCGGTGGGTCGGGCAGCGCGAGGTCGTCGGCGACCACGACCATCGCAACCTTCTTGCCGAGCGCGCGCGCCTTCTCGCGCGCCAGGCCGAAATTGAGCCGATCGCCGGTGTAGCTCTTCACGATGAGCAGGCAACCGGCGTCCCCGGTGACGGACAGGATCGCCGCGAGCACCGCGTCCACGCTGGGCGACGCGAACACCTCGCCAGAGACCGCAGCGGTGAGCATGCCACGACCGACGAAGCCAACATGGGAAGGCTCGTGTCCGGCGCCGCCGCCCGAGACGAGCGCGACCTTCGTTGTCGCTTTGCTATCCCAATCCGAGCGCACCACCACCTTGATCGCCGGGTAGCCGTCGAGGCGCGAGAGACCAGGGCTTCCGTAGAGCACGCCCGTGATGGCCTCGCGCACCAGGTCATCCTTCTCGTTGATGAAGTGCTTCATGCGCCCTTCGTATACCATGGTGTGTCGGGCGTTCGTTTTCGGCGCCGGAGGTAGCAGGCATGCAAGAGGACTCCGCGAGCGCGAAGACGGTCGTGGACAACACGCTGACGGACGGCGCGACGCTTGCGGACGATCGCACGCCGATCGTCGGCTCGCTGCCGGTGCTCGCGCGGGGCGTCACCACGACGCTGCGAACCACGGTGCTTCCGCGCATCTCCGCGGTCGAGAAGGCTGCGCCCGCGATCACCGGCGAGTCGAAGCCACGGTACGCGCTTGCGCACCGGCTCGGGCAAGGCGGCGTGGGCGACGTCATCAAGGCGCACGACAACGACATCGAGCGTCCCGTCGCCATCAAGCGAATCCGCGCCGACGCGAAATCGCATGCCACTGTGATGCGGTTCGCGGAGGAAGTGCGCACGATCGGGAACCTGGAGCATCCGAACATCGTGCCGATCCACGACGTCGGGCTGGACGAGAACGGCGAGTACTACTTCGTGATGAAGTACGTGCACGGCGAGACGCTCGAGTCGGTCATCGAGAAGTTGCGCGCGGGCAACGCTGACTATCATGCGCGCTACGGCTTCGAGCGGCGCGTCGAGATCATGGTGGGCATCCTGGAAGCCATTGCGTTCGCGCATGCGAACGGGGTGATCCATAGAGACATCAAGCCCGCGAACATCATGATCGGCCCGTATGGCGAGGTCATGGTCATGGACTGGGGGCTGGCGCGGAAGATCAAGGGCGACGAGCCCGTGCAACCGCTGGCGCAGACGCTTGTCGAGGGCACCGTGCCCAAGCGACGCCTCTTCGAGACGCAGGTCGGCACGTTGCTGGGAACGCCCGCGTACATGTCACCGGAGCAGGCGCGGGGCGAGGCGCTCACGGAGAAGAGCGACATCTACAGCCTCTGCATGACGTTCTACGAGCTGCTCACGCTCACCCATCCGTTCGAGTCGAAGGCGACGTTGGAGGCGATGCTTGCGGCCGTGATGACCGAGCGGGTGCCGCAGGCCTACGAGGTAGGCAGCGCTACCCAGCCGATGGTGCCGGCGGACCTCTCATGGTTCACGCGGGACGGGCTCCAGAAAGATCCTGCGCAACGCTTCGCGTCCGTCAACGACATGGTCACGCGCCTGCGCGATCGCGCGGAGGGCGTCATCCCCGTGCAGTGCAGGGTCACGTTCATGATGAGGCAGGTGGGAAAGATCAGGCGCGCGTTCGCGGTTCGCCCGTTCACGAGCGCCGTGGTCGTGAGCGTCCTTTTGCTATGGATGCTCGCCACCACGGTCTATTCAGTGGTGCGTGTGCTGCAGGGCTGAGACGATCAGCGCGGGAGCGGCTCGCGCGCCGCGATGAAGGTTTTGGGGACAGGAGCTGCGCATGCGACGATGCCACCGACAATGGCGCAGGTGGTGTCGCGATCGCCAAGACCCGCGACGGTGAAGCGCAGCGCCTCCTCGAAGTCGCCCATGAATCGCGCCGCGCAGTAGAGCGTGAAGGGCACGGTGTCCGGTGAGGACACGCTCGCGCCCTATCGGCGCCGCGCGCATGGCAGCGCCATTGCCGTACGAGCCCCGGCCGTCGAACGCAGCGCCAGCAACCACGCGCCACGGCTCTCCCCGTGCGATGGCGGAGAGGATGTCGTGCGCGCCGCCGCCGTACCCGCGGGCGGGCTCCGCTGCGTAGCGAGTCGCGAAGGCGGCAGCGAGGAGGTCGATCCTATAATAAAGTCTACTTTACTCTTTTGCGAGCCCGCCCATGTCCCTGCCCCTCGACCTTGCGTTCTACTCATGTTGCCATTGGGCTCATGCAGCGCGTCGGACGTCTATTCGATTGGCTCGTCGACGGCGCTCCCGGCGCTCTCACCGCGGCCGACGTCATCATCCGGATGGCGACCGACCTTTCGACCTCCACCATCGGCGTTCATCGCATTGGCGTGTTCGTGAAGACGCTGCATCCCACCGTTGTGGGCCGCGCGTTCTGGTGGGAGCCCGACAAACCGGTGCGCGTCCTCGAGATGTCGCTGGAGATGCAGCGCTCCGACATGGTCAAGCGGAGCCCCGTGGTGGAGGTCACCACGACCAAGAAGGAACATCGGCGCCGTCTCGAAGACCCGCTCGGCCCGAACGACTACGCGGTGCTCCACGAGCTGCGAGCGGAGGGGCACACGGACTTCATCGGCTTCCCTGTCGTCTTCATTCGCGGTGAGACCCATGCGGTGACCTTCACAACCAAGAAGCCGGGCGGCTTCGATGGCGACGACATCGGGGCGCTTCGGCACGTCATGCGCCCACTCTCCCGCGTGACGGAGATCTTCGCGCTTCATCGCACCGCCACAAACCTGCTCTCCGTGTATGTCGGGCACGACTCCGGCGAGCGCATCCTCGGCGGACGGATCTTCAAGGGCGACATCGAGACCATCCGCGCCGCCATCTGGTTCTCCGACCTGCGCGGCTTCACGGAGCTCTCCGCGCGAAGCCAGCCGCGTGAGATCATCGACACCCTGAACGAGCTCTTCGACTGCCAGGTACCGGCGATAGAGAAGGCGCGCGGCGAAGTCCTGAAGTTCATGGGGGACGGGCTGCTGGCGATCTTCCCCATCGCGGACGGCTCGGACGCAGATGGTGCGGCCACCCGCGCGCTCGCCGCGGCCGAGGAGGCGTTCGCCGCGTTGGAGGCGCGCAACGCAAGGGCCGCTCATGCGATCCAGTTCGGCCTTGCGCTTCACATTGGCGAGTTCGCGTATGGAAACATCGGGGGCTCGGCACGCCTGGATTTCACGGCGATTGGCCCTGCCATCAACGTGGCCGCGCGACTCGAGGGACTGACGGGAAAGCTCGGAAGGCGCCTCGTGGTCTCCTCCGTCTTC
This sequence comes from Polyangiales bacterium, assembly GCA_038230375.1. Taxonomy (GTDB): domain Bacteria; phylum Myxococcota_A; class Polyangia; order Polyangiales; family Polyangiaceae; genus JANXLV01. The sequence continues at coordinate 19,768 of JBBRNJ010000023.1, read as the reverse complement.
AACGATCACGCGAAGGTTCCCATGGAGGACCTTGGCGCCTTCGAGCTGAAGGGCGTGCCCGGCGCGCAGCACGTATTCACGCCAATATCCACGCACGTGGCCGCGCCGGTCTCCCCCGGCGAGACGTGAGGCCCCCGTTGCTATAGGATCAGACACGTGGCGGACGAGCGAAGGCAACTCTCGCCGGGGATGCAGGTCTCCAAGGGCGTGACGCTACGAAGCCCACTCGGGGAAGGTGGGATGGGCGCGGTGTGGCTCGCGGATCACGCGGGGCTTCAGACGCAGGTTGTCGTCAAGTTCATGATCGGCAACCTTGACGCCAGCCCGCACGCGCGCGCGCGTTTCGCCAAAGAGGCCGCGGCCGCCGCACAGGTGAAGAGCCCGCATGTCGTGCAGATGCTCGACCACGGCATCACCGACAACGACGTGCCCTTCATCGTGATGGAGCATCTCGTTGGCAAGAGCCTGGGTCAGTACATGGACGACCACGGCATTCTGTCGCCGCAGGAGACGACCGCTGTTGTCTCGCAGGTCGGCAAGGCGCTCACGCGCGTACACGCAGCCGGGCTCCTGCATCGCGACATCAAGCCGGACAACATCTTCATGTGCGACGGCGACGACGAGCTCTTCGTGAAGCTCCTCGACTTCGGCATCGTGAAGGCCAACAGCGAGGGGCCTTCGCTCGACGGGCAGACGAAGACGGGCCAGGTCGTCGGCACGCCGTTCTACATGAGCCCCGAGCAGATGAACGCGGAGAAGAACATCGACGCAAGGAGTGATCTGTGGTCGCTCGCCGTCGTCGCGTTCGAGGCGGTCACGGGTACCAGACCATTCTCGGGGCAATCGTTCGGCGCTCTTGCCGTGGCCATCGTCACGACAGCACCGCAGCGAGCCTCGTCACTCAACCCGAATCTGCCGCCGCAGGTGGACGCGTGGTTCGACCGCGCCCTTGCACGCGATCCCGAGAAGCGCTTCGCGACCGCTCGCGAGATGTCTGAGGGCTTACGCGCCGCATTCTCGACAGTGACGAGCCTTCCACCCAGCGCTGACCCATCCAATCCGTCGCTCTCCAGATCTGGCCCGCGCTCGGTCGACGCGGACGGGCACGCGAAGACGGAGCGCATGGACGGTCCGACGACGCCAGAGCGCGTCGATCGCCCCGCAACGCCGATCGAGCTCGACGCGACCCAGCGTCAGGAGCCCACGGCGCTTGCGCGCAGCGAACCCGCGCACGACAAGGCCGACCTCTCGTCCACGACGAACGAGCGCGCGGCGGCGAGAAAATCCAGCCGGCGAGCCGTCGCGATCGGCGTCACAGCGATCGTCATTCTCTTCGGCGTAGCGACGTTCCTCGCAACGAAGGCGGGCGGCGTCGCGGCCTCCCACAAGCCTGCCGATGACATCATCAACGTGGCCGCTGCGCCGCAGCCGCAGGCTGCTTCGCCAACCACCGCCACCGCCACCGCCACCGCCACCGCCACCGCCACCCAGACGCCGGTCGTCAACATGCCACTGGCGAGCGGCGCCGTGCCTCCTGGAGGCGGGATTGCCGTTGGACCGGGTCCCCAGACAGGGACAACAAAGGCCAAGCACGTCGCTCAGCAACCGGTGGCCGACCCCGTTGCAACGGCAGCCGTGTCGGGCAACAGGCTCGACACGGGGCCAACAACGGGCGCGCCGTCCGCTTCCGCGGCTCCCGTCCGGAAGGGTACCGATGCGCTCTGGTGACGCGTGCCGCTGGCTCGTCGGCACGGTGCTCGCGGGTGCATTCACACTTCCCTCAACGGGCGCGCGCGCGGAGGATGCGCACGGGTCCGGCGCGAACGAGGAGCCTGCACGGCATGCGCCCACGGCCGAGAACCTGGCGACGGCGCGCGAGGCGCTGAAAGATGGCATGGCGCAGCGCGACGCGGGGGATCCGGCGGGCGCGTTGCCGAAGCTCCACCTTGCCTACGTACTCGTGGCGACGCCGGTGACGGGCTACGAGCTGGGGAAGACGTACATGACGCTCGGACAGCTGCTCTCCGCGCGCGAGGCGTTCATCTCCGTCGGGCGCATGCCTCGCTCGATCGAGGAGAGCGAGCGCTCGGAGAACGCGCGCCGCGAGTCGGAACGGCTCGCCACCGAGCTCGAGCCACACATTCCGAAGCTTCGCATCCACGTCACGCTGCCGCCCGGAGCGATTGCTACGGTATCTGTGGATGGCACCGCCCTCCTGGACGAGGCGGTCACGGCGCCGCGAAGCGTGAATCCCGGCGTGCACGAGGTCACGGCGAAGGCCGGGGACGGCGAGCCCGTCTCGACGAAGGTCGCGGTCCACGCGGACGAGACGAAGGACGTCACACTCGCCCCGACGTGGGTAGCGCCGAAGCCGCCGACCGCGCCGACGCGGCCATACTACGTACGGTCGTCGCCGAACCCACTGCTCTACGTGGGTGTCGTCGCTGGCGTTGTCGGAACTGTGGTCGGAACCACGACGCTGATCCTGAGCATCAACGAGGGGTCGGTTGGCACGGCCGCGTGCGGCACCAACTACTGCCCGCACTCCACGCGAAACCACTTCGAGGCGCAGGCTGGGTATGCGTTCACGGCGCTCATCTCCGGCGGCGTCGTCGTGGCAGGCGTTGGCACGTCACTGTGGGCGGTCTTCAACCCGAAGACGGACAAGGTCTATACGGGCATCCAGCCGATCATCGGTCCTGGGGTCGCCGGATTCAGAGGAACGTTCTGATGCGGGCCGCGATCGTTGCGATGGCGGTGGCGTCGCTGGCGGCGGCTGCGAGCGTGAGCGTGGCTTGCCTGGGCGAGGCGCAGCCGCCACGCAACAAGAAGGGGTATTGCAGGCTCGAGGACCTGGCCGGCGTGAATCCCACCACCCAGCACACCTGCGAGGCCTGTCTCACCCAAAATACACAGTGCTGTGATCTGTACGGCGACTGCGAGGCGACAGGCGATTGCGCGAAGACGCTCGCCAGCGGCTATCGGTGCGTCGCCGGCGCCGGCACGCTGGGTCGCTACGACGAAGAGTCGTGCCTCGAGGCTGGGACGACGCAGTCCAACCTTGCCTACGGCTGCATGAAGGACAACTGCGCGAGCGAGTGCGGCATCGCTGCGGCCGCGTGCACCCCGAATCCTGCGGTGCCCTTCATCGCGAAGGCCACGTGCGACACGTGCACCACGCAGAAGTGCTGCACGACGATCAACAGCTGCTACGAGTCGCGCCAATGCAAGCTCGCGTTCGATTGCATCGTCGGCTGCAAGAACGAGTTCGGCACCCTCTATGAAGACAGCAGGGTCGCAAATGCCATCCTGGCCTCCATCCCATTCGTCTGCGACGGCGCGCCGGGCTCCGACGACGGTGGCGGCGTGCCCAGTCAGCTCCCGTGCGTTCGAAGCTGCCTGCACGACTTCATCAACCCGCAAACAATCGAAGGGCGGACCAGCGGCTGCGCCTCGCTTCAGCTCTTCGCCTGCAGCTACACGCAATGCCAGGACGACTGCAGTCCAAGCGATGGCGGCAAGGGAGACTGACCATGCCGAACCTTGAACTTGCACCCAAGGAAGACCTCTCGAGCTTCCGGAAGATCGCGCTCGGGACCTGGAAGACCGTGGGGGATCCTTCCGTCTACGGCACGATGGAGATCTGCATGGACGAGGCCATGCGCTACATCGAAGAGTTCCGTCGCGTGACGGGGCGCCGCGTGACGGTCTCGCACCTCATGGCGAAGGCCGCAGCGAAGGTGTTCGAGGCGTGCCCCGACGCGAACGCCATCCTGCGCTTCAATCGCATCTACCTGCGCAAGACCATCGGCGTGTTCTTCCAGGTGCTCATGAACGACGAGGGAGAGGGCAAGGTGGACCTCTCCGGCGCCACGCTCTACGAGGTGCAGGACATGTCGCTCGTTGCGATCTGCGACGAGTTCGAGCGCAAGATCTCGCTCGTCCGCAAGCGCAAGGACCCGGCGCTGGAAAAGACCCGCGGTACGTTCAAGTCACTCCCCTACTCGCTACTCCGACCGCTGCTCGATGCGATCTCGTTCCTCACGTACACGCTGAACCTGGATCTCCGCTGGGCAGGCATCCCGAAGGATCCGTTCGGCAGCATCATGATCACGAACGTCGGCTCGCTGGGGCTGGACGTTGCGTACGTGCCACTGGTGCCGTACTCGCGGGTGCCCATCTTGCTCGCCGTCGGCGCGGTGAAAGAGAAGCCCATCGTACGCGGCGGTGCGGTCGTCATCGCGAAGATGATGAACATCAACGCCACGTTCGATCACCGCCTCATCGACGGCTTCCACGCGGCCACCATGTCGAAGGTGCTGAGAGAGTGGCTGGAGCACCCGTTCGAGAAGTTCGACAAGCTGGAGGGATGGAGTGAGCCGGAGAAGGAAGAGGTGAAGGCCGAGGACGAGGTGAAGGCCGAGGTCGAGGTCACGGAGAAGGTTTGAGGTAGAGTGTTCGGCGGCGCGTGGGGTGGGGGCGGCAAGGTTCACGGGCAACGCGCTGTATTTCTTATCTATTTTCGATGTAGGTGAATATCGGCTTGACCGTCGGACGTTCGGGACTAGTAACTCTGTCATGAGTTACTCCAAGCGCAGCGCGGCCCTCTCTCTTGGTCTTCCCCTTCTCGCCCTGGCTCTGGGGCTTGGTGGATGTGCTGCGCCGATCGGTGAGGATGTCGCGACCACGGAGTCCGCGGCGCTGAGCGAGGACGCCACGATTCACTTCCGCGCGGGCGGGGTCGACACGACGGGCACGCTGTCGGCCGGTGAGGTTCTTCACATCGACTACGACACGAACCGCCTCACCGCGTGCCGCGGCGGCAACAACGACGGCAGCCCCGGCTGGTCCATCACAGGCTTCTACCGCCTCAACGGCGGTGCAGTGAGCACGTTCGAGGCGGGCGGATTCTCGGCGACGCACAGCACCACGCAGCCGCAGATCACGGTGACCGGCGCGGGTGACCTGGAGATCTGGTTCCAGAACACCAGCCGCTGGGGCTGCTCGGGGTACGACTCTGCGTTTGGTAAGAACTACCACTTTGCAGTCGCGGCTTCGGCGAACGCTCCGGGCTGGATGGGCAACCTCACCGTGGTGATGTCGCGCGAGTGCGGCGGCGGCCGCGGCCCGGCGTGCGATCGCGATCGCCGCGCGACGGACGGCAATTTCACCTTCGACACGTGGTCGCGTCAGCGCGCTGCAACGACGACGCTCTCGTTCGAGGTGTGGAAGAACGGCGTGACCGACTTTGACAACCACGACCTGTGGAAGCAGCTCGACGTGCGGATGTACTCGCGCGTTGGCGACGGCGGGCAGTTCCAGATGCAGTACGTCACTCTCGATCAGCGCGTCGCCAACAACGCGCGCTACATGGTGGACTTGCACGGCCTCGACCCCATCGTTGGTCTCTCGCAGATCACCGACAAGTCCAGGTGCCCGGCCTTCCCGCTCATCAACGAGGGCAACGGCCTGGTGAAGGCCGACCTCCAGTACTACTTCGTGGTGAACGGCGCGGAGCTTCGTCCGCACGGAGGCGGCGTGTTCCACGGCACGTTCGAGAACTACAAGGACGCGTTCGCGGTCTGCCTCTGAGAAGATTCGACGGGACCTGAAGCGCCACGGAACAGGACGATTCTCGTCACTTCCTGCCTGGATTTTCCGCCTCAGGGAGTAGGGTGTAGCCATGATCGATTCTCAGAATGCAGGCGGCGCTGGCAAGTCCGATTCGTGCGGAGTCTGCGGCGGTGATGGCAAGCTGGAGAACGCGTGGGGCCAGGTCGCAAAGTGCCCGAGCTGCCACGGCAACGGACGTCGCGCAGAAGACACGGGCTTCCGTGACGTCACCAAGACCAAGCCATCGCACCACCAGCAGACCAACAAGGCCGCGGTGGCGGTGAAGCAGACGTGGCCGACGACCGCGACGGGCATCCAGCTCGCAACCGAGATCCGGGACTCCGGGCTGGACGCAGCGACGAAGGAGAAGGTCACGCGCGAGATCATGGAGCACGAGGCCACGCATGGTCTCTGCACGCAGACGTTCTCGAAGAAGGTCCGGAAGCAGATCAGGCCAGCCGCGGCGCGCTGAGCCGGGCGAGCAACGCGGCGGCGCTCAGAGCCCGCCGTTGTCGGGTTGGGGGCCTGGGCAGAGATCTTCCCTCGTCACGGGCGCACACACGTCACGCGCACCGAACGTGCCGCCAAAGGCGGTGCCATCACAGTACGAGTTCGTGTCCGACCACCCCTCGACAGCCACGAGCGCGCCGCTCGCGTCGAAGTACTTGGTGGTGCCAGCGTACCCGTCCGACTGCTTCACGAACGAGAAGCGGCCACACGTGCCGATACGTGCACTCTGCAGGCATCCCTGCCCCTTGTACCGCGCGATGAGCCCGCGAAGCTCCCCCGCCGTATGAGCGAAGTCCGGGCAAGGGCGCTTCGCGCAGTACTCCAAGAGCGAGCGCCGACAGGCTGCAGGTGCGATCGCAGCGGCTGGCGAGGAGGCGCTGGGGGCAGGGGCGGAGGGCGAAGTCGAGGTTGAGGTCGTGGGCGAGGTCGAGGTCGAAGTCGTTGTCGAATCCGGTGTCGAATCCGGTGTCGGCGCTGAGCGCTTCGTGCAGCTCGCGGCGAGGAGCAACGCGACGCCCAGCCTCTTCACAGCGCCACGCCCTTTCCCATCAGTCTTCTCGCGTATGGGCGCACCGCTCGTCGCACCTCTCGTGATGGATCCGCCAGCGCGCGCTCGAAGTCGCTGATCTTCGGCGACGGATCGACGCGACCGATGCCCACCCAGCCCGCGGCCCGGAAGCGGGCGTTCTCGTGCTCGACGAGGCTTCGCAGCACGTCGAGCTCGTCGGTGCTCGCGACCTCCGCGAGGCCCTCCGCGGAGCCAGCGGTTGCGCGCGCCGCGCTTGACGCGAGCCTTGCCTTGTACGCTGCGGCGAAGTCCGCTGGCTTCCATTGTTCCAGCTTCGTGAGCGCGAAGCGCGCCACCTCGCGCACGACTGACAGGTCATCGTGGATGGCCTCGCGCAACGTGGGTGAAGCCTCCGCACCCCCCGTACGTATCGCCGCCTCGAGCGACATCGCGCGCAGCGCTCCGCTCCGCTGTGTCTTGAAGAGGGAGAGCGACATCGCCACGTCGGCGGGCCCCGGTTGCGCCGCGGTCCCGAAGAGCGCCTTGCACGCCCAGGTCGCCGTCACGGGATCGCCCCCGCCCGCCGCGCGCACGACCAGCGCGCGCACGTCCGGGTCCTCGACGAGTCGCGCTCGCATGAACGCCGCGCGACGGACCATGACATCGTGCGCGTTGGCCGCGGCGGCGAGCAGCGCAGCACGCGCGGGCGGCGACACGAGCATCGCGTCGACGCGCTTCCTGAGGTGTGCGATCACCGCGGAGCGACGCGCAGCAGTGTCGAGCCGATCGAGCAGCGGAAGCGCAGAGGCCCACGCCTCCGCAAACGTCGTCTCGACACGCGTCGCAAGCGCGGCATGGGCACGGTCGTGCACGGCATCCACCCAGTCGTTCAGACGCACGAGGAGCACGGGGATCGTGTACGCGTCGTCGAGCTCGGCGATCGAGGCGACGGCAGAGTCACGCACGCGACCATCCCAGTGGAACGTGGCAAGCGCCGTCACTCCACGATGGCGATGCGGGTCCCATGCGTGGCCGCCGATGACGAGGTTGTGGAAGTCTGGAGCCTCCGGGAAACGCGCCCGCTCCGAGCGGAACCACCCATCCAGACGCGCGAGGTCCCTCGGCGACGCTGCGCGAAGCAGCTTGTCCACCGCGGCCGCAGCCTGGTCGCCCAGCGGGTGTGCGTGCGGCGGCAAGAACGGAAGCAGCTCCGGCAATCCGCGGAGGTTCCCCGTGGCTGCCACGTGCTCGATGCGCGAGCGCGCCTCGTCGGAGCGGTAAGGCACGCCTCCACGATAGCGCATGGATACCAAGGAAAAGGCGCCTCGTTCGTCTATCCTTGGATGATGCGGATCAGGTCTCTCACGTTGGCAGCTCTCACGGTCCTTGGCGCCACCGCCTGCGCCCCACGCGAGGAGCCTCCCGTCGTGGGCGCGCCGCTCGCCGCACCCGCTGCGGTGGATGTGCCTCCTCCACCTCCATCGTCGCAGGCCCCCGTCGCGAAGGACGAGCCGTCTCTGAAGAAGACCAAGGGTCACGAAGAGGAGGGGCTGCCGTCGCGCGACATGCGCCGATCGACCGTCATGCCGCGGCAGCGCGCGCTGCTGGTCGCGGAGCTCGCAGGACTGAACTCGCTGCTACAGACCATGCAGACGACATCTCCCGATAGGCCGCAGGTGCTCCGCCGCATTGCGGAGGACTACGTGGAGCTGGAGTACGCCGCCACGGTCGACGGAGCAAACGCCATCGCCACCGACGCGCGGCGCGAGGCGACCGCGATCTACACGAAGCTCGCGAACGACTACCCGAACTACGCGCAGCGGGACGAGGTCCTCTACTACCTGGCCTACGAGGAGGAGCTCGCAAACGATCGCAACAGCGCCCGAAAGCGGTACTTCGAGCTCATTCAGAAGTACCCGCAGTCGAAGTACCTGCCGAACGCGTACCTGGCCTTCGGTGAGATGTTCTTTGCGGAGGCCTCGACCGATCCGAGCAAGCTCGACCTCGCCGAGCAGGCCTACAACGAGGTCGTGAAGTACCCACCGCCCGCAAACCAGGTCTACGGCTACGCGTTCTACATGCTCGGGCAGGTGTATACGGCGAAGGGTGACTTTCCGAAGGCGCTCTCCGCGCTCAAGAAGACTATCGACTTCGGGAAGGCCTATCCGCAGCTCTCAAACTCCGGGCGGCTTTCGGGGGTCGCGCGACACGATCTGGTATTCGCATATTCGCAGGTCGGCGATCCGCGCGCCGCGTTCAACTTCTTCATGCCCTTGAGCGGAGATGGCACTGGAGAGAAGGAGCGCACGTTCGCGATGATGGGGCTGCTGGGAACGGACTACATGTCCAATAACCGCTTTGCAGAGGCGTCTGCGATCTACCTGGATCTACGCACGCGAGATCCCGCGCACGCATGCAGGTGGACCGCGTACGGGGACGACGCGGACAAGGCATTGAAGGGCATGGCGCAGCAACCCGCGGCCCTCGAAGCGGCGCTGCACGCATGCGGGCCGTAGTGCCTTCGCGGGCGGACGTGTAGCCTCCATCGGACATGGCGCAGCCGAACATTCCTTACCGCGAAGGCGGTGCGCATGGCGGCCTGCCGTTCCCGCGCAAGAGCATGACGGCGTACACCGTGGCGACGGCGCTGGCAGCAGCGAGCGGCCTGGTCTGTCCGCTGTTCCTGCTCGCAAGGAGCCCCGCCAACATCTTCAGCAACATGAAGGACGGGGGCCCGTCCATGTGGCTCTTGCTGATGCTGGTGCCCGCGATCCCGCTCCTCGTCGCGATCCTGTCGGGGCTCGCCATTCGTGGCCGTCGCATTCCGCCCATCGCGATCGTCGGGTTTGCTGCATTCCCCGCGCTCGTGGCGTTCGCGGGGACCACCATGTCGCTCGGCCGGATGAATGCGGCGCTGTCGGGGGTGAGTATCGACCCGAGCCAGGCGATGCGCATTGCGTTCGAGGGCACGCAGGAGGCGCTCGGGCCGCTCCAGTTCGGTGGCGCGCTGTGCGCATTCGCTCTCGGAGCCGCGGCGATCGGCTGCGCGGGCATCGCGGCGAGCGTGGACCGCGCACGTGTCGGCGCCAAGGTCGGCTCCACATGGCTCGTGTCGCTGGTGGCGCCAGTGGTCGGCTTGTTCGCGAGCGTGATCGTGATGTTCGTGACGCGGTCGCTCAGTGCGTCGCTCTACGCATTCGGACTGTCGCTCGTCTCCATGGGGATCGTGGCCGTCATCGCGCCGCTCACCGCGCTTGCGTCGCCCGCGTTCCGCGACTGGCACGACGTGGCCGAGCAGAAGCGCATGCTGAGCGCCGTGATCTGCGCTGCGGTCGCGGCATCGCTCGCGCTCTGGCTCCTCGATCGGACCGCGATGCTCGGCATCGAGCGCCTCGTCCTGGGTGCATGCAGCGGCGAGAGCGTGGACCCGAGCCAGCGCGGGCGCATCTTGATGGAGGGACGCTTCGAGTCACGCGCGTTCGGCATGCTGTCGGCCCTGCACGTCCCCTCGGTGCTCCTGGCGTTCGCGCCTGCGCTCATACGCGGCATGAGCAAGGGACGCTCTCCGTTCGGAGCGAGCGGAGTGATCGCGCTCGTCCTTGGCGCCGCGGTGGGACTCGGCTTCTACGGCGTGGAATCACACGCAACGGGGATGATCGGAAAGATCGCGGCCGCCACCCCTGAGCGCACCTTCCCGGTCGCACTCCCGACCGTGCACGACGTGGACGGCCTGCGAACGCCGACAGGGCCGCTCACCGTCGTGGACAAGAACGGCAAGCTCGTCGGCGCCCGTGCCAGCGACTGGCGCGGGGAGCTTTCTCAGTACGCCGCGGACAAGGGCGCGCCCGTCACCGCCGTGTTCGTGTTGGCTGCGAGCGCGGGAGGCGGTCATTCGTCCGATGCACCGATGGATCTCGTGGTCCGGCCCGACACCCCCGAGCTCGTTTCGGTCGCCGCCATCGACCCGGATCTCGCGGCGTTGATCAGACCAGAGCCGTGGATGCTCTCCGCGAAGGTCAACCTCACCACCCCCGCGTCTCGAAGGCCAAGCATCACGTTCACGAGCGACGACACCGTGATCGCGCGCAGCGAGAGGGGCGAACCGACGACTGTGACGTTCGGGCACCACTTCAAGCTCCAGCTACAGACGGCGCTGGGCTACCCGACCGGCGACATCTACGTGAACGTGCTGGAGACAACGACCGTCGGGGCCTTCGTCACGGTCCTCGACGCCATGCGCCTCCCCTACGGGACGTCGGAGGTCTACGCAGGGCCCGTGCGCTCGGGTGTTCCCGCCGCGCTCCCCCGGTCGCGGGACTGAGCGCGGCCGCACACAAGCGGTACGCGTGTCCTTCATTGCCCTCCCGATCTTCGTGCGCTCTGCAACCAAACCGGTCGCCGTCCCCACTGCTGTGGTTCGAGCGAACTTTGGCTGGGAGGCTTCGAATGGCGCGTGCACGGCTCTTTCTCGTGATCGGTTTCGGGACAGTGGCGTGGGTCGCCGCGTGTGGCGGCTCGGATGGTACGAACACGGGCATCCTCGGCGACGCCGGCAACGACGGCCCGTCTGGAAGTGGGAACGACGCGGCGGGACAGGTGGACTCCGCCGGCAGCACCGACGCGGGGAATGTGAGCGATGGCTCGCTTTCGGTATGCAGCACGGCGGCAGCGACGGCCTGCGCGCCTATCAAGTGTGATCCCACGCTGGGCTGCGTGCAGTGCAGCGGCAACGTGGACTGCACGGCTGCCAACAAGTTCTGCATCGAGGGTGCCTGCGAGGCATGCCGGAGCAACGTGGACTGCGGCGTGGCCGCCCCGGCCTGCGCGCCCGGCGACCATCGCTGTCACGCGTCCTGCATCGGGGACGGCGCCGTCACCTGCAATGGCAACACCCCGCTCTGCGACAGCGTCACCGGCGCATGCGTGGGCTGCAACACAGGCGCCGACTGCCCGATGGGTCAGCCGATCTGCGATCCAACGACGAGGACATGCGGCGCGTGCCTGAAGAACTCGGACTGCCCCGTGCAGAGGCCGCTCTGCCTGCTCACTGACCTGAGCTGCGTGGAGTGCATCACGACGGGCGACTGCGGAACGGGCAAGGCGTGCGATCCGGATGCGCACCGCTGCGTCCCGACCTGCAGCAGCAACGCACAGTGCGGCGGCAACACTCCGGTGTGCAACACCACGACGTCGACCTGCGTGCAGTGCCTGGCGAAGGTCGACTGCGCCGCGAACCCGACCACGCCGATCTGCGCGCTCCCGAGCGACCGCTGCGTGCAGTGCGTGCTGAGCTCCGACTGCAACCCCGACGCTGGCACCCCGATCTGCGACAAGGATCAGTGCGTGCAGTGCAAGGACAACAAGGACTGCTCTGGCGCGAACCCCAAGTGCAACAACGGCAAGTGCCAGTGATGACGCAGGACGTCGTGCGCCGGGTCGCGAGACGCACGACCACGGGCTTTTCCTCGACGGAACGCGTAGACTCCGGGGCGGAAGAACCCCGAGGGAAGCGTGTCGCACAACCTTGTCCAGCTACGCCGTCACCGCGCTGATTTCAGCCTGACCGACAACGCTCTGTCGCGCCTCAAGCACGTGATGCACGACAAGCGTGAGATCACACAGGACGACATCGCCGAGATCGCGAAGGCCACGCACCAGCCCGAGGCCGCGGTGTTCGGCGTGGCCACGTACTACGGCGACCTGGGCATGAAGAAGCGCGGCAAGACGCGCGTGAAGGTCTGTCGCGGTACCGCGTGCTTTGCGACATCCGGCGAGGCTCATGTGACGTGGCTCGAGGACGCGCTGGGCGTGAAGCTCGACGAGACCAGCGCGGACGGCAGCGTCTCGCTCGAGGGCGTGTACTGCCTTGGCTTCTGCAACGCCGGCCCCACCGTCGAGGTCGAGGGCAAGGTCTACGCTGGCCTCACGAACGAGAGCGCACTGGCGCTCGCGAAAGATCTGGGCGCACATGTCGCGGGGCGCGGCGCCATGCGGCTCGCGGATGTGGCGAACGTGCCTGTGTTCGAGGCGCACGGATGTCCCGCGATCGTGACGGAGCGGCTGGCGCTCTTCACTGCGAGCGGCGTGGATGCCACGAAGCTCGACGTTGCGGAGAAGCATCACGCGTGGGAGGGCTTCGCGCTCGCGCTCGCGAAGAAGACCCCGGACGAGACCATCGCAGAGGTGGAGCGCTCACAGCTGCGTGGCCGCGGCGGCGCCGGGTTCCCGACCGCGACGAAGTGGAAGCTCGCTTCGGGTTTCGTGCGCAAGACCTCCAGCGCTGCGGGCGCCGAGCGTCGCGACGCGTTCGTGGTGTGCAACGCGGACGAGGGAGATCCGGGTTCGTACATCGACAAGTACCTGATGGAGAAGGATCCGTTTGCGGTGCTCGAAGGCGTCGCGATCGCCGGCTACGCGATCGGCGCGACGCGCGGCTTCGTGTACGTGCGTTCGGAGTATCCGCTCTCGGTTCCCGTGTTGAAGAAGGCGGTCGCAGATGCGCGCAAGGCGGGGTGGCTCGGCACGAACATCCGCGGCAGCGGGTGGAGCTTCGAGATCGAGATCGTCGAGGGCGCTGGCTCGTACGTCTGCGGCGAGGAGACGGCGCTGCTCCGCTCGCTCGAGGGGCTCCGTGGCATGGTGACGGCGCGACCGCCGTTTCCCGCAGAAAAAGGCCTGTTCGAGCGCCCCACGATCGTGAACAACGTGGAGACGCTCGCGAACCTTGGCTGGATCATGCGCCATGGCGGCGACGCATACGCGGCCATGGGCATTGGCAAGAGCCGCGGCACGAAGGCCATCTCCATCAACGAGCTCTTCACGCGCCCCGGCATGTACGAGGTCCCTTTCGGCACGCCGCTGCGCGAGGTGCTGATGAAGCTCGGCGGCGGAATGAAGACGGGTCGGCCCATCAAGGCCGTGCAGGTGGGCGGGCCTCTCGGCGGCGTCCTTCCGGACTCGCTGCTGGACACTCCGATCGGCTTCGACGAGTTCGACGCGGTCGGCGGCCTGCTCGGGCACGGCGGCGTGGTCGCATGGGACGACACCGTGGACGTGCGCGACATCGCCATTCACCTCTTCGAGTTCTGCGACGCAGAGTCCTGCGGCAAGTGCTTTCCGTGTCGCATCGGCGGGCGCCGCGGGTGGGAGCTCGTGAAGCGCATGCGCACCAGCACCGATCGCGCGCAGCTGGACGCAGATGCCGCGCTCCTGGTCGACCTGTGCGAGACCATGAAGCTTGGCTCGCTGTGCGCGCACGGCGGCGCCATTCCCATTCCCATCGCGTCGCTCCTGACGCATTTCAACGCCGAGATGATGACCGGAGGTGCGCAATGAGCGCTGATGGAACGACCACGGAGCGCAAGGTGGTGCGCCTCCAGATCGACGGTCAGGAATACGTGGCGAGCGACCGCGCCACCATCCTGGACGTTGCGCGGCGCGCGAACATCTTCATTCCCACGCTCTGCTACGACCCCAAGCTTGCCGCGTTCGGCGCGTGCCGCGTGTGCATGGTCGGCGTGAAGGGCGCACGTGGCCCCGTCGCCGCATGCACCACGCCCGTGCGCGAGGGCATGGTGGTGGACACGCACGATCCGATCGCCACCCGCGTGGCCAAGGGCGTCGTGGAGCTGGTGCTGTCCGACTATCCAGACGCAGCGCTCGCGCGCGAAGGCGACCGCAACGAGCTGCGCGACGTCGCAGCCCATTTCGGCCTGAAAAACGGCCGTTATCAGGGCGAACGGCATGCGTACGCCAAGGATGACCGCCATCCGTACATCAAGGTGGACATGAACGAGTGCATCGTCTGCGGACGGTGCGTTCGTGCCTGCGACGAGGTGCAGGGCGCGTTCGCGCTGGCCTACGCGGGCCGCGGCTTCGGTACGAAGATCGTCGCCGGCATGGACTCGTCGTTCGCGGACTCGAGCTGCGTGTCGTGCGGCGCCTGCGTGCAGACGTGCCCCACCGGCGCCCTGGACGAAGAGGCCTTCAAGCTGAAGGAGACCATCGACAAGACCGTCACCACCACGTGCGCGTACTGCGGCGTGGGTTGCTCGCTTGAGGTGAACGTCCGCGGCGACCACGTGGTCTCGATCGACCCCGCCGCTGAAGGTCCCTCCAACGTGGGACACACCTGCGTGAAGGGCCGCTTTGCGCACCAGTACGCGCGCGCCGCGGATCGCCTCACGGCTCCCCTGCTCCGCCGCACGGACGGCACGTGGCGCGAGACGAGCTGGGATGAGGCCTACACGTTCGTCGCGTCGCGCATGAACGACATCAAGCAGAAGCACGGGCCCGACGCGCTTGCCGCCATCTCTTCCAGCCGCTGCACCAACGAGGAGAACTACCTCCTCATGAAGCTGTTCCGCACGGCGATCGGCACGAACAACATCGACAACTGCTCGCGCGTCTGTCACTCGCCCACGTCGCTGGGGCTCATTCGATCGCTCGGTGAGTCGGGCGGGTCGAACTCGTTCGCGGACATCGATCTCACGGCGTGCATCCTGCTCACCGGCGCGAACCCCACGGAGGGTCACCCGGTCGTGGGCGCGCGCATGAAGGAGGCCGTGCTGCGCGGCGCAAAGCTCATCGTGATCGATCCGCGGCGCATCGAGCTCGCGCAGATGGCCGACGTGTACCTGCAGCTTCGCCCTGGCAGCAACGTCGCTGTCTATAACGGGCTCGCGCACGTGATCATCCGTGACGGGCTTGCGAACCAGCCGTTCATCGACGCGCGCACCGACGGCTGGCAGGCGTACAAGGACTTCATTGCCACCTACGATCCGAAGAAGGTCGAGGAGCTCAGCGGAGTGCCAGCGAAGGATCTGGAGCGCGCCGCTCACCTCTACGCGAAGAGTCCGCCCGCGGGGATTCACTACGGACTGGGCGTGACGGAGCAGTCACAGGGTGTCTCCGGCGTGCGCACGCTCGCGAACCTGGCGCTGCTCACCGGCAACTTTGGTGTGCGTGGGGCGGGCTCCAACCCGCTGCGCGGCCAGAACAACGTGCAGGGCTCCAGCGACGTGGGCGCGCTACCCACCTACCTGACCATGTACCGCCCCATGGCGGACGACGCCACGCGCACGCAGTTCGAGAAGAAGTGGAACGTCACCATCAAGAAGGAGCGCGGGCTCATGATCCCGGAGATGTTCCAGAGCGCGATCGACGGCACGCTGCGCGGCATGTACGTCTTCGGCGAGGACATCGCGCAGACGGACCCGAACGTACACCACGTGGAGAAGGCGCTGCGCGCGCTGGACCTGCTCGTCGTGCACGACATCTTCGAGAACGTGACGGCGCAGTTCGCGCACGCCTTGCTCCCGGGCTCCGCATTCCTCGAAAAAACAGGCACATTCACGAACGCGGAGCGCCGCGTGCAGCTCGTGAACCAGGCGGTGCCGCCACCGGGCGACGCGCGCCGCGATCTGGATATTCTCATCCAGCTCAGCAAGCATCTTGGCTACGAGATGCCGCACAAGGACGCCGCAGATGTCATGGACGAGATCGCGGAGCTCACGCCACAGATGCGCGGCATCTCGCACGCGCGTCTTGGCACGCAAGGCCTGCAGTGGCCCGTTCCGGACAAGGACCACCCGGGAACGCCGGTGCTCTACGAGGAGCAGTTCCTCACCGCGAACGGACGCGGCGTGCTGTTCCCGGTGGAGTGGGAGCCGCCGGGTGAGTCCGCAAGCGCAGAGCTGCCCTTCATCTTGATCACGGGCAGGCAGCTGGCGCACTACAACTCCGGAACGCAGACGCGGCGCACCGGCAACTCGGAGCTGCAGCCTGCGGACCTGGTGGAGATTCACCCCGGCGACGCGGCGGAGCTGGGGATCCTTGCGGGCGACATGGTGGAGATCGCCAGCGCTCGTGGAAGCGTGCAGACCTGGGCCTGCGTCACCACACGCGTGGCGCGCGGGAATGTATTCCTGTCGTTCCACTTCCCCGAGGTGAAGACCAACTTGCTCACCAGCGGCAACGCGGATCCCGGGACCAAGTGCCCCGAGTACAAGGTGACCGCGGTCTCCGTGCGCAAGGTCCCCGGCGAGCATCCGAAGGCGCCCGAGGCGGCGAAGGGTTTCCGCCAGGACGCGTTCGACGGGGCGGAATAGGCTCATTTGACGAACCGAGCACGCAGCTTCAGGGAGATCGGCATCGCGCGCTACGAGCACGGCGCGTTCTCTTCACGCGGTGACCAGATCGCATGCGAAGAGCCGCTCGAGATCCGCGTCTCTGGCGACACGTTCGCGATCACCATGCGCACCCCGGGCCACGATCGGGAGCTCGCGCTCGGCCTGCTCTTCGCGGAAGGTGTCATCACGAGCGTGGACGACGTGGCCACGGTGACCCATTGCGGACGGACCGGCGACCCCGGGCGCGAGAACACGATCGACGTGAGACCCGTGTCGACTGCAAAGGTCGTGTTGCCAGACGAGCTGCCCGGACGGCGCGGCACGCTCACCACCAGCGCGTGCGGCGTGTGCGGTCGCCAGAGCATCGACGACCTGCTCGAGCGGTGCACGCCCCTGCCCTTGGGCGCAACGCTGCCCGCCGACGCGATCCTTCGCGCGGTAGGCTCCATCAAGAGCGCACAGGAGGTGTTCACGCACACGGGTGGGTGCCATGGCGCGCTGCTCACCACGTTCGAGGGTGAGCGCGTCGTCGCGTTCGAGGACGTGGGCCGTCACAATGCCGTGGACAAGCTGATCGGAGCCATGCTGCTTGCAAAGAAGCTCCCGCTTGCGGGGCACATCCTCACCGTGAGCGGACGCGCGAGCTTCGAGCTGGTCCAGAAGGCCGCCGTCGCTGGCATCCCGGTGCTCGCGAGCGTGTCTGCGCCGAGCACGCTCGCTGTGGACCTGGCCACACGCGCGAACATCACGCTGGCCGGGTTCGTGCGCGGCGCTGCGATGAACGTCTACGCAGGCGTGGAGCGCGTCACATGAGCGGACTCGTGGACACACGCGACTTCCAGAAGGGCGCACAGCTGTATGCGGAGGGCCGCTACTGGGAGGCGCACGAGGCCTGGGAGAAGGGTTGGCGCGCGACCGAAGATCCGCAGACCCGGCTCCTCTTGCAGGGGCTCATCCAGGTCTGTGCGGCGCTCTACAAGGTCTACGAAAAGCGTGACGCAGCGGCGGCGGGCCGGCTATTCCAGCGTGCCGTCAGCAAACTGGACGATCTACCCGACGTCCTGCACAACGTGCAGATCGCACCTTTCCGCGAGGCGGCCACGGCATGCCGCGACGTCCTGGAGCACGACCAGGACGAGGGCACGCTGAAGCGCGAGCGCATTCCGCGGCTCTTGCTGCTCGCAGTGCTTCCGGTGCTCCTCTTCATGCTGGCGGGTTGCACGTCGTGCAGTAGCCGCGACGCGGACCAGACGTCGCCGCACACGGAGCCTTCACCGCCGCTCGCGCTCGCCGCGTCGCAGACCGCCACCACCAGCGCGGCGAGTACGGGGCCCGGCGAGCTCCACGAGGACGGCCGCGCGTACGTTCCTCAAATATTCTCGTTCGAGGTCGCTCGCACCGACCTCCTGATCGAGGACGCGAAGATGGGCACGGACCTGGCCGAGATCCTGACGCGCACCGGCGCCAGCCTCGCGATCAACGGTGGCTTCTTCGACACGAACGACCGCCCGCTGGGACTCGCCATCTCGCAAGGCAAGGCGGTCTCCGCGTTCTCGAAGACGATGTCTGGCGGCGTGCTGATCGCAGACGACAGCCACGCCACGCTCTTCCCCACGGAGTCGTTCGACCCCGACGCGCAGAGCGCCGCGCGCTTCGCCGTTCAGTGCCGGCCGCGCCTGGTCGTGGAGGGAAAGGTGAACATCAAGCGCGACGACGGCAAACGCTCCGCGCGCACCGCGCTTTGCGTGAAGGACGGCGGCCAGAAGCTGGTCGTGGTGCTCGTGCGCGACGCGACGGATCCGTCATTTGGTCCGTCGCTGTTCACGCTGGCCAGCTTCCTTGCGGCCGACGGCTGCGAGTCCGCGCTGAACCTGGACGGCGGCCCCTCGACCGGCGCTGCATGGCGCGACGGCTCTGGCGTCCACGTCGAGCGCCCCACCGCAGGCATCCGCCACGCGATCCTGTTCAAAGCTCGATGAGCGCGCGCGGGAAGTATTTCCGTGGACGCGCGGTACCATGGATTGGATGTATGTGAGGGCTGCCTTCGTGGCGATGGTGCTTGGTCTTGCCGGGTGCGCGCATGAGGAGAGCTCGGTTGTGGCTGCGCCGATTGCTCCTGCACGGCAGGGCGGCGCAGCGCAGCCTCCGGGGCCGCGGGACCTGGCTGGGGTCACCATCCACATGGAACGCAAGGCTTGCTACGGCATCTGTCCTTCGTACTTCGTGGACATCAGCGGCGATGGACAGGTCACGTACGAGGGGCGCGAGTTCGTCTACGTGCGCGGCCAGAAGAAGGGCACCGCGGACCCCGGGCAGGTGAGCCATCTGATGGACGTGGTCGATCGGCTCCAGCTGACGACGCTCGTGGACCCGCCGCCGTGCGCGAGGAACGACACGGACCAGCCCACCGTCATCGTCTCTATCCGTGACCGCGGCGCGACCACCAACATCACGCACAACCTGGGCAACGGCTGCTACCCGAAGGAGCTCACCGACCTGGAAGCGATGATCGACGACGTCGCGCACTCCTGGCAGTGGGTCAGGTGCGAGACCGGCTTCTGTCTGAACTGAGCCGCGCACTGCCTCAGGAGCTATGGCGCGATCGGCGGCCCGAACCACGTGGTGAGTGCGTCGCAAAGGCGACCGCCGTTGCCGCCTCCGACCCACGCGACGTGTCCATCGGGCCGAATGAGAACAGCGGTGGGCGCGGCGACCGTGCCCACCGCGGGGAGCTCCCACGCGCCCGTGTAGCGCGCGTCGATCAGGCGTACGCGATCCGACCACGCGCCAACGTTGAACGCGTCGAGCACGCCGAGCGCTCCGGGCTCACCAAGATTCAGCAGGACGGGCTTCGCCTCGTGGAGCAGACTGAATACGCGCCGCGCGTCGCCGGCGATGAGCACGTCGAGATCTGGCATGCGGCGGCCGAGCAGGGGATGTCCGGCACCCAGGTCGTAGTGAATGTCGAGACCCGACTGCATTGCGGCGTATCGCTTCCGGGGCTCGT
>JBBRNJ010000022.1:0-108536 GCA_038230375.1 Polyangiales bacterium | reverse complement strand
TTGGGGTGGGCGGTTGGGTTGGGGTGCTGGATGAGCGCGCGAGAACGCCGCCGCTCGGCAGGGGGATAGCTCCCACCGGCGCCGGGCACCGCATCCCCCTCCCGCGCGCTGAGCACCGTGCGGAAGGCGGGCTGTGCGGGATTTTTACCTGGGTACGGTCGCGAAGGCGATCGGATGCGTCTCGGGTTGCTTTCGCGATGGCATCGCTCGCTGTGGCCACGCAGACTCCGGGTATGCAGGCGCGGGGAGCTCTTTCGATTGCGACGTTCGCGGTGGCCGCGCTGGTTGCTTGTGGCTCCGACCCCGCTCCGCTTCCCGCTGCGCGCGGGACGCAAGGCGGTGCACCTGGTGGAGCCGCGGCGCCTGCGACGATGACTGACTCCGGCACTCCGGCTTCCGGGCCCACCGCGCAGGCCGATGCTGGAGCCGCGCCTGACGGTCCGCCGCCCTCCAATGGATTTCCCGCGCACTGGATCGACGGCGCCGCGTGCGGCTCGGACCCTGACATCCAGACGTGGCAGTACGACGACCGCACGTTCATCCTTCGCGAGTCGCTCTGCAAGAATTTCGAGGGGCCGTTCGTGTACCTGCTCGTCGGAACGCAGAAGGCGATGTTGATCGATGCGGGCACCGGACACGTGAACTTCCAGGCCGCCGTGACCAAGATCCTGCAGGGGCTTGGCGTGACGGTGGATGTCGTTGTCGCGCACTCGCACGCGCACGGCGATCACGTGAACGGCGACAGCGCGTTCTCGCAGGCAGCCCGCACGACGATCGTCGGCCACTCGCCCGCGGCCGCATATCAGTTCTTCGGGGTCACTGGTACCAACGCGTCGACCTACGATCTCGGCGATCGCGTGCTCGACGTGCTCCCGATCCCGGGCCACGAGGCCGCGCACGTCGCCTTCTACGATCGCCGCTCGCGCGTACTCTTCACGGGCGACACGCTCTATCCAGGGAGGCTCTACATCAACGACTGGCCCAGCTATCAGGCGAGCGTCGCGCGGCTCGCCGGCTTCGTGACCTCGCATCCCGTCACCTGGGTCCTGGGTGGTCACATCGAGCTCCCCGCGTCTGGGCCAGACTACGCGATGGGCGCGACCGTCCACGCAAGCGAGCACGCCCTGCAGCTCACCACCGCCGACCTCGTGGATCTGAATGCCACGGTCATGTCGCTGGGTCAGAACCCCACGCGCACGACGCGCCCGAGCTTCATCGTCTACCCGCTCAACTGACGTTTCGCAATCGGAGCGAAATCCTCGCCGCCTGCGCAGAAATACGTGACCAGCATGGCGCGGCGATGCATCGCGATGCGACCCGTTCGTGCGCCCGCATGACAAATTATCGCGGGTTTCTTGGCCTTCGCCGTCCGACTTCGTTAACCAGATGAGACGATGCCCTCGTGGTCTCGGCCGTTCGTCGTCGCGATTGTTCTCTCCATTGGTGCCTTGCTCGCGCCGGCCTCTGCACGTGCAGAGGGCAAGTGGCTCGAGTGGCACGAGACGAGCTCCGACATGAAGCTCACCGTCGCCGAGGACGGCACCGCGCAGGTCGAGCGGCTCGTGAAGGTACGCGTCGTGGCGGGGCCGATTCGCTCGCTCGATCTCGGCACGATCGATCGCGGCATCGTGCCCGCGCCCACCATGGACCTCACGACGGAGGCCGGCGACTCGCTTGGTGGTCACGTCGAGGTGGGGCAGACGATCGCAACGCAGAAGGGGGTCGACTTTGCGCCGGCCATGGACGCAAAGGCCACCGACCTTCCCGAAGAGCCCATGCGCGTGGTCGTCGACCAGCCCGAGAAGGGACTCCGTCGCGGCTCCTATCGCGTGACCATCCGCTACGCGATCGATCTCGTGGGCACGCATCGCCTCTCGCGCGACAAGAGCCTCTTCCGGCTTGCCTTCAAGAGCTCGCCCACGCCCGAGGGGCACGATGCTTCACGGTTCGTCTTCGAGCTTCCCGCCGCGCCCACCGAGCCGCACCTTGCTGAGCTCGGCTCGACGGTCGTCACGAATCTCGAGCGCCTCCCCACCATCGACCGCCTCACGCTGACGCGCGCGCACATCGGCAAGTCGGAGGCCGTCACCTGGGAAATCAAGGTCGATCCGCGCGCGCTCCCGAAGGCAACCTCGCCAGAGCTCCGCCCGCCGCCGCCTCCTCCCGTGAAGGGTGGCGAGGACCGCAGCCCCGTGAAGCTCGCGCTGTTCGCGGCGGCCGCGGCGTGCGCGCTCTTCGTTGGCGTGCTTGCGAATCGTCGCGAGCGGACCTGCGGTGAGCACACGAGACCGCTCATCCCGGTTCCAGCGTTCGTGCGCCTCTACGTCGCGCCGCTCTTCGTGCTGGGCGGCGCGCTGCTCGCGTGCTTCGAACAACCGGCCGCGGGGACATGCCTCTTCGCGCTTGCGACGCTCCTCCTGTCGGAGCGCACCGTCCGTACAGCGTCCAAGGCGCGCGGGCCGGGCAAGTGGGTCACGCTCCCGTATGGGCCGCAGAGCCGCGCGCGCTCCGTCCGCGGCTCGCGCATGCTGCTGGGCGTGTACCTCGCGGTCGTTGCGCTCGGATACGCGGCTGCGGAGCGCGTCGCCGGTGGCCTCGCGCTCACCGTGCCGCTCACGGCGCTCGTGCCCATGCCCATGCTCCTCTCCGCCGCGTTCCGCGCAGACCCGTTCGACGTGCAAGCAGAGGAGCTGCTCGCAAGGGTCGCCGCGCGCATCCCGGCATACGGCCTCACGCCGAGCCTCAGCGGACGGATCCCCGAAGGCAGGGACACTCCCGACGAGCTTCGCCTGGGTGTGGAGCCCACGGAGCCGATGCCCGGCCTCCTGGCGATCGAGGTCGCGATCGCGAAGTATCCGCACCTCACCGGTGTGTCAGCACTGCCCGAGGTGTGGGTCCGCGTCATGGAGGGAACGCATGCGCACGCGAAGCTCCAGCAGCGCAACGCTGCATTTCTTCCGGGCCGCCGCCCCGGCGAGCGCGTGCAGCGCTTGGTGCCCGATGGGCTCTCGCTCGATTCGACCGTACGCCTGCTTTCCTCGCTCACCACGCACCTCAAGGATCATCGGCACACGGAGATTCGCGTGAAGAACGAGCGCAGGAGCGAGAGACGCGAGGCCGTGGGGTCGGTGCCCGCGGTGGCTTAACGCCGTGTCCAGTGCAGCGATCCTGTTCACAACGACCTTGCTTTCGAGCTGCGGCAGCGTGACAAGCGCGGCGGGGCGCAGTCAGGACCATTTCGGCTTGGAAGGAACGCGAGGCCCGCGATCGCCAGCAATGCGTGGTCTTGGTGTTAGGGCAACGTTCACGGTGGATCGGCAATTGCGTGTGGGGCGACATGACTGTCGTATCCGCGCTCATGACTGCTCCCGTTGTCTCCGCCTCCCCCGCCACCGCGGTGCGCCGCGTTCTGGACCTACTCGAGTCGCACGCGATTTCTGCGGTGCCCATCGTGGAGGAGGGGAGGCTCGTTGGGATTGTTTCCACGACCGATCTCGTGCCCCTCGTGGCCATGAACTTGAACAATGATCGCCTGCTCTTCGTGCGGGACGTGATGAAGTCGCCGGTGCTCACCACGACTCCAGATGCGCCGGTCGAGGAGGCTGGACGGCGCATGGCGAGCGGCCGCGTGCATCGCCTGGTCGTCGTGGAGGGGGATCGGCCGGTGGGCATCCTGTCGACCCGCGACATCCTCGTCGAAGCGAAGCGTTTGCGCGTGGCCGCGCCGATTTCGTCCTTCATGTCGAAGCCGGTGGTGACTGTGGACATCGGAGACTCGATCGAGCTGGCGGTCGAGCGCATCGCCCTGGCGCGCGTCCATGGGCTCGTGGTGATGGATGGTTCGCGCGCCGTCGGTGTGTTCACGCAGGCGGAGGCCCTCGCGGCGCGGTCGCTCCCGCGCAAGCTCCGCGACAATCCCGTCGAAGAGGTGATGAGCTACGAGACAATCTTCCTCGAGTCGTCGACACCGCTCTTTCGCGCCGCTGGCTACGCCATCGCCATGAACGTGCGCCGCATCCTCTGCGTGGAGCACCGGCAGCTCGTGGGCGTACTCTCCAACATCGACCTGGTGGATGCCATCTCCCGCGTGTAGCGCGCACCCCTTGCAGGCGAGGCCGAAAAGCAGCATTATCCGGCTCCCTTGAGCCAACAATCGTCCACCGACCTGGGCCACGTCCTTGCCGCGTACGCAGAGGCGTACATCAGCGGGCGAAGCGTGCTCTTCGTGGGTGATGTGGAGAGCGGCGTGCCTCAGCGGCTCCTCCAGCTCGGCGCACGCAGCGTGCACGCGTACGACGGAGATGCGGCCCGCGCGCGCGGCGCCGCCCAGCGCTCTCCGCGTGCGGTGGTGGTTCGTCCGCTTCCGCACACGTTCGAGGTGCGCGACGGCGCGTTCGACGCGGCCATCGTCGCGGACATGACGGCGTCGCCCGATCCGGAGAAGCTCGCGCGGGAGCTCGCACGCCTGGTCACCACGGATGGACTCGTGCTGGCCGCCACCGCGAACGCGGACGCCACCGGCGACACGACGCGCGCCATCCCCTACGAGTCCTTCTACGACATGTTCGCCGTGTGCTTCGGCTTCGTGCGCGTGGCGGCGAAGATCGCGTGGCGCGGCGTTGCGCTCGCGGAGCTCGGTCAGGGTGACAACGAGCCTGCCGTCAGCGTGGACTCGCAGCTTGCGCCGGAGCCGCCCACGCCCGAGCATTTCGTGATCGCCGCCTCCCATGAGGCCGCGGAGCTCGACACGTACGCCCTGTTCCAGCTGCCGCTCGAAGAGGAGACCAGCAAGGACGCCCGCGCGCACGACATCGACGACGTTCGCGAGCGCGTTCGCCAGAGCGAGGCCGCGCGCGAGGCAGAAGTAGAGGGTGAGCGCCGCATCTCCGTTCAGGCCGCCGCGTCCGCGCGCGCAGAGGTGATGGGGGCGATGGCCGCGGAGCTCGCCGAGGCGCGTCTCCGTGCAGACGTGCTCGGCACGCAGCTCTCGGAGTCGCGCGAGCAGTCGAACCGCCTCGGTGGCTACGAGCAGCACCTGCGCGACGAGCGTGAAAAGAACCAGCGTCAGGCCGAGGACCTTCTCCGCGCCACGGCCACGATCGCCGCCGCAGAGCAGCGCGTCATCGCGGCCCAGTGCGAGCTCGGGGAGGCCGAGAAGCGCGCCACTGCGCGGCTCCAGCACCTTGAACAGTCCATCGAGAAGCACGCCGAGGAGCACGCGCACGAGCTCGCCCACGCCGAGGCGCGCCTTCGCGAGCGCGCCGCTTTGGTCGCGGAGCTGGAGCGCGAGATCGTTCGACGCGAGCGCATCGTCCGCGAGCTCGTTCAGTCGCTCGAGGAGGCACAGCCTCATTCCCCCCCGCCGGCGCCCGCAAACGCGCTCGCCGCAGAGGCCCCGTTCAACGCATCCCAGACCGTCGAGCCCCCACCCATGGCAGACGCCGGCCCGCCTGACGCCGAGCTCGTGGCTGCCCGCAAGAGCGTCCGCGCGATGGCGATGGAGATCGCCCGCTACGAGGGGGAGCTGCTCGCGCGGGACTGGCGCATCGCGGAGCTGGAGCAAAACCTGGCGATCGCGGACAGCGCCGCGATGCTCGTCCCTACCCCCGCAGGTCCTCCGGACGCCCCGGTCGGTGCCGGCGGTGAGAAGACCGGCGCCCAGGCCCGCATCACCGAGCTCGAACGAGAGATCGACACCCTGCGCCTGGCCCTTGCCCAGGAGCACGAGGACAAGAAGCGCATCGAGTCCGGCCTTGGCCTGGACGAGCTCCGGGCCGCGCTGGCCGAGAAAATGGCGCTGATCGAGCAGATGAGCGCCCAACGAGAAGGCCGTGTTTCCGGTGCAGAGGCCCGTTGACACGCCATTTTCCCGCATTAGTTTGAGCCAGGCGGTATGTCCAAGCGTTGCTTTTACGAAGTTCTGGGGGTCGCCAGGGAAGCCTCGGCAGAGGAGATCCGCAAGTCCTACAAGCGGGAGGCGCTGAAGCACCATCCCGATCGCAACCCCGGGGACGCCGCCGCAGAGGCGAAATTCAAGGAAGCGAGCGAGGCCTACCAGATCCTCACGGACGACCAGAAGCGCCAGATCTACGACCAGTTCGGCCATGATGGGCTCCAGGGCGGCGGGGGCGGTGGTCAGGACATGGGCGACATGTTCTCCCACATGCAGGACCTCTTCTCGGAGATGTTCTCGGGCGGCTTCGGGTTCGGTGGCGGCGGCAAGCGTCAGCAGCGCGGTCGCGGCGCGGACCTTCGCGTGCAGCAACGCCTGACGCTCCAGGAAGCGGCTTTTGGCACCAAGCGCGAGGTCATCGTTCGCGCCCCCTCTCCGTGCACCGACTGCGAAGGCTCAGGCGCCAAGGCCGGCACCAAACCCGAGGCATGCGCGCAGTGTCGCGGCTCAGGGCAGGTCTCATCCGCGCGTGGCTTCGTGATGTTCTCGTCGCCGTGTGGCAAATGCGGTGGCCAGGGCGTGGTCATCAAGACGCCGTGCAAGGGCTGTGAAGGCCGCGGCGCGGTGGAGAAGACGCGCAAGGTCACGGTGCAGTTCCCCGCGGGCCTGGATGCGGGTCAGCGGCTGCGCGTGTCGGGGCAGGGAATGGGTGGGGTGCGTGGTGCCGCCGCGGGCGATCTCTACGTGGAGATCGATGTCGAGGAAGACGCGCGCTTCGAGCGTGACGGCGCGGACCTGGTCACCCGCGTGAAGGTCTCCTTCACCGAGGCGGCGCTGGGCGCGGAGATCCCGGTGCCCGCGCTTGTGCCGGTGGGGCACGAAGGTGAGACCACCGTGACCGTCAGCGTGCCGCCGGGAACGCAGCCGGGTACGCCGATCGCGCTGAAGAACCAGGGCGTGCCGCGCCTGGACGGTCGTGGTCGCGGAACGCTGGTCGCAGTGATCGAAGTGAACGTGCCCATCACGCTGACGGAGAACGCACGCAAGCTCCTCGAGCAGCTGAATGACGAGCTGCAGGTCCACGTGGGCGATCGCGGCGAGAAAAAAGACGGCAAGAAGGCCGCGTCCTCGTAGGATTCCTCACGCTGCCGCGTCAGAGCGCCGCTTCAGAGCGCCGCGTCCAGCTCCGCGAGTACCTCTTCGCTGTACACCGCGAGCCGCTGCAAATGCGGCAGTGTGTCGCGACAGCCCGTGAACCCGAAGCCCAGGTTGCCCGCGTAGCTCTGCATGGTGATGTTGAGTCCGTAGCCGTGGAATGGGATCGAGAGCGGATACATCTGCTCGAGCCGCCAGCCGCGGAAGTAGAGCGGCATCTCCGGACCGGGCACGTTGGACACGACAATGTTGAACGCGGGACGAACGCGCCCTGCCGCGCCCGGAATGAACGACAGCATCATGGGGGTGAGGACGATCGCGCTGTACTGCATGATCGCGTTCTTCGACATGCCGGACAGCTGCTCCTTTGCGCGACGCGTGGAGGCGGCGATGGCGTGCAGACGCGCGACCGGATCTTCGATGTCGGTCCCGAGCGTCGCGAGGATGGCGCCGACTGCGTTTCCGCTGCCGCCGGGGTCGTCCTTGGGTCTGATGTTGACGGGCACCATGGCGACCAGAGGCTTCTGTGGAAGGTCGCCGTTCTCGAGGAGGAAGCGCCGGAGCGACGCGCCGCAGATCGCGAGCACCACGTCATTCACGGTCGCGGAGGCCGCGGTGGCGACGCGCTTCACCGTCGCGATGGGCACCTGCTGCGTGGCGAAGCGGCGGCTGCGCGTGATCTTCTGGTTCAGGACGGAGCGCGGCACGTCGAATGGGGTGACGAGCTCGTGGTCGTGCATGCGCACCGCGCGGATCACATTGCCGAGCGCGCGGCTGATCGCCTTGGTGACGCTTGCCTGCTCGCGCAGCACGCGGAGCAGCGCGTCGTAGGTGGCCTCCTCTTCCTTGGGCGCGCGCGGCTCTCGCTCCTTCGGGCCTCGCGAGAAGAAGAGCGGCGTGTGCTGTTCATCCGCGTCCGTGGAGAAGCTCCGGATGAGCATGCGCATCCCCGTGTAGCCGTCGATGAGTGCATGATGCACCTTCGTGTAGATCGCGAAGTCGCCGTTCTCCAGGCCCTCGATGAAGTGCGCCTCCCACGGTGGCCTGTGAAAGTCGAGCGGTTGGCCGTGGAGGCGCGACACCAGGATACCGAGCTCGCGCTCGTCTCCGGGCGATGCGAGCGCGGAGCGTCGGACGTGGTACTCGATGTCAAAGTTCGGGTCTTCTGTCCACGACTGCAGCGGGTGCGACAGCATGTCGGGATGCGCGAGGCGCAGGTTCCACGGGCTGTGCACGATCGGGTCTTTGAGCAGCTCCTCGCGCAGCTTCTCTCCCAGATCGCGAGAACCGTCCTTCGGCGGCGAAAACCGCAGGAGCGAGCCGACGTGCATCATGACGTCGCGGCTCTCGGACGCGAGGAACGACCGGTCGAGCGTGTTCAGAGAGGCGCGACCGCTCACCGTCCAACCCCCACGGATTCATGCATGGAGTCGATTAGAGAGAAAAACGACCTGGGCGGGTAAAGAAATCGGCTCGTGCGCCGTAGTACCGCGTATGCGACCTTCTCTTCCCCCGATGCTGGCCGTGTTTGCGCGCGTGCACCAGAGCCCGGAGTCGCGTTCGAGCGTGCGAGAGCGCGCCACGGTGCCCGTCAGGCGAAGCCTTCCGCCGCGAGGAATCTCGACCACCCTGACGGATCCATGGATGTACGACTGGATGGCAAAGGGCACGGAGTGGTAGGCCGCGCGCCAACGCGCGCGCTCGCTGTCCTGGGATTGCTGAGCGAGCTCGGCTGCGGCGCGAGCACGCCCCCAACGGCGACGTCCACCCCGGCGTCGACTTCGACTTCGACTTCGACCCCGACGGCGACTTCGACTTCGACTTCGACCTCGACTTCGACTTCGACTTCGACTTCGACTTCGACCCCGACGGCGACTTCGACTTCGACTTCGACCTCGACCTCGACCCCGACCTCGACCCCGACCCCCACTCCGGAGGCTGTGACGCGCATGCGGGCACTGCTTGCCGGACTCCCGAAGCGCGTCGTCTCTCCGGCGAAGGTCTGCGAGCTCGTCGACTCTCCTTCATTTCAGGCGCCGACCACCGTGGTGCAATGGGACGATGCCAACATCACGCTGACCGATGATCCAGAGCATACGTGGACCGGACGGCAGCTCGTTCCGCGGTGCCACGGCCCGAACCCCTACGGCGGTACCGAGAAGCTCACGCCGCTGGTGACCTGCGAGCGCGACGCGGCGCGATGCACGTTCTACCTGGTCAGCGGCGGCAAGAACGGCACGCCGCTACCACCGTCCGAGCGCACCTACTGGTTCGACACCACCGGCGGCAAGCTCGTGATGGTCGCGGCCGCGCTTCCCCACATGCAGTGAGAAGCGCTGTAGGCTGGGCGGACATGGACTTCGACGCGCTCAAGGCTCGCCTCGCGGCGACACCCGCCGTCCGCACCACGGGCCGCGTGACAGAGGTCGTTGGCCTCTCGATGCGCTTCTCGATGCCCGGCGTGCGCGTGGGTGATGTGGTCAGCGTCGCGCGTCGCGGCTCCCCGCTCCTGTGCGAGGTCGTCGGCTTTGCGGGCGGCGAGGCCGTGGCCATGCCGCTCGGTCCGCTCACCGGCGTCGGCCCCGATGATCTGGTGGAGGCGGTCGGCGGTCAGTTCACCGTGCGCGTGTCCGACCACATGCTGGGCCGCGTGGTCGATGGACTCGGCCGCCCCCTCGACGGTGGACCAGCGTTCACGTCCGGAGTCGACGTTCCCGTCGACCGCGATCCACCGATGGCGCTCGAACGGCGACCCGTGTCGAAGCCCATCGCGACGGGCGTGCGCGTGCTCGACGGTCTGCTCACGCTGGGCGAAGGTCAGCGCGTGGGCCTCTTCGCTGGCTCCGGTGTTGGCAAATCCACGCTGCTCGGCGCAGTGGCGCGCGGCGTTGCGGCGGACGTCGTCATCGTCGCGCTTGTCGGCGAGCGAGGCCGCGAGGTGGGCGAGTTCTTGGAGCACGCGCTCGGCGAAGAAGGACGCAAGAAGAGCGTCGTTGTGGTCGCGACCAGTGACGTCGCCGCGCTCGAACGGCTGCGCGCTGCGCAGGTCGCCACCGCATACGCCGAGCACTTCCGCGATCAAGGCAAGCGCGTGATGCTCCTCGTCGACTCGGTCACGCGCTTCGCACGCGCCCAGCGCGAGGTCGGGCTCGCAGCGGGAGAACCCCCCGCACGCCGCGGATATCCGCCGAGCGTCTTCGCGATGCTCCCGCGCCTGCTCGAGCGCTCGGGTCAGAGCGCGCACGGATCGATCACTGCAATCTACACGGTTCTCGTCGAAGGCGGCGACATGGACGAGCCCATCGCCGACGAGGTGCGCGGCATCCTCGACGGCCACGTGGTCCTCGACCGCGGCATCGCCGCACGCGGACGATACCCCGCAGTCGATGTCACCATGTCACTGTCGCGCGTGATGGACGCCATCGTCACCCCCGAGCAACGCGACGCTGCGAGGAAGCTGCGAGCGATGATGGGCATCTACGAGGCGAAGCGCGATCTCGTGACGATGGGCGCCTACGCCAAGGGCTCCGACAAGGAGCTGGACGAAGCCCTCGCGAAGATGCCGAAGATCGAGCAGTTCCTGCGGCAGTCCCCGAAGGACCAGGTCGCCTTCGCAGACACAGTCGCGACGCTCTCACAGGCGATCAAGTAGCCACCGCACGGCGGTCACCCTGTCGTTCACGGAGGGTGAGAATCGGAGTTCACGCAGTGAGGGCTGACGCCATCAATTGCGCGCGATTTCCAGCGTTCGCCGCTGGTGCGAAATCTGCTTTTAGTGCCCGTGCCTGGCCGTCGTGGGGACGCGACGAGGGCACTTACCGAAGGGAGGACGCATGAACGTTCGAGTAGGACTTCTGGTCACGGTCTCGGCAATCGTCGGCATGTCCACGGGCTGTACGCTCCAGACGAGCAACGCAGACAAGTACCGCTCCGCGGTGCCGCAATCGAAGGACATCGCGCTTGGTGTTCCGGGCTCGAGCGCCGCGGGCACTGCAGCGCAGAGCGCCCGCGGTCTTCGCCTCTCGGGCAGCCACGCGTCGGGCATTGGCGTCACTGGCGTGGGCGCGAACGGCAACGCGGAGTTCTACCAGTTCACGCGCGACATCACGGACGGCGTGGACGTCGTCACGGCCGTCATCCTTGGCGCGATCAACGCAGTGGTCTCGCAGACACCAACCACAGTCGGCGCGAACCAGGCTGTGTGGGGCCCATACCAGGGTGATGCGCTGCAGCCCGTGGTCTGGCGCTTCACCGTGAACGAGGTCGCGCCAAACGAGTACGACTACAAGCTCGAGGGCCGCCCGAAGGACAAGACCGCGGAGTCCGACTTCGTGTCCGTGTTGACGGGACACGGCTACGGCAAGGAAGCGGGCGCGCTCCATCGCACCGGCTGGTTCCAGGCGGACAACGACGCCTACCGCAACCTCGATCCCGCGCGCGGTCACGACTACGGCACCACGAAGATCACGTACGACCTGAAGAACCTCGACGATCCGTCCATCGCGGGCGAGATCGATGCGGACCTCGCGCCCGGCCAGGGCAAGGGCAACCTTGCCATCCAGGTGCACCACCTCACGGGCGGCGCGGGCGAGCTCGACATCACGGGGAAGGCGGCGCTCGACAACACCAAGCCGACCGTCCTCGAAGACGTGAACCTGAAGAACCGCTGGGACACCACCGGAGCGGGCCGCGCCGATGTGATCGCAACGGGAGGGAATCTCCCGAGCGAGCTCGACGTGGTGGAGTGCTGGTCCTCCGCCTTCTCACGCGTGTATTATACAGACAACCTCAACATCTCGAAGACCGAGGGCGACGCCACAGCCTGCAAGATCGCGAAGTAGCGTGTAAGATCTCTTGATGCTCCGCAAGACCTCCGCCGTCGGTGTCGTGCTCCTGTCCGCTCTCGCCGCTGCCGTCGCCTGTGGTGGTAGCGACAGTGGTGGTGGCGGCGGCGGGGCTGGTGACGACGGCGGCGGTGGTGGTGGCGGCACGCACGGTGATGCGAGCATCGCCGAAGATGGCAGTGTCGCGCCGCAGGCCGCATGCAAATCGCAAGGCGGCAGTGCGCCCGTCGCCATGCCCACGTTCGCGTTCAACGTGAAGACGGGCGAGACCGGCTGGTTCGGCTCGCCCGCGGTGGTCGATCTGGACAAGGACGGCAAGAACGAGATCGTCGCCACGCTCTACAGCACGTTCGTGTTCGACGCGACGGGCAAGCAGCTCTCGAAGGGCACGGCCACCATGGGCCGCATCTACGCGCCCGGCGTGGTCGCGGATCTGGACAACGACGGCACGATGGAGATCGTCGTTGGCGGCAACGGCGGCACCGTGGCCGCATACGAGTACAACAACAAGGCGCTCACGCCGAAGGCTGGCTGGCCGGCGTCCACCACGAGCGGCGGACAGAGCCCGGAGGCGCGCGGCATGGCCGCCGGCGATCTGGATGGCGACGGCAAGATCGAGGTCGTCGTCACCACCACGAACACGTCGAAGACCGGCTCCCAGGTGTTCGTGTTCTCTCCCGACGGCAAGGTGTTCGCGCCGGGCGGCAATGCCAACGCGTGGCCCCGCTACAACCAGTCCACGCCTGGCGACAAGGACTTCAACGGCGAGGGCAACACCGGCTACGGGTGCTACGGCGAGAACGTCGGCATTGGCAACATCGACGACGACAAGGAGCTCGAGATCCTGGTCACGTACGACAACCACCAGATCAACGCGTTCAAGGCGAACGGCAGCTCGATCCTCGCGTCGTCGTATTACTCGAACCCCGCGAACATGTTCCTCTCGAAGCCCATGGGCTGGGGGCAGTTCATTCGCTGGCTGGACCCCGCGATCGAGAACGGGCACTACCACGACCACGCGGACCCCTGGCCCGAGGTCACGACGAACATGTGGCTGCAGTGGACCGCGTCTCCGCCGAACGTGGCGGACGTGAACGGCGACGGCAAGAACGACGTCGTGGGCATCCCCAACGCAGAGCTCCATGATCCGTACGAGACCCAGGGCTACGCGTTCATGGTGCTCGAGGGCGCGCAGGGCGGCGGCTCACGCGCGGCGCGCAGGCTCACGGGCTTCGAGACGCTGCCCTTCACCGACAAACCCGCCGTGCGTCCCTCCGGTGACTACTACCCGCCCGACGCCATCCCAGCGCCCACGACCGTGAGCATCCTGGGCGACACACGCCCGGAGATCATCGCGCCCATCAACGACGGCTTCGTCTATGCGATCTCGCCGGACGGCAGCCGCGCTTGGCGCTTTGACTACGCGAAGGGCGCGGCGAAGACGTTCGCCTCGGAGGCGGTCGTCGCGGATCTCAACAAGGACGGCGTCCCCGAGATCATCTTCGGCGTCTATGCGCTGACCGCGGACGCGGGGCGCCTGGTCGTGCTCGACAACACGGGCAAGCTGCTCTTCGACATTCCGCTACCGGGGCAGGGGATGGACGGCAACGGCGTCGGCATTCCGGCGGCGCCCACCGTCGCGGATCTCGACGGCGACGGCGCGCTCGAGATCCTGGTTCAGTCCTTCGATCACGGCATCGATGTCTTCAAGGTAGAAGGCAGCGGCAACGCGTGCTTGCTCTGGCCCACCGGGCGCGGTGGGTTGCTCCGCAGCGGCGCGGGCCCTTCCACGGTCAAATAGTCGCCAGACGGGCTGGCGGTCAGTCCTTGGGTTCGCTCGGGGTTCTTCCACACGAGCAGCGTGGCGAAGCTGCCGCTGCGCCAGTCGTCCAGATAGTTGGAGAGTACATCCTTCACGATGAAGCCGGCGCGCAGCTGCGACGTGAGCACGCGATCCTTCCGTTCGCCGCGGAGCACCTGCTCCACGTAGTCCGCTGCAGAGACCTCCTTCGCCACGTCGATGTAGCCATACAGCCGGCCACCCGCCGCCACGCGCGCGAGCTTCTTGCGCTTGCAGAGCGCGAACAATGCGTAGAGAGCGCCCCCCGTGCCGGTTCCGCGCGCCGCGGGATCCGAGTAGATGTCCGCCAGGTAGAGCGTGTCGCCGCGCGGGTCATGCTTCGCGAACGTTCCGTGGCTCGTGATGTCGATCCAGGTGTGCGGCGCGAGCGCCTCCGCGGAAGAGACGATGAGCGTGGAGAGGGCGCCAACGATCCCGTCATCGGGCCCCGTGAGGACCAGCTGGCCCTCGGGGAACACCGCCTGGTGCGCGGCGAGCTGCGCGCCGTCGAACACGATGCCCTCGGCCACGAGATCGGGATACGCGGCGTGGTTCATCGCAACGAGGCGAGGGATGTCGCTCGGGCCGGCGGTGCGGATGGTGTACTGCGGTTGCATGTCCGACAAGGTTCGCCCTGGACGGGCGCGCCGCAAGCGCGGCCGTCCACTTGTTCCGGGCCTGTCACCGCGAAGTCACTGGGCATGTACGGAAAACACCTCGCTGGTTCCGAGACGATCCACAAAGCTGCCTGTGGCGCTCAGCTTGTGCAGCGCAAGCATTGGAACCGCGCGTAACGCAAGGGGTGCGCGCTGAGCACGGACCATGCAGGACGACGTACGTGCAACGCGGAGGTCTCATGCGAACGTATCCTTGGAGCTTCACTGTCATGGGCGTGGGAATGGTGTCCGCGATGATCGCGTGCTCCTCCGGTGCGCCTTCTCAGGGAGGCCTCACGGGTCAGGACCAGAACGCCTCTGATCCCACTGCCGGCCAGACGCCCGCACCCAGCAACTCCGGTGGCAGCAGCAACAACAACAACAACGCGCCCCCGGCAGGCGCCGGCGAGACGGGCGCAAAGTGCAGCCTCTCCGCGGACGGAATTGCGTTCGGAAACTCTGGTTGCACGAGCGCGATGCAGACCGGCTGCTGCAACGAGACCCAGGCCTGCTTCTACAACAACAAGGACTGCGCTGCGCTCCACGCGTGCGTCCTCAAGTGCCCAGTGCCCGGCGCCGGCGGAGGCACAGGAGGAGGCACGGCGGACGCCGGCAGCGGTGGCGGCGGCGGTGGTGGCGGTGGTGGCGGCGGCGGTGGTGGCGGTGGTGGCGGTGGCGGTGGCGGCACCGACGCAGGCACGGCCAACAACGGCATGGGCGCAACCGCGAAGGCTTGCAAGGACGCGTGCTACGCGCAGTACCCCAACGAATCGGCGACGGAGCAGGCGTACAACACGTGCTACGCATCCAAGGGTGCGACGGCGTGCAAGTGACGCGAGG
This sequence comes from Polyangiales bacterium, assembly GCA_038230375.1. Lineage (GTDB taxonomy): Bacteria > Myxococcota_A > Polyangia > Polyangiales > Polyangiaceae > JANXLV01. The sequence continues at coordinate 93,308 of JBBRNJ010000022.1, read as the reverse complement.
CTAGCGACTGCTCGAGTGTCGATGTCGAAGTCGACGTCAGGGTCGATGTCGAAGTCGACGTCAGGGTCGATGTCGATGTCGAGGGTCGAAGTCGAGGGTCGAAGTCGAAGTCGCGAGTCGGCGATGTCGCTCCGCGATCAACGGCCGTAGGTTGGCGCGAGGCACCGAGGACAGGTCGCGGGAAGGGTGGCGCCTACTACTCCGGTTGCGTCAGGTTGATCGCCGGCGCTGGGATCTCGACCCCCTCGTTCACCAGCGGCTCATTCTGGGCGCTTGCTTCCGCTGACCCGTTCGCATGCTTGATGTGACCCACGATCGCGACGAGGCATACGACTGTCAGGGCTAGCGCCAGCGCCACCAGCGATGTCAGCGCTCTCGCGTCCACCTTCGTCAGGAAGCCACCCTCTTCCGGGCTCGCGTCCATGGCGAGCGGCGGGATTGAATGGGAGCGGCGGGTGACCTGCGCGGGTGCGTCCATACCCCTCGTCAAGCAAGCTGCGCACCAGGTAGGTGGGCGCGAAATTCCCACGTTTTGTGGGTTGCTGGGGCGCGGGGGTGGTGTCTGGGCGGCCTATTGTAGCCAGGGTCAATAGAGCTGCTTCTGTCGCGCTGCGGCGACAGGGACGTACTATAAGCGGAGCTTCTTGCCGTGACGCTTCTTCAAGTCGCAGACGTACGCTTCGGGTTCGCTGGCTCCACCCTCTTCCAGGGCGTCACCTTCAGCCTGGCCGCTGGCGAGCGCGCTGCCCTCGTTGCGCCGAACGGCGCGGGGAAGTCCACGCTGCTTCGCATCATCGCGAAGGAGATGGAGCCCGACGGTGGCAGCGTCGTCATCTCCAAGGATGCGAAGCTTGGCTACTACCGTCAGTCGCACGAGATCGCCGCGACCGGTGACGTCATGAGCGCGCTCCTCTCTGGCTTCGCGGAGGTGACCGCGCTGCGGGAAGAGCTCGGTCGCGCGCGCGACGCCGCCGCGCATGCCACGTCAGAGGATGATCCCGCGCTGAAGAAGCTCGCGGAGCTCGAGGACCGCTACCACATGCTCCGCGGCGACGCGCTCGAGCACAAGGTCGCCGCCATCGTCACGAAGCTGGGCTTCGAGGAGAAGGATCTCTCGCGTCCCGTCACGTCGCTCTCCGGCGGCGAGCGCGGACGCCTGCAGCTCGGCGTGGTGCTTGCGCAAGAGCCCACGCTGCTCTTGCTCGACGAGCCCACGAACCACCTCGACCTCGACACGATCGGCTGGCTCGAGCAGTACCTGTCGGGGTTCCGTGGTGCGTTGCTCATCGTCTCGCACGATCGCGCGTTCCTGGACAACGTGTGCACGGAGACGATGGAGCTCGGGCGCCAGCAGCTGCGTGTCTATCCGCTCCGCTACTCCGACTACGCCGTCGCACGGGAAGAAGACCTGGCCCGCGAGCGCGCGCTCCTGGAGCGCCAACAGGCGTTCATCGACAAGACGGAAGACTTCATCCGCAAGAACATCGCGGGACAGAAGACGAAGCAGGCGCAGAGCCGTCGCAAGATGCTCGACAAGATCGACCGGCTCGATAACCCGGAGGACGTGTGGCAAGCGGCGGAGCGTGTGCGCTTTCGCTTTGCGGAGGCGCCGCGCACGGGAGACATCGTCATCGACGCGAAGGGCCTCGAGGCGGCGCGCGGTGGCAACACGCTGTTCGGGCCGCTCGATCTGCTCGTGCGTCGTGGTGACCGCATCGGCATCGTCGGGCCGAACGGCGCGGGCAAGACCACGCTGCTCAAGCTGCTCGCGGGCCGTGGGCTTCCAGAAGATCTGGGCGACATCAAGCGCGGGACCAACCTTGCCGACGGCTACTTCGATCAGCACCTGGGCGGCGTGAACCCGAAGAACACCGCGACGGAGGAGGTGCGCACCATCCGCGGTGACTTCACCGTGGAGGTCGCGCGTCAGTACCTTGCCCGCTTCCGCTTCTACGGCGACGATCCGCTCCGCAGCGTGGGTGGCTTCTCGGGTGGTGAACGCTCGCGGTTGGCGCTGGCGAAGCTGCTGCTCGAGCCGAAGAACCTGCTCTTCCTGGACGAGCCCACGAACCACCTCGACATTCCCGCGGCGGAGATCCTCGAGGAGGCGCTCACCGGATTTCCGGGCACCGTGCTCCTGGTCTCGCACGATCGCCGCTTCCTCGAGGCGACCACCACGCGCCTCATCGTCGTACGCGACGGACACGCGGACGTCTTCCCGGGTGGCTTCAAGGACTACGCGGCGCAGCAGGCGAAAGAGGCGAGGCAGGCGAAGGAAGACAATGCCGCCGCGCTCATCGAGGCCGCGTCGCAGAAAAAGAAGAACGCATCGAAGAGCGTCGCGCCGCCGCCGAAGGACGCACCGCAGGGGAAGCAGAGCTTCGAGCAACAGAAGGCGCTTGCCCGCGACAAGGAGAAGAAGCGAAAGCGCATCGCCGAGCTCGAGGACCTGATCGCCGCGGGCGAGAAGGAGCTCGAGGAGCGTCGCGCTGCCCTGCGCGAGGACCCCGGCGGGGACTGGGCGAAGCTCGCAAAAAAAGCCTCGGAGGAGCAGCAACTCGCCAAACGAGTGGATACGATGATGTCCGAATGGACCAAACTGTCCGAGGAGCCATGACCCGCCGGCGTCATCTAGCGGGCGTTTTTGCCTGTTCTCTCGCGCTCGCTGCGGCGGCGCTCGGACCGTTGACTGGTTGCAAGAAGGACCAGGCCGGGATCGCCGCGGAGCAAACAGTACTGCCGACCGTTCGCGATGACGCCAAAGGGCTGAGCTTCACGTACGTGGACGAGAAGGGGAACCCGCACGTCGTGGACACGATCGCGGAGGTGCCCCCAGCGCAGGCGCAGAAGGTCCGCGTCATGGATCCCGCGCACGCGCCACCGGAGGACATGATGTACCTCGCGGACCTCACCAGGAAGAACGAGGACGGCACCTATGCGGTCGCGCAGTCGCCTCGCTCGGAGTTCGAGAGCTACATCGTGGAGCGGCGCAAGGCGGTGGGCCCAACGCTCGCGTCCAACGGCGCGAACGCGCAGGGTGGGGCGGTGCAGGGTGATGGCGGCATCAGTCTTGGCGCGCTCGCCGCGACCGGCCAGCCGCGTGTGATCATCTACGGCGCGGAGTGGTGCGGTGCCTGCCACGAGGCCGCAAAGTGGCTCTCCGGCAAGCATGTGAAGTTCGTCGAGAAGGACATCGAGAAGGACTCGGGCGCGGAGCGCGAGATGCGCGCGAAGCTGGCGAAGGCCGGGCTGTCGGGCGGGAGCATTCCCGTCATCGACGTCGGCGGAAAGATCATGGTGGGCTTCTCGGCCCCGAAGATACAAGCGGCACTTGGCGACACGATCTAACAAGAAGGCGAAGGCCACCGGGAAGAGCGCAAGCCCGCCCGGCCATGGCGGCCCGCCGGTGGACCCGCCGAAGCGTTCCTTCGCGAAGGGCATGGTCGAGTCGTTCCGCTACACGCGGCGCACGCTCGGCATCGTGTGGCGCTCGTCGCCCAAGCTGACGGTCGCGCTCGCCATACTGACGCTCACGGGGGCCATGATCCCGCCGCTCATTGCGCTGGCGGGAAAGCGCATCGTGGATGCGGTGGTCGATCACCACAAGGACGTCGCGCTGCACTGGGTGCTGATCGAGCTCGCGCTCGTGGCCTTCTCGGCAACGAACACCCGCGGTCTCTCGCTCACCACGAGCACGCTCGGTTCACGGCTGGGCACTGACATCAACGTGGAGATCCTGGAGCGTGCGACGAAGCTGTCGCTCTCGCACTTCGAGGACTCCGAGTTCTACGACAAGATGTCCAAGGCGCGACGCGAGGCGAGCTCTCGGCCGCTGTCACTCGTGCGCGAGAGCTTCTCGCTCGTGCAGTCCGTGCTCACGCTGATCGGCTACGGCGCGCTGCTGGTGCGCTTCTCCGGGCTCATCGTGGTGGTGCTGATGGTAGCTACGATCCCGGCGACGATCGCGGAGATGCGCTTCTCCAAGACGGCCTTCCGCCTGCGCAACTGGCGCTCACCAGACGCGCGCCGGCTCATCTACTACGAGTACGTCCTTGCGAACGACGAGCACGCGAAGGAGGTGAAGCTCTTCGGCCTGGGCTCGCTCTTCCTGGGTCGCTACAAGGAGCTCGCCGAGAAGTTCCACAAGGAGGACACGAAGCTCGCCATACGCCGCACCATCTACGGGCATCTGCTCTCCATGATCGCCACGCTCTCCTTCTATGGCGCGTATGCGTTCATGGCGGTGCTGACGGCGCTGTCAAAGCTGACGCTGGGCAGCATGACGATGTACGTGCTCGCGTTCCGGAGCGGCCAGCAGGCGTTCCAGTCGATCTTGAGCGGGATCGGGAGCATGTACGAGCACAACCTCTACATGTCGAACCTGTTTGCGTTTCTCGATCAGTCGACGGAAGGGGAGGCGCAGGAAGGGAAGAGAGAAGCGACAGCGACAACGACAACGACTTCGACCCCGACCTCGACCTCGACCTCGACCTCGACCTCGACCTCGACCTCGACCTCGACCTCGACCCCGACCTCGACCCCGACCTCGACCTTGACCTCGACCGGGATCGTGCTCGACCGGGTGTCGTTCAAATATCCTGGGGCTGAGAAGTTCGTGCTCGAGGATGTCAGTGTTTCGATTCCTCGTGGGCAGTCCGTTGCTCTGGTCGGGCAGAACGGGGCGGGCAAGACCACGCTCGTGAAGCTGCTCACGCGTCTGTACGAGCCCACCAGTGGTCGCATCTTGCTCGATGGGCGTGACCTTCGGGAATGGGACGAGGTGAAGCTGCGCTTGCGCTTCGGTGTCGTGTTCCAGGACTTCAATCAGTACCAGCTGCGCGTGCGCGAGAACGTCGGTGTTGGCAGCGTGACCAACATGGAGGATGAGACGCGGCTCGAGCGCGCTGTCACGCGGGGCGGTGCGGAGCCTGTGGTGAGCGGCCTCGCGTCGGGCATGGACACGGCGCTCGGTCGCTGGTTCCAGGACGGTGTGGAGCTGTCCGGCGGGCAGTGGCAGAAGATCGCGCTCTCGCGTGGCTTCATGCGCGAGGAGGCGGACATCCTGGTCCTGGACGAGCCCACCGCAGCGCTGGACGCCGAGGCGGAGTACGCGGTGTTCGAGCGCTTCCGCGAGCTCTCGCAAGGCAAGACGACCTTCATCATCTCGCACCGCTTCCCCACGGTACGCATGGCGGACCGCATCCTGGTGCTCGAGAACGGTCACGTGGTCGAGGACGGCACGCACGCAGATCTGGTAGCAGCGCACAAGACGTACGCGCGGCTCTACGAGATGCAGGCGAGGGGATACCAGTAACGTCGAAGTCGAGGTCGAAGTCGAGGTCGAGGTCGGGCGCCTCCCTTGGGACCGCCTCGTGAATCGCCGTGAATGGCTGTACACCCAGCAGGTGTACAATTCCGGGTGAATCTGCGATTTTGTCGGCATTTCTTTGCGTGACGTACACCTGAGAGGTGAACCTGAACGCCCAAGGCGGGGGAGCCAGTCCGCGCAACGGAGGCGTCCGGCGCGACGAGGCACCGTTCGTCCCCCACGCCGACCGCAGTACCACCCGGAGTCATGGGAAGGTCCATGCCGAGGTCGTTGCTGACCGGGCGGGAGCGCAAGAAATAATGGATCGTTCGTTCAAGAATTTGTTGAACGATCGCTCAAGATATGTCACTTTCTTTTCATGGCCAGGACACGTGAGTTCGACATGGACCTGGTGCTCGAGCGTTCTCTCTCGGCCTTCTGGATGCGTGGCTTCGAGGGCGCCAGCATTCGCGACCTTGTTGAAGCGACGGGCCTCAAGGCCCAGAGCCTCTACAACGCGTTCGGTGACAAGCGTGGGCTCTTCCTTGCCGCGCTGGCGCGTTATCGCGCCCACGTGAGCGAGAGCCTCACGCCGCTCGGTGCGCCGGGCGCGGGTCTCGCGGAGCTCTCGCAGTATCTGGAGACGTTCCTCTCCGTGCTGCGAGCACAGGGCGTGTCGGCCTGTCTCCTTGTGAAGACCGCGTTCGGCGAACAGACCTCGGACCCCGAAATTCGCGCCCTTGTCACAGCCAGTGGCGCCGCTGTTCGCGCAGCGTTCAGCGCCGTGATCGCGGCCTCTGTGGCACGCGGCGAGGCGCGCGCAGACCTCGATCCAAAACACGCAGCTGCGTACCTGTTCACCGTGCTCCACGGGCTCAGCGCACTGTCGCACACCGGCGGAACCAGTGCGGACGTGCAGGCTTCCATCGTCGAGACCTTCGGCGCGCTCCGTGCACCTTGCAAGAGGCCGAGCAAGAGACCGAGCAAAAGATCGAGCAATAGACAGAGGAGGACGACATGAAACGGAGCACCTTTCTCACCATCAGCGCCATCGTTCCGCTGCTTGTGGGGCTCATGTGTTTGTGTGCACCATCCGTGCTGATCGAGAGCGTGAAGCTCGCGCCACCCAGCGCGACCGCGAACGTCTACGCGCGCACCGCCGGCGTCCTCCTCTGCGCCGTCGGTCTTCTCAACTTCCTCGTTCGCAAGCACGCCTCCTCGCCCACGCTCCGCGCAGTGCTCGTGGCGAACATGGTCCTTCAACTTGGAATTCTTCCGGTGGATCCGCACGCGTACCTCTCTGGCGTCTTCCACACGGTTGGCTCGTTCGCACCAAACACCGTCTTGCACGTGTGCCTTGCCCTTGGTTGCGCGTACTACCTGCGCCAGATGAGGCGTGAGCCTCGCATCGGATCACCCCAGCAAGCGTCGTGACGTTCCAGGCGTATACTTGGCGACGTGACACAGGTTCCCTACCGCGAGAACGTGCCGCCGCCCCACGAGCCTCCCGATCCCGAGCACGCAGCGATCGCCGCCATGGCAAAGCGTACGCGGCGCGTGCGTGGCGTCTTCGCAGTGGGGTCTCTCTTCGTGGGGCTCGCGATGGCGGGTGGCCTCTACAACTTGTTCTGGGACTACTACGAGGCGCATGGACTTCCGATCCCGCTCAAGATGATGGCCATCGCCAGCCTCACGCTGGGGCTCATCCCCATGCTCATCGCCGGCCCGCGCCTCTCCAGTCTGTGGATCCGCGCGCGCCGCCATGCATGGCTCGACGCGCTCGCGAAGGAGAAGGGGCTCGATCGCGCCGAGCTCGACGAGATGACGCGCTCGTTCTCCGGCTGACCCACTTCTGGAAGGGTCGCGCGACTACCAGTCTCGCCACGGACCCGCGAGGTCCTGCGCGCCGAAGAAGCTGGTGTGGTCGGCGATGTTGTCGATGACCTCGCTGATGTCCTCGGCCTCGGTCGTCTGGATGAACTCGTGCTTGCGGTAGAGCGCGTTGAACCCGACGACGCACGCACGCAGCACCTTCTTCTGCGCCGCGGGGCTCGCGTCCTCGCCAAGCGCCATGAGCTGCTTGCAGGCCCGCGCTATCAGCGCGGTCGACGCATTCGTCTCCCTTGCGGTCATCATCGGCCGCCAGTGCTCGAACGGCTTCGACCGTGCGATCCGTGCAAGCTTCGCAAGCGGGAGCCGCTTCGGCTTTGCCGGCTCCTTGGGCGCCGAACGGGGCGTCCGCTCCGGCTTGGGCGGGGGAGTCGGCTTCGGCGGAAGTAGCAAGCCCTTGCCGAAGCGCGCGCGGAGTGCGCGGTGCCCCTCGGCGCCGATCAGAGGATTCCACATTGCATCGACGTTCACGAGCGCACGGAGATGCTTCGCGCGGGCGAGCGCGAGTGCGCCGCGATCCGACAGATCAGTGCCGCGAACGTTGAGCGAGGAGAGACGCTCGAGCCGCGGTGAGGCGAGCAGGAGCTCGAGGGACTCGTCGACCGGCATCTCCGCGAGGTTCAGCGTCTCGAGCACCGCCATGAACGGCGCGCGCGCGAGCACGCGGGCGGCATCGGCGCTCAGGCTTGTCGCCGACAAGTCGAGAGAACGCAGCCCGGGGAAAGCCTTCGGCCGTGCGAGGGCCTTGAAGGCATCGAGCCGCGGCATCGGCGGTTTGAACAGCTCCCCGACGAAGGTGTCGCGCAGGCCGAGCTCCTCGAGGAGCGGCCACGGGGCAGAGAGGAGCTTCGCCGCTCCTTGCGCGCACAGGATGTTGTGGCCAACATCGAGCGCGGTCAGCGCCGCCCGCGCTGGCCACGAGACAAGGCGCTCGATGCCTCGTGCATCCAGGTCGACCGCGACGATCGTCAACCTGCGCAGGCGCGGCGGCTTCGAGGAAAAAAGCGCATCGAGCCCTTCGCGCTTGGGGCGCGTCTCCGACAGGTCGATCGCCTCGAGCCTTTCCATGAGAGGCGACTCGAGCAGCGTCTTCCAGCCCTTTGGACCCAGGTTGTTGGACCGCGCACGAAGATCGACGAGCGCAGGGAGCGCTGCGGTGCTCGTGAGCGCCTTCCAGCCCCGCGCCCCGAACTCGTTCCAGTGGAGATCGAGCGTGCGAAGTGACGTCAACGCGGTCGACCGGCTGAGGGCGATCAACACTGCGTCCTTGGCGTGGCATTGCGAGAGGGAGAGCGACGTGAGCTCTTGAACGTGAGGCGACTCGGCGAGCGCCCTGGCGCCCTTTTCGCCGATCCGGCCACCGGTGAGATCCAGCGATCGCACCTTCGCGAGATGCGCGCACCCCGCGAGCTTCTGCGCGACGGTGTCGGTCACCCCATCGAGGCGGACGTCGCTCGGACCGCCGCTGCGGAGGAATTTCGAGGCATCGATCCAGGCGCCCATGCGGACAGGCTAATTGTCGTCTCGCCCACGGGCAACGGGGAAGGTAGGGTCTACCCATGTCGATGCTCCACGAACGGGCGGAGAAGATCGCCGACGAGATCCAGGCGGAGCTCGTGCGCCTTGGTCGATGGTCCGCGCAGAGACCACCCGACGAGAAGTTCGTCGACATGGGCGCGTTCGGCATGAAGACGCTGGCGCCGGAGCAGTGGCTGCAGTTCGTGCTCCTGCCTCGTGTGCGCGAGGTCGTGAAAGAGAAGGGGGAGTTTCCCGAGAGCAGCAACGTCGCGGTCTGGGCCATGCGCAACTTCGACGGTGATCCGGACGCAGACCATCTCCAGTCGCTCCTTCGCGACTTCGACGCGCTGTTCGAGGACGCCGCCTTCGATCGCACTGCGCCTCCACCGAGCGACGACGGCGCGTTGCCCGGTCCCGATCCCAAGCTCACGCGGCTCACTGCGCGCCTCGTGCGTCTGCTCTCGCAGCTGCCCGCAGTGAAGTCGGCGTACCTCGCCCAGCTCTACTTCCCGAGCACGGACCAGCTCACCACGCCTGTCCTCGGGCTCGAGCTCGACGGTCCGCTCGCGGTCGACGCGTTCGTGAGCCTCCCCAAGGAAGATCCGTTCGTCGCGATGGTGCTCGCAGATGACGCGATTTCCCGGCTTCTTCGCCTTGGCACGCCGTTCTACGCGCGCGGGGCATGATCAGCAGGCGGGTTTCCCGTTCCGCGTGTATCGTCGACGTATGGGCGAGCTCGGGTTTCAATGGGGAGGACCGCTTGGAGCGGTCAGAGACCATTCGGAGGTGGAGCTTCACCCGAACGCCTTCGGCAGCGCACATATCGACGTGATGGAGCCCGGCGCGTTCGCCAACACGGTCGCGCAGCACGGCGGTGAGGCGGGACTCGTGGAGGCGGTGAAGCACACGATCCTGACCAGCCTTGCCACGGTGCTCTCGTCCAGGCTGTCACGCGATTCGATGCTCGGAGTCATGCGCGACAGCGCGGGGCTCATCGCGGACGTGGAGTCCTACGGCAACAGGACGTTTCAGGCCTCCGGTGCGAGCCTTCGCATCATGACGCTCCAGGTGACCCTCACGGAGGAAGACATGGCGACGCTGCAGCAGGCGCAGGTCGCCTCCGCCATGGCCATGCGTGCTGCCAAGGCCGCGGAGGAGCGGGCGCCGACTGCACCGCAGCCTGTCTTTTCACCCGGCGGGCCACTGCCGCCAGGCACGCGCGTGATCGCCACATGGAGCGACGGAAAGAGCTACCCGGGCCAGGTGAAGAACTTCGACGGCACGAACTACGAGCTCGTGTGGGAGGGCAGCGCCGCCATCGCCTGGGTTCCCGCCGCCTCTGTCCGCCCCAGCTAGGAGGCTGCTGCAGCCTCCGGGTCGCACCAGAAGGCCGGCTCTAGGTTTCCTGCTTGCGCCGGATGATTCGTTCGTAGATCGCTCGTTTTGGCAGGCCGCTCCACGCGGCGATGCGCTCCGCCGCTGACTTTGCATGCGTGCCCTGCGCGAGCTCCGCGTCGATGCGCGCGTTGAGCAGCCCCTCGTCCACCACGCTCTCCGCGGCGGCTTCCATCTCTCCTAGAACGAGAACGACCTCGCCCTTCCACTCGCGGTCCTCCGCCGCGATCTCGGACAGCGTGCCGCGCACGAACTCCTCGTGGATCTTGGTGAGCTCCCGCGCGACCGCCACCTGACGCGCCGGCTGCGCACGAGCCAGCTCGGTGAGTGTAGACTGCACGCGATTGGGGGATTCGTAGAGCACGCACGGCTCGCGCGTCGCGGCGATGTGCCCGAGCACCTCTGCGCGCGATAGGCCGTCACGCGAGATGAAGCCGAAGAAGCGGAAGCCCGCGTCCGTGCAGAGTCCGCTCCCGACCAACGCAGAGAGCACCGCGCTCGCGCCCGGAATGGGGATCACGACGGCGCCCATGGCGATCGCGCGCGCGACGAGCACGCCGCCTGGATCGCTCACCGCGGGCGTGCCCGCGTCCGTCACCAGCGCGACGGCCTTGCCTTCTTCCAGCGCTTCGGTCACGACGCACAGCTCGCGCTCGCTGGAGTGGGCGTGCGCGGGTACGAGTGGCTTCGAGATCTCCAGGTGGGTGAGCAGGCCGCGCGTGCGCCGGGTGTCCTCCGCTGCGACCAGATCCACAGCGCGCAGCGTCTCGATCGCGCGAAGCGTGATGTCGCCCAGGTTGCCGATCGGCGTGGCCACGACGTAGAGCGTTCCCCGTGTGCCGGCGCGACTATCTGCCACCGGCTACGCCAGCTCCGTTGCGTCGCCCATCTCTCGCTTCAAGAAGTCGCGCAGCTTGCCCTGCAGGCGCTGCTCCAGTTGGCGGACGCGCTCGCGCGAGATCTTGAAGCGCTCACCCAGCTCCTGGAGCGTGAGCGGATCGTCCGCCACAAGGCGCTCGTCGAAGATCGCGAGCTCCTTCTCCTTGCCTGCGAGCGTGCCGCGGAACACGTCGAGCTTCTCGCGCAGGAGCGCCTGCAGCTCACCGTCGGCCATCATTGCCTCGGGGCCTGCGCCAGCGAACGGCATCATGTCCACGCGCGTGATCGAGCGACCGTCCGCGTCTCCGACGGGCGCGTCGAGCGATTTCTCGCTGGCCTGGAGGCGCACCTCCATCTCGGACACGTCGGTCTCGGGCACGTTGAGCCGCTTCGCGACCTCTGCGTCGCTGGGGTCCATGCCCATGGCGGCGAGCTCCGCGCGGGCCTTCTTCAGGTTGAAGAACAGCTTCCGCTGGGCCTGCGTGGTGCCGAGCTTCACGAGGCGCCAGTTGTTCAGAATGAACCGCAGGATGTATGCGCGGATCCACCACGCTGCGTAGGAAGACAGCTTCACGCCGCGATACGGATCGTAGCGCTTCACGGCCTGCATGAGGCCGATGTTGCCCTCCTGAACCAGGTCCATGATGTTCTTGTAGGCGCGGCGGTACTCGTACGCGATCTTCACGACCAGGCGCAGGTTCGCCGTCACCAGTCGCGCGGCGACCTTCGAGTCCTGCGTCTTGAGGAAGCGGACGGCAAGCTCCTGCGTCTCCTCCGGCGTGAGCAGCTTGTGCCGCTGCACCTCGCGGAGGTACGCGGACATCGGGTCCATCCGCTCCATCCCGGTCTCGCTGGAGAGCGGGGCGCGTGAGCGCGGAGGCTTCGCGTCGTCGTCGGCGGGCTCGGTGTCCGCATCCTCGGCGAGCGCGGGTTCGTCGTCGTCGGACACGAGCTCCGCTTCCACGGGCTCGGCGACCACGACCTCCGTATCGTCACGCTCATCATTCGGGTCCGTGTCGGCGCCCTCGGAGCCTTCCTCACGGTCCTGCTCGTCGGCCTCCTCCTTGGGTGCATGAGCTGCAGCCTTGCGGCGGCCCTTGGGCTTCGCGGCCGCTTCGGTCTTCAGGGCTTCGGTCTTGGCGGGCTTCTGACGCGGGGGCACGAGTTCGGTCGACCTTAGCATGCCTTTCCGTCCAACAGCCGCGGCGCAAACGGCATTCCCTGTCCCCCGCGCTACCGCGAAGCCCAGAGCCAGCTCACATAGAACGTCGCCGTGAGGGCGAGGCCGAAGAGCCCCGTCAGCATGAGGTTGGAGAGGGCGCTCGGGGTGCCAGGAGAACGACGTGAAAGCTCGATCCGGTCGTGGGAATCATGGGTCATTCGGACCCTCCTTTTGCTCGGTTATCCCATGGTTAAGGCCGATGACGCTCTGCGTCAAGGGCGCACCTCTTTCGGTGAGGGCGGACGAAACTCGACCCAAGCCATTCGTGGTGGAACTAAGGCTAAGGTCTCGCGCTGATCGAGGCGCGAGCCTCCCACGACGATGGTCGCCCCCTCACGCCGCGCACTCGTATTTTCTCGCAACGACTTCGACCTGCGTGGTCGCGGGTCCATGGACGAGGATCTGCGCGAGCGGCTGCAGCACTGGTCGGCGGCCGTGCAGGAGCGCCTCGCGGAGCTCGGGCTCTCGCTGGAGCTTGCAGTGGTCGACGGCAAGCTCGGGCCGCCGGGCGTCGTGTTCGTGCGCAGCAGTCGTCAGCGCGAGCAAGCGCTGAAGGTGGCGCGTGCGCAGAAGCTCGACTACCGGCCGCTCTTCGCGGGCGTTTTCGCCGAGAACGCCAAGCTCGTGCTGCGGCTCACGCACGCCACGGTCGAGGCACGCCTCGAGCTGCCGGCGTCTGCGCTCGTGGACATTCACAACCTGCGCGCGAAGCTGAAGAGCCCCGAGGGGGTGCTCGCGGCGACCAGCGTGGTGGAGGCGCTGCCGGAGCAGTTCTGGGCGGGCGTCGAAGGCGGCTCCCAGGGGCCGGTGTCGCGCATCACGGGGCGCGAGCTCCGCGAATGGGTGGACGAAGCGGTGGGCCTGGGCGCTTCGCTCTTCTTCGGGTGGACGCTGCCGAAGGATCTCGCCGTCGCGCAGAAGACCGAGATCGGCGGCCTCCTGGAGGACGCGTTCTCCGCGCTCGGAAGCCTGTACGACACGCTCGCGTGGTCCGCCGACAACGACTTCTTCTCCGGTCAGAAGCGCCGGGCCCGCGCGGTCGCAGAGCGCGAAGGCGCCAAATCCAAGCGCACGCCGATCCGGAAGGGCCGTCGCCCCAAGGATTACGCCTTCGTGGACGACGGAGAGCCCGCATCCACGGATGACTCCCCCACCCAGAGCGACGGCGGCCCGTCGAATCGCACCGATCCGCTGTTCCTGCGCAAGCGCCCCATCCTGCGCCGTGCCCAGAAGGACGCCGACACCGACTCCAGGCTACCCATCGAGAAGGGCACACGAATCTCCGTCCTGGCCGGCCCGTTTTCGGGCAAAGTCGGCGTCGTGCAGGAGCTCGACGGCAAAGGCGGCGCCCGGGTGCTCTTCGGGCTGCTCGCCGCCCGCCTCCGGGTCAAGGACCTGGTCGCTTTTCGTGACCGGACCGGGAAAAACGCGCGACAGAAGCTCATGTCGTCGCATCGAAGACCTCTGGGCGGAGTGTCCTCGAAATGAGCATGCGTTGAAGGTCGACCCGAGCAAGATCCCGAACACCCTGACCGGGCAGTTCATGCGGCACCTGCCGTCGTATCTCTTCGGCACCCTCATGCTCGCGATCTTCCAGCTGTCGATGAACCGCATCGACTGGATGAGCAAGTCGGCCATCGACATCATCTTCGGCCCGAACCCCAGCGACGTGTCCAGGCCCGCGACCATCATGCTCGGCCTCGCGCTGGTCGCGTTCGGCACGCGCGTCGCCAGCCGCTGGTTCGTCTTCAACGCTGGCCGCGACGTCGAGTACGAGCTCCGCGCGCTCCTGCTCCATCGCCTGCACCAGCTGGGCGCTGCGTTCTATCGGAAGATGTCGTCGGGCGAGATCATGAGCCGCTCCACCGGCGACCTCCTCCAGGTGCGCCTGCTCCTTGGCTTTGGCGTGCTCAACATCGTGAACGTGATGTTCGCGTTCGCGAGCGCGCTGCAGGTGATGGTGCGGATCTCCCCCAAGCTCACGCTGGTCACGTTCGTGATGCTGCCGTTCCTGGTCGGCACCACGCGCCTCTTCTCCAAGAACCTCTACGCGCGCACGATGAACAACCAGAAGGCGATCGGTCGCCTCTCGGACATCCTGCAGACGAACCTGGCCGGCGTGCGCGTGGTGCGTAGCTTCGCGCTGGAGTCGCGCGAGCACCTGCGCTTCCAGGAGGCGAACCAGAGTTACCTGGAGGCAAGCCTTGGGCTTGCGCGGCTGCGCGGGCTGATGGGCCCCACCGTGGGCGCGGCGAGCTCGCTCGGTGTGCTCGCGTGCTTCTGGTACGGCAGCAAGCTCCTGCTCCTTGGCCCCGCGAACGGCGGGCTCTCGCCTGGGGACTTCTTCGCGTTCTGGCTCGCGCTCGGCCGCATGACATGGCCGATCATCGCGCTCGGCTTCTCGCTCGCGATCATCCAGCGCGGTCGTGCAGGATACACGCGTCTTCGCGAGGTGTTCGACGCCCAGCCCGAGATCTGCGACGGTCCCCTCCCGCGCCTGAAAGAGGTACGCGGCGCGCTGTCATGTAGCGGCCTTGCGTTTGCCTATGGCGAGCGCGCGGTCCTCACGGACGTCTCGTTCGAGCTGCCCGCGGGAAAGTCGATCGCGATCGTCGGCCGCACGGGCTCCGGAAAGTCCACGCTCGCGATGCTCCTTGCGCGTCTTCTTCCCACGCCCGAGGGCACCGTCAAACTGGACGGCGTAGACGTGTGCCAGCTGCCGCTCTCCACCGTGCGCGAGGCTGTCGGCTACGCGCAGCAGGACGCGTTCCTCTTCTCCACCACCGTGTCGCAGAACATCGGTCTGTCACTGGACGATCCGGACTCCGAGGAATCCCTGGAGCGGATCCGTGATGCTGCGCGCGAGGCGCAGGTGCTGGAGGAGGCGCTCTCCTTGCCGGAGCAGTTCGACACGGTCGTCGGTGAGCGCGGCGTGCAGCTCTCGGGCGGGCAGAAGCAGCGCATCGCGCTGGCGCGCGCGCTCGTACGCGAACCCAAGGTGCTGGTCCTGGACGATCCGCTGTCGGCGGTGGACGCGAAGACGGAGAGCCTTATTTTGAAGGCGATCGAGCGTCAGAAGTCGAAGCGCACGCTGGTCCTGGTGACCCATCGCGTGGCGGCGGCTTCACGCTGCGACACCATCCTGGTCCTGGATGAAGGTCGGATCGTCGCGCAAGGCACGCACGAGGAGCTGGTGAAGATGGACGGCCTCTACGCCGCCTTCGCGGAAGAGCAGAGCGCCGAGAGCGAGCTCGCGCAGCTGGATGCCGTGCTGGCGCCCGAACCCCACGAAGCACGGGGCGAGGGGGCCGCATGACGGAAGAGACCAAGAAGAAGCCCGCTGCCGGTCAGCGAGGCAAGGAGAAGCTCAAGGCCTTCCACGAAGAGACCGACGTGGGCAAGGCGTACGACCTGCAGCTCGCGGGCCGCCTCATGCCGTTCGTGAAGCCTCACGCCTTGCTCATCGTGCTGTCGCTCGGCCTCCAGGTGGTCGTGATGGGCGGAGCGCTGGTGCGTCCGCTGCTCATGGGTCGCGTGGTGGGAGACGCGGCGGCGTCGCGTGCGGACAACCTGCTCTGGGACGGCGTGATGCTGTGCGGGGTGGTCATCGTCCAGCAGCTGCTCGGGTTCTTCGGTCAGTACGCGATGCAGGTCGCGGGTGCGCGCATCATGGCGGACCTTCGCAACTTCATCTTCCTGTTCTTCCAGAAGCTGCGGCTTTCATACTTCGATCGCACGCCGGTCGGGCGCCTGGTCACGCGCGCAACGAACGACGTGGACGCCGTGGGCGAGCTCTTCGCGTCCGGCGTGCTCATGGCGATCGTCGACCTGCTCTCGCTGACCGGCATCGTCATCCTGATGCTGCGGCTGAACGTGCGCCTGTCGCTGGTCGCGTTCGCGGCGCTCCCGCTGGTGGGCCTGGTGGTGA
This sequence comes from Polyangiales bacterium, assembly GCA_038230375.1. Taxonomy (GTDB): domain Bacteria; phylum Myxococcota_A; class Polyangia; order Polyangiales; family Polyangiaceae; genus JANXLV01. The sequence goes on along the minus strand of JBBRNJ010000022.1, from coordinate 77,168 downwards.
ACTGGACACGAAAGCGCTCACGCGCGGCCTATCGCGACATCCGCACGCGCACGGCGCGCCTCAACTCGTTCCTGAACGAGCAGGTCGCGGGCATCGCCGTGGTGCAGGCCTACGCGCGCGAAGGCAAGATGGCGGAGGACTTCGACGAGATCAACGACGCGTATCGCGACGCGAACAAGCGCTCCATCTTCTACGAGGCCATCCTGGACGCCGCGATCGAGATGGTGTCCTCGCTCTGCATCGCCAGCATCCTGTGGTGGGGCGGGATCTCGAAGATCGGCGAAGGCATCACGTTCGCGCTGGTCGTGATCTTCACGCAGTACATCAAGCAGTTCTTCGAGCCGGTCAGCCTGCTCGCGCAGCGCTACACCATCCTGCAGAGCGCGATGGCGGGCGCGGAGCGCATCTTCCAGCTCCTGGATCTCACGGAGCTGGAACGCGCCCCGCGAGAGACCACCGCGACCCCAGGCAAGGAGCACGCGCGCGGTCCGGCGACCGAGGCCATCCGCTTCGACAACGTGCAGTTTGCATACAAACCCGGCGTGCCCGTGCTGCGTGATGTGAGCTTCGACGTCCCGCGCGGCGAGAAGGTGGCGCTCGTTGGTGCGACGGGCGCGGGCAAGACCACGATCTCGGCGCTCTTGCTCCAGCTCTACGAGCATCAATCCGGGCAGATCCGTGTGCTCGGCAAGGACGTGCAGGACTACGATCGTCGCGAGCTGCGCGAGCATTTCAGCGTGGTCCCGCAGGACGTCTTCCTCTTCACGGGCTCGGTGCTCTCCAACATTGCCATGAGCGATCCGGAGCCGTCTCTCGAACGTGCGAAGCTGGCGCTGTCGCGCATCGGGGCGCTCGCCGTATTCGAGTCGCGCCAGGACGGGCTACTTGCGGCGGTGGACGAGCGCGGCGCAAACTTCAGCGCTGGTGAGCGCCAGCTCATTGCGTTTGCGCGTGCAGTCTACAAGGATACGCCGATCGTCATCCTGGACGAGGCCACTGCCAGCATCGACTCCGACACCGAGGCTCGCCTGCAGACGGCCCTCGAGGCCATGATGGAGGGTCGCACCGCCGTCGTGATCGCCCATCGGTTGTCCACCATTCGCACGGTGGATCGCATCGTGGTGTTCCACAAGGGCAGGGTGGTGGAGACCGGGTCGCACGCAGCGCTGATGGAGAAGGACGGCGTGTACGCGAAGCTGTATCGGCTCCAGTTCGCCAAGGAGAAGCTCGCAGCCGTGGCCAAGGGGGCCACGGGCGCCTCTGGTGAGCCGGAGGAAAGTGCACGTCCGCCCGGAAGCTCTCGACGCAGCCCGGCGTTCGGATGAATATGGGCTCTCCTCTCCGGTCTCTCCCTGAAGGAATCATGCACGACGAAGGCGGCGACAAGAAGCGAGTGATACCGGCTCCTCTGGAGTCGGAGCCGCGCGTGCACAAAGCCCGTCGCGCCGCGCCCGCGGACGCCATCCGGCCGACGCGCGCCGAGGTGAACCTGGAGGCCCTGCGCAAGAATTTCCGCGTGGTGAAGAAGCACGCAGACGGCGCGAAGGTCTGGGCGGTGCTGAAGGCGGACGGCTACGGTCATGGCGCCCCGGCGGTCGCACGAACCCTCGAGCGAGCCGGCGCTGACGGCTTCTGCGTTGCGCTCCTGGAAGAGGGTGTGGAGCTGCGCGAGGCGGGTATCGTCGCGCCCATCCTCGTGATGGGCGGCTACTACGGCGGCGCATATGCGGACGTGCTCGCGCGTGGCATGACACCGGTGATCTATGACGAGTCGCACCTGACGGGCTTTGCTGCCGCAGCGCGTGCGCTCAAGCTGGACAAGCCGGTAGACGTGCATGTGAAGCTCGACACCGGGATGGCGCGCCTTGGTCTGCGCGCGGAGAATCTCGAGAGCTTCGCAGACAAGCTCCTCAACGTCCCCGAGCTCCGTCCGAGCGGGCTCATGACTCATCTCGCGTCCGCCGATGCGCTCTCGCAGGAGCACACGCACGAGCAGATGGTCCGCTTCGACGAGATGACGGCCACACTTGCGAAGAAGGGCATTCGCCCCGAGGTTCGTCATGCGGCGAACAGCGCAGCGCTCCTTCGCGCCGAGGCGCGGCTGTCCGCGGTCCGTCCGGGCATCGCGCTCTTCGGTGTCTCGCCGCGTGCGGTCGGCAACGATGGTGACGTGGGCGCGCCGTTCGACTCCGAGCTCGCGCCCGTGATGCGCGTTCGTACGGAGGTGGTGGACGTGCGCACCGTGCCGGTCGGTCAGACCGTGGGCTACGGCGGGCTCTTCCGCGCAACACGAGACACGCGCGTGGCCACGGTCCCCATGGGCTACGCCGACGGCCTCTCGCGTCAGCTCTCGAACCGCGGTCATCTCCTGGTCCGCGGAAAGCGCGCGCCGATCATCGGCGCTGTCTCCATGGACATGTCCATGATCGACGTCACGGACATCCCAGGCGTCGGCATCACCGACGAGGTGATGGTCCTTGGCGCGCAGGAAGGGCCGCTGGGCCGCGACAACATCACCGCGGACGAGGTCGCCTCGCGCATCGGAACCATCGCGTGGGAGGTCCTCACCTCGATTTCCAGGCGCGTGCCGCGGTTCTATCGCGAGCAGTAGACCCGTAGTAGAGTCCTAGACCCGAAGATGTCCGAGGGCGAAGCCAGCGACGAGAAGGAAGCGAGCCCGTCGTTCTTGATGAGCGTCGTTGACCGCGTGCTCGCGCCACCGATCGCGCTGCTCGACGAGCTCGGCTCGACGGCGCTGCTCGCCGCGAGGGCGGCGGGATGGCTCATTCGTCCGCCATTCCGCTGGGCGCAGTTCCTGGTCGCGCTGGATTTCATCGGCGCGGGCTCCACGTTCATCGTTGGCCTTGTCGGCCTGTTCACGGGCATGGCGTTCACCGTCAGCACCATCCTCGGCTTCCGTCGCTTCTCTGCTGAGGGAATGGTCGGCGGTGTCGTCGCGCTCGCTCTGTCGCGTGAGCTCGCGCCGGTGCTTGCGGCGGTCGTCGTCACCGCGCGCGCGGGCAGCACCATGGCCAGCGAGCTCGGAAACATGCGCGTGACCGAGCAGATCGACGCCATCACCACGATGGGTGTATCGCCGGTGCAGTACCTGGTGGTGCCGCGCATCGTGGCGACCACGCTCATGATGCCGCTGCTCTCGCTCGCGTTCGGCCTTGCGGGCATGGGCGGCGCCTACATCGTGGCGGTGTCGTGGCAGGGAATCGACCCGGGCCTCTTCTGGGACAAGGTCCACGTGTTCGTCGGGTGGAAGGACATCCGGATGCTCATCACGAAGAGCATCGTCTTCGGGATCATCATCAGCACGATCTGCTGCAAGAAGGGCTTTCACGCTTCGGGCGGCGCGCGCGGCGTCGGCGAGGCTACGGCGAAGGCGGTTGTCGCGAGCATCGTGGCGATCTTCGCGGCCGACTACATCACGACGACGATCATGACGGACATCTGAAGCTCGAGGTCGAAGTCGAAGTCGAGGTCGAGGTCGAGGTCGAGGTCGAGGTCGAGGTCGAGGTCGAGGTCGAGGTCGAGGTCGAAGTCGAGGTCGAAGTCGAAGTCGAAGTCTCAGGGTCTGAGGGTCATTTCGACTTGGACTTGCTCTTCGCCGTGGGCTTCGCGTCGCCTTTCACCTCAACCTCGGCCTTCACCTCAACCTCGGCCTTCACCTCAACCTCAGGCTTCACCTCCGCCTCGGCCTTCCCCTCAACCTCGGCCTTCCCCTCAACCTCGGCCTTCGCCTCGGCCTCTGCCGCGGGGGTCTTCTTTCCCTTTTTCACTGGCTGCTTGAACTGCGGGCGACCGCCCTTCGCTCTTGCGAGGTTCTGGTGCGTGACCCACATGTTCGCTGCTGCGCGCTTTCCGTCGTGTTTTGCTGCCACTTGATTTTCTCCTACCGGCCGGCTGCCAGGCGGTCCTTGATCCATGCCTCGTCGTCGTCGCGTGCGCGTGCGGCGATGACCTTGCCCTCGGAGACGAAGACCTCCGCTGGGAGTGCGCGGCCGTTGTAGCGGCTCGCCATCGAGTAGCCATAGGCGCCCGCGTCGCGGATGGCGACCAGGCCTTCGGGTTGCTCGCCGAGAGCGTGCTCGCCAAAGTCGTCGGAGCTCTCGCATACGGGGCCCACCACGCGCCATGCGCGATCGCCCTGGTGCGCGCGGTCGGCGAGCTCGATCCGGTGCTTCGCGCCGTAGAGCGCGGGCCGCATCAGATCGTTCATGCCCGTGTCCAGCATGACCCAGCGGCGATCGGAGACGACCTTCTGCTGGACGACGCGGCCCACGAGCACACCGTGTGCGCCGACGAGCGCCCGCCCCGGCTCCACGTAGAGCGCGAGGGAATCCAACCCGTGCGCCTTCTTCTCCTCGAGGGCGGCACGAACGAAATCCGCTGGTGTGGCCTCACAGCCCTCCCCGTAGTCGATCCCGAATCCGCCGCCGGCGTCCACGTAATCCAGCTTGTGCGTCTTCAGCACCTCGCGCGCCAGCGCAAACAGCGCCTTCGCGGAGGCGACATAGGGTGCAGTCGTCGTGAACTGCGAGCCGCCATGTGCCGTGAGCCCGACGAGCACCAGGTGCGGCGCACGAGACAGCGCCGCGAGCGCCCGCGACACGTCGCTGATGGGCACGCCGAACTTCGCCTCGTCGTGGCCCGTTGCGATGTGTGCGTGGGTGGAGAGATCCTCGAACTCCACCCCGGGGTTGATGCGGAGCGACACGCGCGCCTTCCACCCCATGAACGCGGCACGCGCCTCGATGCGCGCGATCTCCTCCACGCTCTCCACCTGGATCGCGCCGATGCCGTCCGTACCGGAAGAAATCGCGCGATCGAGCTCGTCGTCGCGCTTCGCCACGCCGCTGTAGACGATGCGCTCTGCCGCGATGCCGCACGCGAGTGACAGCCCGAGCTCCGCGCCCGACACCACGTCCGCGCCAGCGCCCTCGCGCGCGATCGTCCGGACGATCTCGGCGGCGCTGTTTGCCTTCACCGCATACGCGATGTGGTGACGCTCCTTGCCGAACGCCGCCTTGAGAGCGCGCACGCCGTCCCGGATGGCATCCAGGTCGTAGACATAGGCGGGGGTCCCCACGCTCCTCACCGCGTCTGCGAGCAGGATGGGGGCGGCGGGTGCTCCTGTCGCGAGCCGGCCTTGGGGGTCTCTGGCAAGGGACATCGTGGGCATGGAAGTAGCACGAAACGCCCCCATCTTCGGCTCCGCACGACGATCATGCGCGAGAACTTTCCTGGGTTCGGGTATTCTCCCAGTGTGCGGCGGCTCTGCGTTGTATCCACCTTTGGAGTTCTCCTCGCCCTCGGGCTATCCGCTCGCGACGCAGCGGCGCAGCGAACCGCGCCCGGAGCAGGCGGTAGTAGCGGCGACAGCAAGCAAGCGTGCGTTGCTTCGTCGGAGAAGGCCCAGCGCTTCCGGCTGGACGGCAAGCTCGGCGAGGCGCAGCACGAGCTCCTCATCTGTTCGCGCGAGAGCTGCCCCAGCGTGGTGCGCGCGGACTGCAACATGTGGCTGAACGAGGTCGCCGCACTCATGCCCTCCATCGTGGTGGGCGCCAAGGACGAGAGCGGCGGAGACATCGTGGACGTCCGCGTGTTCGTCGATGGCCATCAGGTGCAATCGCGCCTGGACGGCAAGAGCATGGCCGTACCCACGGGCGAGCACACGGTGCGCCTGGAGCGCGACGGCGCGCAGCCCATGGAGCAGAAGGTGCTCATCCGCGAGGGCGAGAAGGCGCGCGCCATCAGCTTCCAGTGGAAGGGAAGCAGCGGCGGCACGGGGAACGGCTCGGGCTCTGGCTCTGGCTCCGGCTCGGGCGCGGGCTCGGGCTCGGGAAGCGGCGACACGGGACCGGTGACGCCCACCACGCGCGAGCACACCATCTATCCGTGGATCCTCGTCGGCGTCGGTGGAGTCACGGCCGTCAGCGGCGGCATCATGTACTTCGTCAATCGAGGCGACGTGCCTGCACAATGCAACTTCGACTCGCGCTCGTGCGCAACGGGTTCTTCAGGCGGCGTGCAGCAGGCTGCCGAGGTCGCGACGTCACGCGCGAACACGGGGCTCGTGATCGGCGTCGTCGGCCTCGTCGTCATGGCGGGCGGGCTCGTGTGGCACTTCGTGGAGCCTACCGGCCCCATCGCGTCCGCCTCCATGACTAGCCCCGCGACCAGCCCCCCGACCAGCCCGCGGACCAGCATGCCGAAGCCGCCGAGTGTGGCGCGTCTCACGTTCGACACGCTCACGTCGGTGTCCCCCGTTTCTTCACCGACCTTCACCGGCGCGACGCTCTCGGGTTCTTTCTAGTCCCGAAAAAGAGAGCCCCGGCGCGCGCAGAAGGTGCATAATCGCGCGCCATGGCGATCCGTCGCGCGAAGCTCGTGTGCACTCTCGGACCTGCGTGTGACTCCGCAGAGGGACTGCGCGCCCTGATCGACGCCGGAATGGACGTGGCGCGCCTCAACTTCTCGCACGGCACCCACGAGGAGCACAAAGCGCGGCTCCAGCGCCTGCGCGAAGCAAGCGACGACAAGAAGAAGCACGTCGCCGCGCTGCAAGATCTCTGCGGTCCGAAGATCCGCACTGGAACGTTCCCCAAGAACTTCGATCTTCCGTCCGGCATAGACGTCACGCTGATGGAAGGCGAGCACTCGAATGACGAGCGCGTGATCACCATCCAGTACGAAGGCCTCGCCGGCGACGTGCGCATGCACGACAAGATCCTCTTCGACGACGGGCGCCTCGTGCTCGAGGTCACCGGCATCGACGGCGACAAGGTCCGCGCGCACGTCCATCAGGGCGGCGGCATGCGCAACCACGTTGGCGTTCACTTGCCCAGCAAGACCATGCGCATCTCCGCGCTCACGGAGAAGGACAAGGAGGACCTCATCTTCGGTCTCTCCTGCGGCATGGACTACGTCGCGCTGTCATTCGTGCGCCGCGCCGACGACCTGAAGCTCGTGCGCGAGATCTGCCAGGAGTGGGGCAAGCCCACGCCCGTCATCGCGAAGATCGAGACGCCGGACGCGCTCGAGAACCTGGAGAGCGTCGTCGCCGCATCGGACGGCGTGATGGTCGCGCGCGGAGACCTTGGCGTGGAGTTCCCACCCGAGCGCGTGCCCGTCATCCAGCGGCAGATCCTGGGTGTTGCGCGCCGCGTGCGCCGGCCCGTCATCGTTGCCACCGAGATGCTCCAGTCCATGACGAAGTCCACGCGCCCCACGCGTGCAGAGGCAAGCGACGTGGCAAACGCGGTCTTCTGGGGCACCGACGCGGTCATGCTCTCCGGGGAGACGGCCACGGGCGACCATCCGCAGCTCGCCGCAGCCATGATGAGCCGCATCGCGATGGAGTCGGAGGCGTCTTCGTTCTACGAGCCGCCGCCGAACGTCAGCCGCGCCAGCAGCGTTCCAGAGGCGGTCGCGCGCGGCGCCGTGAACACGGCCAAGGAGATCGGCGCGAAGTTCCTGGTCGCCTTCACGGAGAACGGCGGCAGCGCCATGAACGTGAGCCTCGCGCGTCCACAGGTGCCGATCATCGCGTTCTCACCGAACAAGGCCACGCTACGGAAGATGGCGCTCTACTGGGGCGTGGTCCCGCGCGAGCTCCCGCAGACCAGCGACATCGAGGCCATGGTGGACTACTGCACCGCGGACCTGATGGGCATGGGCCTGGCGTCGCCCGGCGAACGCGTGGTGCTCGTCTTCGGCGCGCCGATCGGTGTGTCCGGGAGCACCAACAGCATCCGCGTTCACGTGATCGCCTGACAGGATCGGACCGATCAGGGCGGCGTGACGCTGCGGGCCTGGTTGACCTGGATTCGCGCGGCCACGTTTGGCTTTGTCACGTTCGAGGAGACCACGTCGTAGCCGTCATCGAAGTGGGCCTTCAGCTGTGACTGCGTGGCTGTGTCCGAGTTGTCGTACGTGAACGTGTGCATGCCCGCCGGGTGGATCTTGGTCGCCGCCATTCCGTTGAGCGCGACGGTGGGATCGAGCTCCAGCATGATGATGCGTGAGTTCTTGAAGCCGATCACCGTGTCGATGTCCGCGATGGTGCTGCCCACGTTCACCACGTAATAGAGCTGCGCGTAGTTGGGGAGCGCGGTGATGGCGGGGAAGTCGCCGGAGTTCGCCTCGATGAAGGCGAAGTCCTGTGCATTCTTCGCGAGCACGTTCTGGATGGTCTTGCCAAAGTCCGTGTTCAGCTTCACGCAGAGCTGGATGGCAAGCTTTCCGCGCAGCGTGTCGAGCACGTCGTCGAGCTTCTGGAAGTTCTCGTTGTTGGGCACGCGGTGACAGCCGGTCACCTGCGCGGCCGTTATGTCCTCGATCTTCTTTCCGTTGCAGTCGATCGACTCGTAGAGCTGGATCGGGCTGGAGTGCGAGATGACGCCGATGTTGTCCATCGTGTAGCGCACGTCGATCTTCACGCCGTCCGCATCGCTCGCAATCGCAGCCGCGAGCGCGGCGTTGGAGTCGTACCCGGGGCCAGCGGGCGCCCAGTCGCCGCCGTGTCCGATGGTGAGCGCGCGCGTGCAGTTCGGATCGTTCCAGCAAACGCGTAGCGAGTTCTTCCAGGTCGCGCCGTCGGGCAGTGCGCCCGCGTCCCCCGAGCCCTTCGCGCCATCCGCGTTTGCGTCCGCGCCACCGCCCGTGGACCCGGAGTCGGAGTCCGTGCCGGGACCCGCGCCGTCCGCGTTGCCGGACGAGCCGCCGTCGTCGCCGTTGGTCCCGCCGGTGTCAGCCTCGCTGGACGCACACCCGGACATCGCGAGGGCGCAAGCGCCAGACGACGCCAAGAGAAGCGCCAACCAGACCCCCACACCACGAACGTCCCTCAACAGGTGCTTCACGGAAGGGACCCTACTCAGGATCCAGCGTCCGTCAACTCCAGCCCAAGGAAAACCGCGGCAAAACGCAAGATGAGACGCGGGTGCGCGGCAGGGTGCCGAGGCGCCTCTTGTCAGCCTTGGCGACGAGTCGTGTGCGGCAGCTGCCTGGGCCGAAGTGATCCGCCGTCGCGCTGGATGATGTCCTTGCGGGGCGCGCCCACGGCCCCTCTACGTGGTTGAAGTGGACCGCCCCGCGTCAGTAGGGGACCACTTCGACGGAGCCAAGGCCCGCGCTCGCAAGCGCAGGTGTGAGTACCTTCGCGTCGCCGACGAAGACGACGTGGAGCGCGTCCGAATTGAGATGCGTCTTTGCCACTCGCAAGAGGTCTTCGGTGGTTGGCACTTTGAGCGCGAACTGCCGCTCCAGAAAGTGGTCGAGCGGTTCGTTTGGTGTGAGCGCCCAGCCAGACAGCGCCTCCGCCGAGCCCGATATATGCGTTCGCTCTCCATCCAGAGCGCGAGCTCGAGCGCGCCCTTGGGCATCGTCTCGTCGTACAGCAGGTGCTCCACGAAATGGGCAAGGCCATACTGCCCGCGCTCCTCACGCGCCGAGCCCACGCGATACAGCATGGATACCGCCACGAGAGGGCTGCTGTGGTCCTCATTGACGAGCAGCGTCAGCCCATTGGAATACTGAAATCGCTGGACGGGTATCCGGATCGCCGCGGGAACCGCGAACTCGGGTGAATACTTCGCCGGGTCGCTCCCCTTCGTCCCGGCGCCACACCCCGTCATGACGAGCACAGTCGTGACACCAAGGAAGCGCTTCGTCATTGCTGAAAACCAGCGTTTCAACTCATTCTGTCCCTCCGTCGGAACTGCCGAGTCTAGCCGGAGGGATCCCGGCTGTCGATGGCGGCACGGCCTGCGGAGGCATCAGCTGCCGGAGATCCAATCGACCTCGACGCTGTGTGGTAGGTACAGCGGGATCAGAGCCATGGTCAGCTCCTCCTACCATCGGACGGTCAGCGTCCTCTGGGGTCTCACGATCGTAGAGCGTCCGCGATGAGCGGCGCGAGCCATCAGGAACGACCTGGTGTCGTCCAGCGGCTGCGAGCTCACGTCACCGATGCCGCGCTCATGCTCGCGGCGCTCGTGTTCGGGTGGGTCACGCTCACGTACCCATTCGGCCGCGACCAGGGGCTCTACTACTACGTTGGACGCGAGTGGGCGCTGCGCGGGGCCATCCCTTATCGGGATGTCTTCGATCACAAGACACCGGGCATCTACATCATTCACGCCATTTCGGTGCTGGCATTCGGAGAGCACTACTGGGGTATTCGTATTCTGGAGCTCCTTTGCATTCTCTGGCTTGGATGGTCGGCTGCCAATGTCGCGACGCCGCGCGGGCAGACGCCCATGCAGGGCCTTCGGGGACTCTCGTGTTTTGCGGGTAGCCTCCTGTACTTTGGCTTCTTTGATTTTCGTGAGACAGGGGAGGGCGAGATCTGGCTCGCGACCGCCGCCATCGCGTCGGCCGCTGTCGTCCTGCATGGTTCCAGTGAGCGACGCGCGCAGGTGATCTCGGGCCTCCTGTGCGGTGCGGCGGTCCTGATGAAGCCATCCGCCATGGTGTTCGAAGTCCTGGTGGTTCTTCTTCTTCTGCTACGGGTGCGCGAAGAGAAGTCCCAGCGCGTGAAACGATCGCTATGGGCGCTGCTGGCATTCGGTGGCGCGGCAGCCGTGGTTCCGGCGATCGCGTTTGCGTACTTTGGATTGCATGGCGCGCTTCATGATTTCTACGACATCGTGGTCAAGGCCAACAGTGACTACATCCGCCATGAGTCCGACTCGATGTCGCCCGGCACGCTCGCTCACCACACGGGCTTGTTCTACATCCACTATCACCCGCTATCGACGCTTGGCCTCCTCGCACTGATCGCGGTGGCAGCATGGGCCAGAAAGAAGAAGCAGAGGGAGCGACTCCGGCGCCATGGGATCGGCGTCGCGTTTTGCATCGCTGGTTATCTGACGGTCGTCATGCAGTGGAAGTTTTTCCTGGGTCACTGGGGTGCGTTCATCCCCGCGGCCACCGTGGTGTGCGTGAACCTCGCGGTCGACCTCATTGCTGTTCTGCGTGCGCGCAGCTGGCCAACCGGTCGCGCGGCGGCGGCGTCTGCCCTGGTCCTCTTGGGTCTGTACGGTCTCACTGGCGACAAGGTAGGACGATACTCGGACATCAACCTCGCCGCGATCGGGTGGCTGAAGGGGAGTGTGACGCGCGACGAGTTCATGGATCACTTCGTCGAGCACGGTTGGGCGGCTGGTGCCCGTGACAACGAAAAGGCCGGTATCTGGCTGCGTGAGCACACGCGCGAGTCTGATGTGATCGCCGTCCGGGGCTTCCAGCCGCAGGTCTACGCAGCTGCAAGGCGCAGGTACCCGGGACGGTTCTTCTGGAGCACGTTCATTGTCAGCGACACGCGGATGTACAAGCGGCAGGAATGGGTGGAGGAGGATCGGAAGGCGCTGTCATCCAATCCCCCCAGATTCGTGGTGACGCTGACGCAGGCACGGGACACCACGGATTCGAGTGACTGGTGGCTTCCGCGCGGCTACTCGAAGGAGCTCGAGCTGGGGGACTTCACGATCCTCGCGCGCACACCCGGCGTCGAAACCAACTTCTGATTCGCGGTACCTCGTCACGTGCGGCGCCGTCCCGCCGTAGTGTTAGGATTTCGCGCATGAAGAGAGTCACCGGTGTTGGCGGCGTGTTCTTTCGGAGCAAGAACCCGGAAGCGGCGACGGCGTTTTACGAGAAGCATCTCGGGATCCCGAAGGACGAGCATGGCGGTCTGAACCTCGCGTGGCGCGAGCTCGATGGAGGCGAGGGCTTGACCGTCGTGGCGCCGTTCAAAGAGGACACGGAATACTTCGGCGCGAGCGACCAGCAAATGATGGTGAACTTTCGCGTCGATGATCTGGATGCGTTGCTCGCCGACCTCGCGAAATCGGGCATCCCGTGTCTGGGAAGAGACGACTCGGAGTTCGGGAAATTTGCCTGGATTCACGATCCCGACGGAAGGCGCGTAGAGCTCTGGCAGCCGCCAAAGGCCTGAGTCAGTAACTAGAAGACACCCGCCTGGCCGCTCGAGGTGTCCTGTAGCCGTCCGCAGGCATTCGTGTTGCCGTGCGTATGCGCGCCGCTCTGTTCGCGTTCGCAGAGCTTGATGAGCAACGCCCGCTTCTCGGCGTCATTGGGCTTGTAGGAGCCGCGATCGAGCATCGTGACCAGCATGGCGCAAGAGACGTCGTTCCATGGCGCCACGTCGCTCTCGCATGAGGTCTGCAGTGACGGGGCTGCGGCGCCGGAATCGAGCACCATGAGGCTTGCGCCGCGCGTGTAGCATGCACGCATCGAACCCCTGTCGCAGGCACTCCCAAGCACCGACACGCCTTGGCCCAGGTCACGCCTGACTCGTCTGCCCTCGGTGTACATGCTGCCGACCTCGACGCACGCGTCCAGATCGCCGAGATCGCACAGCGCCTCGCATTCGCGGACTGACGAGGCCGCGCAGCTCCTGGCGGCCTGCACCTGCTGAAGGAGGGGCATGACGGCGGCGAAGCCATGCACTGACTTCGCGATCGCGCAGCTCTCCTTGTCACCCTGGGTGCACGCCACATCGGCGGCCGAGCCAGCATCACGACAGGTGTCCGCCACGTTGGAAGGTGCGCCGTGGGGCCCTCCTGCGGCCTGCACCGCCACGCTGCATGCGGCGGCTCGCGCCACGACATCGTTGGTCGAATACGTGCGCACCGCTGGGGAGCTGGAAGGAGCGGAGTCCGCGCTCGAGCGCGTGGGCGCGTTGGCAAGAACGGATGAAGTAGAGGGGGGGCCAGCGCCATGCACCGATGAGGAATCCATCGACTGCATGTGGGTGCCGCCGCAAGCGACGACTGCGAGCAAAGGGACTGCCATGACGCAGGGGCGAATTGCCATGCGATGGGTGCTCTGCAACGGGCGAGCCACGTGCACCACACACGCAATTCCGCGGAGCCTCGCCCTGCGTGCGCTGCTGGGTCATGCGCCTGCGGCCGAACACCGGGCAGCCTCACGGGCGACGCGGCAGAACGCACGAACGACTCACGGCGTGCTGGCGTGTACGCGCACTCGTCGTCCTGGCCATTGCTGTGCGGGGAATGCGCCGTCGAGCAGCGTGATGGCTCGTGCGAGATCGCCCACGGTGCACTCCCTGCAGAACGCGACCTGGAACAGATCCTGTGACCCGATACCGCGGGTAGCTGCGGCGGCCCGTAGCGCACGGACCGCCTCGGTCCGGTTCGAGAGGTCGGTGGACACGTGGGTGGGCGCAGAGCCAGGAATGTTGAACACGACCGCGAGCGTGTCCTTGCTCCGCATCTCCGCCGTGACCGGCGCGCCGGTGTATTGCGTGTCGACGTCGATCCCGAGGAGCCAGCCGTTCGCGACGAGCGCACCCAGCTCGCCGATCGGCCGTGGGTCGATGGGCGGGAGACCGTCTTCGACCGACTGCGTGGAGATCACCATGAGCTGAAACGCGTGGATGCCCTTCGCGCCAAGGAGCTCCACGAGGGACGCGCTCGTGAGACGCTCGTCCGCCATGACCTCGAGGCGCGACGAAGGCGACGTGTCGAAGCCTTCGAGGCGGCGAGGTTGCGGCGAAGGATCTGGCGCGTCGTCGTACATGAGGGGGGTCTCCTCGCGGATTGCGCCACCTGCCGTGATCACGAGGCGGCGGCCGTCGCCCACGCCGCGCCGGTCCGTCAGCCCGACGACGCCAGGGGCCGCGATGTCGCGAGCGAAATCGAAGGCGGCGCCCGCGATGACCAGCCGCGCGACCTGTGTCCTGCGCTCCATGGCGAGGACCGCGAAGATCGCAAGGACCCCGACTTGCACCGCGACCGCGCGCCACGGGAGCCCCGTTTTCTTGGTCGTTCGTGGGCCGAACGCGGTCGCTGTCGCAAGGCCGAACGTGAGCGTGCCGAGCACCGCGTGAAGCGGGAGCGCTACCCCGGCATACCTCCGGAACCCGATCGCGCTCTGGAGGATGTGGATGCGCTGCCGCGGGTCCACCGACTCGCCGGCGATGGCGCCAAACGCGTACGCGTCCTCGCGAACAGTGAGCGCGTGCTCCAGGAACAGGGTTGCCATGAGCGCGCAGAGCGCGCCGAGCAGACCCAGGCCAAGGTGAAGACGGCGCTCATGCAGGTCGTGGGAAGCCCGGAGCGCGGGCGAGGACCGTGAGACCCGCGTCGCGAGGAACGCGAACGCGGCAACGGCGAGCAGCACCACGACCCGCACATTCGTGAGCTCGCCGTTCCTCACGCAAGACGCGAAGAGCGCGAGGGACGCCACGAACCAGGCGGAGGCGCAGGCCGAAGTAGCCTGTGAAAACAGGCGATCGCGTGGTGTCGTCTTCGTCGCGAGGTGCCTGATGTCGATCGTGGCGATGGCACCCAGCGCCCCCACCGCGAGGACGGCAAGACACGCAGCGCTCACGAGCTCACCAAGGATGATGGACCGCGACGCCTCCGACGTTCCCTCAGCCGCAATGCGAGGGACGATGTCGCCGACGACGCCGACGAGCGCGCGGTCCGTCTTTTTGCCTTCGACGTAGCCGAGCACGGCGCCGATGAGCCGCGGTAAGAGCGCCGCAAAGAAGAAGATCAGGATGGGAACCGGCCGCCCGCGCGTCATACGAATGGCACCGAACGCGGTCACGGCCGGGGCGACCACCGCAAGCACGAGGAGCGGGAGCATCCCCGGCCCGCCTTCACTGAACGCCCGGACGTGTTGTGTTGCGGGTCCGTCCGCGAAGCCGATCACGGCAAGGAGAGCGAGCCCGAAGGCAGCACCCAGGACCGCGCACGTGAACGCCGTGAGTTGCGTTCGCGGAAACGGCAGTCCCTCCGCCGCCATCGGCTGTCGATACGCGCCCTCCTCCACGACGCGTTCATATCACGGACCGCGCCACGGACGGACGCTCAGAGACGTACTGCGCCCGCAGTGCCCGCATGTGGCAGTGCTACTGGCGCGCGGCCGATCTAGAAATGCCCTCTTCGCTTCCGAGAGATGGGTGCGCCGGTCGCCGCGGTAGCGGTGTCGTTCGCGTCAGATGCACGTTGAGGAACGACTGTCCGCCCCAGTCCTGGGTCTTCTCGTAGATCGCCGTGTAGGAGAACGTCTCGAACCCGTCGGCTTCGAAGCGCACCTCTATCTTCGTGTCCTCGAAGGGCGAGCCGCCAAAGATCTGATCGAGCGGGCCCCACGTGCCGTCCGGCGCGCTCGTCGTCGCGTCGCTCCTTCGCGGCGCCAGGTCCGTCGTGCATTCGTTCGCGACGCACAGGGTCACGAAGACGCCCGGGATCGCACGCTTCGCGTCTGGGTTCGCCGTGTCGTCGAACGTGAAGCCGGGCGCGTCCGCCTCCGTGACGGTCCCCTTGTACGTGACCGCCGCTTCGCCGCAGCCCATCAGAACCAGCGCTGCGCCCAGCGCCGTGAACCCGTGCAGCGTGCGTGAAAGGGAAGCTCGCATGCGTGCTGCGGTAGCAATCGTCGGGCCATGACAGAAGCGAGCCGGTTTTGTGTGTCCTCGTGAGATCACGCCGCTCGTGGCCATGACATCAGGGTCGCACCGCGGCGGACTCAACAGCCACTCCGATGTACACTCGGCGTGTGAGCTATCGCGACTCTCGACAGCAGCAGACCTCCGCCGAGCTCGCCGAGCTGTCCGCTTACGAGGCGCAGCTTCATCGCCAGACGAGGCGGAAGAAGATCGTGATGTGGAGTGTCTTCGGCGTGCTGCTCACGGTCGGGCTGGGCTCGTGCTTCGGTCCGATCATCGGCGCGATAGCCGAAGAGGAATGGCGCAATCGAAAGGTGCCGCTCACCAGCGCCGAGCAGAAGAAGGTGGACGATACCTTGAGCACCGTCGAGGCCAACGCGAAGAAGAGCCAGGCCGCGTTCGCGGCGATCTGGCCAAGGATCAGGGATCGCGAGATCGGCGCGCGCGCCGATCTGGGCCGCTGCAACGCAAGCGTGCCTGGGCCGGATCTGCGCAAGAAGGATCAGAGCCGGTCGCTGGAGGAGAGCTCTGGTGCGTACGGCTGGACGTTCATCGACGTCACGCCCGCCGAAGCACGCTCGCCGCTCGCCACGCTCAAGATACCTCGCGGATCGCTCGCTCTGAACAACAGCGGCTACGGAGACCGCTTCGTGCTGCCGCCCGCGCCGCTGAGGACCGCGCCTTCGGACAGGACGCCCACGCTGGCGAGCATGTCGCTCGTGGACGACGTCGCTCGGCTCCGCGCAGAAGCAAAGGCGCTCCGCGCGATCGATCACAAGAACTACCTCGAGCGCATGAACGCGTTCGCAGCGGATGGCATGGGCATCGACGTCATCGTTTTCGTGGATTTCTGGGCCGATCCGAAGATGACCCACGAGGTGGCACCGCCGCCGCCGCCGCCCAAGGACGATCTCGAGGCCTTCACCCATCCCACGCCGCGTCCCGCGATGCTATTCGATCCGGGGTTCGCGGTCGCTCACGCCGTCGCCTGGGACCCTGCGACGCAGAAGGTCGTGTGCGCGTCGCAGGCGGTCGCCATGAGCTCGGAGCACATCTCGTATCGATCCGACCAGCTCGAGCCGCTCCAGCAGGACCTGGTGCTGGAGCTGGAACGCGAGCTCGGTCGCTCGTTCGTCGGCGTGGGCGATGCACCTCCAAAGCTGGAACCACCCGCGTTCGCGATCCGCGCGCTCTCCGGCACCCCCGCTCCTTCGTCGAGCGCGTCGGCGCCGACCACGCCGATGCCATCCCCGACGGCAGCGCCGTCCGTGCGCAGTCCTCACGATCGAAGGTATGGCGACACCTGCAGGACCTCATCCGAGTGTCCGAGCGATGCGCTCTGCTCCGGCGGCCGATGCGCGCAGGGCCCGATGTGATGAGCATGCCGACGCCCGCGTTGAGGTATGACGAGGCGATGAACTCTCGAACGGCGTTGGTGCTACTCGTTCTCGCCGGCTGCGGCGGGCCTTCCGCGGAGCAGTCGCCCGCGACCTCTCCGAGCACCACGCCAACCCCCACTCCGACTGCCGCGCCCGCGCCGACCGCTCCGACGCCGGTCGCGTCCGCCGCCGAGCCCGCGCCCGTTGCGCCGTCCGCGCCCGACACCCCCACCATGACGGGCACGACGATCCCGCTTCCCGGCGCCACCGCGCCCGTGTCGATCGACATCGTCGCCATTGACGCCGCTCGCTCGCATGTCTGGGTGCCCGTCGGGAACACCGGAAGCGTCGACGTGTTCGACATCGCGTCCGGTGCCTTCAGCCGTGTCGACGGCTTCAAATCCGTCGAGCGCGAGGTGAACGGTAAGGTGCGCACGATGGGACCGAGCGCGGTCGCGACCGGCGACAAGTTCATGTACGTTGGCAATCGCGCGACCAACGAGGTCTGCCCCGTCGAAACCGCGACCTTGAAGCCCGGGAAGTGCGCCAAGGCCGCGAACGCCATCGATGTCCTCGTCTACGTCGGGTCCACGCACGAGGTCTGGGTCACGATGCCCAAGGACCAATCCATCGCGATCTTCGACGCATCGAAGCCGGCGGCGCTTGCGCTCAAGACCACGATCAAGCTGGACGGCGCGCCGGAATGCTTTGCGGTCGACAGCGCGCACGGTCTGGTCTTCACGAACCTCGAGGACAAGGACGGCACGCTCGCGATCGATGCGAAGACCCGCACGGTGAAGTCCACGTGGAGTCCTGGCTGCGCCGCGGACGGCCCGCGCGGTGTCGCGTTCGACGCGGCACGTGGCTTCGTGATCGTGGCGTGCACCGACCACCTGCAGGTGCTCGACGCGGGCCATGACGGCGCGCTGCTCGGCAAGCTCGATACGGGCGCAGGCGTGGACAACATCGATCTCGTGGACGGCAAGGTCTACGCGGCGGCGGGAAAAGCCGCGAAGGTCACGGTCGCGAAGCTCGACGACAAGGGCCAGCTCCTGCTGCTCGCGACCGGTGCCACGTCGGAGGGCGTGCGCAATGCCGTCGCCGACACCCACGGCAACGTCTACGCACCCGACGCGCGCGCCGCCCGCTTCTGGGTCTTCGGCGCACCACAGGTGCGGTGATGCGATCTGCGGATGAACCCACGGTCAACGCGTCGTGATCGTCACGTTGTCGAAGTAAATCGTCGCGGCGTTCGTGTCTCCCATGCCCAGGTGGACATCGAGTGCGTTGCCGGTCCACGCCCCGAGCACGAGCGGCTTCTTGAATGCGGAGCTCGCGCCGACGGTAGCGGTCACGGTCGCCGCTGCCAGGTTCATGTCGAAGACCACATGGACCCACGCCCCGGTGGCGATGGGAGTGCCGGCCTTGCCGTCGAAGAAGTACCCACCGTCGGGCTTGAAGGCGCCCTCGCCCAGCGTCGTGTACGTGGGGTCGCCCGGGCCGAGATGGGCCGACGCGCCATTCATGGCGAACGAGACAATGGAGAGGTTTCCGCCGCGCGTCTCGATGAAGACATCGAACGCCACAGCCGCGCCTTTCACAGCGCCGAGATGTTTCGTGAGGTTGACGTTCAACGAGGTGTTGTCTGTCTTCAGCAGCAGCGCGCTTGGTTGGCTGGCGTACCGAAGATCCTGGACGACGAGCGTTCCAGACGAGCCCATGTTGGAGTCGTCCCACGGACCCGGAAGCATGCGGTTCACACCCTGATCGAAATCGTCGCAGAGCATCACTCCGCTCTGCGGGCAGAACGGCGCGTCCGGATCCGCGCCGGCGTCGGTGGTGGGCGTGTCTGCGTCCGCGAGCACGGGTGCGTCCGGGGCGGCGTCGGTCTGTGCGTTGCTTCCGCCCGCGTCGCCGGTGGTGCCGACGAGCCCACCGAACTCCACGAGCGCGCTGCAGCCGAGCGGCACGATCAAGCCGAGAGCCGACGCCAGGAGCGCGAGGCGAAGCGGGGCGACGCGATGAGCCATGTCCTCAGCGCGTGACGCGAAGGACCGCGCTGCCCGGCAGCGCCTTGAACGCGCCGTCCGTGCTGTCGCTGCCGTTCGCCCAGTAGATGGCCGCGCCGTCGATCGAGATGCGATTCGGCGAGGGGAGGGATGTGGCGAGCGGCGCGGGGACGCACGTGGCCGCGCCCACCGCGCACGACGCGATCTGACCGCTCGCCTGCGCAGGCGCGCTCGTCCGTGTGGTGCTGACCAGCGCGAAGTAGAGCGTCTGCCCGTCCGACGCGAGGTCGCCCACGACGCGCTCGGGATCGGCTGCAAGGAACTGGTCGCGCGTGCTCGCGCAGCTCTGCGGGTTGCAGCGCACGATGCCGCCTTCCGACGTGGGCCAGAACGCAACACCGGCCGCAATGGCCGGACGGCCGGACGGCGGCGCGCTCACGCCCGTGCCAGAAGCCGCGATCGGCGGCGGATCTGCGCACGGCAGCTTGCACACGGTGATGCCCGACACGCGATCGGTCCACATCAACGTGCTGCCTGCGAACGCGAAGCCGAGGACGTTCTTTGCGGGCGCGACCTGCCCGGGCGTCTGCCCGGCCCCTGCGAGCGTGGCGCGCACCACCGCGCCGCCGGGCACCAGAACGCTGGTGCCGCCTTCGCCCGCGTCGCCTCCGTCCGGTGCGCTCGCGTCAGTGGATCCAGCATCGCTAGTGCCGCCGTCTCCGGTGTAGTCGGTCGCGATGAAGAGGTCCGTGGTGGTGGCGATCACGCGTGAGGGATTCGCGAGGTCGACCGTGACGTGGTCGTCCGTGCACGTGCCGCCCGGATTGCAGCGCCCCACATGGCCGGGCGCTCCCGCGATGGTGAAGTAGACGATCTCGTCGCCCAGCGTGGTGGTCTCGATGCCGCCGTTCGCAGCCGCTTGCGAGACCAGTGTGGTGGGCGCCCCCCCGCAGCCAGACTTCAGGCAGCCGAACACGCCGCTTGCTTCCCAGTAGATGCGCGTGGAGCCCGCAACGAGCGCCGTCACGGGCGACGACACCATGCCGAGCTGCACCGCTGCGCAGAGACCGGCGCTGCACGCGCTCCCTGCGCCGCAATCACGTCCGCACCTGCCGCAGTTCTTTGCGTCCGTCATGAGGTCGGCGACGCACTCGGGCGCATCCACGCCCGTGTCCACGACGACGCCCGTGTCAGGAACGGCGGAGTCGATGGTGTCGGGGATCGCACCGCCCGATGAGGAGCTGCAGGCGATCACGATCGCGCCGGCAACGGACACCAGCACGCAAGCAACGACAAGGTGAGAACGGGAAACCCCCATCCGCTGATCGTAGGCGATTTTCCCAGGCTTGGCAGCGTTACTTCTTGCTGCCGCGCGGCGCCGTGCCCCAGGAGTTGTTCGACACGCAGATGTCGTCTGACCAGGCCACGCGATGCGCCTCTTCCGGACCCATGGTCCTCGCCAGGTCCGACTCGAACGCGCCCTGTTCGGCCGTGAGCGCCAGCATCATCTTCATGGTCGCGGGCTGCTTGTCCACCGGCGGCTCCGGACGGATACCTGCGCGGATCTCGGCGACCTGGATGTGCGCCTCGCTCGTGCCGTCGCGGTCCGCCTGCGATGCCAGGTCGTAGACGAGATGAATGCACTGGTTCACGCCGATCTTGTCGACGATCGCCTCGGACGTTCCGAGTGCTTGCAGGCAAAGCGGTCTCACCATGCCCCAGATGCGATCGTACGAACGACCATACGCGCCCTTCAGCACTGCGCCGTCCTCAGGCGACAGCCCAAGGGCCGAGAGCTTGTCCGTGGTGGTCGCGCTGTCCGCCTTCAGGCACGGCGTGCGGTACTTGATCTTCCCGCGCTTTGCCAGGTCGGCCCAGTCCTCCGAGTCCAGCTCGTACTCGCTCCGGTTGCGCGGAGGCCCGCCGTCGGTCGCGCTCGCGAGCTTCTTCTCCGTCGCGTCGAGCTTCTTCTCCACGTCGGTCTTCTGCGCGGCGAGCGCCTCCAGGCGCTGCTTGTAGTCCTGCACCTGCGACACCAGGTTGCCGTTCGCGACGCTGACGGGATCACTTCCTTGCGCGGCGACCTTCTCGTCGAAGGCCTTCTTTCCAAGGTCGGCGCTGGTGCTCCTGGTGGCGCCCTCGGGGCCGATCTGTGCGCTCTCGCCCGCGACCAGGTCCACATGCTCGCTTGCGTGCGACACGGCCACCTTGCCTTCGTAGACCGCCACGAACGCCATCGCCGAAAGCGCCGCGCCCACCACTCCAGATTTCATGTCTCGCTTCTGCATGTCTCCGCTCCGTTCCTGTCCTCCGCCTCGCACCTTCACGGCGAAGCAAGTTCCCAACACGTCCACGTCACCAGCTGGCGTGTGCACGCGAAACTTCGCGCCCGGCTCCACGCGGTAGAACACGTCGCCGCTGTCCTGCGTGACCAGGTCACCGTCCCACACCACGTGTGCGCCGGGCTCCAGCACGGCCTTCGCGCGCGCTGCCCTGTTTCCGCCGATGGCCACCTCGATGCGATGGTCTGCGGCGATGGCCTCGCCGTGGAGCGGCGTTGTGTCCACCTTCACGAAGACCGCCGCTGCGATCGCCACCATGGCGGCAGCTGCGAGCGCGGCGCCACGCCAGCGCGAACGGCTGCGTAGCTGGACCACGTTCGTGGCCGGCTTCGCCTGCTCCATCGGAGCGTTGGCGTCACCGACGCCTGACATCACGCGGTCCGCGAAATTCGCGGGTGGCAGCTGCGGCTCCCACGCGTCCAGCGCGCCCTCTTCGAGCGGCTCATGCTCGTTCACGCTCACGGCGTCCTCCATTCTCCGGCCAGCGCCTCACGCATCTTTTCGCGCGCGCGAAACAGGCGCGTCTTGGCAGTGTTCTCGGGCACGAGGAGCGCGGAGGCGATCTCCGTGATCGACAACCCATGCACCTCGCACAGGAGAAGCGCCGCGCGTTGATCGTCCGGCAAGGTGGCCGCAACGCGCGAGATCGCCAGCCCCAGCTGCCTGTGGTGAAGCGACTGCTCTGGCGTTCCGGGCGCGACCGCCACCTCCGCGACATCCGTTTCATCCAGATCCGCCAGGTGAAGCTTCTTCTTCCGGCGCGAGTCGAGCGCGAGCCGCGTTGCGATCGTCAGGAGCCACGTGGAGGCCTTCGCCGCGCCGTCGAGCTCGAACGTCGGGAAGGCGCGGTACGCACGCATGAACGTCTCCTGCGCCAGGTCCTCCACCTCCGCGCCGTGGCCGAGCATGCGCGACAGCAGCGCGAAGACCATGTTCTGGTAGCGCACCACGAACGCGCGAAAGGCGACCGGGTCCTGCGCGCGACATCGCGTGAGGACAGCGGCGTCGAGACCGGGCGGTACGCCCCTCTCGGCCCTTCTCGGGAACACTTCGCTCATGGCGATCGCCATCATCGCCGAGTGTCACGCGCGCGCGCCCGGAAGGTTCCCGGTTGCCCACGTTATTCTTGGGGGAGGCGCCTGCGCAGCTCGGGTCAGCGCTCGCGCAGCTCGCGTTTCAGCACTTTTCCCGTGGGATTCCGGGGTAGCGCTTCCAGGAAGACGATGTCGCGCGGCACCTTGGCGCCGGACAATCGCTCCTTTGCGTAGTGCTTCAGCCCGGCCTCATCCAGTGTGGAGCCGGGGCGCAGCACGGCGAAGGCGCGAACCTTCTCACCCCACTCGCGGTCCGGCACGCCGACGACCGCGACCTCCACGATATCGGGGTGTGCCTCCAGTGCGCCCTCCACCTCCGCGGGGTACACGTTCACGCCGCCGCTGATGATCATGTCGCGCTTGCGACCGTCGATGAAGTAGCGACCGTCGCGATCCTTGCGCGCAAGGTCGCCCACGGAGAAGTATCCGTCCTTCATGCTGTCGTTCGTGGCGGCCTCGTCGCCGTAGTAGCCAGCGACAAGAAGGTCGTTCTTCACGTACAGCTCGCCGGTGCCTTGCGTCTCGTGGCCGCTGTCGTCCAGCAGCTTGATGTGGTTGCCGGGCAGCGTGCGGCCGATCGTGCCGGGCGCATCACGCAGGTCGCGCGGCGAGGCGAGCGTCACAAGGCCGGTCTCGGTGGCTCCGTAAAAGTTGTAGAGTACATCTCCGAACTCGTCCATGAAGGCCGTGGCCAGCGGGGCCGACAGCGCCGCTCCGCCAGAAAAGACGGCGCGCAGAGAGCGCGTCTCACGGCTCCGCAGGACCTCGGGTCCGGAGTCCATCAGGCGCTGCAGCATGGTGGGGACGATGGCCACGGTGGTGACCTTGTGCTTCTCCACCGCATCCATGAACGCCTGCGGCTTGTACTCGTCCATGATCACGGCGGTGCAGCCGAGCAGATGAGAGAGTGACAGGAACCCGAACGCCGTGGAGTGATAGAGCGGGCAGGTGACAAGGTGCACGTCATCCGTGCGCATGGGCGTGGAAGAGATGAACGTGCATGCCTGCGTGAACGCGTCCTTCGGGAACTTGCGGACCGCGCCCTTGGGCTTGCCGGTGGTGCCGGACGTGTAGATGACAACGGCCGCGTCGTCGTCAGCGCCCTTCTCTGCCGCGTAGGTCGCCGAAGGTGCGCCATCCACGAGCTCGGACAGGAGATCTGCACCCTTCACGCGTCCGCCCACGGCGAAGCGCGCAATGGTGGGCGCGATGGTCGCAAGGTCCGCTGCGTCCACGGTGGCAGCGAGCTCGTGGTCGAACACGATCGCGCGCGCGCGTGAGTTCTCCACCAGGTATGCGAGCTCTGCGCCCGTGGCGCGCCACGATGCGCTCACGGCCGAAGCGCCGATGCGCGTGGCGGCAATGGCGAGCGCAACGAGCTCCACCTTGTTCTTCATGAGCAACAGGAAGCTCTGCCCCCTGCGCACGCCCCGTCGGGTGAGGCCGTGGGCGAGCCTGTCGACGAGCGAGTCGAGCTCGGCGAATGTGGTCACCGCATCCCGGTAGATGATCGCGGGCTTCTGCGGCGTGTTCTGGCCGTGGATGCGGTAGATCAGCGCCGGGTTGGTCCCGCCCAGGAGCAGGTTCTGCGCCGCCGTCTGGATGCCGCGCGCGGACATCTCCCATACGAGACCGCTGGAGAAGTTCATCGCGTGGATTGCACGCGCGCGTGCGGGAGTGCGGCGGATGTCGTCGGCGAAGGTCAGTAGCTTTTCGCGAATGGTCATTTGCCTGGGAAGATCTGGAGCCCGCACGTGTCGTTCTTGGAGATGCTCGCCCACGCGCGGGGCGGGGACTCCAGGTTCACGGTGACCACGCCAGAGGCGGCCGCGGTGCCCGTGGTGGCCGCGAGACCAGCATAGTCGGCGAGGCTGGAGAGGATCTGTGCGGACGTCCCGTGGCTCTGGTGGAGCCGTGCTACCTCCGAGCAGGGGATCGTGTCCGTGTGGAACTTGAGGTACGCCTTCTTCTGGTCCGCGCCATTCCACTCACCGCGAAGGTCTCCACTGAACGGGCCAACGGTGGCCTTCGTGGTCTTCAGAGCAACGTCGTTGTCCTTGCCACCGACCTGGAAGTCCCATGCAACGTCGACCCTCCCGGACCCGAGCTTCGCGTTCCATACGTGGACGCTGCCCTTGCCGCCCATGTCGCCCGTGATGTCGTTGGTCGCGGTGAGATCGAGTGACAGCTCCACGGCGTCTTCGGTGAACAGTCCGAGTGCTTTCACCGGGAGTGCGTACTGCGCGCGCGGCGCGTGCGCCTTGAGCTCCGTCGATGTGGCGGACCACGTCATCTCGAGGCCTGCGCCGTCCTTCGCGCCCAGCGCAAGCACCGTCTTGTCGGCGCCGCGCTCGAGCAACAGCGGGAACGGACCGTACGTGCCAACGGGGGTCTGCAGGGTGGCGTTCTGCGACGAGACAGTCAGCGTGCGCGCGCCCCCGCTCACCGTGGTGTCCACGACAAGCGCGCCCGTCACATCCAGCACGATGTTGTTCCAGAGCGTCTGGTGCAGGTGCGTGTCCTCCATGCGGAGGGTCCGCGGCAAGGAGGGGTCACTGGCGTCCCAGATGCGCGCGACCTCGTCGAGTGGCGCCTGCGAGACCACGTCTACTTCCTTGAGCGTGAGGTCGCCCGCGCCGAACGACAGCCGACCCTTCCGCGCGTGGACGACGGTTCCGTTGAGCGCCGCGATGGTGGCGTCGATGTTGGTGAGCTCGACCCCAGTTCCTGCGAAGCGCGCGCCGTCAAAGGTTGCGTTGATGCCGCCCGCCACGAGGGAACTTTGCAGTGAGGATGTTGCCATGCGTGGAAGGCCGACAACGAGTCCGAGGCCAAGCGCCACCACCACCGCAAAGACGCCGCCGAAGATGAGCGCGATGGGCTTCGGGCTGGAGCGGCGGATCGGGCTCGTTGCAACAAGCGAGCGGTGCACGGGCTCGTCCGTGCGAATCAGCGAACCTGAAGGCGAGCCAGGATTGGATGCCGGGTTCGCGGGAAGCCGCGGTGAGCTTGACTTCGCGCTGGCGTGCATGCTGGCGCCCTGCATGCCCGCCACGTTGAAGCCCGCGCCAGGGGGAACGTGTGAGCGCACGCGAGGGTCGTCGATCTCGAGCTGGAGGCCGGCGTCGTCGTCGCCATCGAGCTCGATGGAGGCGTTGCCTCTCATCGATGAACTCGATGACGCTGCGGCCTGCGTCTGCGCTATGCCCAGGCCACCGGCGCTGCCTGGGCCGTTGCCGCTCGCGCGATCCGGGATCATCAGGTCGGGTACGGAGCTGGAGTGCCCTGAGGCGCTCGGGGCGCGCGCATCCGGCGATGCCCGCATCCGCGCCGCCACGTACGACGAGCTCGGATCCGAAACGAGCGCCGCGATCGCCTCACCGAGCTCTTGCGCGGATTGGAATCGCATGGCCGGATCGTGCTGCAGACATCGCTCGATGATCTGGTCAACTTCGGGCGGAAGGCCCGGCACGATCGTGTGCGCCGGCTTGCGCTTGTTCTTGAGGACGCTGGCGATCACCATGGGCATGGTGTCGCCGCCGTACGGGACCTCGCCGGTGAGGAACTGGTGGAAGATGACGCCGAGCGCCCAGACATCGGAGCGCCCATCCACCGCCTTGGGGTTCTCGATCTGCTCGGGCGCCATGTAGTAGACGGTGCCCATGGACCCGCCGGTCTGCGTGAGCGTCGACGGACCCTCATCGACCTTCGAGATGCCGAAGTCGATGACCTTCACAAGCGTGCGACCCTTGTTGCTCTGGGCGACGAACAGGTTCGCGGGCTTCAGGTCGCGATGGACGATTCGCGCCGCATGCGCCTCCGCCACGCCCATGCATGTCTGCTGCATGTACGTTGCGGCCGCCGCCAGAGTGAAGCGGTGCTCGCGCTCCAGCCGCCGGTCCAGGTCCTCCCCCTCCAGGAACTCCATCGCAAGGTACGGGTCGCCCTCCTCGGTGGTGCCCACGTCGAAGACCTGCGCCACATGCTCGCTGCGGACGCGCGCCGCTGCCTTGGCCTCGCGGTAGAAGCGCTCGACGATGTCCTTGCGCTCGCGGAACGCGCCAAGGAGGAGCTTGATGGCGACAGGGCGATCGAGCCCCGATTGCCGCGCCTTCACGACCATGCCCATGCCGCCGACGCCGAGTACGGTCTCGACGGTGTATTTGCCGGCGATGACGTTGCCGGGTTGGATGGTCTTGTCCATGAACTAGCTTGCCCCCGCCAGCAAACACAGCGGCAGGTCAACGGTACCGGAAATCCGGCCGGCCTGGTAGGCTCGATGCATGGCTGGTGGCGGAACAGGCGGCCTTCCTGGTTCGGTGAGCGCCGTGGACGACGAGTTCCGCGAGGACGCCAGAGCGCCCGTGGTCTTGCGTGTTGAATACACGCGTTTGAACTCGTTCATCGCCGACTACACGAAGAATATCTCTCGTGGCGGTACGTTCATCCACACCGTGAAGCCGCTGCCCGTGGGCTCCGAGTTCATCTTCGTGTTCATCATGCCTGGTGCGAAAAGAGGCGCCTCGCCGCCCGATGATCGTGCGGACGGCGATGATGCAGCCCCGCCAAGCCCCGGGCGCCCCACCAACCGGCGCCTGGCCATGCGCGGCAAGGTTCGCTGGGTGAAGAGCACGCCCGACGAAGAGGCAGGTATGGGCATCGAGTTCGTCTTCGCCGACGACGGAGAGCGCGAGTCCGTCCGCGCCTTCGTGGAGTCCGTCATGCTGGAGGCGCTCGGCCCCGTGCTCGCCGAGAGCCTGCTGCGCGCCCGCAAGAGCGCGAACAGCAAATCTGGCGGCTAGGTCGGGCGGTTTTCGCTGGGGGTTGAGCCCCGGTGGAATCGCTCCTAAGTTCTCAACCGTGAACACCCGATTGCCCGTCTACGGGAAGGCCTCTCCGAAGCCCGTCGATCCGTCCCTCGACCTGGAGGAGGAGATCAAGCGTCTCAAGGTCGAGAAGAACGCGATCATCCTCGCGCACTACTACCAGGACAGCGACATCCAGGACGTTGCTGACGTCATTGGCGACTCACTCCAGCTCGCGCAGGCCGCTGCGGCCGCAAAGAGCGACGTCATCTGCTTCGCCGGAGTCCACTTCATGGCGGAGACCGCGAAGATCCTGAACCCCGAGCGCATCGTCGTCGTGCCCGATATGGATGCGGGCTGCTCGCTCGCGGACGGCTGCCCCATCGACCGCTTTCGCGCATGGAAGGCAAGGCACCCCGGCGCCGTCACCGTGAGCTACATCAACTGCTCCGCGGACGTGAAGTCGGAGTCCGACTACATCGTGACGTCGTCGAACGCGGAGAAGATCGTCGCGGCGATCCCGAAGGACAAGAAGGTGCTGTTCGCGCCCGACAAGAACCTTGGCGCGTTCCTGGTGAAGAAGCTCGGGCGCCCCATGGAGCTGTGGCAGGGCAGCTGCATCGTCCACGAGACCTTCAGCGAGCGGAAGCTCATCGCCTTGAAGGAACGCCACCCGAAGGCGAAGGTCCTCGCGCACCCCGAGTGCGAAGAGGTCATCCTGCGCATGGCGGACTACGTGGGCTCCACCACTGGCATCTTGAAGCACGCCGCCGCGAGCCCCGAGAAGGAGTTCATCGTGGTCACGGAGCCGGGCATCCTGCACCAGATGCAGAAGGCAGCGCCGGACAAGACGTTCATCCCGGCACCTCCCGAGGCGAACTGCGCTTGCAACGAATGTCCTCACATGAAGAAGAACTCGCTCGAGAAGATCTACCTCGCGCTGCGCGATCTCTCGCCCCGGCTCGAGATGAGCGCGGAGCTCATCGCCAAGGCAAGAATCCCCATTGATCGCATGCTCGCCCTCTCGTAAGTCGTCCTGCATTTTTCGCGCGACACATACGCCCTACAGGCTCCTGGGCTCGTGGTAAAAACCGGCTCATGAACTTCGAGTTCCAGGAGCTGCTTCCGCTTGGGCATGACGAGACGCCGTACCGGCTGATCACGAAGGAGCATGTGTCCACGTTCCAGGGTGGGGGGCGCACGTTTCTTTCTGTGGAGAGCGCGGCGCTCACGCTGCTCACGCGCGAGGCGATGCACGACATTGCTCACCTGCTTCGTCCGGGGCATCTGCAGCAGCTCGCTAACATTCTTGCCGACAAGGACGCGTCCGCGAACGACAGGTTCGTTGCGCTCGACTTGCTCAAGAACGCGAACATCGCCGCGGGCGGGGTGCTGCCCATGTGTCAGGACACGGGCACCGCGATCGTGATGGGCAAGAAGGGGCAGCTCGTCGTGACGGCGGGCGAGGACGAGAAGGCGATCGCGCGAGGTGTGTTCGACACGTACCAGACCTCCAGCCTTCGCTACTCGCAGCTCGCGCCGCTGGACATGTACAAGGAGGTGAACACGGGCAACAACCTCCCCGCGCAGATCGAGATCTTCTCCACCGACGGCGACGCCTACAAGTTCCTCTTCATGGCGAAGGGCGGAGGAAGCGCGAACAAGAGCTACCTCTATCAAGAGACGAAGGCGCTCCTGAACCCCAGGAGCATGGCCGCGTTCCTTGACGAGAAGATGCGGAGCCTGGGCAC
The DNA here is from genome assembly GCA_038230375.1 of Polyangiales bacterium. Lineage (GTDB taxonomy): Bacteria > Myxococcota_A > Polyangia > Polyangiales > Polyangiaceae > JANXLV01. Next base: position 48,331 of record JBBRNJ010000022.1, on the reverse strand, counting down.
TGCAGCGTGCCCGCCCTATCACCTGGCCGTCGTCATCGGCGGAACAAGTGCAGAATACACGCTCAAGATGGCCAAGCTCGCCTCGGCGCGCTACCTGGACTCGCTGCCCGTGACGGGCAATGCGCTCGGCCGCGCCTTCCGCGACGTGGAGCTGGAGAAAGAGGTCCTGGAGATCTCTCGCCGCACCGGCATCGGAGCGCAGTTCGGCGGCAAGTACTTCTGCCACGACGTGCGCGTGATCCGTCTGCCGCGCCACGGAGCCTCGTGCCCCGTCGGTATCGCCGTGTCGTGCTCCGCGGACCGTCAGGCCCTTGGGAAGATCACGAAGGACGGTGTCTTCCTGGAGCAGCTGGAGCAGGACCCGGCGAAGTACCTGCCCGCGCCCACGCACGAGGACCTGGGCGGCGACGTCGTGAAGATCGATCTGTCGCGACCCATGGCGGAGATCCGCGCCACGCTGTCCAGGTACCCGACGAAGACGCGCCTGTCGCTCTCTGGTCCGCTGGTCGTCGCGCGCGACATCGCGCACGCAAAGCTGAAGGAGCGGCTCGACCGCGGCGAAGGCCTCCCGGACTACATGAAGGAGCGCGCGGTCTACTACGCCGGCCCTGCAAAGACTCCCGCGGGCTACGCGTCAGGCTCGTTCGGTCCCACCACTGCGGGCCGCATGGACTCGTACGTGGACGCGCTGCAGGCCGCGGGGGGAAGCTTGGTCATGCTTGCAAAAGGTAACCGCAGCAAGGCCGTGACCCATGCGTGCAAGGCGCACGGTGGCTTCTACCTGGGTTCCATCGGCGGCCCGGCTGCACGTCTGGCGCAGGACTGCATCAAGAAGGTGCGCGTGCTGGAGTACGAAGAGCTCGGGATGGAAGCCATCTTCGAGATCGAAGTCGTCGACTTTCCGGCCTTCATCGTGGTGGACGACAAAGGCAACGACTTCTTCGCCGAGTTCATGGATGCCGCGCCAGGAGCGAAGCACCTGCCCACCGTCTGAGAGAGATTCACCGGAACGACGGAAGGGATCACTTCTCGGTCTTGCGCACGGCCACTGGGGGCGGCGTGGGGGAGCGCTGAAGGCTTCTCACGGCGGTCACTTTGCCGGGCGGGGGCGTGAGAGAGCGAGGGAGTGGGGTGCCGCCGGTGCCCATCGCGCGTGCGCGGATCACGTTGCCGTCGTACACGACTTCGATGCCGATCGTACGGCAGCGCCGGACCAGCTTGTCCAGGTCGACGCTGGCCTGCACCAGCAAACCTGACGGTGGCGACGGCTCCACGAAGAGCTCCGCTGTGGCCTTGCGCGTGCGCAGGAGCTCGAGGATGTTCTTGTCCTCGACCCAGAGGAACCCGGCCGCTGGCTCGAACGTGCAGCGGCCGAGCACGACACTGGCCTGCGCGAGCGTGCGCGACAGGGTCTCCGGCAGTGGAGCGACCTCTTCGATGCGTTGACGCACCTGGTCTGCCTCGAAGCCTGCGGCGAGCGCCTTTGCGAGCGTCTGCGGCGCGACGATCAGGTCGAGCGTGTCGGCGACGCGTCCGACCTCCACGAGCGTGGACAGCGCGAGGACCGCGTGGACATGGGCGCTGGTGCCGACCTGGAGCACGTGCGTGTCGAGGAACTTCGACTTGGTCTTCTCCTTCTCGGAAGAGGTCTTGTCGGACAGCATGGCGCGGCCGCGCGGCGTCAGGCGCAGCGCGATCTCGTCCGTGGCACCGCCCGTGGTGGTCTCGCCCTCGCCAAGGTCCACCACGCCGAGCGCCGGAAGGCTCTCCGTCACGATGCGACGCGCCACGTCGAGCGGCTCGACGATCTCCGTGCCGTTTCGCTCTGCCCAGCGGCGGAACAGTCGCGCGAGCCCGGGCACGCGATGATCACTCTTCAAGTAACCCTGAAGCTGCGTCCACGGCACCCAGCGATCCTCACCCAGGTCTTTCAGCGCATTCTGCACCATCGCGCGGATCGCACCGACCGGGCTGGAGTCGCGCGCCTCCAGCGCGAGTCTGAGGACCTCAGGCTCCTTGCGCGCCTCATCCCATGCGCCGCCGCGCGCCCATGCGCGATAGAGGTGGAAGGAGAGCTCGTCCAGCGTGAGCGAGCCGGGAGGCCCGCCCGAATTCTGCGCGGTGGGGCCCCAGAGTCCGACCGCGCGACACAGCGCGCCGATGAGCGCTACCTGCCCGTTGTCGCGGCCGAAGCGGGTAGAAAGCTTCACGATCAGCGACTTGGGTGTACCCACGTTGGAGCGCACTTCATTGCCGGGCTCGAGGATGGCGAGGCTCATGCCCAGCGCGAGCGGCGAAGGATCATGCGAGAACCGCGCGCGGCGCGGGGCGTGGTCGACCGCGAGCACCACCGACAACACCTGCGCTCGCCGCTGCTCTCGCTCCTCGTGCCTCTTCGCGCCGATGATGCGAGAGACCTCCGTGGGCACCACGTGCCGGTTCGGATGCACCGGAATCAAAAGGCCGCGGCGCTCCAGCGAGAAGCCGACGCCGCGCCGTGAAGGCGTCGCACCCGTGGCCGTGCGAAGGCGTAGCGGCTCGCGCTCGAGCTCGAGGAGCTCCTCCGTGTCGACCTCACCGCCGTCGTGCTCCACGCCTTCGAGCACGCGGCGCTCCGTCGGCGACAGCTTGTCTATTTCCGCGGAGAGCTTCTCGTTGTCGCCCAGCACCTCCCACGCGGCCTCCAGCGAGAGCGCGATGGGCGGGGTGGCCGGCCTGCCCAGGTAGTGTCCAGCGATCGCGCTCAGCGTCTCCATGGACGCTTGCGACAGGAGCGCGCGAATTCCGCGCGGGTCCTCGCCGTCCCACGAGCGAAGCTGCAACAGGAACGCGGACGGGAGGATCAGCTCCACGGAGGTCTTGCTGCCCCGCGCGAACAGCAGCCCGCGCGCAGCGAGCGGTCCAAGCGCTGGCGGAAGGGCAGGCACCACGAGCTGGCCCTTCGCTTCGGCGACGCGATGGAGGAGGGCGGCGCTCGCCTCGGGTAAACGAGCCGGTTCGCGGAGCTCTGGTAGCGCGACGAGCGCGCGGGCCAGCTGCGACGGCGGATCGAGCCGCTTCGCCGGATCGATCGTCAAGCCGAGGCGGTCGATGATGGCGCGTAGCTCCGCGGCGGGCAATGCCCTGAGCACAGCCTCGAGCCGATGGGTGACGAGGGCAATAGCAGGCACCAACAATAAACGTAGACCTGGTCGCTCCACTTGTCACCCCAAGTCGAAGCCCCGTCGCATGTGGCGTTGGCGTCTGGGAGTCGCGCATTTCTGGTAACATCGGTGCCCGTCGTGGCCAGCCGTCGCACAACCCAAACAACGCGCACAGCAGGCCCAGCAGCGGACGCCGGCCCCGTGCTCGCGTGGCCTGGACGCATGTTCCGCAATCACGACCAACGCGACCAGCGCGAAGACCGCGACCAGCGCGAGCACCCGGTGGAGGCGCTCCACACCTCCGAGCGCTACGGCGATCAGACACACCGGCTCATCCAGGGCGACGCCCTCGCGGTGACGAGCCTGCTCGAGGACGAGCAGCTCGCCGGCAAGGTAGACCTCGTCTACGTCGACCCTCCGTTCCTTTCGCAGACCGACTACATCCTGGAGGCGCGGCTAGATGGCAACGCCGACGGGCGCGTGCACCGGAGTGTTGCTTACGGGGACCGCTGGGGAAAGAAGGACGGCGGCGCAGGCGCGTACCTCGACATGCTCGCGCCAAGGCTCGAGGCGCTCACGCGCTTGCTCTCTCCACGCGGCACGATCTGGGTGCATCTGGACTGGCGCGCCGCGTACCTGGTGCGCGTGCTCCTGGACGAGATCATGGGGCGTGAGTGCTTCCTGAATGAGGTCATCTGGAAGCGCGCGCCGAACCTGGGGCGCCAGGCGAAGAGCGGTCAGTTCGGACGCACGCTCGACACCATCGTCGTCTACGGGAAGAAGGACGCGGTGCTGGTCCCACCGTTGCGCAAGGAGCCCATCGACGACGGCGCCATGCGCAAGGACGAGCAGGGCCGCCTCTTCACCAGCGCGCCGCGCGGCGACTACACGGACGAGTCGATCGCGAAGCTCGACAAGATCGGCCGCGTTCATCGCACGGCTTCCGGCAAGGTCTACATCAAGTACTTCCTCGTCCAGGACGACGAAGGTCGCTGGTGCCGCGAGCGCCCCGTCGACACACTCTGGACCGACATCGCGCCCGTCCGTCATGTCGCCAAGGACGAGCGCACCGGCTACCCCACACAGAAGCCCCGCGCGCTGCTCGAGCGCATCATCGCTTGCGGCACGAAGCCCGGGGGATTGGTGGTCGACGTGTTTTCGGGCAGCGGCACCACCGCAGAGGCCGCACACGTCACGGGTCGCCGCGCCATCGTGTCGGACGCGCAGTCGGGCGCGATCTTCACCTCTCGCGCGCGCTTCATCCGCGCGGGAATGGGGTTCTCGGTGTCCACGCTCGGTGACCCCGTCGCCGTGGCGAATGGTGCGGATGCGAAGGGCAAGGCGAGCCCACGCGTGAAGGCCGCTTCGCGAAGGCTGCTCGACGGCACGTGTGAGATCGTCCTGGAACATCCGAAGGAGCCGCTCTCGTGGAGCGTCGGCGAGACGGATGTCCACGGGACCTTCACCGCTGCCGCCTCGCGCGCGCGCGTTCCGGGAAAGAAGGCGACGCCGCTGGACGCCATGCTCTCCCTTCCTGCGTCGTTCGAGGGCACGCCTGCGGTGCGCATCCACACGGATGACGGCGAGACACTGACCACCCTGCTGGAGAACGCGCGATGATCCTCCGAGACCCCGTCCATGGCCTCGTCGAGTTCGAGTCCGAGGAGGAGCGCGTGGTCGAGCTCCTCATGGACACCGAGGAAATGCAGCGCCTCAGGCGCATCCGTCAGCTCGGCGTAGCGTCGTATGCGTTCCCGGGGGCGGAGCACTCACGCTTCGCGCACGCCATCGGCGCGGCGTACGTGATGAAGCGCCTCATCGCGCGCATCCGTCAGATCCATGGAGAGCTTCCGTACTGGCAGCAGCTCACCAGCGAGACCGCGCGCGATACGCTCGCCGCCGCGTTCCTGCACGACGCCGGCCATGGCCCGCTCTCTCACCTGTTCGAGGACGCGATCCCCGGCACCGCGCACCACGAGGATTGGACGGAGAAGATCATCCTGTCCGACTCCACCGGGGTGAACAAGGTGCTGACGCAGATGGATCCAGGCATGCCCGCGCGCGTCGCAGCGCTGGTCCGCGGGGAGCATCCGCTCGCGTACATAGCCAAGGCCGTGAGCGGCACGTTCGACGTGGACCGCTGCGACTACCTCCTGCGCGACGCGCACGAGACCGGCGTGCGCTATGGCCTCTTCGATCTGGACTGGCTCCTCCGCAGCCTTCGCTTCGGAAAGCCTGGACCAGGAGCGACCGCGGACGCTGCGCCCGGCCTCGCGATCGACGGCGCAAAAGGGCTCCCCGCGATCGAGGCATTTCTCCTGGCGCGCCTCTTCATGTTCCAGCAGGTCTACCTGCACAAGGCCACGCGCTCCGCGGAGTGGATGATCCGGACCGTGCTCGGGCGCGCGTCGGAGCTCATCGCGGAGGGCATGCGTTTGCCTCTCACGCCCAGGGCGGTGGAGCTCGCTGCGCATGGCGCCGCGCCGCCCCTGCGCGAATACCTGGAGCTCGACGACGGCGTGCTTGCGGTCGCCATGCGCGGCTGGGAGGACAGCCAGGACAAACCGCTCGCGGATCTCTGCAAGCGCGTGAGGGTGCGCTCGCTCTTCAAGACACTGGAGCTGTTCGGCGAGCAGGCATTGCCCGAGGGCCGGCTACTGGCGCTGGAGAAGGCACGCGAGGTGGCTCGCTCGCGCGGTCTCGACGAGCGCGTCTACGTTGGTCTGGACGTCGCGAGCGACACCCCGTTCGGCGCGGAGGCCGATCCGCTCATGGTCGTGTTCGCCAAGGGTCCGCAACGTCCACTGTCCGAGGTGAGCTTCCTGCTCGCGCGGCTTGCGGGTCAGGTGCTGACGCGCGTGCGTCTGGTCTTTGCAGCGGAGCTCCGCGACGACATCACGGCAGCGCTGGGGCTCTGAGTGAAAACGGCTTCGATCGCGCTCTTCGGGCTACTTGCGGCGCTTCTCGCGTCCACGCCGCACGTGGCCCGCGCCGACGAGCCCACCGCGGGTCGCCTGGACGGCGATCTCACGCTCGTCGGTGGCCTTGGCGCGACGTTCGGGCCCCGTGCGCCGCGCACCACCGTGGATCTCCGCGCGCGCTACATGTCCACGTCTGGGCTGTTCGTCACGTACGAGGACAAGGCCTTCTTCAAGGACGCGGAGCCAGAGCGCGTGCTCGCGTTCGGCCTGGAGCTCCGTCCGCTCTTCCTCGCGCGCTGGCTCACGGGCAAGGAGTTCGATCAGGGTCGTGCCGACATGCTGCTCGACTCGTTCGGCCTGGAGCTCGGCGGCTTCGCGCAGCAGCCGCAGGGACGTCAGTTCGGCGCAAAGCCTGGCTTCCAGGCGGGCCTGGGCCTGGAGATCCCGATCTTCTCGCGCGCCACGGGGCTCTTCATTGCCACGCATGGCGGCTGCCGCTGGAGCGATGGCGCTTTGGCCGGCGAGACCGTGCAGGGGCCGACGGATCGCGCGCTCTTCGTGGGCATCACGCTCGCGTGGCATCAGGTGATCGGCGCGCACCTCATCGACGCGGGCGATCGCGCACCGGAGTGAACGTGGCTCCGCTGCTCCGTCGCGTCTTTCGTGACGCTCTGCGCGGCGCACAGGCGCGCGTTCGCGAGCGTACCCGTGATGCCATCGCGCGGCGGGCCATGGAGGGAGAGGCGTGGCGCGTGATAGCGATCGGCAAGGCCGCACTGACGATGTTCAAGGGCGCATTGCTCGGTCTCGCCGCCGCCGGCGCCACCGTGCAGGAGAGCCTGGTCGTCGCACCGGACGGGACCAGGCTGCCGCGCTCTCGAAAAGGTGCATATTACATGCATGCGGCCCATCCGCTCCCGGACGCACGAAGTGTACGTGCCGCGAAGCGAGCACTCGCGCTCGCCGGCAGAGCCGCAAACGGACCCAATGCGAAGCGCCAGAACCTCCTGGTGCTCGTGTCGGGTGGCGCCTCCGCACTCTTGTCCTTGCCGGTCGGCGTGTCGCTCGCGAGGAAGCGAGCACTGTCGGATGCCTTGCTCCGCGCGGGCGCGACCATCTCGGAGGTGAACGTGGTGCGCCGCCATCTCTCGGGCATCAAGGGTGGTGCGCTGCTGCGCGCCGCCGGTCACGCGCGTGTCGTGACGCTGGTCGTGAGCGACGTTCTCAGCGATACGCCGTGGGACATAGGCTCTGGCCCGACGTCACCGGACCCGACCACGCGCAAACAGGCTGCGAAGGTGCTTCATCGCTTCGCTCCGGAACACAGCTCGCTCTCTCTCGTCGAGACGCTGAAGCCGCGTAGGTCCGCGATCACCGATCTCGAGATCATCGCATCGCCGCGCTGGTTCGCTCGTGAGATCGCGCGGGCGCTTGCCCAGACCGGCCTCGCCGTGCGCGTGCTGCCGCCATCCGACGCAGACGTTGGCGCGCTCGTTTCCAAATACATGCATATTGCACGCAAGCTTCAGCCTGGGACCGCGGTCGTGCGTGCCGCCGAACCCGGCATGCAGGTGCCAGCGGTGCACGGTCGCGGGGGTCGATGCACGCACCTCTGCGCGCTGCTCGCGTCGCGCCTTCCCGCTGGCGTCGCGTTCCTTGCTGGCGCCACGGATGGCGTGGATGGTGGGAGCGGCACCGCGGGCGCCGTCGTCCACGCGGGCTCGTTCGCGAGGCGCGCAGAGGCGCTATCCGCGGCGATCGGCGGCTTTGATGCCGGAGTGCTCCATGCGCGCGCGGGCACCGCGCTCCCCGAGGCTCCTTCAGGCGTGAACTTCGCGGACGTTCACGTGCTCGCGGCCGGACGCGTCATTTCATCTTGAGTGCGCGCTTCACGTCCGTGGCCAGCCCGCAGTTGTTCACCTGGCGGACCATGGCGTCGCGCGACTCCTGCGGGAGCGCGCGGTTCTCACCGGCCAGATAGAACTTGGTCTGCGGCGTGCGGCGGAGGCGCATCTCGAGCTTGTTCGTATTCAGGTTGAACAGGATCACGCGCGACGCGTGCGAGTAGAGCTCCAGCGCCTGCAGCGTGAGCGGTCCACCATCCTGGTCGGCCCTTGCCTCGGGGGTGTCCTCGTCCAGGACCAGCAGGAAGAACTGCGCGCGCTTCACGATGTCCACCGCGACGGGGATCTCCTCGCGCTTGGCCTTGTCGTACTGCTCCTCGAAGACACGCACGCGCATCTCGTCGCTCGCGGTCTTCACCTCGTGCGTCCACTCGTCCGTGAGCACGCGCGTGGACATGTACGCTTGACGCAGGTTCCACGGCCGATCCTCGGACTGGCCCGCGTCCATGTCCTCGGCGGACTGCGTGCGAAGCAGACACGCGGTGAAGCCGTCCCGGCGCGACTCCCCGCCGGCCGCGCGCAGGTCCTTCACGTTCTGTGCGTCCGCCGTGCGCAGGCGGAGATAGATGCCGGGGATGGCGCGAAAATCCCAGGTGGTCGCCTCGGTCGCGGTCTGATCGCCCAGGTAGTCGTTGGCGTTCGCCATGACGATGCCCTCGATCCTGTCCCGCAGCGGAAACCACTCCGCACCGAGCGTGGCGAGCGCGGCGCGCTGCTGCGAGAGTACGGCCTCGCGCTTCGCATCGAGCTTCCGCTCCGTCCAGAAGTAGTTCCCGAGCAGCACGAGCAAGAGCCCGACCACCACGACGATCGCCGCAGTCCCCGTGGGCCGCCCGAACTTGCGGGACACGCGCTCCTGGCGCGCTTCCTTGATGCTCTTCAGTCCTCTATCGCGATTCATGCAGTGGCTGCTCCAAAGAAAAAGCCCGCATGACGCGGGCTCTTTCGCGGCTCTCTCACGCGGAGAGGTTTACTCGCTCGCGTGCGGCATCTGGTTGACCATGAAGCTCACGTTCGGGTAGCCGGCGAAGGCCGCCGTCTGGAACACGCTCTTCACGACCACGGCCTGCACGTCTTGATCGATCTGGAGAACGACGACGCCGGGGAAGTCCTTGTTCGGGTAGACCTGCTTCCAGTGCTCGCGCTGCTGCTTGAGCGAGTTGAAGAGCTCGTCCACGCGCTGCATGCGCTTGCTGTCCTCGATCGCCTGCGTGTTACCGGCGGGCTGCCCGTTGACCAGGATCTGACGACCCGAGATCGCGACGATGGGCGCGTCGATCATGTCGAGCGTGTTCTGCGCCTTCGGGATGGTGACGCCCTTCGCGACCTGCAGCTCTCCGGATGCGCTGAACGACATCAGGAGGAAAACGACGGTCACGACGAGGAAGTCGATCATGCTGGTGAGCGACAGACCCGCAGCGATCGGACGCTGTCCACCGCCGGTCACCTTCTTGTGGACGAAGTGCAGCGGCACGAAGTGCATCAGACGTCGGCCAGGCTTTTGAACGGTCATTGCAGATTCCTCAGTTGACCGCGAAGGTCACGTTCAGGGCCGGCATCTTCTCGATCTTGCCGCCCGCGCCGTAGTCGCGCTTGGGCGTGTAGATGGCGTCGATGACGCCGATCAGGTTCACGTACGGGGTCTCGTTGTCCGTGTGGAGAACGGCCTGGTCGAACTTCTTGTCGGTGGCATCACGGTGCTGGCCCGTGGTCTTCCACTCGCTCTCGATCTTCGCGCCGAGGTCGGGGTAGTGGACCTCCTTCACGTGGTTGTTCTCGATCACGTTGTCGCGGCGAGCGACGTCGACCGTGCTGACAACCGTGCCGCCCTGCTTCCAGATGAGCGTGAACTTGTCCGGGGTACGCATCTCGATGTGGAGCGTCTTCTCCGGCTCTTGCGGGGTCTGCTCCGTGTCCGGTCGGGGCGGTCCTGGCACCTGCGCGTCCGCGTTGATGCGGGACATGTGCGACCACACGGCCGTGATGAGCAAGAACGAGATGGTGACCATGAGGAGATCGATCATCGGGATCATGTTGACCTCCGAGTCAGTCTTCCGCCGTCCACCGCTAGCGCCACCAACGTCTACACCACCCATTTTTCGCCCTCGTTCAGGTCGAGCATTCGAGCGATCCCTGCGTTGCTCCTTCCGGTCCGTGCTCACGACCGGGAGGTCGCTCCGCGCGGTCCTCAGTCGCGCCTTGGCCTCGCTCGAAGCCTCGACCTGACCGAGGGCGAAAAATTTCTTTCTCGCCCTAGAGGAAGCGTGCCGGGGATCTTACGGCACTTGAAACGGCGTGCTTGCTTGCGCTCGCACCAGAGACACTAAGAACGTACTGCAGCTGAGCACCAGAACGTACTGCAGGTGAGCACCAAGAACGTACTGCAGGTGAGCACTAAGAACGTACTGCAGGTGAGCCGTCGGCGAAGAACGCCGGCGGATCAAGCCGCTTGGGGCATGCCGCTGAGGTTGACCTTCTGGCGGTTGGTTACGACCAGGTTGAGGACCTGGACTGAGGCCTCGTTGATGTCGTCTTCTAGCTGCTGGGTCTTGCCGTTGAGGACGGCGAAGCCGATCAGGCCCAGGAGGGCGACGATGAGACCGAAGGCCGTGCAGTTCATGGCTTCGGAGATTCCTTCGGCGAGGATGCGGGCCTTCTGGCTCGCGTCCACTGACTCTCCGGCGACGGCGCCGAAGCTGGCGATGAGGCCAGACACGGTTCCGAGGAGGCCGGTGAGCATCGCGAGGTTCGCGAGGAGCGCCAGGTAGCTGGTACGCTTGGCGAGCTTCGGGATCTCACGGAGAGCCGCTTCGTCCATGGCGGCCTGGACCTCTTCGTCCGGGCGGTTCACCTTCACGAGACCGGCCTGCACGATGCGCGCGAGCGGCGCGTTCGCGGCGCTGCACATCTTCACGGCCTTGGCCACGTCGCCCGCGAGGATGCACTTCTGCATCGTAGCGAGGAACACGTCCTTGTTGATCGACGAGCCGTACAGGTAGAGCGCACGCTCGATGATGATCCCGATGGTCACGATCGACCAGAACAGGATGATGTGCATGCCCCACTTGCCGTCTGTGTAGTGCTTCCAGAGAGATGACATTGACCCGTCTCCTTCAGAGGACGCCGCGAGCTCCTACACGCTGGAGGAAGCTGCTGGCCGAATTCGTGACGCAAAAAATAAAGAGGTAAACCCCAGATCAGACCCGAAACCAGTAACCGAACTCATCGCCCCTGGCAAAGCTTCATAAGGAGTGAGACTCCCAAAATAAGGAGGGAGGCTCCTCAACCTTGCGGGCGCGACAGCTTCCCCCTTCGGACCCCCCACCGTCAATAGAGTTTGGGCGCTTTTTGGGCGGAATCCGCTTTTAGCGTAAGGCTAAAGTTTTACAGTTCCGCTGGTTTGCCGGGGATTCCTGCGACACTGGACCCCGCGAGCACACAATCGTACCAAGCACAATACAGAAAAGCCAAGTCCCAAGCTGAATCGCGTCCCCCCTCGAAAACGTGAACATGCCCGTGTCGGTGCCCAACACTCTCCTCAGTAATGGGTCACGGGGAATCGAGGTCGCGGGGTCGAAGTCGAGGTCGGGGTCGAAGTCGAGGTCGAGGGTCGGGGTCGAGGTCGAGGTCGAGGGTCGAGGTCGAGGTCGAAGTCGAGGTCGAAGTCGAGGTCGAAGTCGAGGTGGAGGTCGAGGTCGAAGTCGGGGTCGGGGTCGGGGTCGAGGTCGAGGTCGAGGTCGAAGTCGAGGTCGAGGTCGAGGTCGAGGTCGAGGTCGAGGTCGGGGTGGGAAGGTCGGGGTCGGAGGGTCGAAGTCGCCGTGCGTGGGCTCGGCCCTTTCTCGTTCGTGGGCACGGAGAGAGAGGACTTCGTGGCCCGTGTCCGTTCGAGCATTGACTTTGAAAGAACACTCCCGGTATCGTGGTCCCCACTCGCTCGGTACATCGAGCTTTTTCGACGTCGACGCTTGTTGTTCGGGCGCACGCAGTCGATGGATCCGGGGCCGCTAACGCGACTCGGGTCACACAAACGATTTGGTCATGAAGAGATTGAGAAAGGAGCGTTGGGGATGTTCGTTGCACTTTTGAGCGCGGGTACGTCTGCGTCGAGCGGCGGAAGCAGCAGCGGCTTGATGGAGGCGTTCAAGGAGAACCCGACGTTCCTCTCCATCAACCTCGTCGTCAGCGCCATCGTGATCGCGATGATCATCGAGCGTGCGGCCTTCCAGCTCACCAAGTATCGCGTTAACTCCAAGGAGTTCTTCGCGCAGATCAAGAAGCTCGTGACCGCGGGTAACATCGACCGCGCCATCAAGCTGTGCGACGGCGGTGACTACCCCACGCTCCAGCTCGTGAAGGCTGGCCTCACGCACGCCAACAAGGGCCCGGACGAGATCGACGCCGCCATGAGCGAGAAGCTCGGCGAGCTCAAGCCCGCGGTCGAGAAGCGCATCGGCGCTCTCTGGTCGCTGGCGAACATCGCCACGCTGCTTGGTCTTCTCGGCACCGTGTACGGTCTGATCCACACGTTCGGCGCAGTTGCCGCTCCCGGCCTCTCCGCCGCGGATCGTCAGCGCGTTCTCGCGAACGGCATCGCCGAGGCCATGTACAACACGGCGCTCGGTCTCGCGATCGCCGTCACGTGCATGATCGCGCACCTCATCCTGCACCAGCGCGCGAAGAACATTCAGCACGATCTGGATGGCACCATGGAGCGCGTCTTCAACCTGCTCTCCATCCAGACGCGTCCGGGCGGCTACTGAGCTTCCTGACCTGAAGGTCTGAAGAACCCCTCATGGCTGAAGAAGTCAAAGAGAAGCTGACGGCAGCGCAGCGGAGCAAGGTCCGTCGCCTTGCTGCGGTGAAGGAGCTCGCCCCTGATGAAGAGGGCGGCGAGCTCAACATCATTCCGTTCCTCGACATCGTCACGAACGTTCTCATGTTCGTGCTCGCGACGGTGAGCGTGACGTTCACCGCGACCATCGACACGTTCCCTCCGCGCGCGGGTGGTGCTGCGAAGGCGGGCCCCGTGGTCCCCACCCTCGGGCTCACCGTCATCGTCGTCCCCGATGGGTTCAGCATCAAGGCTCGCGGGGGCAACATCGCCCCGGGCTGCAATGACCCCGGCCCCGGCCTCGCGGTGCCGAAGAAGGGCAACGAGTACGACTACACGCAGCTCAACGCATGCGCGACCAAGCTGAAGGGCCTGTCCGAGGCATTCAAGGACGAGACGCAGGTCACCATCAGCGCGAACCCGCAGATCCCGTATTCGGCGGTGATCGGCGCGATGGACGCGCTGCGCAAGACCGACAAGGGCGACGACCTCTTCCCCGAGGTCAACTTCGGTTTGGCCAAGTAGTGCAGGCAGTAGCCCGCAAAGGTTCATGAGCTCACATGGCTAATCAGAATCCTGCAGCAGGTGCCTCAGGCGGTGGTCCCGGTGGTCCCGGTGCTCCTCCCGGCGGACCCCGTCCCCCGCCTGCGCCGACCAAGCCGGCCGGCATGGCCACCTTCAAGCGCGCGCTCCGCATCCAGAAGCGCCGCGCGGGTGAGCCCGGCGAAGGCAACTACCTCAACATCACCGCCATGCTCGACATGATGACGATCATCCTCGTCTTCTTGCTCAAGAGCATGAGCCAGTCATCCGCGTCGCTTCCGCAGTCGAAGGACCTGACGATGCCGAAGAGCACTCTCACCACGGAGGCCTCGCAGGATGGTCTTCCGGTGCTCATCTCGAAGTCAGCCATCGTCGTGGACGACAACCAGGTCGCGCCCGTCCCCGCCGACGCCACACACGGCATCGAGGGCAAGTACAAGCGCTCCGGCCCGAACGATCTCTACATCGTGCCGCTCGCAAACGCCCTCCAGAGCTGGCGCGAGAAGGACCGCATCATCCGGCAAGCGACCGGCAAAGATCCCTCGTCCAGCGAAGCGATCATCATCGCCGACGCAGACACTCCGTATCGCCTCCTCGTGGAGATCCTGTTCACGCTCGGTCAGAGCGAGTTCGGCAAGTTCCACCTAATGGTCCTCCAAGGCGCCAAACCGTGAATGGGGGCGCCTCGACGCGCTGGCATCCCGTCAGGCGAGCCTTCGAGCTGCGCGCGGTGCTCACGTACCGGTGTACGTTCCGCTCCGTGCTCGCTCGAAGCCTCGCCTGACGGGCGCCGGCGCACCGATCCGCCCCATTCACGACGCGTGTTCTTGCGCGGTGAATACGGTGCGTTTGCGTGGCGTTTGTTTTCGGGTGAGGTCTGGGTGGATGCTCGGGTCTAGGTCAGAGTCAGGGCCGGGGTCGTCGTCGATGTCGATGTCGATGTCGATGTCGAAGTCGATGTCGGGGTCGTCGTCGTTGTCGTGGTTGGCTCTGTTTGGCGTGGCTGTTGGTGTGGGTTGTGGTGGGGCTGGGGGGGCTTTGGCTCCTGTCAATGACGGTGGCGACGTGTCGGGCGATGCTGGGTTGCGTCTGGATGGTTCGTTGGGCTTCGATGGGGGTGTAGTGGACGCTTCTGTTTCCAAGGGGCCTCTTGTGGCTTACGTCAGCGGGTATGGGCCGAACATTTCTTGGTTCTCCTTGGATGAGTCCAGTGGCTCGTTGACGGCGAAGGGGTCGATGGCTTCGATCGGAAGTAGCCCTTCTTTTCTCGCTTGGAATCGATCGGGGACGAACTTGTACGCTCTGGATGAGGCGACCGCGGGGCGGGTCGCGGCTTACGGGATCGATCCGAAGTCTGGCGTGATCGCGTTTCTTGGTGTCGTGTCGTCGACGGGGAACGGACCTGCGCATCTGTCCGTGGACGCCACTGGCAAGTGGGTCTTCGTTGCGAACTATGGTGACGGGACGGTCGCCGTGCTTCCGGTCGGTGCCAATGGCTCGCTTGGCGCCGCTGTGAGCTCGAAGATGGCTGGCGCCAACGCGCACATGATCATCGCCGACCCTACGAATCACTTCGTGTTCGTGCCTTGCAAGGGCGCGGACTACGTCGCGCAGTACGTGTTCGACGTGGCGAAGGGCACGCTCACTCCGAATGCGACTCCCACGCTCGCAACGGCAGCCGGCGCAGGTCCGCGCCATCTCGCGTTCCACCCGAACGCAAAGTGGGCCTACCTGATCGCGGAGAACGCGAGCACCGTCACCACGCTCTCGTTCGACGCGACCACGGGGCGCCTCTCCGCGGTGGACACCACGTCCACGCTCGCAGGTGCTGTCGTCGGCAACACGGGCGCGGAAATCTGGGTGCATCCTACAGGTAACTGGGTGTTCGCTTCGAACCGCGGCGACGATAGCATCGCCACCTTCTCCGTCGACGGAACGAGCGGCAAGCTCACGATGAAGGGAACGCCCACGAAGACCGGCGGCAAGACGCCGCGCGACTTCACGCTCACGCCCGACGGCGCGCTCCTCTACGCAGCAAACCAGGGCTCCGGCACGGTGACCGCGTTCCGCATCGACACGAACGGCGCGCTCACCGCCACCGGCAGCGCCCTCATTGCACAAGCGCCTTCTTTCGTCGGCATCCTGCGCCTCGCTCAGTGACCTACTTCTTCAGACAGGCCGCCGGCCAGACGTGGTTGTCGTAGCAGCACTGGCCGACCACGCACGGACACGGCACCGCCGTTGGGTCCGCCAGCTTGGTGTACGCGAACGTGTATGCGGCGCCCGCGATCGAGTTCGGGTTCGTGTCGCACTGGTCCATGGTCGTGCCGCCGCCACCGGAGTCCGTACCGGTGCTGCCACCGCCAGAGTCCGTGCCGGTGCCGCCACCGCCAGAGTCCGTGCCGGTGTTGCCGCCGCCGCTGCCGGAGTCGGTGGTGTTGTTGTTGTTGCCATCGCCGCCACCGCCGTTGTTCGCCGGCTGGGTACCAACACCCGAGTCCACGTTCGGATCGGTTCCGTTGGTGTCAGTGGAAGGATCATCAGAGCTGCCGTTCGCGCAGGCGACGAAGGCGGTGATGAGACCAACAGCGAAGAGTGCAGCAACTGGGTTTCGCATGAGGGCGTACTCTTACCGCAGAAAGTGGATCGGCGCTTCCCCAGGCAAGGGTTAGAGACCCCACAAAGACTACGATTTGTGGGAGTTTGTGTGACCAATCGCAGTGCGTCATCGTGCAGTTAGCGCGTGCACACATTGACTTAGATTCAGCGCAACGCGTCCGCTCTCACTGGCGGATCACAGGCACGCCGCACTCAACCCGATTGATAGAAGCGTCGCATCGATACGTTCATCAAGAGCCCGATGCCGATCATGATCGTGAGCACGCTCGAGCCACCTGCGGAGAAGAGCGGCAGCGTGACACCAACGACGGGAAGAATGCCCGTCACCATGCCCAGGTTGAAGAACGCGTGCCAGAACATCAGCGCGCCCACGCCAACCGCGAGCACCGCACCGAAGCGATCCTTCGCGGTCGCGGCGATGCGCAACGACCACAGCACAAGGAATGCGTAGAGCAGCACGAGCAGCACGCAGCCGATGAAGCCCCAGTCCTCTGCGTAGACCGCGAACGGAAAGTCCGAGTGCTGGTCAGGCAAGAACAGATACTGGTTCTGCGTGCCGCGCATGAAGCCTTCACCAACCACGCCGCCCGCGCCGATGGCGATGCGCGCATGGTGCGCGTGCCAGCCGGAGCCCAGGATGTTCGCATCCGGGTTCAAGAAGTCCGTGATGCGCTTCTTCTGGTAGTCCTTCAGCACGTAGCTCCACGCAAGTGGCAGCGCGATGCCCGCCGAGACGATGAGCGTGACGACGCTGCGCCACTGGATCTTCGTGAGCAGACAGATGGTGGCGAAGATGAGGCCAAGGATGAGCGCGGTCCCCAGGTCGGGCTGCTTCAGGATGAGGACCATGGGCACGGCCGCGATGATCGTGGGGATGAGCAGGTCCACGAGCTTGCGCCCTTCGCTCTTGGGATCGTCGTGGAGGTACTTCGCGAGCGCGATGACCAGGAACAGCTTCATGAACTCGCTCGGCTGGAAGCTGAAGCTGCCTATGTAGATCCAGCGCGAGCTCCCGCGGATGTCCTTGCCGAGCACGAACACGAGCAAGAGCAAGATGATGCCGAGTCCGTAGAGCACGTATCCAAGGCGCTCGAAGTGGCGGTAGTCGATGGCGGCGACCACGGTGGCCAAGATGCCGCCGAGCACGAGCCAGTACACCTGCTGGATGTACACCTCGGACAGCGCGGCCTTCGAGACACTGGTTGCAGAATACAAATTGATGACGCCGATGACGGCGAGCACGCACGCGCACAGGAACAGCGCCCAGTCGAAGTGCTCGCGTGCGCGACCGAAGAGCCGTGCGTCCCGCCGGGAGAGCCCGCGCATCATGACTTCCCGCCCGTCGTCATGGCGTGGCCCCGGGCTTCTTCGCGGTGGGAGGCGCCTTCTGCTCGCGCTGGATGCGCTGGTAGTCCTTCACGATCTGCATGGCGACGGGCGCTGCCTGCGTGGGGCCAGAGCCGCCGTGCTCCACGAGCACGATGACGGCGATCTCGGGTGACTTGATCGGCGCGAACGCGGCGAACCACGCGTGGTCGCGCTCGAAGTACCAGGCGCGCTTCGGATCGTCCTTGGCGGTCGTGACGTAGCCGGTCTGCGCGGTGCCCGTCTTGCCGGCCACTTCGAGCGAGGCGTCGCGCACCGGGTATGCCGTACCCTTCTCGTCGTTGACGACGGCGGCAAGCGCGTCGGCCACGCGCGACAGGTTCTCCGGCTGGATCTTCGCCTTCTGGCGGACGCGTGGTGGAAAGTCCTGCACAACGGCGCCATCACTGGTCTCGACGGCGCGCACCACCTCCGGCATGTACACCGTGCCACCGTTCGCGATGGCCGCATATGCGAGCGCGAGCTGCAGCGGCGTGACGGTGGTAGCGCCCTGACCGATGGACATGTTGAAGGTGAAGCCCTTCACGAACTGTCCCTTGTTGCGCAGCGCGTACCACGCCCGCGTGGGGATGCGCCCCGCGGACTCCGGATTGATGCCAAGGCCCGTCTTCTGCCCAAGACCGAACTCACTCGCCACGCGGGCGATGCGATCCATGCCCACGGACTCCGCCAGCGTGAAGAAGTAGAGGTTGCAGCTCTGCGCGATGGCGCCGCGCATGTTGACCTTGCCGTGCACGTGCGTGCAGTGGAAGACGCGCTTGTATTCGAAGCGAATGCCGTCGCAGCGCTCCGTCTCTTCCGGGTCGATGAGGTGCTCTTCGAGCGCCGCGAGCGCGGAGAACGGCTTGAACGTGGAGCCGGGCTGGAACGCGCCGCTCATGGTCTTGTCGAGCAGCGGACGCTCGTCGTTCTTGTAGAGCGCGCTGAACGTGTCGCTGATGCGCTCGCGTCCGCCGCCGCCGGCCAGATCGTTCTCGTCGTAGTCGGGCTTGCTGTACAGCGCGAGAAGGCGGCCGGTGCGGACGTCGACCACGACCACCGCGCCGGCCTCGTGCTGACGCATGGCCTTCTCGATCGACTGCATGAGCTCCATGTCGACGGTGAGGCGGAGATCGCGGCCGGGAATCGGATCCTGACGCGTGGGCTGGTCGAGGAGGCGCTCCTCGTCGGGTCCGCTGCGGTAGCGACCGCGCGCATCCACCACGCGCTTCTCCCAGCCGCGCTGCCCGCGCAGGTAGCTCTCCCACGCGCGCTCGATGCCGGTGGCGCCCAGGATGTCGCCGGGCTCGTAGCCCATGGGGTTCACCTTCTGGCGCTCCTCCGGGAGGAGGTCCTCCCAGCCCTCGGGTCGGTAGCGCTTCAGTGTCTCGCCGTCGATCTCGGCGACGTACCCGAGCATGTGCGCACCGAGGTTCTTGAACGGGTAGTAGCGGACGGGCAGCTGGATGATCTCCGCGCCCGCCGTCTCCTGCGCGTGCTGCTTCAGCTCCGCGACGATGTCGCGCGAGAGATCTTCGCGCACGCGGATGGGTCGCCAGCACGGCGAGCGGTCCTCGTCGGTGACGCACGCGTTGCGGATGCTCTCGGTGATGCGCGCGCGTTCGTCCGGGTTCAGACGCAGCGCCTCCGCGATGCGCGGGAACGTGTCGCGATCGTCCAGGCTCACGCCGCGGCGCACCGGGCGCGCGCTGGGCATCACGCGCCCAGGGACCAGATACACGTTGTATCCCGGGCGGCTCGACGCGAGTACGCGGCCTTGTGCGTCGCGGATGACGCCGCGGGTGGTCTGCGTGGTGACGCGCCGGATGATGTTCTCGTGCGCGATCTGCGCGTAGCTGTGGCCCTTCACGATCTGTAGCTGGAACAGGCGAATGAGCACGCCCAAAAACGCCAGGGCCGCGACGAGCGCCATCCACCGGTAGCGGCGCCGGAACTCGCCCACGTCGGAGCGGGGGACGAGGAGGTTGCTCACGCCTCGCCTCCGGCGCCTTCACGCTTGGCCTGCGTGGCTGCGTGGAGCCGCTGCGCGAGCATGAACACGAACGGTGCGACCATGGCCGTAGCGATCACGTGCGGCAAGGTCAGCGGGTACACCGCGCGCGGCACCCAGGCCTCGTTGCCGAAGATCGCAAGCAGCACCAGCACCATCACGGAGTGCACGAGCGCGAACGCTGCGGACAGGAGCCCTTGCATCCACCGTGTCTGCGCGGCGAGCCGAACACCGGCGGAGCGCGCCAGGATGAAGATCGCCACGAACGTGAACGCGTGCAGACCCACAGGCGCGATCCCAAGGATGTCCGTCATGTATCCGAGCGCGAACACCACGCCCGCGCCCAGCGACAGGTGATACTCGTGCACGCCCATGAACAGGATCAGCGGCAGCACGAGCGAGGGCACCAGGCCCGGGATCTCGAGCGGGCCAGGGTGAAGCGACACGAGGTGCAAGAGCCCCGCGACCATGGCGAGGAGCAGCCGGATGATGCGGAAGCTCTGCGTCTCTACGATGAGCAGACCAAAGCCGGTCAGGAAGAAGAGCGTGTTGCGCACGTGCTCATTTCCCCTTCGGCTTCGTGCCAGGCTTTGGCGCGTCGTCGTCCACGGGTTGGACCAGGATGAGCACGTTCTCCAGCTTGGAGAAGTTCACGGTGGGCGCGGCGAGCACCTCCTGGAAGCGTCCGAGCTCGCGCTTCTCCACCATGGTGACGCGCGCCACTGGGATGCCGCGCGGGAACAGCTTTCCCTTGCCGGAGGTGACCAGGAGATCACCGATCTCGATCTCGTCGCGCGAGTCGACCATCTCGATCTTGCAGGCGTACTTGGATGGGTCGCCCGTGCCGCGTGCGAAGCCGCGTGCGTGCGTGCGCTCGTCCTCCACGTCCACACCGAACGCCGCGTCGACGGCGAGCTGCACGTCCACGTTGTCCCCCGCGACGCGCTGCACGGCGCCCACCACGCCATCTGGTGAGATGACGGGCATGTGCGGCGCAATGTCACGGGAGCTCTTGTCGAGCGTGACGCGCGTGACGCGGAAGAACTCGGTGTAGTCCTTCCCGGTGACCTCCGCGCTCACGGTGTCCAGCGCCGTGGATTGCTTCAACATGAGCAGGCGACGCAGCTCGCGGTTGTCCGCCTCCAGCTGCGACAGCTTGTGGTTCTCTTCGCGGAGGCGTGCGTTCTCGTACTCCACCTGCTCGGTGTGCTCCGCCACGGAGAAGCTGTACGTGATGCGCTGGATCACGTTCGAGATGCCGCGTCCCAGCGTGGCGACGCCGTACTCGATGGGCGCACTGATCCGCAACGCAAGCCGGTCCAGCGCGTTCAGGTTCTCCGGCTTCTTCATGTTCGCGCGAAGAAAGAAGAACGGCAGCGCCAGAAGCACCACCACGATCGCGCGGTCTCTGTATCGCTTCAGAGGACTCATGGCTAAATCCAAAACCCGAAAGAGGGTTCGGTTGCGGCGGGATCGGCGACGAGGCCAAGGCGGGAAGGAGGACGGAGCGGAACGCACTTCCGTGCGTGAGCACCGCCCGCACTGAGCAACGAAGGGATCGTCGTCGAGACCGCCGCAAACGGACCCTCTTTCAGCCGATCGTGACCTCCTTCAGAAGCTCCATGTGATCGAGCGTCTTACCGCTTCCGAGCACCACGGCGCTGATCGGATCGTCACACACCATGACAGGAAGGCCCGTCTCTTCGCGAAGGAGCACGTCGAGATTCTTGAGAAGTGCACCACCGCCCGTGAGCACGATGCCCTTGTCGACGATGTCGGCGGCGAGCTCCGGCGGCGTCTTCTCGAGCGCAAGGAGCACGGCTTCGACGATGGCGTTCGTGGGCTCTGCGAGGGCCTCGCGGATCTCGTCCGAGTTCACGACGACGGTCTTCGGCACGCCAGCGACCAGATCGCGGCCCTTCACTTCGGCCGTGAGCTGCTTCTCGAGCGGGTACGCGTTGCCGATGCTCATCTTGATGCGCTCGGCGGTCTGCTCACCGATGGCCAGGTTGTACTTGCGCTTGAGGTAGGACTGGATGGCGTCATCCATCTTGTCGCCGCCGACGCGGACGCTCTGCGAGTACACGATGCCGGCAAGGGAGATGACGGCGACCTCCGTGGTGCCGCCGCCGATGTCGACGACCATGTTGCCGGAGGGCTCGGTGATGGGGAGGCCGGCGCCGATGGCCGCGGCCATGGGCTCCTCGATGAGGTAGACCTCGCGGGCGCCTGCGCTCTCGGCGCTCTCCTTCACGGCGCGCTTCTCGACCTCGGTGATGCCGAAGGGCACGCAGATGATGATGCGGGGCTTCACCAGCGTCCGGCGGTTGTGCGCGCGGGCGATGAAGTAGCGGAGCATGGCCTCCGTGATCTCGAAGTCGGCGATGACGCCATCGCGGAGGGGGCGAACCGCGCGGATGTTACCCGGGGTGCGCCCGAGCATCTCCTTGGCCTCACGGCCGACGGCGAGCACGCGGTTTCCGCCACGCGCGTCCTTCTGGACGGCGACGACGGAGGGCTCGCACGAGACGATCCCTTTGCCTTTCACGTAAATCAACGTGTTGGCAGTCCCGAGGTCGATCGCGAGATCGTTCGAGAACAGGCCGTTGAGCCAATCAAACATCATGGCGCGGTCGTTCCTCCGTCGGGCAGGGGAGAATGCATGCGAAGCGCAATGTGACGCCTTCGCTGCGTCCTCGGTTGATCGTCAAGGCACCGTACTTAGCAACGCGATCCCCGCGTGTCTACGCACCAGGACCGAATAGATCCCCCCACGATCCAGGCCAAACCCCAGCAAAAAGCGACGCCCCAACAGTCCAACCCTTCGTGCGAAGCACGAAATGGCGAAGCCAACGCGGGGGAGGCTCGTTCGCAAAGCGAATGAGGGGACCGAAGGTCCCTACTAGGCAAACAAAGAGGAAAGAGCTCGAGGGCGATCAGCCCTTCGAGATCTTTCCCTCTTTATGCGGATGGTGTTTCCGGCACGAGGAGCAGAACTTCTTGATCTCGAACTTCTCGGACATGGTCCGCTTGTTCTTGGTCGTGGTGTAGTTCGCGCGGTTGCAGTTCGCGCAGGTCATTTTGATGAGATCACGCATGGGTTCCTCGAAGGAGGACGCACGTTAGTTCGGGTGGCCGTGAAGTCAAGGGTGCGTTTTGGGGTACCATCCACAGGGCAGGGGGATGCAGCACCACCCATGACCGAAGACGCGACGTCCGAACGAGCACCCAGCGCATCCGTCCCGGCGACTGCGCTGCTTGGCCCGCGATTCCGGGAGGCGCTGGTGTACGCGGCAACGCTCCACGCCGCCCAGACCCGCAAGGCAACGGGCACGCCGTACGTGGCGCACCTCATGGCCGTCGCGGCGCTGGCCCTCGAGCACGGCGCGAGCGAGGATGTCGCGATCGCGGCGCTTCTACACGACGCGGTGGAGGATCAGGGAGGCCACAAGACCGCAGAGGCCATCCGTGCGCGCTTCGGGGACGCCGTGCATGACATCGTCATGGCGTGCTCCGACACGGACGTCACGCCGAAGCCGCCCTGGCGCGACCGCAAGGAGCGCTACCTCGCGCACGTGAAGAGCGCGCCCGTTCCGGTGCGGCTGGTCTCGCTCTCGGACAAGGTACACAACGCACGCTCGATCCTCGAGGACCTCCGGCTGCACGCAGACAACGTGTGGTGCAGGTTCCGCGGAGGAAAAGAAGGCACGCTCTGGTACTACCGCTCCCTGGTGGAAGCCTTCGGAGAGGGAGCCCACACGAACGGCACGAAGCAACTGGCCGCAGAGCTCACCCGCGTCGTCGCGGAGATCGACAAGCTAGTGGGGTGAGATCATCTCAGATCCCCGCGAAAAACGCCCATATCCCCGCGGCCGCCCCGCTCCAGATCGTATGCCCCATGCCCGGTATCTTGCAAAAGTACACGGCCGCCTTGCCGCCGCTCTGCTTCACGCAGGGAGACGGGCCTCCTGGCGCTGACATCGTCGTGGACGCCATGTTGGCGTACTCCCAGAACGTGAGGCTCTTCTGGCCTTCGGTCAGCGGGACGCTGTTGTCTGCGTCGCCGTGAACGATGAACGCAGGGACGGGGTTCGTGATGGTGAGGTTGCCGGTCTTGTCATAGTCGGCGCCGCTGATGCCGAATGGTCCGCCACCGGACTGTGGGGCGACAGCGGCGATCGCGCTCGCCCTCCACCGCCCGAGCTGGTTCGCGAAGTACGCGCCGCCACTCATGCCGTGGATGAAGACCTTCTTGCCGTTCACGCAGTACGTCGTGCTGACCTGCTTCACGAGCGCGTCGAAGAGATCGACGTCTGCGTTCATGGGCGGGTCGTGGGCCTGGTCGAACGAGTGACCGTTGTTGTTGTTCGTGCCGTCAGGCCACGCGAAGATCGCGTTGCCGGCCGCAGCCGCTTCGATCGGGAGGCTGCTGCGATACTGCGCGCCGGTCCCGCCGTCGCCGTGGAAGCCGATGACCAGCGGATAGAGCTTGGTGCCGGTGTATCCGGCGGGGATCGTGAGCGCGTACGTTCGCGAGACCGCGCCTACCTTGACCGTGGTCTTCGCAATGAAGCCCGTGGGCGGGTTCGCAGTGCCGCAGGTGCCAGGCGGGACAGTGATGCTGCCATCGGCGTCTCCACCGCCGGAGCCACCATCGGGGTTTCCGCCTCCACCTCCGCCTCCGCCTCCGCCTCCGCCGCCACCCTCTGCGCCCGTCCCGCCGGCACCACCCTCGTCGCTGGTAGCACCGCTGCCGGACGCTTCATCGCCACCGCACCCGATCGGCCCGAGAAGGCCGAGCAGACCGCTCAATGCCAGCGCGAGCGCCCTGGCGTGTGTCGTGGGCAGTCTGAGAGAGCGCATGGGACTACTCGTCGTCCTCGCCGCCACTCCAGTCGGTATTCTTGGCACCGCCCCCACCGCCGCCACCGCCTCCGCCTCCGCCGCCGCCGCCGCCGCGTGGGTTGTCGAACCGCTTCTTGCGCGGTCCGTCGTCCGCGGGGCCGCCGCCCGCCTTGCCGCCGGCCTTGCGTTTTCGATCGTCGAAGGTCTTGCGACCAGGAGGCGCCGGAGGGCCAAAGCCCGCGCCCGGAATGGGAGGACCGCCGCCGCCCCCGCCCCCGCCGAAGCCGCCACCGCCACCGCCGAAGCCGCCGCCGCCGAAGCCGCCGCCGAAGCCATCCGACCGAGGCGGGCGCTCACCCTTCGGCTGCGCCATGTTCACCTTGAGCGGGCGACCAGCCATCATCACGGTCTGGAGAGCCGCGACCGCGGCCTTGGCTGCATCCGCGCTGGAGAGCGTGACGAAGCCGAAGCCTTTCTTCCGGCCGTCGGGGCCGGTGGGAAGGCTCACGTGAACGACGGTGCCCGCGGTGCCGGCAGCTTTGTTCACCACTTCTTCGATGTCCTGCTGAGAGCAGTCGTAGGGAAGGTTGCCCACGTAGAGCTTGCGATCGTCATCGCTGGGGCGCGGGCCGCCGAACGAGCGCGGTGGTGCACCATCGCCGGGTCCGGGCCCGCCGGGTCCACCGGGTCCGCCGCTGGGAGGTCCGCCGTAGCCACCTCCACCGCCACCAGCGAATCCGCCAGGACCGCCTGGACCGCCAGGTCCAAAGCGAGGTCCGCCGAAGCCGCCCTCGCCGCGCTTGGGAGGCTCCGCCTGATAGGGACGCACCGCGATCGAACGACCGCCTTGCATCGACCCATTGAGCTGGTCACGCGCGACCTGCGCCTGTTCGGGCGTCGATAGCGTGACAAACGCGTAGCCGCGTCTGCGTCCTGTCGCGTGATCCTTCGGGAAGCTCACGTTCAGAACGACGCCCCCCGTCGACTCGAACAGTTCCTTGAGACTTTCTTCTGACATGCTGTCGGGCAAACCTGCCACGAACAGCTTCGTTTCCTCATTCGCCATGAAAAGATTCCAGGACCCTCCGTAGTCCGTATGCCGCCGCGATCGGCTTGCGTTCCCGGTCGCTGCGCTTCCGGTACACGATATCTTGTCGCACCATTCCGTCAATCAGACTTTGCCGAATCGGAGGCTGCCCCCTCTGGAGGGGCTGACGGGACTGGGGGCGGGCTCGGGGCCACCTTGCTGCTACCGCTCCACCGCTCGGCAGGGATGGTGATCACGAACGTCGACCCCTTCCCGAGCTCGCTCTCCACCCACGCCTTGCCCCCGTGGCTTTCCGCGATGTGCTTCACCAGCGCCAGGCCGATTCCGCTGCCGCGGACCGGTGCGCGCCCCTTCTTGTCGGCGGTGCCTGACGCTCCCTCGGCGCGCACGAAGCGCTCGAAGATACGCGTGCGATCCTCGGCGGCGACGCCCGGGCCGCGGTCCTTCACCTTGACCGCGATGCGCTCGCCGCGTCGGCCGGCGGAGACCGTGACACACTCGCCATCGGGCGCGTACTTGAGGGCGTTGTCGAGCAGGTTGATGACGGCGAGCTGGATCGCGCGCTCGTCGATGAGGGCGCGCGGCAGCCCCTCCTCGATGTCGACATCGATCCTCACGTTCTCGCGTTCGGCGCGGTAGCGATACACGTTCACGGCGCGCATCACAGCTTCGCCCACATCGCCTTCCTCGAGCTCGTACGCATCGCGACCGCGTTCGACGCGCGCGAAGTCGAGGACGTTCTCGATGAGGCCGGAGAGGCGCTCGCTCTCGCGCACGATGATCTCGAGGTACTCCTTGCGCTTGTCGTCGGACGCAACGCGACCCGACTGGAGCATCTCCGCGAACATGCGCACGAGCGCCAGCGGCGTCTTCAGCTCGTGGCTGACGTTCGCGACGAACTCGCTCTTCAGCGCGCTGATGCGGCGCGCGCGCTCCGCGGCCACGAGGATCGCGAACACGCCTGCGACGATGACGAGGCACGAGAGACCCACCATCGCGATCTCGACCAGCCGCCGGTTCTGCACGCTGACCGCGAGATCTTCCGCGGACGATGGTGAGACCTGCAGGCGCCAGTTGTAGAGCGTGGTCGGAAAGCGCACGCCGACCGTGAACTCTCCGGAGCGAAGCGGCGGGCCGTAGATGATGCGTCCGTCCTCGTCCACGACGTTCACGCGGGAAGGCGTACTCTTCGTGTCGAGGAGCTGCGCGCGGTCCGAGTAGAGCGCGGGCAGCGTGTCCTTCACGAGGCGACCGATGTCGTGCCACGCGACGATGAGGTAGCTCTGTCCCTGCCAGGTGCGCTGCCAGTAGGAGAGCAGATAGCCCTGCGGCCCGTACTCCCGGTGAAGGTGCCGGAGCTGGTCCTTCGGCTCCGTGCCCAGCTCCATGTCGGGCACGATCTTGTTGACGAGCAGCCGACGGAACGCCTCCTCCTCCTGGAACGCGCCGGTCGCGCGCGACGCAAAGCCCAGCACCCGACGTTGCTCGTCGAGGATCAGGATCGCGCGAACACTCGGCGTCTCGCGCTGAGCAGTCGGAAGCCAGCGCTCCGCGAGCTCGGGCAAGTTCGCGGGATCGGCGATGGCCACGACGACGTTGTCCTGATCGATGATCTGGCGGTCGAGTCGCGCGGCCTTCTCGCGCGCGAGGCCGAGCGTGGCCTCGACGACGGCCTCTTGCCTCAGGCGATCGAGCGCGAGCGTCGTGCGAAACGTGAAGTATGCAACGATCCCGACAGCAACGATGATCGCCGGCAGGAGCACGAAGCTCGCCAGTTTACCGCGGCGTTCCCCGTCCATCAGTTCACGGGTGAGGGCCGGGGTGCTGCGCGTTCTGGGCGTGATGCGCGAGGATCTTTTCGGTCTCGAGCACGAGGCCGTGCGACCCGATGAACTCCGCGAACTGCTCTGCGATGTAGTTCATCGCGTGACCCTCGTCCTCGGTGAAGGGATTGCCATCCACCGGGTCGACGAGCTCGAGCGCTGCGAGCACCCGCGCGCCGAACATGATGGGGGTCACGATGATGCTCTTCGCCCCGCCGATGAGCTGGTAGCGCTCCAGGCCACCCGCGCCCGCCTTTGCGGCCTCCGGCAGTACGACGGACTTGCGCTTGCGGAGCGCGGCATTGAGCAGCGCGTCCTGATCGGCGACGCGCTTGGTCAGCAGCGCCTCTGCCCCCGGACCAGCCGCGCACGCGACGATGAAGTTGCGCTTGTTGATGTCGTACGCGTGCACGAGGCCCACGCGGCTGGGCATCATCTCGTTGGCGAGCGCGAGGCAGAAATCGCCGCCTTTGAGTGAGTCGCGGAGGAAGTGGAGATCGTGCATCGCCTCGAACAGGGCGCTGATCAGATCGTCGCCGGCGACGCGACCGGCGGCTCTGTCGCGCCCCGCGATCGCCATCTTGCCGGATGGCCGCATCTGGCCCGGCGTGGGCGTGGAGAAGCGCGGCGAGCTCGGACGTGAGTGACGCCCGGTGGGAGGATTGGATTGCTGGCTCGACGGCACCGGGCCTGCGCTCGGGTGCGCAAGTGGCTGCTGCGGCTGGGACTTGAACGGATCTGCCTGTTGTTGCATCTGCTGTGGCGGCATCTGCTGCTGTGGCGGCATCTGCTGCTGTGGCGGCGCCTGCTGCTGTGGCGGCATCTGCTGCTGTGGCGGCATCTGCTGCTGTGGCGGCATCTGCATCTGCTGTGGCGGCATCTGCGGCTGTGGCGGCATCTGCTGCGGCTGCATCGGCGCTTGCATCGGCGCTTGCGAGTGAGGCTGGTATGGCTGCGACGACGGTTGCTGTGCGACCGGCGCGGCGATCATCATCGGCTCGGTGGGCGGGCCACCGGTGGACGCTTGCGGCTGCGGGCGCGGCGCGTTCGACATCGGCTGCGTGATGGGCGCGAGATCGTGGGCGGCGACTGGTTGCTGAGGCGCGGACTGCGGGAGTTGTTGCTGGGGGACGTGTGATGGAGCGGGAGGGGCTGAGAGGGCGGGCGGGGGAACGGAGCTGGGCCTCGGTGCGAGGAGGCTTGGCTTCTTCCCCTGCCTCGGGTAGCCGACCACTGGCGCTCCCGCCCAGTCCTTCCACGTGATGGTCACCAGCGGCGGCACTGGCGGCTTGCCTGTGAACTTCACGTCGAACGCGGCCAGGTTCACGAACTTTCGCGACGTGTATTTCTCGATGTGCTTCTTCACGATCTCGAGCTGACCGGTGAGCACGCGCTCGGCGAGCGCGTCCGGCGTGCCCGGTGGCAACGCGAACGAGATCTCGCGATACACGATGGGAGACTTCGCGTCCGGCTCCTGCGCGCGCTGGGAGATGATCTCCACCGCCGGTAGACCCGGGAGCTGCGTGCCGATCGCAACCAAACCGCCTGGTGCTTCAGCCACGGGTGCTGCCGCTGGCGCTGGTGGCTCCGAGCGTGTCAGCGTGACGATCATCTCGGCGCTCGAGCTGGAGGGCGGCGGGCTCGTGTCGTACTGACCGTTCAGCGCGCCGAGCGTTGCGGCTAGCTTTGCGGGCGGCTCGGAGCGGAAGATCTCGATCTCGATGTTGGGATCGGACGCCTCCGCCATGAGGGTCGCCGACGAGAGCGCGGCAGGCACGGGCGCCGCGACCGGGGGCATGGGCGGCACGGGCGCGCCACCAGGTGAGCCGGGCGTCGGCGGATCGGTCTTCGGGTCGAGTCGCGGGTCCGCACCGGTGCGCACCTCTTCCGCGACCGCGCCTTGCGAGCCCATCATCACCGTGCGCTGCACGGGCTTCGCCATCTGGATCCCCGCGCTCGACGGTGCGGGTGGTCGCGGAGGTGCGGCGGGCTTCGCGGAAGGGTTGGAGGGTGGGGCCTGCGGCGGCTTCGCGGAAGGGTTGGAGGGCGGCGCCGGCGGTGCCTTCGTGGATGGCTTCGGAGGGGCCTTCGGCGTCTTCGAGGCCCTGGGGGGCACGCCCGACACGGCCGCGCGCGGGCCAGAGTCGTCGGCGTCGAGCGAGGGAACGGTCTTCGCGTCGCTCGGAACGTCCGGCGGCACCGGCGGCGCGGGGGGGCGCTCGTCTGGCGTGAGGGCCATGTCTGTTGGCGCGTTGCGCACCACGTATTTCAGGCGCGCCATCGGGTCGACAGCGCGATAGCCCGTGTCGAGGAGCTCCACCGAGAAGCCGTTCATGCCCGGGGTCTCACCCCGTCGCTTTCGAACGGCGTCGAGAGCCTTCTGCCATGATTCGGCTTCGACGCAGAAGCTCTGCGTGTCTGCCTTACCCATCGGCGTGACCTCTACGAGCCAGCGCATCGCGCTCACAGTATCCAAACCTCGCGAAGAAGTCTGGTGAAATCCCCGGATCAGCCTCAGTCGGCGCTCAATCTGCTCGGAGGCCCTCGGATGGCCGCAGCCATGCGGCATAGAGGGCCGGGAAAATGGTGGCCAGAAGGCAAATCACGATGGCGACGGCGCCCGTGATGAGAAACTCAGTTGGACGGATGTTCACCGGCAGGCTGGAGATGAAATAGACCTTGGGATCCAGCGGGAAGCTGTAGGCCAGCAGCCCCTTGCAGCACCCGTAGCCAAGCCCGAGCCCAAGACTCGTCCCGATGAGACCGATGATCCCGCCCTGGTACAGGAAGATGCGGAGCACGTCGTCGTCCTTTGCGCCTAGCGCCTTGAGGAGCGAGATCTCCTTCTTCTTGTCGAGTACGACCATGATCAGCGTGGCGACGACCGTGAACGCGGCGACCACGATGATGAGCGCGAGGACCACGCTCATCCCGATCTGCTGGATGAGCAGCGCCGTGAAGAGGCCGTGATTGAGCTCGCGCCAGTCCATCGTGTGATACACGCCGTTGTTGAGGCGCTTGTCGATGTCCTTCGCGACCTCGCCCGAGCGATCGATGTCGTCGATCTTCATCTCGACA
Organism: Polyangiales bacterium; assembly: GCA_038230375.1. Taxonomy (GTDB): domain Bacteria; phylum Myxococcota_A; class Polyangia; order Polyangiales; family Polyangiaceae; genus JANXLV01. The sequence goes on along the minus strand of JBBRNJ010000022.1, from coordinate 18,200 downwards.
CCAGTCACGCTGTCGCCCTGCTCGTAGAAGGCCTGTGCCTCGTAGAGGTCCGTGTAGACGAGCTTGGAGTCGTACTGGTCGAAGCCGGCCTCGAAGATGGCGATGACGCGGAACTGCTTCGCGATCGGAGGACGCTGGCCGCCGCCGAACGAGATGCCGATGGTGGGCGACGTGATCTGGAGACAGTCGCCGAGGCCGACGTTGAGCTGCTTTCCGAGCGTACGCCCGATCACCACGCCCGGAAGCGCAGCGACCAGCGCTGCGTCCTTGCAGGGATCAGGGTCGATCGCATCGGGGAGCACGTCGTCCTCGGGGAGCTGGCTTGCGTACCCGCCATCCGGCGTGACATCGCCGGCGGCCATGAATCCCGCGTCCTTCGTGTCAACGATCCTGGGGACCGGCGGTCCTTCAGGAATGTTCGCGGGAAGAGCGCCGCCGTCCATCGCCGCGCGCATGTCGTCCTCGCGGATCTGGCGTTCGATCACATCCAGGATGGAGCCCGACTGCGCGCCCGCGTCCGGCTTTGCGCTGGAGGGCATGGACGGACGGTAGGGATCTGGGCCCTTCGGGCGCTCGGGAGGCTTCGCGCCTGCCTTCCGCAGGCCTGTGAGTGAGCCGTCTGTGATGTGCTTCGGCAGGTCGAGCACCTTGGGCATCAGCTCGGGGTCGACGCCCTTCAGGAGCACGCCCGTGGCCGTGCGCTCCCCGTGCGTGACCATCATGGGGTTGATGACGAAGGGCGCGACGCCGACGACGTGCGGCACCTTCTCCATCTCCTTCATGATGTCCCGGTACTCGCGGTAGTCGATCGAGTACTTGAGGACGAGCACGTGCGCGTTCACGCCAAGGACCTTCTCGCGGAACTGCTGCTGGAACCCGCCCGTGACGCTCATGACGGTGGCCAGCGCCGCCACGCCGAGCATGACGCCCAGCATCGCAAATGCGGTGCCCACGGAGATGAACGCGCGTTTCTTGGAGCGCAAGTAACGCAGCGCGAGCAGGAGCGGGTAGTCCATCGGAAAGCGAAACCGCCAGTTAGCACAAGTCTTCCCGGAAATGCGCTGACGAGCCCAGATGCGTGTCCAATCTACGGGCGACCCCCACAATGTCGGATGTTGCGTGTCGAGGCTGGTGGAAGGATTTCCAGACGCCTCCGGGCACGCTACGCTTTCTGCTGGTCAGACCTGAAGAATGGACCCTCCCCGCCGCTACCCAGCGACGCTCGTTTCGCCGGACGACCCCAACGGGTCTGACGACGCCGGGCCGCAGACCGAGCGCAATCGCGACACGCACAAGGCGGTCACGAATCCGGACATGCTTGCCCACGCAACGAGCGTTCCGCCGCCGCGTGCAGCACTTTCGGATCCGTACTCGGGGAAGACGATCGACGGCCGCTACGTCGTCGACACCCTGATCGGCGAGGGCGGCATGGGCCTCGTCTACCTTGGCCGCCACAAGGTCATCGACAAGCGGGTTGCGATCAAGATCCTTCGCGGCGAGATGGCGCGCGACATCGAGATGGTGCAGCGCTTCTTGAACGAGGCCCGCGCTGCATCCAGCATCGGCAACGCACACATCGTCGATATCGCCGACTTCGGGCAGCTGCCAGACGGCGCCACGTACTTCGTCATGGAGTACCTGGACGGCCAGAGCCTTGCCGATCGCGTCGCCGAGCGCGGCGCGCTCTCGCCCTACGAGATCGCCGTCATTGCGCGCCAGATCGCGGAAGGCCTTGGCGCTGCGCACGACGCGGGCATCGTCCACCGCGATCTCAAGCCCGACAACGTGATGCTGATTCGCCGCGGCAACAGCAACGACTTCGTCAAGGTGCTCGACTTCGGCATCGCGAAGGTCAGCGGCGAAGGCAAGCGCCTCACGCGCGCCGGAAGCGTGTTCGGAACACCCCACTACATGTCCCCCGAGCAGTGCGCGGGCGCGCCGGTGGATCGGCGCACGGACATCTATTCGCTGGGCATCATGATGTACGAGATGGCGGCGGGCCGGGTGCCGTTCGACGCCGAGAACTTCATGGGGATCTTGTCACAGCACATGTACAAGTCTCCGGACTCGCTCCGGTCGATCCGCACGGATCTACCCCTTGCGCTCGACGCGATCATCCTGCGCTGCATCTCGAAGAAGGCGGAGAACCGCTTCGACTCGATGCAGGAGCTCATGGCCGACCTGGACAAGTTCATGGGCGGGCAGGTGCCGCAGTCCGTACCCGAGATCATGAATCGGACCGCCAACGCGGACGCCGTGCCCGATTACATGTGGAACGATCGCTCGGGTGTCAGCTCGGCGGTGCGGACATCGCCGCTGCTCACGTCGCCATCGCAAGCGAAGGTCATCGCGGGTATCGCTGGGGGACTGCTCGGGCTCATCCTGCTCACGACCTATTATCTGGTGCGGCCAAAATCCCGCACGAACGCGCAGACCGAAGACGGCATAGCGTCGGCGAGCACATCGCAGTTGCAGCCTCCCGATGTCGTTTCGACGGGCGTACCCGCGCCGTTCGGTGCCCCATCATCGCTGGCGGGCGCCGACGCAAAGAAGATCACGGTGGTCTCCACGATCCCGCCCAACGCGCACGTCTGGCTGACGACCGCTGACGGGCTCGAACAGGACCTGGGAGCGTCTCCTCGTGAGTTCACGCTCGGCCCAGGTCAGACCGCGCAGGTGACCCTCAAGGCCAACGGCTACCAGGACAAGAAGATCGCCATCGATCCTGCCAAGGGTCAGCTCTACACGAATGCCCTCACGCCGGCGGCGCAACCCGGCGCGCGCAACACGCAGCCCACGACCGCGCCCCCCAAGACCTCTGCGAGCCCCAAACCGCCGGTCGTCAAGACCTGCCCCGGCGGGGAACATTGGAATCAAAAGGTGCAAGGCTGCTTCCCGGACTAGCGACCCAGGGCTGAGAAACGGAGCTTGCAAGCACTTCACGGAACGCGGACGTACTGCGTTCCATCATATGTGTACTTTACATTCGTTATTCCGCCCCATGGCAGGATGAGCGGCTCCACGGGGCTCTGCCCGGGCTGCTCCTGCTTCCACGGAAACGTCTTCTCCGTCCAGCCGCGCGCGACGCCTGGTCGTACGTCCACGTCGAAGCCCTTGCCGGTCCGGTTGGGGATGAACTGCACGAGCGCCTGCACGCGCTTCTCGCCCATCGAGCGCCCGGTCTCGATCGCGAAGACGCGGGTGAGCACCTCCTTGCGGACCTCGTAGACGAACATCGCGTCCACATCGACCTTGTCGCCGTTCGAAGCCTGCATGTGGCGGGCGCCGCGCACCACCAGATCCGCGCCGCCGTCGCCGGTGAGATCGCGCGCGCGCATCTCGGCGATGTCCGCCTCGTCCGTGAACTGCGTGAGCGTGATGCGGGCGTACTGCGTACCGCCACGGAAGCCCGGGCCGAAGACGATGATGTCGCGACCAATGAGCAGCACACGCTCTGGACGTGCATCGCCGTCAACGTGGACCTCGAGATCGGCCTTGGGATGCACGCTCTCCGCGACGCTCTGATCCTTCCGGTACTGCGCGAGCATCTCCTTGCCCAGATCCGAGCCCGACTTCACCGCAGGCGTGGGCACGTCACGCGGGAGCTGCGCGGTCGTCTGTGCGCCGTTCGCCGGGCCACCGCCGGTGGGCTTCGTGAGGGTGGGGGCCTGCGCGACCTCGCTTGCCTTCGTGAAGCGCTGGCCGTCGAACTTGAAGGTGCGCGACTTCACGGCGCCCCACGGCAGGAGCAGGTCGTTCGTGTCGTTCGCGAGCGGCTCTTTGAACGTGTTCACGTCGAAGCCCTGCGCGGGCTCGGTCTGCACCTCGATCTCCTTCTTGCCAATGTGGAGGGAGTTGGTGATGCGCCCGGGCCCGGACGCGATCGCGATCTCCTGCGAGAAGACGATCGCGGGTTCGTCCGCCATGAACGACATGATCTCGAAGAGCTCATGGGTCGTGCCCTTCACGACGAAGCGCCGGCGCAGCAGGAGATCTTCCTTGCCGCGGCCCGTGGAGTCCTTCGCCTCCAGGCGAACGAGCTCAGCGCCCAGATCGCGGTAGTAGAACTGCTTGCCGTCGCGGTACGTCGGGCCGCACACGGTGAGCAGCTTGCCGAAGACGGACACGCGCTCCTTCATGCCGTCGCCGATGACGTCAGCATAGAGATCGATCTTCGGGACCTCGTTCTGGATGCCCTTCAACGAGAGGAGGTTGTCGAGCACGGCTTGCTCGGGCTCCGTGGGGAGCGAAGGCAGCTGGGCCGCGTGCGCAGCGTCGCCAGGGCCCGTGGCCACGGTGGCGACGAGCGCCTTCTGATCGTAGTCGACGTAGCGAACCGCGCCGCGCATGCCCACGCGCAGGGTGCGCGCCTCGGTGAAGGTGCTCCACGGGATCACGGCCTCGAACGAGAGGCCGCCTTGCACCGGCGCCTCCACGATCTTCGCCCCGGGGATCTCCTCGCCTACGCGCTGCGTGATCCCCGACGGGGGATTCTTGCCGAACGCACCGAATTTCACGGTGCCCGCGTAGTCGCCTGGGACGCCCGGATAGATCGCCACGTCGTACGCGGAGAGCTGCCCAACCGCGGGGAACGCGAGCGAGAAGACCACGTGATCCTCGGAGTCCGCCATGCGCTTCGTGTGCGAGGGCGACGCGTCCGTGATGAGACCGCCGACGTAGATCTTCTGGTCGTCGTACTGCAGCGACACGGAGAACTTGGTTGCGCTGTCCGCCTTGTCCGCCTTGGCGGCGAAGCTCGCGGGCCACTCCTTCAAGAGCCCGTCCATCTTCACGGGCGACTGCGGGTCGATCTGCTCGAAGCGCAGCGGCCCGTTGATCGCGGCCTCCGTCCCGCTGCCTTGCACCGTCTCCGTGAGCGACGAGACGCCACCTTGGGCAACCGCCTGGTTGCCTATCGAGTCGTCCGTTCTCTTGTCGCTGGTCGCGGCCTTCGGCGGAGGGCCGCCGCACGCAAGGAGGAGCAGGGGAATGGCGGCGATGAAGCGCGTCTTGTTCACACGCACTAGCTACCGCATATCGAGGCCGGGGAAAACGGGCAGCTGGGTCAGTCCGGGGTGGAGGCGCGCTTCGACATGGGCTCCAGATCGCGGCCCAGCGCGCCCCTTCGCTGCAGCCACTTCGAGAGCTCGATCGCGGGCACAATCGCGGCGGAGAGCCCGATCAAGAGGAGCCAGTCACGGCCGCCGAGCGCGAAGGTCTGGAAGATCTCGCGGAGGCTCGGGATGAGCACACTGACCAGGTGGATCGCCGCGGAGAGAACGACCGCCACGATGAGCGGGATCGACACGAATGGTCGCAACGAGAAGACCGACCTGGACGCCGAGCGACAGTTCCATGCGTGGAAGAGAGGGGAGAGAGCAAGAAGCGAGAACGCCATCGCGCGGCCGTAGTTGATGCGGCTCTCCGGTGCCACGGCCCACTGCCACTTGTAGCAAGCGATGGCGAGGCCACCCATGATGATGCCGACCACGAAGATGCCGACGTACTCGCGCGTGCCGAGCAAGCCCTCGCGCGTCTTCCGCGGCGGCTCCATCATCTGCGAGCCGTCGGGCGGGTCGATGCCAAGGGCGAGCGCGGGCAGACCGTTCGTCACCAGGTTGATCCAGAGGATCATGAGCGCCGACAGCGCGGGGAGATCCGGCGCGAGGGCAGCGATGAACACGGTCACGAGGAGGCCCATGTTCGACGACAGGAGGAAGAAGATGAACTTCTGGATGTTGCGCCAGATCGCGCGGCCTTCGCGCACGGCGTGGACGATGGTGGCGAAGTTGTCGTCCGCCAGGACCATGTCCGCCGCCTCCCGCGCGACGTCGGTGCCGTCCTTGCCCATGGCCACGCCGATGTGAGCCTCGCGCAGCGCTGGCGCGTCGTTCACGCCGTCGCCCGTCATGGCCACCACGTGGCCCTGCTTCTTGAACGCACGCACGATGCGCAGCTTCTGCTCCGCCGTGACGCGCGCGAAGACGCGGACGAAGTTCACACGCGCGACCAGCTCCTCGTCGCTGAGCTCCTCGAGCTCCGAGCCAGACAGCGCCGTGGCGCCTTCATCCCAGAGCCCCAGCTCCTTCGCGATCGCGACGGCCGTCAGCTTGTGGTCTCCCGTGATCATGACGGCGCGCACGCCGGCCTCGTGGCAGGCGTGGATGGCCTCTTTTACCCCGGGTCGCGGCGGATCGATCATCCCGACCAGACCCAGGAACGTGAGCTTCTGTTCAATGTCGATGCTCGGGCGATCGCTCTCGTCCGGCGCGCCGCCCTCCACCTTGGGCGCGTTCTCTGGCAGGCGCGACCCGTCCGAGAGCTCACGTCGCGCGATGGCGAGCACGCGCAGTGCCTCGCCGCTCATCTCCTCGGCCACGGCGAGGATCGCCTTGCGGCGTGCGTCGTCCATGGGACGCGTTCCTCCGGGACATGCCTCCATCTCACACATGGGCAGGAGCACGTCGGCGCTGCCCTTGGTGTGCGCGACCTCCCTGCCGCCCGCGTCCAGCGTGACCACCGTCATGCGCTTGCGATCGCTGTCGAACGGGATCTCCTTCAGCATCTTCAAGGTGGGAGCGACGGACTCCCGGGGCACGCCGCCCTTCGCCGCGAGCGTCAGCAGCGCGCCCTCTGTCGGGTCGCCGATGATCTTGTAGGCGCCGTCCTTCTTCTCCAGCTGCGCGTTGTTCGCGAGCGCCGCCGTTGCGAGCAGATCGCGCAGGGGCAGCGAGATCTGCTCCACGACATTGCCGGCGGAGTCGAGGAGGTCGCCCTTGGGATCGTAGCCAGTGCCCGTGGCCGTGTAGGCCTCGTCGCCAGCGTAGACCTTGCGCACCGTCATCTCGTTCTGCGTGAGCGTGCCGGTCTTGTCGGAGCAGATGACGGTGGCAGCGCCCAGGGTCTCGACCGCGGCGAGCTTGCGAATGATGGCGCCGCGCTTCGCCATGCGCTGCATGCCAAGGGCGAGCGTGATGGTGGTGATCGCGGGGAGCCCTTCGGGGATGGCAGCGACGGCTAGGCTGACGGCCTCGAGCAGGAGCGTGTGCCACTTCTCTACGCCCTTGATCATGCCCCACGCGAACAGCAGCGCAGACAGCGAGAGGCACGCCCAGAGGATGCGCTTGCCAAAGTGATCGAGCTTCTCTTCGAGCGGCGTCCTGCGATCCGACGGCGCGCTCATCAACGTGTTGAGCTTGCCCAGCTCCGTGAGCGGGCCGGTCGCCATGACCACCGCGCGGCCCTTACCACGGACGATCGCGGTGCCCAGGAACAGCATGTTTCGCTGGTCGCCCAGGGGCGCGTCGTCCGGGAGCTCGGCGCGAGCGTCCTTGGAGCTCGCCATGGACTCACCGGTGAGCGACGACTCGGACGCGGCAAGGTTGAACGACTGCAGCACGCGGGCGTCTGCCGGGATCGCGTCGCCTGCCTCGAGCTCCAGGATGTCGCCACGGACCACCTGCGTGGCCGAGATGACCATGAGCGTGTCGTCACGGCGGACGCGCGCGTTCGGCGTCTGCATCCTCTTCAGCGCGTCCAGTGCGGCCTCTGCACGGCGCTCCTGGTAGTACCCAAGCACCGCGTTCAGGACGACGATCAGCATGATCGCGATCGCGTCGCCGAAGCGGGCAAGCGCCGGTGCCGTGGTGTTCATCGCGCCGTTCACGATCGCAATGGTCGCGGCACCGAGCAGCGTGAGCACGATCGGGTTCTTGAACTGCCCGAAGAACTGTTTGAGCTTGCTCGGCGGGTCCGGGGTGGGGAGCTCGTTCGGGCCGTCCTTTGCAAGGCGGGCCGCAGCGTCGGCGCTCGTGAGGCCCTTCTCGGGGTCGGTCTTGAGCGCCGTAACGATCGCTTCCGTCTTCCCGGTATGGTGCTTCGCGGGCTTGGCAGGCTTGGGCGGCTTGGCCTTGGACGATTTCTTGGCGTCTGACTCCACGATCGGTTCTCGGCACTCTACTATCTTTTCTTGATGGATGGCCCCCTTGTTGCCGGCTGCCTTGTTGCGGAGAGCGTGGGCGTGCGCTTCGGGGAGTTCACCGCGTTGTCCGGCCTGACCTTCTCCGTCCCGAGCCCATCGCTCCTCTGTGTGCTCGGGCCGAACGGCGCGGGGAAGACGACGCTGTTCGAGGTGCTGGCCGGGCTCTCCGCTCCCACCTCGGGACGCGTCCGACTGTTCGGTGAAGAGATCTCCGTGGGTCGCTATCCGAAGGCCAGGGTGGGCGTTGTCTTCCAGCGCGAGTTCCTGCTCGATGAGGTGCGCGTCGGCGAGTACGCGGACCTCTTCGCGTCCGTCTTCGCAGTGCGGGGCGGCCGCGACAAGATCCTGCGCGCGGCAAGCCTGCTCGGCCACGAGCGCAAGCCCGTCGCGCGGCTGTCTGGTGGTGAGCAGCAGCGGCTTTACATCGCGGCTGCGTGCGTGCACGACCCCGAGCTGCTCCTCCTGGACGAGCCCACCAGCAACCTCGACCCACGCAGCAAGGAGGAGGTTGGACGTACGCTCCGTGAGCTCGCGGCCTCGCGGACGGTGCTCATGACCACGCACGACCTTGCAGAGGCAGAGGCGCTGGCCACGGACCTCCTCTTCCTGGTGCGCGGGAAGATCGTTGCAAGCGGTCCGCTGGATGCTCTGCTCGAGCAGACGAAGACCACGTCGCTCCGTGATGCGTTCTTCTCGCTCCTACCGAAGGAGGACGCGGCCATCGCCGCGGAGGTCGCATGAGCGCCGCTCCCTCCGCCAGCACCGCGTCGTCCACCACACGTGCGACGCCGTGGATCGGCGGGCGCGGATTTGATCTCGCCATGTTCTTCGGCGCCGCATTGCTCGCGCTGGCCGCCCCCGCGCTGGCCGTGCTGGGCGTCGTTCCGCCGCTCGTGATCGTCTGGGGCTACGTGCTCTTCTTCGATGGTCCGCACATGATGGCGGGCTACTCCCGCACGTTCCTGGACAAGGAGACGCGTCAGAAGCGCCCAGGTCTCCTCTACGGCACGCTCGCCGCGGGCGTGGTCTTTCCCGTCGGGTCAGCCCTGATGTCCGCGGCGCTTCACAACGACGGCCCATTCCAGCTGTTTCTGGGGCTGATGACGCTCTACAGCTTCTGGCACATCGTCCGGCAGGGCTGGGGCATCTTCGCCCTCTACCGCTCGCGCGAGGGCGAGCGCGCGAACGTGAGGGTGGAGCGCACGCTCTTCTATGTCGCAATGTATGCACCATACATATATTTCCTGTTCGTACATCCGGCGGTGCGCGTGGCCATGCTCGGCGATCTCGCAGCGGCGCCACTGAGCCAACCCTGGGAGGTCTTCGCCGCGCGTGGCCTCGCCGGTGTGGGGGTGCTCGCGCTCGCGCTCTTCACCGTGCGTCTCGTGCGGGCGCGCGCCATGACCGCGCTGTACTACGGCGCCACGACCATCCTCTTCCACGCCGTCGTGTACTTCGTGTTCTCCGTACGCGAGCCCATCTTCGCGGGCGCGCGCGGCACGGACCAGACCTTCATGGTGATCACGGCTGCCGTGAGCATCTGTCACGCCACGCAGTACATCGCGCTGGTCTTCATCCACAACGCACGGCGCTATGCCTCGGGCGCCAGCGTGCACGGGATCGCTGCGACGCTCTCGGCGAAGGCGCTGCCGTACCTGGCAACGTGCATGGGCTTCGCTGTTGTCTATGTGGGCCTCACGTGGCTGACGGGAATCTACCCGGGCTTCGGAGCGCAGCCACCGTCAGGGTCGCCAGCCTTCACGGTGTCGCGGCTGGCGCTGGCGATCTACTGGGGGATCGCGCTGCAGCACTACCTCCTGGACGCGAGGATCTGGCGGATCAAGACGGACCCCGAGCTGCGGCGCGTGTTCCTGAAGGGGTGAGGCCGAGGTCGAGGTCGAGGTCGAGGTCGAGGTCGAGGTCGAGGTCTGTCGTGATCGCTGTCGCCGTCTTTTACTTGATCGGCGGTGGCTCGTAGATCTTGGTCACGTTCGCCCCGCCCACAAACGCGTATGACCCCGCTCGTCCGTAGCCGTACGCGGTGATCCCGAACGGCTTGTCACCTGCAAGCTTGTGCGGGCCCGCGGTGAGCGGGCATGTGTGGGACTCCCAGTCCGTATTGGCAACGTTGCCAGTAGTGCGTGTGACGCACGAGCCAGGGATCGGTGCACCGTCAACGGTGATCGCTGCGCCCTTCGGCATGGTGATCACGATGTAGTTCGTGTCCCAGGACGTGGGTACGGCGAACAGGTAGTTCTGGCGGAACTGCTCCACAGCGGGGAAGATCGTGAGCGACGGATCGCCGGTGTACGGCCCGTCCACCTGCTCCTGCGAGACCAGGATCTGGGACACGGCGACGGGCTCGCTGGACTCCAGGACGAAGTCCTTCTGCGTCCACGTCTCCAGCACCTGGCCTGGCGCCAGCGTGAAGCTGTCGTTCGGTGGAGCAAGGTTCGTCTTCACTGTGGCGGTCGTGGCCACGCCCATGATGCGGATCACGTCCGGTTCGACGTAGCTGGTGTTGGAGCGGATCGGGCTGTGCGGGATGGCGAAGTTCTTCCCGTACGACTCCACCGGGAAGAGCTGCTCCTCAAGGTGATCCAGGCAGCATGTGCCGCCGCCGCCGGGTGGGCTCGGGATCCCCTTCGTGTTGTTGGGCGCGCCGGAGAGCTCCGTCCCGGTGAACACCACCACGGGATGATCTGCGATCACGGTGGAGCCGGAGAAGTCGCCCGGCAAGCCGTCGGACTCCAGGTTCAGTACGTCGAACGGACCGAGCGTGACGTTGACCACGCCGTCCTTCGCGAACGCGGGATACGGAGGCCCCGCCTTCGTGGGCGTGCTGGTCTTCACGGTGACGTTGGTGCCGGACTCCACGCCCACCACGGTGATGTACGCGCGGCTGACCGGCATGCCCATGACGACGGAGATGGGATTGCCCGTGGGGTACGACAGCACGCGGTGCACCTTGCCAAGCCCGTTCTTCGGGATCAGGAGCGAGCCGTCGTTCGAGAACGTCTGCGCCAGCGCGTTCAGCTGATAGACGACCACGGGCGCCGACGACGTGATCCGGAACGCGCGCGACGAGAGCACCGTGCCCGCGCCCTCGTTCTTGCCCATGAGGCTGCCGTCGACCTCGCGCGTAGGCATGCTGACGGTCTGGACGTTGCCGCTCGACACCACGATGTGTTTCGCCAGCGTGATGGTCGGCGGCTGTCCAGGCTGCGCGTCGTTCTGCTCGATCAGGATGTCCGCGGGCTGCTTGCCCGGGTTCGCGATCACGACACCCCACGCCGCGCCAGCCGCGTCGTTCGAGAAGTCGTACTCCTGATCCAGATCGACCGCCCAGAACTCGCAGCCGACGTTGGAGCCCAGCTGAGAGACGGCCTCACACCCGGTCTGGCACGCGCCGTTGATGCACGCCTGGTCCGCGTCGGGGCAGCTGCCCACCTTCATGCCGTTGGATTTGCCGTCGGCGCCGCAGGCGTAGATGTCCTGACCCACGCAGATCTTCCCGTCGACGCAGCCCTGAGCGCCGAGCTTGGGCCCGCCGTCACCGCTGAGGCTCGGGTCGACGCCACCGTCGTCCCCAGTACCGAAGCCGTTCTTGCCGTTCGAGCCGCATGCGACCGCGAGCACCGCGACGGCGACAATGGCCGCCACCGTTCCCCTGAGCTTACCCATCCCGCCTACGTAGCGTGGCGACCGGCGGCCCGCTACTTCTTCTTGCGGGAGAACATGGCGCTGCCGGTCTTGGTGATGTCATCCGTGGGCGAGCCTGTGATGCCGTAGCCGGCCGCCTGGCACCGCGTGATGCCGGCCGCCGCGCTCTCCCGGAAGAACTGATGCCCCGCCTGATTGCAGGCCTGCTCTTGCCAGTGAACGATGCACTGCTCCTGGCTACTCGCTGCGATGGTCTCGACGCACGTTCCCACGGCGTAGAGCGTGAACGTGTCCTTCTCCTTGAGGTCCGCCGCGATCTTCTCGGGCGTGTCGGCGACCTCGGTCTCGAAGCCCATCGCCTTGCAGTGCGCGAGGCCGACCTTGTTGGGATCCTCTCCCGAATAGAACGTGGAGCCCAACTGGTCCTTGCAGATGCCCTTGCCCTGGTTGAGCGTGCACGTGCTCACATCGGAGTCCTTCTGCGTTCCCTCGTGCATGCAGGTGCCGTGGCAGCCGTACAGGAACAGCGCGGACGCGAACATGGTGAAGGCCACGTACCGACGCCTCATGGATGGTCTCACCGGATCAGGTTACCCCACGTTGCATGTGTCCCGCTCGAGATCCGCATCGGAAGGCGGATCCTCGCCACGGGCCCGCTGTCGAGCTGCCGGGCATCGAAGAGGAGGCACTCTGACGCATCCGCGTTCACGTCGATGGTGAAGGTGATGACGTATCCGTCATCCTCGTCCGTGGCGGAGGCCCGGGGGCAGAATGGCGCTTCGCTCGCGTAGACACCCTTGGGGAGCTCGAACCTGGTCTTCGCTCCGGTCAGCGTGTCGGTCTTCAGGAAGCCGCGGAAGAGGAACATCCCCGGCTCGCCCAGCGCCGCATACACGTAGCGGTGACGGCGCCCCGCGAACGCGGCGTTGATGCTCGGGAACTCGGAGAGCTCGTCATCCAGGCGCTCTTCGCGCGTCTCGCCGGTGGCCACGTTCATCTTCCACCGATGATGACGCGTCTTCATCGCCTTCATATCGAGGCTCTTCATGAAGAGCGTGATGGGCGTGTCCTCCTGTGTGCGCTCCGGCACCGGGCACTCCTGGTGATAGCCCTCCACGATCACCCAGTCGCCGTCCTCGTATGCGTTCGTGAAGTGGAGGACGTACGTGGGGGCGAAGGTGAACCACTTGATGTCACCGGAGGCATCGCGCGGGACCAGCCCGAAGCGGGAGCCGAGCTCCGGCTGGTACTTCGCGCGGTGGACGCCCTGCGCGAGGCGCGCCGGATCCCAGAAGAGCGGAAAATCACCGATGATCGCGAAGCGCTCCGTGAACGCCATGTCGTGCGGGAGTCGTGGTCCCGGCAGCGCGACGGGGATCGTGCGAACGAGCTCGCCGTTCGGGCTCGCGATGCCCACGTGGCAGTAGGGCGCCTCGGTCGAGTAGTTGAAGAAGAGCAGCTCGCCCGTTCTGTGATCGACCTTCGGGTGCGCGGAGATGGTGGCGCCGGGCGCGAACGAAGGATGCGAGAGCGGAGCTATGCCGCGGGTCTCCAGCGTCAGGGGATCCACCACGTAGGCGTCGCCGCACTGGTAGAAGGTGGTGAGCGCACGGCCAGCGTGCACGATCACGTCCGTGCTGGACGCGTCCTTCATGCGCGTGCGCGCGCCCCAGCCATCGCGAAGTGACAGCGACGCGGGTTCGAGGATCCCTGCCCATTGCGGCGCACCTGCGGCGAGCTCGGCCGCGAGCCCCTGCGTGCGAACGAAGCGGTTGCGATAGTGAGCCTTGCCGCCGTCGAAGCGAATGGCGTGGAGCATCCCGTCGCCGTCGAACGGGTGGTAGCGGCCGCTGATGGCCTCGAAGAGCGGGTTCTCCGTGTTGCGCAGGTAGACGCCCGTGAGGTCGTCGGGGATCGTCCCGTCGATGACGTCCAGGTCGAACGCGTCGACCTCCACGGTGTTCGGCGTCCACGCGCCCGTGCGATATGGATGGGGATCCGGCGACGGCAGGTGGGAGACGTAGCGGTTCTTGACCTCGACCCTCATCAGGAGGCGCCCCAGACGAACGAGACAACGGTGGTGGTGCTTCCGCCGATGTTGAGCGTCCCGAAGCGGCGTGCGTTTGCGATCTGCATGTCGCCCGCGCGCCCCTCGATCTGACGACAGGCATCGAGCGCCATGCGCACGCCGGTCGCACCCACGGGATGTCCGCCGCCGATCAGCCCGCCGCTGGGGTTCACGGGGAGCTTGCCGCCGAGCTCGCACGTGCGCTCCTCGATCGCACGGAACGCCTCGCCCGGGGCTGTGATGCCAAGATGGTCGAGCGCGAGGTACTCGGTGACCGTGAAGCAGTCATGCGTCTCGATGCCGTCGAGCTCGAACGGCCCCGCGATCTCCGCGCGCCTGTAAGCATCCGTGATGGCCTGGCGCAGGTGTGGAAGCAGGTACTCGCTGCGAGGCGATCCTGCGGACGGGAGCTTGTGGTCGAGCGCGAGCGACGAGCTCCGGTGACCCCAGCCAAGGATTCGCGGCATGCGTGACAGATCGCGCCCGGTCCTCCGTGCATGCGCCGCTGCAAAGGATGCGGACGCGAGGACGATGGCCGCGGCGCCGTCCGTGACCTGCCCGCAGTCCTGCCTGCGCACGTTGCCTTCCACGATCGGGTTCTTCTCGTCGTCGTCGTGGAACGCGCCGTTCGGGAAGGTCCAGCCGCGCGTCTGGGCGAGCGGGTTCTTCTTCGCGTTCTTGAAATTCTTCTCCGCGATCGCGGCGAGGTGCGCGCGGGTGGGAGTTTTCCCGTCCTTGCGTAGCTCGTCGGTGATGCGAGAGAACATGTGCGGCCACAGGTAGCGTGCGTCCTTGCCCTCGTGACCGACCCACGCGGCGCTGCCAAGGTTCTTGGCGGCGACATCACCGGGGACGTTGCGCTCCTGCTCCGCGCCGACGATCAGGATGCAGTCGTAGCGCTCGGCCTCGATCTCCGCGGCGGCCGCGAGCAGCGCGAGGCTGCCCGATGCGCACGCGCCCTCGTGCCGTGCGGAAGGAATGCCGCGGAGCTCAGGTACCATCGTGGCGGGCAGCGCGCCCATCTGCGCCTGCCCCGTGAAGAGCTCGCCAAATGCGTTTCCCACATGGATGCTCGCGATGGAGGAGAGCGGCACCCGCGCGTCCTCCACGGCGGCCAGCGTCGCGTCCCGTGTGAGGTCGCACAGCTCCTTGCCTTCACGTGCCAGGTTGCGAGCGAAGTCGGTCTGCGCCCCGCCAAGGAAGAACACTGGTTGCCCCATCGTCAGAGCCTACGCCTTGCCGAGCTCGCGCATGCGTGCCTCGGCGACGATGCAGATCGACTCGACCGTGATGAACGAGAACAGGCGGCGCGGCGTGACGGTGCTCTTGTCCTCTACCCTGGCGAGCTCGGGCAGCCACAAGGAGAGGCGCTCCACGATGGGCACGGTCAGGTGACCCGCCTTCATCACCTCCGGAGAGGAGAAATCCAGGCGCGTGAGGAAGTTGAACTCGCTGTCCTTCACCTTGATCTCGAGCTCGCGGTCCAGCGTGAAGACGATGTCCACGAAATCCAGGGAATCCGCGCCCAGATCGTCGATGAGGCGCGAGCCCATGGTGATCTCGCCGTCCGGGATGGCGAGGCTCTCGCGGATGGCTGCACGCACCACGGGAAGGACGCGCGCTCGCAGCGGATCGGTCGCGGCTTCGGTCGTGGCTTCGGTCGCCGTCATTTCACGTACCTGGTGACGCTCTTCGCGTCCTTGCGTTCCGTCCTGTCGGGCACCTCGGCAGGATAGCCGAGTGCGACCAGCGCCACCACGCTCCATCCGTCCGGCACGCCGAACGCCTTTGTGACCTGCGCGCGCGCGATCATCGGACCCGTCATGGCCGAGGCGCCAAGGCCGAGCGCGTGCGCACACAGGAGCAGATTGCCGATCGCGAGTGACGTGCCAATGAGGCCCGACTCTTCCTCCATGCGCGAGATGGTGGTGCGCGTCGTCTGGTCAAGCGCATCCGACACCAGATTGGACAGCACGGTGAGCGGGCGCGCGGCGGGTGCGAGCACCACGGGCGCGTTCTCGAAGCGCGTGAAGTAGTCGCCATAGGCCAGGAAGGAGGGCGCGAAGTCCGCGGGGATGTGCGCGCCGATGCGCTCCTTCTCCGCGCGCACCTCGGCGGCCAGCGCACGGAGCTTCGCGCGGTCCTCCATCACGAAGAAGCGCCACGGCTGCTTGTTGCTCGCCGAAGGAGCAAGGACCGCTGCGTCGAGCACCTTCTCGAGCAGCTCGCGCGGCAATGGTTCGTCCTTGAACGCGCGGACGCTGCGACGCTCGCGGAGCAACGAGAACAGCGCCTCCACCTGGTTCGCTTCGCTCATGGTGCCCCTCCGTCAACTGCGTGCACGCTTCCGGTCACGAACGATGCGTCGTCGGACAGGAGGAAGGCGATCACCCGGGCCACCTCGTCGGGGCGCGCAACGCGTGCGAGCGCGGAGCTCGCAAGGACCTCTTCCTTCGACAACGAAGCGGTGCCCTCGAGCATCGCGGTGTCCACGGGACCTGGCCGCACGCACACCGCGCGGATGCCCTTCTTCGCGTACTCCTTCGCGATCGCCAGCGTGAACGACTCGATCGCGCCCTTGGTGGCGGCGTACACGGACGCGCCGCGCGCCGGTCTGACAGCGGCGCTGGAGCTGACGTTGACGACCACGCCGCTCCGCGCCTTCAGCATGCAGCGGAGCGCCGCCCTGGTCGCATGGATGGTTCCCAGCAGGTTCACGGCGCAGAGCTCGTCGATCGCCGCGTCCTCCTGCACCACCAGGAGTCCGCCGCGAAAGATCCCGAACGCGTTCACCCAGCCCGAGAGCCCGCCGCCCTCCGCGAACGAGTCCGCCGCGCGCTGGAGAGACACGGCATCGCGCGCGTCGCACACGAGCGGAACGGCAGCGTGAGCTCCCGTCATCGCAGAAGCGCATTCGCGCACGCGCGCCTCGTCGCGACCTGCGATGCCCACGACCGCGCCGCGCGTCGCGAGGAGGGTCGCGGTGGCGCGTCCAATGCCGCCCGTGGCGCCCAGAACCACGATGCGCTTTCCCAGAAGGTCGGTCATGAGAGCGCCTCCTTCGTACCAAGGATGATCGCCGCGTTGTGCCCGCCGAAGCCATAAGACGCGGAGAGCAGGTATTTCTGTGCGTGGCGTCGCGCGCCCGTGGCCACGTAGTCCAGATCGCACGCGGGATCGGGTGAGGTCAGATTGATTGTAGGATGCACGTATCCACGGTTTGCGCAGCCCAGCGCCGCGATCGCCTCCACCGCGCCCGCTGCGCTGATGAGGTGGCCGATCATCGACTTGGTGGCGGAGACCGGGATTCGCTTCGCGCGCTCGCCGAAGACCGTCTTGATGGCCAGCGTCTCGACCGGGTCGTTCTTGGGGGTGCTGGTGCCGTGCGCGTTGATCGCGTCAATGTCCTCTGGCGAGAGGCCTGCGTCGCGGAGCGCGCGCGACATGGCGGCAGCGGCGCCGCGTCCCTCTGGATGCGGCTCGCTGATGCCGTGTGCATCCAGCGATGCGCCGTAGCCACGCACCTCGCCGAGCACCTCGGCGCCGCGCGCCCGAGCACGATCGAGTCGCTCCAGCACCAGCACGCCAGCGCCCTCGCCCATCACGAAGCCGTCGCGTGTGCGATCGAATGGTCGCGACGCCTTCGTGGGCTCGTCGTTGCGGGTGCTGGTCGCCTGCAGTGTGCAGAAGCCGGCGACGCCGAGCGGGTTCACCATGGAGTCCGTGCCGCCCGCGAGCGCGAAGTCGTAGCGACCGCTGCGTACCAGCCGCATGGCGTGCCCGAGCGCATCCGTGCCTGCCGCGCACGCGCTCACATGCGCAACAGGCGGCCGCCGCAGGCCCAGGCGATGGCTGACGATGGAGAGCGCAAGGTCGGAGGGCGTCTGCATGAACGACAGCCGCTCTCTCCGGTCCTTCGGCATCTCGAAGCCGGGCGCATCACGAGCGACGAGATCCTCCATGCGAAACAGCTCGAGCCCCACGCCACAGACGATGCCGCCCTTCCCCGCGGGCGGCGCGCCGCTCGCGCATGCCTCACGCCACGCCATCTCTGCGGCGGAGAGCAGGAAGGCCACCTTGCGATCGGGCAAGGGTGAGGGCAGCTTGATCTTCACCTCACCCGCGATGCAGGTAGGAAGGTGCGACGCATCGAAATGTGTGATGCGGGAGACGCCGGAGCGGCCCTCGAGCAGCGCCTCCACGAACGCGGTGACACCGAGCGCGTTCGGCGCGACGACGCCCATGCCCGTGATGACGACGCGTTGCTCGGGAGGCACCGGACTCACGACGCCTCCGCTGGTGACCAGATCGCGCGCGCGGTGAGACCGTCGCGCGTGGAGCGCAGCTGGGAAAGGGGAAGGGAGGAGAGGTGAGCGACGAGCTCGATGAAGGGGGCAGGAGCGCCGGTCGAGGTCGCGGTCGAGGTCGAGGTCGAGGTCGAGGTCGAGGTCGAGGTCGAGGTCGAGGTCGAGGTCGAGGTCGAGGTCG
>JBBRNJ010000021.1:0-108935 GCA_038230375.1 Polyangiales bacterium | reverse complement strand
TCCGGGGACCACTGGCGGCAGCGAGCAACAGACGCCAAGCGTCGCTCGTTCGCTTCAGGGGCCCTGACAGCGGCCCCGCCGCGTTTTTCACGCTGCCGCGCGCAAGCCCGAACGAAACTGAGAACTGGGACGCAACTTCCCCGCAGTAGAATTAGATGGCTTTGTTCGGGTTCAGGATGTTGTTGGGATCGAAGGCGAACTTGATTCGCAGCATCAGCGCTCGCTCCGCTTCGCCGACCATTTGCTTCATGTAGCTCTGCTTGAGGGAGCCCACGCCATGCTCTCCGGCGATGGTCCCACCTAGCTCCATGGCGGCCAGGACGATGTCGTTGAAGGCCTCTCTTGCGGCGGTTTCGGCCTGAGGATCGCCATGCGCCCAGACGATGGTGGGGTGCAGGTTGCCGTCGCCTGCGTGGCCGAACGTGCCGATGATGAGCTGGTGCTTTCTTGCGATGTCGTCGATGCGCGCGAACATGGTGGGGAGCGCTGGCTTGGGGACTGCCACGTCGTCGAGCAGTGTGGCGCCCAGCTTCTCCAGTGCTGGCAGCGCCAGGCGGCGGGCCGTGAGGAGCTGCTTGCCCTCTTCGGGGTCGGAGGAGGCCATGACATCTCGGGCGGCGTGAAGGCGACAGATGTCCGTCGCGCGTTCGATCATCGCGGCTGCGGTGGGTGCGTCGCTCTGGACCAATACGAACGCGGCTGCCTCCGTGTCGAGGCCCATCTGGGTCATCTTCTCCACAGCCACGAGCGTCGTGCGATCCATCACCTCGATCAGTGACAGGTCGAGGTCCTTCTCCATCTCCACAATGGCGTTTGCCGCGTCGTTGACGGACGAGAAGAACGCGACCAGCGTGGACGCCGGACGTGGTGCACGGCGCAGGCGCACGGTGGCCTCCGTGACGACGCCGAGCGTGCCCTCCGACCCCACGAGGAGCCGCGTCAGGTCGAGCCCCGCAACGTTCTTCGCGGTGACGGAGCCCGTGCGCACCACCGTGCCGTCCGCCAGCACCACGCGCAGCGCTGCCACGTGGTCCCCCGTCACGCCGTACTTGAGACAGCACGAGCCGCCTGCGTTCGTGGCGATGTTGCCGCCGATCGTGGAGATCTCACGGCTCGCGGGATCAGGCGCGTAGTAGAGGCCGCGCGTGGCCGCCTCTCGTGCAAGCACTGCGTTGAGCACGCCGGGCTCGACCACGGCAGTGCGCGTGGCGTCGTCCACCCGGATGATGCGATCCATCGCGAGCACGGAGAGCACGATGCATCCATCCACGGCGTTGGCGCCGCCCGCAAGGCCAGTCCCTGCGCCGCGCGTGACGACGGGTATTTTTCGCGGGTTCGCGAAGCGAAGCGTGGTGATCACGTCCGCCTCGCTCTTCGCGCGAACCAGCGCGGCGGCGATGCCGGCGGGCGCGAGCGGCGCCTGATCACGTGCGAATGACGAGACGACGTCAGGGTCCGTCTGCGTGGCTCCGTCCGGGAGTACGCGCATCAGGTCCGCGAGCCACGGCGCGCTCACGTCTCCTCTGGCACGGACGGACCGCGGTCGCGCCTGGTCTTCTGCTCCCGGCGATCGCGCGCCATGTAGAAGTCGTGGATGTGCGACTCCATGAGCGCGCGCGCGCGCTTCGAGCGGCCAGACGTCACGGCGTCCAGGATGGCAGCGTGCTCCGCGGCCAGTGTGGCCATGCTGCGCGCCGTGTCCTTCTGCTTGTGCAGCGTCTCGCCCAGGTGGGACGAGATCGCCTCGCGCAGCACGCCCATCACCAGCGGATAGGCTGCGTTACCCGCTGCCTTTGCGATGGCCTGGTGGAATGCGACGTCTGCCGCGCGGAACGTCTCCACGTCCACGTAAGCAGCCTCCATCACAAGAACGGACTCCCCAGCCTGCGCGAGCGCCTCCTTTGCGTTCGCTGCGCGCGCCGCTGCTTGCACCACGGCGGCGCCTTCGATCACAAGGCGCAGCTCCACCAGGTCATCCAGCGGTACGCGGCCAAGGCGCAACACGTTTTCCATCACGTCTGCGGCGGTGGCCATGGACTGCTCGGACGACACGCGCGGGCGCTGCGTGGACACGGTGTCGCCGCCCGAGAGGAGCCCTTGCGCCTGGAGAATGCGCAGCGCCTCGCGCACGGTGGACCGCCCGACACCCAGCTTTTGACTGAGCTCCTTCTCACTCGGCAGTTCCGTGCCGTCCGTCACCATGCCAGAGACGATCTGCTCCCGCAGCTGTCGCGAGACCACGACGGAAAGAGGCGCCCGGCTCTCCACCCGCAGGGAAAACGTGGCGGCCTTCGGCGCGGGCCTCTTCGCTCCACTCATTCTCTCGACGGTAGCAGCTTGACCGCTTGTCTGACAAGCTGATAGGCGTTAGGTTCAGACGGTGGCCGCAGGGCCCCGAAGACCGAACCAGGAGTCCGTTTCATGACCATCGACCCGAAGACCACCGCCATCGTGCTGATCGAGTTCCAGAACGACTTCACGTCCAAGGGCGGAGTCTTCCACCCCGCGGTGCAGGCGGTCATGAACGAGAACGGGATGCTCGCCAACGCCGTCACGGTGGCGACCGAGGGCCGCAAGAAGGGCGCGACCATCATGCACGCGCCGATCATGTTCGCGCCTGGCTACAACGAGATCACGAAGCACCCCTACGGAATCTTGAAGGGCGTCGTGGACAACAAGGCGTTCGTGAAGGGGACCTGGGGCGCGGAGATCGTGGCGGATCTCATGCCGGCCGATGGGGACATCATCATCGAGGGCAAGCGCGGCCTCGACACGTTTGCCAGCACCAACATCGACTTCATCCTGCGCAGCAAGGGCATCAAGACCGTGGTGCTGGCCGGCTTCCTCACGAACTGCTGCGTGGAGTCCACCATGCGCACCGCGTACGAGCACGGGTTCGACGTGATCACGCTGGTCGACTGCACAGCAGCGACGTCACCGGAAGAGCACAAGAACGCGCTCAAGTTCGACTTCCCGATGTTCTCGAAGCCCATGCCACACGGCGAGTTCCTCGCGCACCTCGGCTGAGGACGGAAGCTTCGCGCTCAGTGCTGCGACTGGCAGACCATGCACGTCTGCCCGCTCGGGCACTCGTCCTTCTGTACGCACGTGCCAAGCTTGCCGGGTGAGAACTCGCACGTCTGACCGACCTTGCTGCACGCAGCGGTGTCGGTCTTTGCAGGCTCACGCTTCCCCTCTGGCGGGCAACCCAGACCCAGCAGGGCCAGCGGTAAGAGCACGAGCACGAACGAGAGCGGGGCGTTGTTCATGGGAGCTTCGCGAGCTCCAGCCGTGCCACGAGCGCGGTGCTTGGCGTGGGTAGGTCGCGGCCTCGCTCGACGGCCGTGCAGCGTCGTACGATGGGGTGCGCGGTCATCATCTTCTGGTGGCGAAAGACGCTTGGGAACTCGCTCGGTGTGTCGACCATGTCCGCGCCCCACCGCGCCATCGAGAACAGGTATCCGTCGAGGGCGGAGAGGCTCTTACCGAGCATGTACTCATTCTTCTCCAGGTGATGGTCAACGATACCGAGCTCTCGGCGTATCGAGAGTACAGCGGCTGCTTTCACGCTCTCGTGCGCGGCCTCGTCGGTGGTGTAGCGCTGCGGGTTGTAGAACGGCCAGAAGGCGGGGTGGAGTCCCGTCCCCAGCGACGAGAGCCACTGGTTCGCCACGTCACGCTCCCACGTGCCGTGACGAGGCAAGAGCTCCGCCTCGGGCTTCTTGTCCGCGATGTGCTCGAGGATCGCGTTGACCTCCGCAAGCATGCGACTGTCGGGCGGAGAGCCGAGCCGCATGGCGGGCACCTGTCCTCGCGGGTTCAGCTGCTTGTAGCGATCGCCACCGCGCTCTTCCTTCGTGACCAGGCAGACGCTGTACGGCGAACCGAGCGTCTCCAGCGCAATCATGCACGCGAGCGCGCAGGTTCCGGGCGTGTAGAAGAGCAGCGTCTCCATGGTCACTCGCTCTTGAAGCCGACCTTCTTGTGGGTGCCGTCGCAGTAAGGCTTGTTGCCGGACTGCCCACAGCGACACAGCGCGCATTTCGTCACGCGGTTCACGGTGTGGCCAGTGCCGCTCACGATCTCCACGTTGCCCTCCACAAGGAGCGGGCCGTCGAGCGACGGGTGTCCGGGTGAATCCACTCGCCGTCCACGTTGGGCACGAACACGTCGGGCCGGGACAGCACGCACTGACGGGAGTGGATGCACTTTCCGCCCTCGAACTTGAGGAGCACCTTCTTGCCGCGGACCTCTTCGACGTCGCTCATGGCGGCAAAGACTACACGACCGACGCGAGCCCGGGTACCGCGCTTGCGCTACTGCTTCTGGAAGACCGCGGCAGGGACCTGCGCGCCGTGAAGCAACAGATCGACCAGCGGCTCGAGGGCGAGCTCCCGCGGGGCGCGACCGATCGAGAAGATGGAGTGGTGGATGGAGCCGACCATGGTGCTCATCAGGAGCTCGCCGTCCACGTCGGGGCGGAGCTCGCCGCGGGCGCGCGCACGATCCAGGATCTGCCGTCGCGTGGCCTCTTTTGCGCTGCGAAGCGAGTCGACGATGTTGCGGAGGTCGCCGTTGGTTCGCTCGGTCATCGCGAGCCGGATCAGCGCTTGCCCGTACCCGGTGGTGGAGAGCGCGAGCACCTGCCGGGCGATCGCCAGCAGATCTCCGCGGAGCGAGCCGGTGTCCGGCGGCGTGAAGCTGTCCTCGAACGTGCTGAGCAGCGTGTCGCGCACCAGGTCCACCTTCTCCGGCCAGCGCCGGTAGATCGTGGTCTTGTGGACGTTCGCGCGCGCGGCGACGTCGTCGATGCGGAGAGCGTGATAGCCCACGCGCCCCAGCTCCTCGAGCGTGGCGGCGAGCACGTCCTTGACGATCGGCTCACCGCGAGCGGCCGTCTTCTTCGCGGGTGTGATGGTGGTGGAGGTCCGGGCAGCCATGGCTCACTCCGCCGGCTGCGGTACGTGCCCCGCGTCGTGTGCCTTCTTCGTCTCGTCGGCGATGAGCGCGTCGAGATCGCTCTCGCCCAGGTCGAGCACCGTGCGCCTGCCGCGCACCTTTGCGAGGAGATCTTGCGCGCTGTCCACCAGGCTGTGGAAGACGGGCACCGCAAGGAGCGTGAGGAGGAGCGAGAGCGTCTGGCCACCGATGACGATGCTGGCAGTCGCGCGGTTGAAGCCAGAGCCGATGCCCTTGGATACGATGAGCGGAAGCATGCCGGCGACGAACGCGATGGTCGTCATGAGGATCGGTCTGAGGCGATCCCTGTTCGCGTTCATGAGGGACTCGAGCCTGCCCTGCCCCATTCGTCTGAGGTGGTTCGCATGGTCCACCTGCAAGATGCTGTTCTTCTTCACGACGCCGAAGAGCACCAGCAGGCCGAGCATGGAGAACATGTTCAAGGTCTGGCCGAAGAGCTTCAGCGCCATGAACGCGAACGGCACCGTGAGCGGCAGCGACACCAGGATGATCACCGGGTAGAGCCACGACTCGAACTGGGCGGCCAGGATCAGGTACATGAAGACGAACGCCATGCCGAGGGCGAGCAGGAAGCCCTTGCCCGTTTCAGCCTGCGATTTGGCGCGTCCCGTGAGCTGCAGGCGGTAACTCGCCGGCGGGTTCTGCTCCTTGAACTTGTTCTGGATGTAGTCGGTGACGATGTTGTCGCCCACGCCCGGGGCGGCGTTCGCAAGGAGCGTGATCTGTCGCTCGCGGCCGTAGCGGTTGATGCGTGAGGGCGCGCTGCCGTCCTTCCACTTCACAACGCTCGCGAGCGGCACGTTGCCGTGCTTGCTGGACGGCACGTTCATGAGGCTGAGCGAGGACGAGTCGACGCGAAACTCCTGCTGCGCGCGGATGCGAATGTCGTACTCCTCGCCGCCCTCTGGGTACGTCGAGGCCTTCACGCCGGCGACCAGCATCTGCAGCGTGTTCGCGACGTCCTGCACGCTGACCCCCAGGTCTGCAGCGCGATCGCGATCGATGGATACCTTCACCTCTGGGCGGCCCGGAAGGTTCGTGGTGTCCACGTCCACGGCGAGCTTGGAGTCCTTCAGGCCCTTCGTGATCTCGTTCGCGTACTTCTCTAGCAGCCCGAAGTCCGAGCCGCTCATGACGATCTGGATGTTCTGAAGGTTCGAGCCAACGGAGAAGTCGGGGACCTCTGCCACGGTGACGCGCATGCCGGGAGGAAGCTTCGGGACGATCTCCCTGCGCGCCATATCCATGGCCTGGAACTGCGTGATCTGTCGCTTGTCGGGGTCCACCATGTCCACGTAGACCTGCGCGTAGTTTCGGGACTTCTGCGCGTCCTCGGCGACGGTGATGAGGATGTGCGCAATGCCCGGGAGCTTGCGCAGGTCGACGGCGGCGCGCTCTGCGATGAGGAGCGACTCCTCGGAGCTGGTGCCTTCCTCCGCGCGGATGGTCATCTGGAACTTCGCCTTGTCGTCCTCGGGCAAGAAGCCTGCGGGGAGCGACTTGGCCAGCGGCATGCACGAGCCGAGCGTGAGCGCGCACAGCGCGATGACCACCCAGCGCCGCTTGAGCGAGAAGCCGAGCATGGCCATGTAGACGCGCTCGACGGGCTTGTAGAATGCATCCACTGCGCGCGTGAGGAACGACGCCTGGTGGGCGCGCAAAAGCCGCGCAGACATCATGGGCGTGAGCGAGAAGCTGACGATGAGCGATACGCCAACGGCGAACGCCATGGTGTAGCCGAAGCTCTTCAAGAAGCGCCCCGGAATGCCGCCGATGAACGCGACGGGGATGAACACGGCCATGAGTGACAGCGTCGTCGACATGACGGCCAGGCCTATTTCCTTGGTCGCCAGGATGGAAGCTGGGAATGGCTTCATGCCCTTCTCGTCCACGAAGCGGACGATGTTCTCCAGCACGACGATCGCGTCGTCGATGACGATACCCACGGCGAGCGCCAGCGCGAGCAGCGTGATGACGTTGAGCGTGTAGCCCTGCACGTACATCAAGCCGAACGTGCCAATGACGGAGACGGGGATCGCGACAGCGGCGATGATGGTGCTGCGCACGTTCGCCAGGAACAGGAGCACGACCAGCGCGGCGAGCACGGAGCCCGCGATGAGGTGCTCCGTGACGGCATGGACGCTGGTGCGGATGGTCTGCGAGTTGTCGCGGACCATGACGAGCTCCATCTCCGGCGGCAGTGACGCGCGGATCGCGTCGAGGCGCTTGTTGATGGCGTCCACGACCTCGATCGTGTTGGTGCCGCCCTGCTTGACCACGGACAGGACCACGACGTCCTGCCCTTCGAAGCGAGCGAGGCTCTCGATGTCCTTCTGGCCGTCGACCACCTTCGCGACGTCGCCGATGCGGAGAATGCGGCCGTTCTGCGCGCGGATCACGACACGCTCCACGGCGTCGATGGACGTGACGCGGCCCTCGATCTTGAGGTTCACGCTGCGCGGTCCGGTCTCCAGCGCGCCGCCTGGCGTCATCAGGTTCTGCGACTGCAGCGCGCGCATGACGTCCACGGAGGTCAGGTTCTCGGCGCGCAGCGCGAGCGGGTTCATCAGGATGTTGATCTGACGATCACGTCCGCCGATGAGCGTCACGGAGCCGACGCCGTTGATCCGCTCCAGCTGACGACGCACCTTCTTGTCGGCAGCCTCGGTGAGGTCGCGGACGTCCTGGTTCTTGTTCTTGCCACGCACGCCGATCAAGAGGACGGGCGACGCGCTGGGGTCGATCTTGGTGACGACCGGCGGGTCGATGCCCTTCGGCAGATCCTGGGTGACCAGGTTGATCTTGTCGCGCACGTCGTTGACGGCGGTCTCCAGATCCTTCTCCAGCTTGAACGCGATGATGACCTGGGACACGCCCTCGCTGGAGGTGGAGCTGAGCTCGTCGATGCCGGAGATGGTGTTGACCGCGCCCTCGACCTTGTCGGTGAGATCGAGCTCGACCTCTTCCGGCGACGCGCCGTCAAGACGCGTGGTGACGACGACGATCGGGATGTCGACGTTGGGGAACTGATCGACGCCGAGCCGCGAATACCCGACGATCCCGAGCACCAGGATGGCGAGAATGAGCACGGACGCGAACACCGGACGGCGAACGCAGATGTTGGCTAGCCATTGCATGGTTCACTCGACCTTGGCGCCATTCGTGAGCCCGGCGAGGTTTTTGGACACCACCTTGTCGCCTGCCTTGACTCCGTTGTGCACGGTGAGCCGCCCGTTCACCTCTGGTCCGACCTGGAGCACGCGCTCCTGAAGGCGGCCGTCGGCGACGGCGTAGACACGCTTCTTGTCCTGACGCTCGAACACGGCGGAGAGCGGTATGGACGGGAGGTTCTCGATGCCGGTGGCGAGCGACGCATCGGCGAACATGCCAGGGCGGAGCAGCTTGTCGGGGTTGGGGACCACGGCCTCACACACGAGATCGCGCGTGGTCTCGCGCACGGCGGCGGACACGTAGCGGACGGTGCCGTGGAACGTCTTGTCCGGATATGCGGCGACGGTGAACGACACGTCCGCGCCGACCTTCACGTTCGCGACGTTCGCCTCGGGCACGGTGAGCTCCAGCCGGAGATCGCCCGACTGCACCATGGAGAGGACCTTGGACGACGCCTGCACGTACTCGCCCACTTCGATGTAGCGCTCCGACACGACGCCCGTGAACGGCGCGCGGATGGCGCCGTCACCCACGTTCTTGGAGGCGATGTTCTCGCGCGCCTGGGCGACCTCGCGGCTGATGGGCGCGGTCTTGCACTTCGCGGTGGTCTGGTCGTGCTCGGCGGCGCTGATCGCGCCCTTCTGCCAGAGCTGCTCGAAGCGCGCGCAGTCGGCGATGTTGATGTCCTCTTGCGTCTTCGACGACCGCACCTGCACGCGCGCCTCTTGCAGCGAGAGCGCGGCGTTGCTCGTGTCGAGCTGGGCGACGACCATGCCCTCCTTCACCTCGTCACCGCGTTCGACGAACGTACGCAGCACGCGGCCCGAAGCGTTCGCCGCAAGGTCCGCTTCCTTGCGACCGCGCAGCGACCCCGTCAAGCGAAGCGCGGTCGGCGCCTCGATCACAGTGACGTCCGCCATGTCCACGTGAATGGGGGCGGTGGCAGCGTCTTCAGCCTTGGCAGTGCCCACGGGCTTGCAGCCGACAGGGAGCAGGGCCGCGGCGACAAGGACGTGGGCAAGGAGGAAGGTCGAGAGGGTGCGTTGGGCCGTATTCTTCATGGGTTTCGCCGTGGTCTGCCAGCGTTCGCATGGTTGGATGCCAATCGCAACATTCAGTTGCGATCTTTGTGCTCAGCCGTCAAAACAAGCCGAAATCAGAACCAAACGTCCCAGGTCCCCGGCTCGGTCTCGAGAGCATGGCAGGTCGCGCTCACGCGGTCCTTGTCACCGTCGAAGGGCTGGATCTGGTGGAGGCTGTAGCTGTCGATCACGACAAGATCTCTCGGTGAGTACCCGAGCGTGGCGTGCGGGCGAGCGACCATGGCTGGTGTCGCCTCGTCGGAGCCATCCCACAGCGTGTCCCACACCCGGAGGCCGCCGTTCTTCGTGGGTGGCTGCAGCATGAGGATGATCGACACCGCGCGCTTCCGGGCGCGGAGCTGCGAGCGCGTCAGACCCTCCGTGTCGAAGTGGACGTCGCCGCCCTTCTCCGCGCAGTAGCCGTTCGCCGGGAACACGTGGACGCCCGCGCCGCAGTAGCTCTCGCGCTTGCGGACCTTCACGCTGGGGTCGCGCGCGCCGAGCAGCTTGCCGGTGAGCTCCAGCATGTGATGCTGAAGGCCGGGGCAGTTGCGCTCGACGATCGCGTCGGAGGCGGCGGCGCGCTCGAAATACAGGTCCGCCAGGTCCTGTTCGAGATGCGTGTACCATGCACGTCCGAGCGTGAACTGCAGGCCATCGAAGTTGTTCGTCCACTCCGGTTTGCCGCGATAGACGCCGCCGACGTATGCGGCGCGCTGCTCCTCCGTGATCGCATCGGGCACGCGCACGAGCACGCCGTCGCCGAGCACCGTCAATACCGGTGTCGTGACGAGCGCCGCGAAGCTGGTGTCGATCACGCGCGCCCGAGACATCACGCGCGCCTCCCCCTCTTTTCCTGCCGTCTTTTCCTGAAGCTCAGATCGCGGAGAGGCGGGTCATGAGGCGACCGCAGAGGTCGGACTGCGCCGAGCGCTCGCGCTCCAGCTGGAGGCCTTCCTTGAAGATCGCGCTGGCGCTCGCCTCGTTGCCAAGGACGACGTGGCTGATGCCGAGCATCTCGTAGTCCTCGGGGTCGTTGTAGCGCGACACCAGATCCGTGAGCGGGCCCAGCGTGGCGCGGATCGCGGGGACGAGCGACTCGGGCTGCTTGCCGTGGCGCTTGGTCAGGACAAGGAGCTTGAGCGCCTGCCGCTGGTTCTCCGGCGCAAGCGTGACGAACCCGGGGTTCGAGAAGAGCGCCTGGTAGCCAGCGTGCGCGCCATCCGCATCATTGGCGCGAGCCAGGGTGACGATGCGTTTGACCTCGGTGACCATCTCCTCTTTCGTCATGCCTCTGGTCATACCAGGTTTTTCCCGTTTTTCAGAGGTGGCGCGGTCGTCTACAATGCAGAGATGATGGACCGCCGTGCAACCCGGGTTCTCGGCGCAGGGTTTGCGATGGCCCCGCTGTTCCTGGGCGTTTTCACGGCCTCCGTCATGGCCGCCGTGGTGGCCGGCTGCGGAAGCTCGAGCGACACGGCCCCAGGCGCCGGCGACGGCGGCGACGAGGACGCGGCCCCCATTGGCCCCGAGGACGGCGGGAGCCCGGTCGATGCCGGCAAGCCGACCGCGGACGCTGGCGGCGACGCGAAGCCGAATTTCGTCGACGCAGGTGCGAGCTACTGCGCCACGCTCGTGACGAAGCCCGCGTTCTGCGAGGACTTCGATCACGCAAGCGCGCTCGCCGACTGGGACGCAGTGGTGGCGGTCGCGCCGGGGACGGCATCGCTGAGCGGCGCGGAGTACACGAGCGGCCCGGCGTCCGTGCTCATCGCCACGAGCACGGCGGCGGCAGGAGCGTACAGCTCCGTGCTCGTGCGGAAGACGGTGACGCTGGGGGCGAACGTGAACCGCGCGCGCCTCTCCTTCTCCTACTTCCCCACGAGCGACGTCGCGGCGGCTGGCTCGTTCGGCATTGCCACGCTGGACATCAGCAGCGCGCACCTCTTCACCCTCTACCTGCGCGATCCCTCCGCGACGCCGGGACCCGCGCTGGTGGAGGCCGTAGCCACGGACACGCGGTTCGCGCTCACGAACGCCACGCTCCCGCTCAATCAGTGGACGCGCATCGTGCTCGACGTGGACGTCATGAACGGCAAGGCCAACGTGACCTTCGGAGCCATCAAGGTCCTGACAGACGCAGCGATCAGCAACGGCACGAGCAAGGAGCCCACCATCCGCGTGGGCTCGCTCGCCCAGGGCCCAGTGATGGGAACGCTACCGGCATCGAACGCGTACGTGGATGACGTGACGCTAGAGACGGAGTGACCACACGAAGCGTCTCTACGGGCCCAGGAGATCCAATGCATTATACACGCATCAGGAACCACGCTCAGTCTTCGTCGTCTTCCTCGAGATCCTCGAGGAGCTCGGAGTCGACGAGCTTCTTGGCGGCGAGAAGCGCGGGGAAGGCCTTCGTGATGGTCTGCTTTCGATCGCTGCACCCCCAGAAGGTGATCAGCTTCAATGCCTTCATGGCCGCCATGAAGCGGACGTCGCCAAGGTTTGCGCAGAAGTCGAAGCTCACGTCGGAGAGCTTCTTCAGCCCCTTGATCGCCGACACGTCCACCAGGCCGTTCATCCCCTTGATGGTGAGCTTCTCCAGGTTCGTGAGCACCTCCACGCCTTTCAGGTTCGTGAGCCCGCCGCGCATCACGAAGAGACGCCGAAGCGGAAGCTTGGCGAGGAGCTTCCAGAACTTTGCGTCGGGAACCGGACCTATCTGGAGCCCCTCCAGCTTGCTCAAGGCTGACACCATCGCGAGCTCCTTCGCAGACGACACCTTCACGCGGAGGGATCTGATGTTCGGGACCTGTTCGGGCGCGAACCCCAGCTTGATGTCGTCGGCGAAGAGCCGCTCCACCTGGGGGAGCATGAGCGCCTTCGGGAGCGCGGCCGCGGACGTTCCGCCAGACAGGACGATCAGTGTTCGCAAGCTGTCGGGCAGCGTCGCCGGGAGCTTGGGTACCAGGTGCAACGGTATCGTCAGGCACACGAGGCTCCGGAACTCGGCGAAGTTGTCCGGGAGCTCCTTCTTCGAACCCATGGAGTCGAAGAACGAGAGTCGCTTGACCTTCACGGCGGTGACGCCCCGCGGAAGGGCTCCCCACAAGAAGGTGTTCTTCGGGTCTTCCAGATCGCGCGCGATGGCCTTCGACGGCACCATCGTGATCTCGCGCTCCTTCTCTCCCGGGA
Organism: Polyangiales bacterium; assembly: GCA_038230375.1. GTDB lineage: Bacteria > Myxococcota_A > Polyangia > Polyangiales > Polyangiaceae > JANXLV01. The sequence goes on along the minus strand of JBBRNJ010000021.1, from coordinate 96,507 downwards.
ACGTGTCGAGGAAATCGCCCATGGGTGGAGTCTACACGCTACCTGCGGCGTGACCCGCGATCACGTCTTCGGCAGGCGAGCGCGATCAGGGCCACGTAGAGCCCAAGAGATGCATCCGGCAGGTGCTCCGCGGGCGCAGAGGCGCAGCCGCCGGTCTTCGCCTCGCTCGGCGGTGGTGCGTCCCAGCTCTTCTGCGTGTCAGCGATGAAGGTCGCGAGGTCCGCGAGATCGGCGCGGCCGTCCCAGCCGTCCGTGTGGCAGTTCGGACCATCCGAGACGACGCCTGCGATGCGCTCCACGCCGTCGCCCTCGGTGACCAGGCCGGGCGCGCCCGAGTCGATGTCGCACGTCTGCTTTCCCGGCGCGCCGGAGTACACCAGCACGTCGGTCACCCTCGTGATCGGATAGCTCACGGTGCGCTTGTGTCCCGCGCCGCTGCCCGCGGCCTCGTCCGACACGCCAAAGCCCACGTGCCTGATGATGGTCTTCCCCACGTCCGCCTGCGAGAGCGGCGCGGCGCGAAGCGTGAGCGGAGCGATGTCCGTGATGGGCGTCTCCAGCTCCAGCAGCGCAAAGTCGTAAGGCGCGCCCATGGCCGTGTACTTCGGATGCTGCACGGTCTTCGTGACCGCGATCTTGCGCTCGGGCGCGCTGACATCCGCGCCGAAGCGGGCCGTGATCTTGGTGAAGTTGCAGTGCCCCGCCGTGAGCACCGCACGCGGCCCGACGAGCGTGCCGGAGCAGAGCGTGAGACCCACGGTGTCACTCACGATCGCAACGACCGCGGGATCACCGCTGTCGTCCGTGCCACCAACAATGGACGACGCGACGGTCCCCACGTGCTCCGAGCGAGGGTCAGAAGGCCCGCAAGCCGCGAGCGCGAGCACGCCCACGAGCACCCGCGTTGCGGTCCCGTCACTCATCTCCATCTAGTGTAACCCAAGGCGGCCATTCCGCTGGCGCGGATGTGGCACAATGCTATGGAACGCCCGGTTTCATCCCCTCAAGAGCTGTGAGCACGACCATGACGACCCCGCAGACCCTCCCTTCGATTGGCCACTGGATTGACGGCAAGAACGTGAACGGCGGCACGCGTTCGCAGGAGGTGTGGAACCCGGCGACCGGCACTGCGGAGAAGACGCTGCAGCTCGCCGACCGCGAGACCGTCAACATGGCCATCGCCTCCGCCGAGAAGGCGTACCCCGCGTGGCGCGCGACCGCGCCGCTGAAGCGCGCGCGCGTGATGAGCAACCTGAAGGTCCTGCTCGAGAAGAACGCAGAGAAGATCACTTCGCTGCTCACGGCCGAGCACGGCAAGGTCGCGGGCGACGCCATGGGCGAGCTCCAGCGCGGCATCGAGAACGTGGAGTACGCGTCCTACGTCACCGAGCTCTTGAAGGGCGAGTACGCGCGCAACGTCGGCCCCGGCATCGACTCATGGAGCGAGTTCCAGCCGCTCGGCGTCTGCGCGGGCATCACGCCGTTCAACTTCCCGGTCATGGTCCCCATGTGGATGTGGCCCATGGCCGTCGCATGCGGCAACACGTTCGTGCTGAAGCCGTCAGAGCGAGACCCCTCGAGCGCGCTGCTCGTCTCCCAGCTCGCGCTGGAAGCTGGCCTGCCGCCGGGCGTCCTCAACGTGGTCAACGGCGACAAGGAAGCGGTGGACACGCTGCTGGATGATGCGCGCGTGCACGCCATCAGCTTCGTGGGCTCCACGGCGATTGCAGAATACATCTATTCGCGCGGCTGCGCGAAGGGCAAGCGCATCCAGGCGCTCGGCGGCGCGAAGAACCACGCGGTGGTCATGCCGGACGCGGACATCGGCAACGCAGTGACCGCGCTCATGGGCGCGGCGTACGGCTCGTGCGGCGAGCGCTGCATGGCCATCCCGATCGTCGTCTGCGTGGGCGACGCGACGGCCGACGCTGTGGTCGCGGGACTCAAGACCGAGATCGCGAAGATGAAGGTCGGCCCCGGCACGGACGCCAAGAACGACATGGGCCCGCTGGTCACCAAGCCGCACTTCGAGAAGGTGAAGGGCTATGTGGAGCAGGGCGTGAAGGAAGGCGCAACGCTCGTGGTCGACGGACGCGGCGTGAAGGTCCCAGGCCACGAGAATGGCTACTTCATGGGCGCGTGCCTCTTCGACAACGTGAAGCCGAACATGGTCACGTACAAGGAAGAGATCTTCGGACCGGTGCTTGGCGTCATGCGCGTGAAGACGCTCGAAGAGGCCATGAAGCTCATCAACGATCACGAGTACGGCAACGGCACATGCATCTTCACGCGCGACGGTGAGGCCGCGCGCTACTTCTCCGATCACATCCTGGTCGGCATGGTCGGCATCAACGTGCCCCTCCCCGTCCCTGTCGCGTACCACTCGTTCGGCGGCTGGAAGCGCTCGCTCTTCGGCGATCTCCACGCCTACGGTCCGGACGCGGTGCGCTTCTACACGAAGCGAAAGACCATCACACAACGCTGGCCCTCCGCCGGCGTCCGCGAAGGCGCGATGTTCAGCTTCCCGTCCACGAAGTAAGCCCTGTGGGGGCTGGCACCGCGCGAACTCCTCAAGCTCGCATTGCGCCGAGAGGGCTTCTCTGGTGATCGGCTCCCGATCGGTCCTGCGTGTGTTCACGCTTCTCTGCGTCCTCGGGCTGTTCGTCGGTTGCGCGAAGTCCCCGCCGCAGGCGAGGCGCGCATCCTCGGCCCCAACCGCCGAACCGGGCCGGCTGAAGGCGCCGTGGGTCGCGCTGGAGCAAGGACTCGCAACTCCTGATTGTGTGCAGGGCGTCTTTCGGGAAGGGGCGGGATGCATTGCGCTCGCCAATCGCCCGGAGATCGAGTTCCTGGCGGGGCTCTCGCTCGGGGAGATTGAACGGCGTGTCGCCACGATGGACCCGGGAAGCCTTGCCACGCTCGAGGCCCTCGCCATGCTTGGACGCCGTAGTCCATCGGGCTCATGGAGGCACTTGAACTGGTATCGCCAGGCCGCCGAGGCTGGCGATCGAATGTGGATAACGGGAGTGCGCTTCGACAGCGTTCACGAGGAGATCTTCGGTGAAGCCAAGTACGTCGAGCTGACGCAAGAGTTCGTCGCTATCTGGCCGGATGAAGAAACTGGCAACTGCCCCGCGAAGACCCTGGCAGATCTCTACGACCACATAACTTGGCCTGAAGCCGTGGGCCGAAGTGGATTCGTGCACTCACTCCTGCTGGACGCGGTGAAGCTGCAGCTGCGTTTCCGGGTGGAGCTGGTTCAGAGGGCGCCGACCTCCCGTTGGGGGCCCGTTGCGGAGCTTCGTCAGGGGCTGTTTCGACTTCACCTCGCCCGCGCCATCGAGGCCTGCACACCGGACAACGTGGAGCTTTTCTCACGAGACGAGCGCCGCGAAATGACGGAGCTCAGCAACCTTGGAAAAGCGGACGTGGTGAAGGAACGGTCAGGGCTCCGACTCTCGGACTTCTTGGTCACGCGAGCCGGATGGTCGGACAGCTTGCAACAGAGCGCGTTCCGGTTCCTGGCAATCGGCGCCACGATGGCGCGCGCGTTCGGCGTGTTTCACCCACTCGTCGCGGAGGCACAGGGCGAGCTTCATGACCTGCGACGCGTCCTCGGAGACGCGACCTCCATACAAGTACTCCAATCGATTCCCGATCCCGTGGATCCACACAAGGACGGAAAGAGAACACTGGCGCCTCTTCTGGAGGCGTTGACGGCGGTGCCATGATCGGGCCAGCGTGATTGACGACGGTCTCGCCGCGCGAACTTGATAAGCGACGTTCGCAATTGGTTTTGGCGCAAGGCAATTTGGTCTGCCCGGTTGGCGTTGCGGCCATTCCGAGCAGCGGATAGGCTTGATGAAGACGCCGAGCGTTTCCTCGAGCCGTTCGTGCGCACTGGTGCGAGCCGCCGCAATTGGTGGATTGCGCAAACCATGGGCGTCGCACAATTGCAGCAGGGGGGCCTCGACGATGCGATCAAGTCCTTTCGGCTCGCCCTCGAATCGGCCAACGATGACTGCACGCCGTTCTACGGTCTGAAGGTGACCTACATGCGCCAGGGCCGGTCTCCCGTCCTCGGATCGGAGGCTGAGCTCGTGATGGCATCAAAGTGTCCTATTGACGACAAGGGCGGGCGGCGCGCCCGAAGCCAGGTCTTGGACTGATGTTCGGGAAAGCAGAGGATCGCCCCTGTTCGCGAGTGCTCTGGGGACTCGACGCACATCACTCTGCATTCTTGCCCCCGTCGCGACTCCAGATCAGCGTATCAAGACGGACGACAACGCCGTCGTTGAGAGCTCTTCGGTACCTTCAAGACCGAGTTCGGAGAGGACTTCGAGAGCGCGGGAGACGCCAAAAGGAAGTCCTTCGAGTACATCGAGGTGTTCTACAACCAACACAGAATCCACTCCGCGGTGGGAGAGCTCAGCCAGGTGGAGTACGAAGACGCTGCTCGGCAGCACGGGTAGCAGGACCGAGTGTCCACCAAAGCGGGTCAGGTTCACTCGGAGGCGAAGTACAAATGGTGTGGCGGCGCGACGGACTGGTGGTGTTGGTCGGACTTGCAACGATGGCGTGCGGTCCGTCTCAACAACGTGCGTTGCCGCCCCAGGCAACCGCATCCGTCGAACCGGACGACCCCGCTCTCTGCATCGCGAACGCACGCTACGATCGGATGCTTGGCTGCCTTGCGCGCAAGGAATACGCGCCGCCGACGCTCTTCGCCGCGCAGTCGACGGAACAGCTCCAGGCGATGTCCGAGGAGACGCGGGGACTGGAGAAGTTCCGCTCACTTGTGATGCTGTCCCGACGGCAGTCTGGAGCCCAGCGATTGGCGACCTTGGGTCGTGCGCACGCCGTGCTCGAGGCTTTTGCCCCCGATGGCGCGTCGTTCTCCGCTGAGACGACCGACCTTGCAGGCGAGGTCGAGGACGGGCTCGTCGCGGCGGACATGGATACGACCTGGCCAGACGGTGATGCTCGGCGATGCGCAGCGGCGACCATGGAAGAGTTGTGGCAACTCGGGCCACAGGGCGACGGACGCATGCAGCGCCTCATCGCATCATCCGACACATTCTTTCGGCGGGTGAACCAGCAGGTCTTTCCCCACCATTCGCGCTACTGGAGCGTCGTCGCACGTGCCCGGCTCGGGCTGGTCCAGTTCCGTATCGTCGAGGCCCTGGAGCCTTGTACCGAAGAGAACGTGGTGTTGTTCGGGCCGAAGGAGCTGCAGGAGCTCGAACGGCTGAAGAGAATTGGCGATGAGACAGAGCCAAAGGCCTACGTGGAGCGAGTGAAGGTCGAGTTTCGCGACCGAAAGCGCGTGCTGCTGGAAGCTTTCGAGAAGGCGGCGTTTCAGACGCTACTCGAGGCGCTGGCTCTCGCGAGGGTCGTTGGCGGCACTCACGAGGTGCTCGTCCGGGCAGCGAAGGCGGCGGCTGAACTGCGGGGGCTGATGGGCGAGAAGCGCACGCGTCAGCTACTCTGGATCTTGGACGACCCCACCGACCCGCGCGCCAAGAGGAGTCTTGCGCCCATGATTGACATACTGGCCCCAACAGCAAACTAGGCAGTCTCTCGATTGACACGGGAGCGGGCCGGTGAGCACCCCGTGGGGGTGGGCAACGTCTTGAGTCTTGAGCGACGAGACGAAGCGCTCGCTCCGCGGCAGCCGACGTCGACGACCGCGCTGCGGTGACATCTTGACGATCTCGACGCCGTCACGTCACTACAGCGAAGAGTGAAATCCGAGCGTCGCGCCGAGTGGCGCTTTCATCGCGGGGTTTTCGTCCAGGAAGAAGCTGCCTGAGCCCTGGAAGGCGAGCGCTGTGTGCTCGGTGAGTGAGAGCTCGATCGACGACTGCAGGCCTATCGTCGGCGAGCCCTTGCTCGCATTGCGGCCGCGTGAGTCGACGTCGCGGTTCATGAAGACGCCCGCGTTGGGGCCCAGGTAGATGGCCACTCTGCCGCCCGCGTCCTCGACGAGCCGGTAGCGGACCCCGCCGGTGATTGCACCCCCCGTCACCACGCCCGGACCAAGCAACAGCGAGCCCGCGAGCACGGGCTGCCAGCCCGGCGCCTTCGCGGGACGGAAGATCACCGACAGCCCCGTCATCACATAGCCGACGCCACCGTCCTGGCTGTTCGGGGCATAGGTCGACGCGTCGTACAGGAAGCCAGCGTTCAGGCCCAGGCGGACCTGCGCCGGCGGCGTCCTGTCGTCTTCGATCCTGTCCGGCGGCTGCAGCAGCGCCGGGTCCATCGCCTCTACGCGGACCACGACCGGCTCAGGCGGGGAAGGTGGCGTCGGTGGCTCGGGCATGCTCGCGAGCTCCAGGCGAACGCGCACGATCTCCGCGGCGCGCATCGCTGCGATGTCGGACGCATCGACCGACGCGACCGTGTCCGTGTGCGGCAGCTTGTCGTCCTTGCGCACGAAGACATGAACGCTGTCATCCACGCACACGGCTGCGTCCGCGCCCTTCGCCACGTTCGCGAGATCGTCTCCGAAACAGCCGGATGGAAGCGGCCCGAACATGCTCACGCGGAAGCCCTTGAGGACGAGCTCTGCGCGCAGGCGCTCGGTGACCTCCGTGCCCGCGGGGGACGACAGCACCACGTGCTTCACGTCTGCACGCGCCTCACGCGACGCAAGGAGCGCGGTGGTCGCGAGAAGGACTGCGACGGTTCGTTTCGTCATGGCTGTCCTCCAAGAACGCGTGTTGCGAGCTCCGTGTGCGGGCCGCCACGGTGGGTGTCCAGGTAACGGCGAGCAAGGCGCTGCGCGTCGTACGGTTTGTCTAGCGCGACGGACGCCTCTAGCGCGCGCCCAAGCGCCTCTCGCGAGAGCGCGCCATCCGGATTCTCCGCCAGGTAGATCGAGAACCAACCGAGGCCCTCTGCCTTCGCGTGCTCCACGTCGTACGCGAGCGTGCCCAACAGGAACGCGGCGGTGCTCGCGCGCGGATCACCCTTGAATCTTCGACGAAACACGAGCAGCGCGGTCTTCGCCGTGGCCGCGTCGCCCGAGGCGCGCGCGGTATCCGCGGTGGTCCAGAGGGTGGCGGCGTCCATGGCCTCGAGAGGGGAGATGGGAGTGGGTGGCGTGGAGGGTGACGTGGAGGGCGAGGGTGAGGCCGAGGGTGAGGTGGAGGGCCAGGTGAAGGGTGAGGGATCGGGCGAGGTCGGTGGGAGCTTTGCTTCGGGGGAGGTCGGGTTCGGGGCGTTCGGATTCGGAACGAACGGCGTGGACTCCATGTTGCAAGCGAGCGCGAGATCTTCTCCCGCTCCCACGCTCTGGGAGGTGCCGCAGCCGCTGACGGTGACTCGGCCTTCCGTCATGTGCAGCGTGAGGGCGTCGCGACGCGGATCCCATGCAAGGTCGAACGCGGTGCCCACCACGCGCACCTCGTACGGGCCGGCGTCGAACGCCCACTCGGTGTTCGCGCGATGAACGACGGACGCCGCGAGGCGACCACGCTCCAGCAGCACCGTGGCGCCATGCGATGTGGTTCGAAGCACCCGCGCCTCTGCCTTGGGCTCCAGCGACACGCGGCTGCCGTCCGAGAACGCGAGCGCCGTCGCGCGACCGCTCTCCGATACGGGCGCACCAAGACCCGGCGCGCTCGCAGCACCGTCCGGCCCCGTGCTCGCAAACGTGAACGCCGCCTCGGTCGACACAGACGACGGCTTCGGCGCATCCACGCTCTCGCCGCGATGCAGACCGATGCCGAGCGCGAACGCCGCAGCGACCGCAACCGCGGCTCCCAGCGCACCGAGCGCGACAGAACGACGCGACCGCAGCGAAGGGACCGACCGCACTTCCCGGCCTTTCGCAAGAGGCTCGCGCCTCTGGAGCGAACCAGGACTGGCAACGCGCGGCACCGGGCCTGACACGCGCTCGCCGTCGAAGCGGATGCCGATCTCGTGATCGAGCTCCTTCGCGATGTCCGCGCCGAGGCGCAGAAGTCCGGGGTGCTTCATGACTCCTCCTCCCCATCGTCTTGCAGGTACTCGTGCAGGCTGGGGCGCTTGGCCGCGAGCGCACGGAAGCGCCGCTCTGCATCGCGCAGACGCCGCTTCGCGGTGGACACGGAGATATCCATGGAGAGCGCGAGCGCCTCCAGCTCCAGGCCCTCGATGTAGCGAAGGCTGAACGCAAGACGCTCGTCCACCGGCAGCCGCGCGAGGACATCGAACGTGTCGCGCAGCGCATCCCTGGCGCCGTGGGACACCTCGCGCGCCGGCATCTCCGGGACCACGTCGAAGAGCGTCCACCTACGGCGCGCCTTCTTCTTCAGCCACTCGCGCGACACGAGCACCGAGATGCCGCGAAGCCACGCGCCGAGCCGGGCCGCCGACTCCAGGTCGCGCATGCGCGGATAGGCCCGCAAGAACGTCTCGTGGACCAGGTCCTCGATCTCGGCCTCGGGTCCGAGCAGCGCCGCCACCGTCCGCGCCACCGAATGTTTGTGACGCACGAAGATCTCGGACTGCGCCGCCGCATCCCCTTGTGCACCTAGCTCCGCGAGCTCCGCATCCGTCAGCTCACGACGCGCATGCGCGCCCGCTTCGGAGGCCGAAACCTCCGAGAGAATGGGCCTCTCGTTTCGAGGATTCGTGAATGGGAGGAGCGTCGCCACGATGAGGTTCCGGGTGAGTGGCCGCTGCCCCCACCCCATGGGTCAACAATCGACTGCGCGTGTAGCACGCGCGCCGCGAAGGGCGAGCTGACGCAAGCGCTATTCCAGGGAAATTTACGCGCGTTTGTGTCTCCGTCGGGAGACAGCGTGGGGGCTCAGGCCACCGCAAACAGGCCGTCGAGGATGGTCTCGAGCTGCGAATAGCCAGTCTGCAGCAGGAACGTCGCGGCGCGGCCATAGCTCTTCGCGCCGACCAGGTGGAACCGCGGCTCCCCAGAGGCGAGATCCCGCGGAGCCACCTTGGGCACCGAGAGGCAATCGGTGACGTTCGCCAGGGCGCCCGCCAGACGCATGGCCCCCTCCGTTGCGGGCGAGACCTCGATGGCGAGCTCCGACAGCGGCGCAAGGTCCGGTCGGTAGCCGAGCAGCGCGACCACGTGATCGACGTCGATCGAGCGACCACCACCGAGCGCAACCGTGAACGCCGGCCCACGTGACGCGACCGACTCGATGGAGGCCGAGCGTTCGATGCGGAGCCACGCAGGAGGCTTCGCGGCGAGCTCGTTCGCGCGTGTGACGATGAAGTCGCGCTCGGGCAGCGGATCGCTCGCGGCGGCCTCGAGCGGACGCAGGTTGCGCGACCGCACCGCCCACGTGACGCGCGTATCCGGCGCCTCGCGCGCCACGGCCTCCAGCGCGCAGAGCCCGTTCGCTGCGGAGTGTCCGTGCCCCACCACCAACACGCGCGTGTTCGCGAGCGAGCGAGCGCGTGAATGAAGATCGCCAAGGTGACGAATGGCGCGTCCGTCCAGCGCACCGGCACCGCGCGCGACGACCGGAACGGGCGTGTCGTACACGCCGCTCGCGTCGAGCACGGCGTCCACTTCGAACGCGACGTCTCCCTCCGGCGCCCCCGCGACCACCGTGAACGGCAGCTCCGCGCGCACCGGATGCCCGGCCAGATCACCGCGCGCCAGATTGCGACGCGTGACCGCACGCACCGCATGCCGGCATTTCACGTGCGGCGCGAGCGCCGGCGCACGCGCGAGCTCCGACAGCAGCTCGGCGAATTCGGGTCCGGTGAGCAGCGCATCCGGCCGAGCGCCGCCAGCATGCAAGGCCATCTCGAGCAGCATCGGAGGCAGGTTCATGGAGAGCGGCGAGAAGAAGCGCGTGGGCCCCCAGCGGCGGAGCGAGTCCCCTGGCGCATCGCCCTTCTCGAGCACGAGCGGCGTGTGCCCGCGCGCGAGGCAGCCATGCGCCGCAGCGATGCCGATGGGGCCCGCGCCGATGATCGCGACCGTCTTCACGCGCTCACTTCTTGCGGGAGAGCGTGTTCTCGGACTGCGCCCAGTGCGCGAGCGTTCCACCGCCGCGGATCACGGCAGCGACGTTGACGATCTCTGCCATCTCCTCGGGCGTGATGCCCGCGTCGGTGCACGCAGAGGTGTATGCGTCAATGCAGTAGGGCTCCTGGATCGCATACGCGACCGCGAGCGCGGCCAGCTTCTTCGTCTTGCCGTCGACGGCGCCGGGCTCCATCGTGGTCGTGTACCACTTGAGGAACGTCTCCCACTGCGCGGGAGCGCTCTTCTTGATGTCACCGAACCGCGCGAGATCTTCCGACAGGTAGTAGCCAGCCATGTGAGCCTCCTCGTGTGAGAAAGGCCGCAGGCTAACACGACACGAAGCCCGGAGCAGCCGGGTGGCGTGGGTCGATCGGGCGCAGATCGCAGCCAAATTCCTCTGCATTGCTGATCTCGAGCGGCCCGTATGCGAGCTCGACGGGGCGCGTGAACGGCGATCCCTCCTGCGGCGGATAGACCCAGTGCTTCGCGCCCACCTGCGTGTGGCAACAGAACACCGCGCGGCCCCGACCTCCTTGCGGCGTGTGCGCCCAGCCCACACGCTGCGCGAGCCCCGGCACCTCGTCGAAGCGCGCGTGCGACACGCCGGTCTCGCGACGCAGATCGATCCCCACGTGGTCCAGCATGGGCTTGTGCAGCGGGTTCTCTGCCTTCGGCAGCGTGTCCTCCTCCGCCACGTCGATGGAGGAGAAGATCAGGTTGATTCCACCCGCGAACGGATACTTCACGTAGCCCGTACGCACGTTCTCGGCATGCGTGCCCAGCGCCACGATCGCGTCGTGCGGCAGCTGCGCGGTGTCGTCGACCTTGATGTGCAGGTGCAGCGACTCTGCCAGGCGCACCGCGCCGAAGAACGGGAACGCGGGGCCCAGGAGGCGCATCACCTCGTCGGACTCCGCAGCGGAGATGAGGCGGAGATCGCGGAACGCGGCGAGCACCTCGCGGAAGCGCGATGCATCCAGATGCTCCGGCGCCCATGCGGAACGCGATGGCGCTGCGGGTCCGGTCACTCCTGCGGTCGCGCGAAGCGGACGTGCGCGCTCCGACGGTGGAAGGCTTGCAAGGCCCGTGGTCCACACGCCCGTCCGCAGCGGCGACACGAACACGTCCGCGATGCCGAGCGACTCCATCTGCTTCGCGAACGCCTCGTGGCCGTACTCGACGCGGCGGATCTCCAGCACGGGATCGCCGCCCGCGGGCAGCGTGACCATGGCGTAGTGCACGGCGGGATCACCATCGTGATCGGGCTTACCCACCGCACCGCAGTTCACGGCAAAGCGGCCGCCACGCAGCGCGCGGATCCACGGCAGGCCCGAGTGCGTGCACACGAAGCCGCGCACGTCGTGCTCGTCGAGCCACGCGAGGAGCCGAAGATCATCCAGCTCCATCTCGTAGAGGAACTCGTTCGTGTTGCCTGGGCTGCCGTGGCAGAGGAGGACGCGTCCGCCCGCGAGCTCGACGATCGCGCGATCGGGCCATGTTCCGAGCCACGCCTTGGACGCGGAGGACAGCGCCTCCGTCGCATGACGGAACGCCTCGCAGCTCACCTCTTCGTCCTCCTTGGATGCGTAGCCGCAGCCGCACGAGTCCGAACCGAGCGCCGCCTGCTGTTCGTGGTTGCCAGCCACGAGCACCGGGAAATGTGCGCGCATCATGGCGACGACCTCCTCGCTGTGCGCTGAGCACCCGATCGCGTCGCCAAGGAACGCGCGCATCTGTGCGCCTGCGCGCGTCGCGTCGTCGATGCAGGCCGTGAGCGCGGCGATGTTCCCGTACGAACCACCCAGGGCGGCGAGCTTGTGAGGAAGGGGCGTGGACATGCTGGACGGATAGTATGACGAATGGAAGAATGCGCGGCGATGAGTAAGTCGTACCTACGGCGCGCCTACCGCGTGGCTGGCTTCGGGGGCCTCACCGTCTTCGCGGGCGCGGGCATCGTGCTGGACATGTACGTGGACGACGACTCCGTCCACCGGCCGAAGATCCGCGACAAGTTCACCGGCTCGTGGTCCAGCGGGCTGCTCAAGTTGTTCGACGTGAAGACGATCGTCGGGGGCGAGCCGGGAATCCGTGGCGTGGGTCGCGACCGCGGGCGCATCGTCGTCTCGAACCACCGCTCCATCATCGACATAGGGGTCATGCTGGAGCTGTTCGGCGGCGCGGTCCTCTCGCGCGGGGACCTCGCGCACTGGCCTATCATCGGTCCCGCTGCAAAGGCCGCCGGGACGATCTTCGTGGACCGCAGCAGCAAATCCAGCGGCGCCAGCGCGATCCGTCAGATGGTGGAGCGACTCGATGCACACGACACCATCTGCCTCTTCCCGGAAGGCACCACCTACGAGGACGACGAGGTTCACACCTTCAAGCTCGGCGCGTTCGTCGCAGCCAAGCGCGGCAACGTGCCCGTGATCCCGGTGGGACTCGCCTACCCGCTCGACTCCGGCGCAGCGTTCGGCGGCGAGACCCTCATGCAGCACCTCGGGCGCCTCGCGGACTCGAAGAGCACGCGCGTCTGGGTCGAGATCGGCGAGCCCATGGAGCTCGGCGAAGGTGAGGACGCGCGCGTCTTTGCGGAGCGCTGCCGGCAAGAGGTCGTGCGCCTCGTCGCGATCGGCAGGGAAAAAGAGCAGCGCGCGCGCAAGTCCGCGTAGGTATCATCCTGGTCATGGCCATTCTCGTGCTCACGCTTCGAAAGCTTCCGACACCGGACTTCACGAAGCTCACGCCAGCGCAGGAGCACCAGTTCAGGGCCCTCATCGACAACGTCGGCAACGAGCTCGGCATCCTGAACCGCATCGGCTTCTATTCCGTGCATGATGCAACCGGCAAGCACGTCTACGACATGCACCTGATGTACGAGGACGGACAGATCTTCGAGGCGGGCAGGAAGACACGCGGGGGTGGCTTCGCGCAGGGCGGCGCCGACTGCGGCGATCCCGACCTGGACGAGGCACTGGAGCTCGCGCTGAAACGTTTTGGAGAGCAGGCGACCGCGACGACCTCGGAGAAGAAGCGCAAGCCATGACCTGGTATCGTCGAAGGATGCAGCGTCGCTCTCTCTTCGTGCTGCCTTCTCTCCTCTCGCTGTCCGTCGCTTGTGGTCCGCCGCCGGAGAGCGCAGGACCCGTCACGCCAGCGCCGCTCACTGTGGTGGTCGCGCCGCCGCCTGCGCCCACGTTGCCACCGCCTCCAGCAGAAGCCGCGGGGCTCACACCCATCGCACCGCTGCCTGCGGTCTGCGAGCTGACAGGCACCACCGCAGGGCTCGAGCTCGCCGCGAGCTCCGATGGTCCAGTGCTCCTCACCAGCAGCGGTGGCACCGCGAGGCTCGCGCTCGGCGCAAAGGGCGACGCATTCGTCGAGACCACCGTTGCGGGCGTCACGTTGCACGGCGTGGTTCCGAAGCAGCGAGTCGTGGTGCACGGGGCTCGATGGATCTCGTTTGGAGGCGTGTTTTTCCCTGGATCGGCCAACCTGTCCGTGGACGACGTGCACGATGGCAAGATCGTCCTTGCCGCGCCGGACGTGCCGGGCTTCACGCTCGCGCCAGGCAATCGCACGACGGAGGTGAGCTGCGCCGACGTGTCGCTGGCGTACCCAGCGGACTCCGGCGAGCTGCACATACCGCCGTTGTCGTTCCAGGCCGGCGCCCCGCCGAAGGACCAGGTGCTGAAGGCGAAGAAGGTGATCTCGATCTCGGCGGAGCCGACCGGCGCGCCCGCTGGGACGTTCGACGCCAGCGACGAGCAGAGGCTGGTCGTGGTGCTGGAGCAGCGCGGGGCCAGGTCGCGCATCCGGCTCGGCCATGTGGCCGGCTGGATCGACACCGCGATGGTCGTGAAGAACGATGCACACGCCGCGCGGCAGGCCGCCCTGCGCGAGGCTGTCGAGTTCGGGATGATCGGACTCAAGGGCGACGGCGATCCGTACGCTGGGTGGAAAGCGCCGCAGGCCGGCGCGCCGCCTTCGGACGGAGTCGCCACGGTGCTCACGTGTCGCGGCGAGGCCCGACTGCTGGCAGAGATCACGGCCACACCGCAAGCGCGCTACCTCATTGGAAGCGTCCCCGCCGAGGCAGCGATACGCGTCGCGCAGAAGGGCGAAGACATCTCGTACGTCACCGTCGACGGGTCTCTCGCGTCGACCGGCGTGCGCCTCGCGGTGCCAAACCGTGATCTGGTGAGCTGTTCGCCGGCGAGCGCGACCTCAGCTCACAAGCGCGCGGAGGCTGCACCGGTCAACGTGCCGCCGGAGCCGATCACGGATGCGATCGACGCGCTCGACGACCACCTCGGCACGATGGGGCTGTTGGGCGGGCTGTCCGGCGGGGCGCCTTCGCCGGCGGGAGTGGGGCCCGCGTGGCCCGGAGTCCCAAGCGGACGGAACGTTGCAGCTCCCTCGCTGCGCCAAGGCGTCACGCAGGTGAATGGTCGCCTCCCGCCCGAGGTGATCCAGCGCATCGTGCGCCAGAATTTTGGTCGTTTCCGACTCTGCTACGAGAACGGGCTGCGCACCAATCCCACCTTGCAAGGGCGCGTCAGCGTGAAGTTCGTGATCGACAGGAGCGGAGAGATCTCGACCATTGCGGACGGAGGCTCCGACCTGCCAGATCAAAACGTCGTGCGCTGCGTCCTCCGCAACTTCCAAAATCTGCGCTTCCCACAGCCCGAGAGCGGCATCGTCACTGTGGTCTACCCGATCATCTTCGCCCCACCGGCCGGCCCCTGATCGTTGCGCGAGGAGCCGTCGGTGGTTTCCGTCGAGACCAAGCGATGGGTGCGTTTTCGCCCGAGGAGCGCGCGGAACGACCTCTTGGTCGTGAGCACGCACCGCAGGGCAAAACGCAGCCATCGCGCAGGGATCGGCGGAAAACGCCAGGCTCCTAGGATGGGTCGGAGACGCGGCCCATGAAGAGCACCGCGCCGGAGCTCTTGTTCACGACGAAGAAGAGGAACGGGTGATCGGCCTTGAACGGCACGGCCTTGGGCGGCATGCCTCCGCCCTCTGCCATGACCACGGCGGTGGCGGCGGCGGCCTCGGTCCCCTTCTCGTCGACCTTCACGAATGCCTTGTGGAAGATCTCCGCGATGTAGAGCCGATTGCGCGGGTTCGGCGGGATGCCAATGCCCGTGAAGTCCGCCTTCTCCACGTCGAACGAGAGCGGCATGCCCATCGCCTTCAGCGGATCGGAGAGCGTGACGGGCGCGCCCGGTTCGATCTTGAACGACGGCAGCGCAATGTCGACCTGCGATAGCTGCGCGGTGGCGAGCGCCTTCTGCCACTCATCCATCTTCGCGCCGGTGAGCTTCGCCTCGAGCGCGGAGATTCCGTCAGGCGCATCCGGCAATGCGATCAGCATCGCGGTGTCGGTGTCCTTGTACGGAAGCGAGAGGATCTTGGCGCCGTCCGCCTGCACCAAGGCGCAGGGTCTACCCTGGTGCATCGTGGGCACCTTCTTCTCGGCGCCGCCGGCGACCTTGAACGCCTCCGGGTAGGTCGCCTCCTTCTTGAACGGCGTCTGCCAGTCCGCCAGGAAGTAGATCGCGTTGACAAGGACCATGCGCGTGTCCTCGGTGATCGACTTCGGCGGGAGGAGATCCTTGATGCGATGCTCCGTCTTCTCCTCCACCCACGCGTTGATGTGCAGACGCGATGCATCCGTCGCGCCCTTGAAGTCCGCGGGCTCGAGCGGGGCACCGAATGTTGCCTTCGTGCTGTCCAGGAACGGCTGCTGGAACGTGAATGACTTCTCGCCGAAGAGCCGGTTCGCGATGGTGAGCGTGAGCGGGCGACCTGGCGAGGTGAGCGCCATGGACAGCTTCCCGAGCGCGGCGGCATCACCGTCACCCGAGAAATGAAGCACGTTTCGCATCTCCTTCTCGGTGTCGCCCCTGGCGCCGACCCACGTCATGGCGAGCGCAGTGGTGATGCTGAGCGGCGACATGGCCAGGTTGCCCGGCTTCTTCGCGAGGTTTCCGTAGAGCGCGAGCCCGAACGTGTTGCTGCTCGCGGCGGCGCGCGCGGCGTCGGACTTGTCGGGCATGGGGACGTTCGTCATGGGTTCCTTCTTTCCCGCGGGGTCGGGCGAGCTCACGACGGCGGTCGTGCCCGTGCTGGAGCTGGGAGCCGCCTTCACGTCGGGGGCGGGCTTGTCGCAAGCAGCAGCGAGCATGGAGAGGAGAGCGAGCGACGTACACGTGAGCAGTTTCATCGCCCACGATGGTAGGCGCGATCAAAGCGCGTGTGAGCGGACATTTGGGTGGCATGAACCGGGGAACCAGGAGATTTTTCGTCGCGATCGTGGTCGCCACCGCTCCGCTCGGCGCAGTAGCGGCGTGTGGTAGCTCGGGCTCCTCGAATGGGACATACGCACCCGCGCAGCAACATTCCGATGCCGGCGGTACGTCCAGCTCGAAGGACGGCGGTGGCGGCGGGTCGACGGGGCTCGACGGCTCCCAGGCGCGCACTGCTTGCCCCGCGCAACCCTACGCAAAGCTCATGTCGAACCTGGTCTACGACATCGCGAAACACATGCAGGATGCAGGGACCGGCTCCCAGCCCACCGTCAACCTTCCCTCCATTGCCGACCGCGACAAGTTCGCCGCGCAGGTGCTCGTCGCGCTCAAGTTCGACGGCAACGACCCCTGCCCGCTTCCGCCTTCGTACATCGTCATGTCCATGGTCGACGGCCCCGACGAGGTACGCGTCGTCGGCGAGCTGGACAAGTACGGGACCGCGAAGCCGTCGCTCTACTGGGGAGCCTACGCCGCGCGCAAGCCCGGCCCCGGAACGCGCCAGCTTGCGATCGAGTCGGCGCATCCTGTGGCGGACCCCGACACGGACGTGGAGTCCGCGCGCGTGTTCACGGCCACGCGCGCCGAGTGGTACTTGATCGCCGGCTCGCATCGTTGCGCGAACCCCACGGTCTCCGGCTGTGACGGAACCACGGCGGTGTGCTCCCCGGGTAAGCAGAGCCCATACAAGGAGTCGGACGCGGCGCACTCCTCGAAGACGCCATTCCACGGTGTGCACGTCGCCGTCTCGGCGGCCACCACGGCGCCCTTCCTGCAGCTGCACAGCAACGGCGAGACCTGCCCCACTGCTCTCCTCAGCGACTGTTCGGGAACGTTCCCCACGTCCGGCCCGGTGTTCACGTTCGGCAAGGCCATGGAGGCGGCGGGCATCACCGTGGGCCGCTGCGGCGCCGGTTTTCCGACGGGCGCGTGCAGCCTGTGCGGCACGGAGAACGTGCAGGCGCGCGCCAATGCGGGCTCGTCGGATGCGTGCACCATGCAAGGAAATACGTACGGCCGCTTCATCCACCTGGAGCAACAGCAGTCGCTCGCGACCAGCGCCGGCGACGTGCCGCTGATCGCCGCCATCAACGCGGCGTTCCCACCGCGCTGAGGGACCGCGAGCGGAGCGCTCATCGACTGACCGGCGCGAGACTTCTGCCGTCCATTCCCGAGTAGATGATGAAGCGGAACGGATTGATGTCGGCGCTTCGCTCCAGAAGGTTCGTGAGCGTGCGTTCCCGGCGCGCGAGGAGCTCGGCGCTGGTGGGGTAGCGAACGAGGCCCAGGTCGGCGATGCGCAGGGCGAGCACGGCGTCGCCGCGAGCGTTGAGCTCGTCCACGGCGCGGATGAACGCCGCGTCGGTCTCGCTCGCAAGGACGTCGAGCGCGGCTGCCCATTCGCCGTTCGTGAAGTGGTCCATTCCAGTGCTGTTCGATTGCCAGTAGCCAGCCTCCCTCGCATAGACGCGCTGGATGAACAGGTCGCGCGTGACAAGGTAGGGGGTGACCGCCTTCGGCGCCGCACGAAGCTCCTCGGGGAGAAAGTTGTCGTGCAACGCCTCGGCAAGCGGCCGCGCCGTGCGCGCCGAGTGGAGCGTGCGGTCGTAGAGGGCACCGAGAGACGCCCGAAGCCCCGGCATCGCCTCCATCGTGAAGAACGCGGTGAGCGGGACGTGTCCGTGAATCAGCCGACGCGGATGGAGCTCGATCGCCTTGTCCATGGCCTCGATGTAGCCCTCGGGCGAGCCACTGCCGACGAACGGATCTCCGATGTAAGGCATGAACGCATCCGCGACGAAGAGCAGATCGTGTCTCCTGTCGTGAACGAAGAGCGCGTCATCGGTCTCGCCGCCGCGGACCGGGATGAGATCGAGCTCGAGGTCGCCATCACGCAGCGTCTCGGGCGCGGAGACCAGGCGGTCCGGCGTGACATCCAGCGCGACCGTGGAAGAGCCGAAGAACGGCGGCTGGTAGACGCGTGACCGAGCGAGTTCCTTCGGAAAGCCGGCTTGCGCGATCACGATCGTTCCCGGCTCGCGAATGGCCGAGAGCCCTCCGATGTGATCCCAGTGCGCGTGACTCAGGATCACGTACTTGATGGGAGCCTTGGTCACTCTGCGCAGCGCATCGACCGCTTCGCGTGCCGTCTCCGGGCTCGTTCCGGCGTCGATGGCCACGACGAATCCTTCGGTGACGATGAACGACAGCGTCGCGAAATCGTAGCCCTCGGCAAGGTAGACGCCCTCGGCCTCGCGGACAAAGCGCTTCTCGCTGTACCGGTAGCCGGTCGCCGGATCGAACGACTGATTTCCGAGCACGCGCGGGACGGTCGAGCCCTCGAGGCTCGCGAACCCCGACCGGGCAAGCATCTCGCGCGAGCGTGGCTCGTCGCCCAGCGTGTGGTACGCGGCGGCGAGGCCACGAAGGATGCCGCGCTCGAAATGGCCAGGGAGCTCCGCGCCGTGTGCGAGACACCATTCGAGATCTTCGATCGCCTGGTTTGCCTTCTTGAAGCGAGCGGGCAGGTCCGCGAACACGAGCCCGCGACCGAAGCGACCGAGCGTGGGATCGGCCTTCACGCCTTCGTCGAGCTTGGAGATCGCGTCCTCGACCCATGCGACGCGCGAGAGGAGCGAAACGTCCCCGGCGACCCGCGCCTGCATGATGCCCTGCAAGGACCGAAAGAATCCTCGACGCGTCGGCTGCTCGTTCGCGAGCCTACCGAAGTATTCGTAGCCCTCCCACTCACGGTGCGACGCCATGAGCTGGCTCATGGCCGCGAGGATCGTGATGGTCTCGGCGTTGGGGTACGCAGCGACCGCCAGGTAGGCCTCCACATCACGCTGCTGCGTGAACGAAGCCTGGCGCGGCGGCGGAAGGCTCGCGCAGGACGCCGTTCCGATGAGGCACGCGAGCGCCCACACAAGCGCCCAACGGGAGCCGTTACGCATGACTTCTTCTCCTGGGAAACGAAACGCCAAGTCATTTAGGTGTAGATACACCCATTCGTGTTGTCAAGGCCACGCACTCCTTTGGAGACCCTCCGGGTTGGACAGAAGCCCGTGGCGTGCATATACACGGATGCATGGACAACCATGTGCGCGCGGCACGAAAGATCGCTCAGGAATGTGCGTGCAGCCGTATCCGCCAGGCGTCGCGCGTTCTTACGAAGATCTACGACACCCAGATCCGCGTCACCGGGCTTCAGGAGTCGCAGCTGTCGGTGCTGGTCGCGGTCGCTCACTTCGGCGACAACGGCGCCACCATGGGCGATCTCGCGCGCGCGCTGGTGATGGATCGAACGACGCTCACGAGGAACCTCAAGCCCATCGAGAAGGCCGGCCTCGTCAGGGTTGCGCGCTCGCCGCACGACGCAAGGGCACGCGTGGTCCTCTTGAGCCGCGCTGGAGAGCGCACGATCGAAGCGGCCCTCCCGCTGTGGGAGAAGGCACAGAAAGAGTTCCGCGCCGCCCTTGGCGCTCAGTTCGTCGAACGGCTGAGAGCGGACCTTGGCGGCGTGATCGCGCTCGGACACAAGAGAGAGGACTGAGAGCGATCCAACGTCCGCCGCGCGGGCGAGCGGCGGGTCAGCTCTGCGAGACGGAGCGTGTCCGTAGTCCCGCATGCTGCCATCGTCGGATCTTGCGACAGCCCTCGTCCAAGTTGGCTTGGTCGCGGCGGACGCATTGCCCTCGAAACCAGTACGGTCCTGCGGTGGTACCATCGGCGACCCACAACAACCTGCGCGACGCGAGCGAGCACGTGAGCCGCAAGCGTGTCGCCCGACTCATGAAGGAGCGTGATTTGCGCGGCAAGCAGCGTCGTCGCTTTGTCGTGACGACGCAGTCCAGGCACGATGGAGGCGGCCGTCGCGTGTCGAGCGCCATCGTGAGCGCGCGCGGCGGCAACTCCGTCGCAAGCGTCTCGCCCATCGACCACCCGACGACGCGGCGCGAAAAAGAGATCGATGAGCACCGCGAGGTAGAGCCAACCCTCACGCGTCCACACGTACGTGATGTCGCCGACCCACGTCTCGTTCGGCCTCGTGCACGTGCGGTCGCGAGCCAGCACGTTCTTCGCGATCGGATCAATCTTTCCGTAGCTGCTCGAGCTCGTCCTTCTCCGACAGACCCTCGGTTTACCGCACTCGCGCGCGGTTCGCAGGTGTCTACGAGAGCGGGTCACAGCGACGAACGTTGATCGCCTATCTGCGACGGAGCCTCTTCGCAGCGGGGTTCCCGAATGGAACGATCCCGGCGCCGGCAGCATGGACGAAAGCGCTGATTCCGTTCTGATGCTCCCAGGGGAGGCAACGGGACCGGCTCAGTCTTTCAGGTCGGCGAACTTTGGCTTGAATGGACTCACGATGTCGACCAGCTTCATGAGGCCGAGCGCAAACGCGATCATCGAACCAATCCAGTACGCGCCGAACGGGCCAGCCGGGAAGTACGCGCTCACGCCCGCCCCGAGAATTCCGCCGATCACGACCATGCTGACGGGGACGGAAGCGACGCGCACGCGATCGTTTCGCCGAGACAGGCGCGTCTGGTCGTCTTCCACGAGCATGCTGCGCACGTTGGGATCGTGGAGATCGAGCACGGGGTCGTCACTGCATGCGCCGCACGCGCCAGGGCCGGTCTGTCGAGCACCGCACTGCATGCAAGCCCACCGCATGGGCGAGGCGCTGGACCACGTCATGGCTCCGGCTTAGCGGGAATCCTGGCTCAATGCACTGCACTTGCGGAGAGGACGCGGGGGGTCCACGGATCGGCCGAAAAAGCCTCGCATTGCGACGTCAGTGCTCACCGTTGCGCAGCCGGAGCGCGCGCTGGCGTGCGTCGGGAGAGGTCCCGGGCCGCTCGGCGATCGCGTTCAGGAGATCGACGACCTCGGGCGGCGCGTTCTCGCGACGTGTGGTGAGGATGCTGACGAGCGGCGCCATGGCCTGGTCGTGTGTCTTCCCGGATCGAACCTGATCGGTCATGGCCGCGATGTCGTTCCGGCTGAGGGCTCGGCGATCGAGCGAAGAAATGGCCATCTCCTCGACCGACTCGTCGGGATCCGACATCATCTCGATGAGCGTGGTCCGCACGTCTGCGTCGTCGATCCGTCGAAGCGCTGACGCAACGGCGCGACGCACTGGCGCCACCTCGTCATGCGCCTGCAAGCGGAGCACGCGCGCGTCCTCCGCGAGTGAGTCATTGCCCACCGCAAGGATCAAGAGCTCGCGGTCCTTCGGCTCTTTCGCCGCGAGCAGATCCAGTACGAGGGGATCTGCGAGCGCGCG
This sequence comes from Polyangiales bacterium, assembly GCA_038230375.1. Taxonomy (GTDB): domain Bacteria; phylum Myxococcota_A; class Polyangia; order Polyangiales; family Polyangiaceae; genus JANXLV01. The sequence goes on along the minus strand of JBBRNJ010000021.1, from coordinate 74,912 downwards.
CGCCTCCTCGCGATCGCGATCGGCAATGTGATAGGCGAGCGCGCCGACCGTGATCGCCGTCGCCCGACGGGCGGGGATGTCGTTCTGCGCCTTCGCCGTCGCGTATCTCTGCGCGAAGAACTGGCCAGTTTCCTTCGTCGGGGTCTTGAGGTGACCGACCCGCTGCACGAGGAGCGCGTACTCGCGGCCCGGCGGAATGATCTCGTCCCTGAACGCGCGCACGAGCTCCGCCTGCGCGGTGGGATGGGCGGTCGCCACGAGCAGGTCGATCACGTAGCCCTTCGCTAGTTGATCGAGCCCGCGCATCTTGTCCACGAGCTCCGCGGTCTTCTCGGGATGGAGCTCGAAGTACCCCTTCGCGATCCACGCCCAGCGGCCGCTCTTTCCCTTGGGCACCAGCGCGTGGATCTTCACCTCGTCCAGGATCGTGTCGACGGTCACGCCTTCTGTGCGCGCCGAAAGGCGACGCTCTCGCGCGGCTTCATCCTCGGTCTCGGGCGCGGCGCCGCTCACGGGGTCCGCGAGCACGGGCACCGCCGCCGTCGGGTCGAGCATCGCGGCGGACTTCTTCTCGAGCGTGAACGACGTACGCGACACCACGTCCTTTTGCGCGCCGGCACGCGCCGCTTCGAGTGACTCTTCGTCCGAGACGCGCTCGAGCCCCCCGCTTCGACCGACCTTGAAGGAGCCCTTGCTCGTGAGCGACTGCTGAAGGTCCGGCGAGCCCGGCCATGCGGCGATCGCATCGTACCGCTCGCGCGTGCGCGAGAACGTGAACGGATCCTGCGCGTCGCGCGAGAACGTCGCCGGGCCACGGCCGCTCGGCCCTTCGAGATCCGCGGTCCACTTCTCTTCCACCGTGGGCGGGTTCCCCGGCTTCATCGAGACGGAGAGCTCGGTCAGCACACCTTGCATCAGATAGCGAAAGAGCGCCGGATCCTTCGCCGCGAACTTCACGTCCATGATGCGACCGTCTGGCTTCACCACGAGCTGCGCTTCGTGACCTTCGAGCTCCGCGCGCGCGTCGCCGAGGCTCGGGATGAGCGCTTGATCGAACGCGGTGACGCTCGCGCGCGAAAGGTTCGCGAAGCGCGCCGTCACGAGAAAGTCGTCGCCCTTCTTGCCGTAAGAGTGAAGGACCAGGTCGCCGCCCACGTCCACGCCTGTCTTCAGGGCGCCCTGTCCGTCGCTCACGTCGGCTGCGACTGCAGTGAGGGCCGTGGTCTGCGTGCTGGTCTTCCATTCCAGCGTATAAGTGATCTCCTGGCCCGCGGGCCAATCGATCTGCGAGGGCGCAGCGGGAGCGGCGAGACCCCGGACCACGAACACGCTCACGAGCGCGGCCAGCGCAACCGCGCCGTGCCACACGCGCGGCTTCATCGCAAAGGTCCACGCATGTTGTAGTACGGGGCGCATCCCACGCTTGCCGCGTTGATGGGGCTCGTGCACCCGTTCGCCTCCGTCGGGTTCTTCATGCAGTCAGGATGGCCCGCCAGCGTGGGCTGCGACGAGAACGGGCTCGGGGCAGAGAGCGGCGGCGTGTTGTTCTTGTTCCCGACGGGCCCCGGGTTCGGCTTGGCAAGGCACTTCACGTTGTTGACCGCGGGCTGCGCTGCCCATGTTGCGAGCTTGAGCGGGACGTTGGCGGTCGTGCCGAAGAGAGTGGTGTCGCTGTGCATTCCATCCCACGAGAAGATCGTGGTGGACCATGTATGCGAGAACGGATCGATGCCAAGCGTCAGGTACGCCGAGACGTTGCCTTCGAGCGCGTCTGTCGTCAAATGGCAGCCCGTCTTCATGGTCAGGTTCGCGTGCGCGTCAGTCGAGGTGTTCACGCCAACGGGAAGGCCGATGTGCAACAGGGTGAGATCCATCCGGATGCCTGCGGACGCGATGAGGATATCGATCGACGCGTCGGCATATGCGTCCGCCTGCGCCCACGGCTCGAAGTCGGTGCCCGACGCGTAGCCAAGATTGACGGTCTCGATGCCTTTGTTGCCAGCGAGCTGACAGCCGTTCGTGGAGTGGTGTCCAATCGCCTCCACGTCGATGCCTGTGGTCGCGTTCGCGCCGAAGGAGATGTGAATCGGGATGGGCCCGACCGTGAACCAGATGTCGTAGCTCAAGTCGCCGAGGGACTGCGGATCGCCAACGGGGACCTTGACCGGCGACCCCGCGAGCGTGGTTCCAGGAGCGACCGCTGGAAAGAGATCGATGAGGTCGGTGCTCGGGGCTTGGTCCATGTCGTAGTAGCGCATGTGCGTGCCGTACGTCGTCGACGAGTCGCCGGTGGTCTCGCTGGCTGCGCCGTCGAACACCCTGGTACGGGAGCCGAAGAAGTAGATGTCCGCTGCTGCGCTCATGGCCGAGGAGCCGTCTGGATGGCACCAGGCGCCGTCGGCAGTCTTCTTGTTGTTCTCTCCACCATGAAGACTCCAGGCGAGCGAGTACGAGGCCTTCGCACCGAAGCTGCTCTCGTCGCCGAGCTGCCAGCTGTCGCTGCTCGACTCACCGATGTGGTCCGCGAGGATCGGAATCTGGCGCACCAGCGCTGCGTTCTGCGCCAGGTAGTCCTGGACGGCCTGGCTGCCACGCAGCACTTCGCAGCTGTAGCGGGGCCCGCGATCCTGGACCGAGTCCAGGAAGTACTGGGTGTCGAGCTGATCGTCCCCGAAGTCGTGACGCTCCTCGCAGGGATACACGCGATCTTGCTTGGCCGCGTCTCTCGCGGTCGAAAAGTCACCCCTGGTCTGCGCGACGCACGTGGTGAAGGAATCCTCTACTTCCGAGTCGAAGTAGGTCTCCATCATGTGCGCGAACTTCTCATAGGACCAGTCGCAGGTATTTCCGATTCCGGTCGGCGTCTCGAGACAACCGTGGTTCGGCTGCGCCCACTCGGCGACAATCATGTCCGACATCTGATTCTGGATCGGGACCAACGCTTGCGTCGCGAGCGTGCCCTGGCGCTGGGCACGCGATTGACAGGTACCGGCGATGGACGCCACCGAACCGGTCACGGGTGTCAGCGGCGTGCTCACCGGCGTGTACGTCTTTTGTTTGAATCCGCCGATCGCGTTCGCCGGGTTCGAGAGGCCCTTGAGCGAGAAGCTCTTGGAGCTGAGCGACGTCGCTTCCGTGGACTGGAACGACGAATACGGGCTGCCGTTCGACACGTTGCTGCCGAACGCGCCGAGGGCGTTGGGATCGGGATTGATCACGGTCGCGCCGCGAACCTTGTCCATGACGGCGTTGCTCGTGCCACCGTTGTAGAAGGGGTCACCACCGCAGCAGAGGCCGGGGTCCGCGCCGCACAGGATCTGTTGCTGGAGCACGATGCGGGTGTTGACGAGCTCCTGGTAGCGGCGCATGCGCGAGCCACGCTCCGCGAAGTCGTCGTCGGTCATGTGATACTGAGTGTCGAGCAGTGACGCCATCGCCTTGTGGGTCGCGAAGCGCGTCGGCTGAGACGGGAGGTGCACGTAGAAGCCGTCGTGGCCGGACTGGGGGCCGATCACCGGAATCTGCCGGTTCTTGATCGCCTGCGTGGTGGCCGAGTCCACGGTCGAACGAAACACGGCCGGCGCAGTCAGGAAGATGTTGTGCGGAAACGACTGGACGATGTTGTCCTCTGCAGGGCGTGGCCACGACTGCGGAAGATCTCCGATGCCGAACTGCTTGAGCTGCCTCTTCTCCATGTCGAAGGGCGACGAGAACGCCAGATGGTAGATGGAGCGGTAGTCGCGCCCGAGGGCCTTCGCCGCGTTCTTGAACCGCGTGTAGTCATACCAACGCTGGTAGGCAAACTCCGCGCAGCTGTTGACCGCAAGGTTCTGCGCGTTGAACGTGCCGTCGCCGACGTACTTGTCCTGGCCAAGGATCGTGAAGAGCGAAGTGTTCTCCGTCGCTGCGGCCTGACCCTTGAGCCCAAGGAAATGGATGTTCGCCTGGTGGGTGCGCGAGCCGTTGTACTTGCCGACCCAGTCGCTGACCATCGACGTCTCGTAGGTGCCGCCCGTGGACGACACCGTTTGCGCCCACGGTCCGCCGGTCTGAGAGCTGGTCGGTCCGGCGTAGGTGAAGCGCGGGACAGACTTGCCGCCTTTGTGCGGTGCTGCGGTGAAGCCCGTCTGATGACCACCCCTGCCGGGAAGCTGCGACGTGACAAGCCAGTTCGCGGGCTGCGCCCCGGCCGTGTTCTTGAGCGGGCTGATGGCCGACGACCTCGTGTTCTTGTCGGCCGGGACGAGGCTCTCCTCGTTCGGGTCGGTGCAGTAGTTCTCGACCAGCGCCTTGTGGCAATAGAGCTGCACGATCGGCGTCTGCGCCATGGTGCCGGCCGGAACGGAGCCCGCCGGAGGTAGCGTCTTGTTGCTGCCGCACGCGTTCGCCCAGAAGGCGGTGCTGCCGCATTTGGCGACCGTGTCCACGCCGTTCGCTGGCGTGAGGAGTCCGTTGCACGACGCCGGGAGGGGCGGCAACGCCTGCGACCACGCGCACGCACCTGCATGTTTTTGCGCAGGCGAGAGCGAAACCGTCGATGGCGGCGCGGCATCGGCGGACAACGCAAGAAGCCCGGCCATGGTGAAGGTCAATGCCGCCGCGACAGTTCCACGCCTCTTCGAATTTCGCATGGGTCCCTCGAAATAATGGCCCGCCGGGAGGCGATCCAGAACGAGACCATACAGGAGGTCGGGCTAATTTCTCAATGTTTCTGGTGGCTCTACGCGGTGGGACGCCGTTGCACAGCCGCGCGCTGGCGTCGGCGTCGAGTCACGTAACCGGTGATGCAGAGCGCAAACTCGAGCGGCGTCTCGGGAACCAACTGGTGCGTCGCGCGCGCCCATAGGTAGGCCGCCGCGTAGAGCGCCGCTACTTCGGCAGCGCGTCGATCCAGTCGGCCAGAAGCTGTGTGCCGGCGTCGTCGATCTTGTGGCTGACGAGCGGCGGCATCTGGTACTTGCCGCGCAGGTGCGAGACGAGCCAGACAACGCTCTTGTCGTGCGCGCCCGGCGTCACGCGGAAGTCGCCCGGGAACTGCTGCACGACGGACGCAGTTGTGGGCAGCTGCTTGAACGTCGCCTTGTAGAGATCGGTCGCGGTCGCTGCGATGGGCGGTCCGCCACCCGGAGGCATGAGCTCGTCGGCGCGCAGGCGCAACACCAGCTTCGTCTCCTCACCCAGACCGCGCGTGGAATGACACGGCATGCCGCAGTTGGCGTGCAGGTATCCCATGGCGAGCGCAGCCTTGCCCGTGGCGTCCTCGGGGAGCGTGGCCGTCGTCACGGCGGGCGGGTTCGTGAGGAGGTTCTTCTGCGCGAGCACAGTGAGCGTCGCGCCGGCTGCGGTGGGGAGCGAGAGCGCGGCCGCCTCCACGCCGAGCACCTTGTCAGAGCCGCCGTGGTGGCACTTGTCGCAGTCCTTCTGCGTGGGGATCTCGTAGCCGCTGGGCAGGAACGTGCCCTTCGGCGCGGAGGTGCTCAGCGTTGCCGTCTTGCCGTCGGCGTCCCAGATGTACGTACCGAGCTCCCACGTCGTGTCGGTGCGCTTCCACAGGATGCGCGTCTCCACGAGCGCACCGTCGAACTTGAACTCCTTCCAGAACTTCGTGTCGACCGGGAATTTCCAGGCATCCATGTTCGACGTGTCGATCTGCGTACCGGCCGGCAAGAGCATGTAGCGGTGCTTCTCCGCGCCGTCGCTCCATAGCGTGACTCCGGGCGTGTAAGGCATCACGCGGGAGACGTACTGCGCCGGGTCGTGGTTCGCGTAGAGACCCGTGCAGAATACATCTGTCGGGAGACCCGTGTCCGGGATGACGCACGAGCTGTCGATGCCGGTATCCGACGCTGCGCTCTTGGTCGAGCACGCTACGAGCTCGCAGATGCCGAACGCGATGGTGCAGAGCAGTAGTCCCCGGGTGCCGTGGCTGGTCATGCGAGTGCTTCCTTGCGGATGTTCCGTGTTGCAATGATGATGAGGACCACGAGGATCACGCCCAGGACCGCGGAAGAGCCAACGGTGCCAAGCCCCAGGCCGCCCTTGTCGTGACCCTTCGTGAGCACGTCACCCATGGTCGCGCCGAACGGCCTGGTGAGCACGAACGCAGCCCAGAAGAGCGGCACGCGCGAGATCTTGGTCTTGAACGTGAGCACGACGATCACGACGAGGAGCGCCCCCACGAGCGCCGCGCCACCGCCGAAGCCAAGGCCGGAGCTGTCGGCCAGGAAATCGCCGAAGGCCGTTCCAAGTGTGTTGGAGACCAGGATCGCGGCCCAGTAAAAGATCTCACCGCGGCGGGTCGCGATCTTGTCCACGGCGAGCGTTCCCTCGAGCGCTCGCCAGAGGAAGAGGACCGAGCAGAGCAGCACGATCAGGAACGCGCTTCCCTTCACGTAGCCGAGCTCCAGGGTACGATCCATGAAGTCCGACATGGTGGTGCCCGCCGTACTGGTGGACAGGATGACCAGCCAGTAGACCGCCGGGTGATACGTGGTCGTGAGGAGCTGCACGGCGAGCGTGACCACGAAGAACCCAAGAAGGATGAGCGTGCTCGCGCCGTATCCAACACTCATGGTCATGGACAAGAGGTCGCCCGCCGTCTCGCCCAGAGTGGTGGCGCAGATCTTCATGATCCAGAACATGAGAGCGACGGCAGGGATCTTCTTCATCGTCACGACGTTCTAGCGCGCGAACGGACGCGTCAGTCGTTCTTCGCTCCGGCAGCGATCCAGCTGTGCACCATGTCGAGCTGCTCGGCCGAGAGAGGATCGCCGCCGAGCGGCATGTGACCGCCGCACGGAGGAGCGGCCGTCATCTTCTGGTAAAACAGGCTGTTTTCGGGATCGCCCGGTGTCAAGAGCGGCTTGCCGCCACATTTGCTGGAGGCAGATGTCTTGCCGACGAGCGACGCATATGCGGCCGCCTGGTCCGCGCCCATGGACAGCTTGCCGTTGCCGACGTCGTTCGCCGGATTGCTGTGGCACTGATTGCACTGCGCCTTGGTCGTGGGCGGAAAGATGAGCGGGTAGATCTGCGTCAGCGTGGCCGCCGGCGGGCCCGATGAGCTCGACGAGCAGCCTGGCGCGACGGCGAACCCGAGCGCGCAGAGGACGAGCGCGCCCAGCGTTCCGAGGCGACGTTTCATTCGCACTTGAAGGGTCCATTCATGATGGGCGCCAGCGTATGGAGGTACGTGGCGATGTCGGTCATGTCTCCGTCCGTCATCTTGCCCAGGTAGTCGGCCTGTCCCGGGTGCGTGCTGCACAGCGTGCGTCCGGTGCCCTTCTCCGTGTCCGTCTTCAGAGAGGCAACGATGTCCGCAATGCTCCACGAGCCGATGCCCGAGGTCATGTCCGGCGTGATGTTGACGGAGGTGTTCTCCTTTGCGCCGCGGATGAACGTGTACTTCTTGCCGCCCGCAAACGCCTTGGTGAGATCCGGTATGTCGGCGCCGAGCTGCGGCGTGTGGCAGTTGAGGCACGCCACGCTCGCGAGGTAGCGACCACGCTCCGCGGCCGCAAAGCCCGGATCGCTGGCGGGCAGCGTGGTGTGCGGGATCTTCGTGCCGTCGACCACGGGCGCAGGTGGGTTCTGGTCCGAGTACGGGTAATCCGCCGCGACGACGTTCGGGTTCGGCGTGATCGTGCGGAGGTACTGGATGATCGAGTCCACGTCCGTGCGCGTGAGCAGGCTGTACTCGGGGTACGGCATGATCGGGTAGAGCGCCACGTGCTCATCGTCGATGCCGCCGGTGAGCGCGGTGCGGATCTGCTCGTCCGACCACGTGAAGAGCCCTTCCGGGTTGTCCGTCGTCAGGTTCTCCGCGTTGACGGTGACGATGGTGCCGTCCTTGTCCGTGAAGTCGTAGGAGCGGCTGCCCGCCAGGTAGAGCGTCATGTCCGGCTTGCCGTCCTTGCCATTCGGCGTGTGGCAGACGCCGCAGACGAGCACGTGATCGACCAGGTACTGACCGCGCTCTACCGTGCCGGTGGTGGCGGTGGGGACGTGTCCAGAGTCCGGCGGTCCGGAGTCTGCCTGCGTGTTGTTCCCGCCGGAGCTGCTGCTGCTGCTGCAGGCTGCTCCCACGGCGGACAGCGCGAGTGTGAGGACCAGAACGCCAGTGATCTGCTTCGTCAACATGCTCAGTACCCTTGACCCATGGCGCAGAACTCCGCGGCGAAGGTGCCGCTGATCTCGCTGCCGTCAGCGTACTTCGCGGAGAATGACCCCGCGACCGGGCCGGCCTTCATCGCCTTGGTGAACGTGATGCTGCCGGAATCGGCGCCGATCTCGTTCGCGGAGGACTTGCCACCTGGGGCGTAGTTCACCTCGCCCGGCGGGACGGCGAACGTATTGACCGTTGGATCACCCTTGATGATGAGCTCCACGACCTGCGAGCCCGCTGTCGCAGACCCGAGCCACCGCGATGTCTGGAGCATCGTGCACGTGATGGGTGCGCTGCTCAAGTAGATGAGCGTCTCGCCGCTGTTGGAGATGACGAGCGACGACACGGTCGGCTGTGCGGCGCCGAGCATGCCAAGCGTACCCGTGATGCTGGTCCCCGTAGCTGCGCCGCCGCCATCTGCGCCGCCGCCACCGCCATCCGTGCCGCCCCCACCACCGCCAGCATCTGTGCCGTTGTTGGTCGTCGTTGTGGTGCTGGAGGAACTACAAGCGACCGCAATTGCGGCCAGAAGGATGAGGGAACCGAGACGGGTGGACATACAGGGGCCAATGTCCGCGTAACGCCCGTTTGATCACGTTCCGGTACTATTTTTTTTTGAGACAGATCCCGTGCGATCAAGCGCACATACAATCCTAGCGCTTCACGCTCTGGATTTTGTGAGCCCATGTGCAGCCCTTCATCTCCTTCAGCTCGTAACCCTTTCGCGCAAGCGCCAGCGCCGCGGGCAGGATCGGGCGGCCCGGCGCCTTCGCAGCGGAGAGCTTTGCGACATGACGGCGGAAGCGCCCCGAGAGCTGCTCGAGCGCCTTCCAATCGACACCGTCCTCGCTGTTCCAGCTTGCCGCGCGCTTCGCGCTGTTGTGGCCGAAGTGCGACTTCGTCACGATCTTCTTGTAGACCCCCCCGAGATAGAGCTGCGCGAGGCCCCAGCCCTCGATGTTGTAGCGCACCGTGTGGCCGGCGCAGGTCTTCGGGTCGAGCTTGATTCGACAGGTGCGCGGGCGCTTCATCACGGAAGGCGACCAGAGCTGCAACGTCACCGCGTAGCCGTTTCCATGAGGATCCTTGCCGATCGGAAACGCGTCGCAGATCGCCGCGAGCGAACGGAACTCACGCAGCTTCTCACCGAAGCGCGAGTACGACTCGAACACGCGGAAGTCCGTCTCCGCAAAGACGAACGCGAGCACCTCGTGGAGATCGCCCCGCGCCGCGAAAAAATCGAGATTACCCATCTACCTTCACCACACAAGGCTATCCTCTTTCCATGCGGAGTTCATGCGCCAGACGCTCCACATGAACCGGTTCTGCGTGGCGGCGACCGTGATCGCAGTGACCTGGATCGCGGCGTGCGGCCTCTCCACCGAAGGCACAGGCGTGGATGTCGACGGCGACGCGACAGCTCCGACCCGCGACGCTGCGCCAACGTCAGCGATCGACAGTGCGCCTCCGATTGACGCGGTGTCGCCCACTCCACCGACCGGCCTCCTCTTCTATTACCCGTTCGACGGCGACACGAAGGACCACAGCGGCAACGCGCACGATCTCACGAACAGCGGCGCCACGCTCGTCGCTGATCGATTCGGCACCGCGAACGCCGCGTACTTCTTCGACGGCAACAAGAACTACATGGTCGCGCCGAACGCCGGGCTGCCCGTCGGTACGGTGGAACGCACCATGACCATGTGGATCAACATGGCTGATCAGCACGCGCAGTGGAGCATCGTGCAGTTTGGTACCGGCGACTGCACGGGAGGGGAATTCGCCCTTGGCTACCAGGGCTCCACCAGCTTCTGGAGCGGGTGCAACGACGCGAAGTCGGGGATGACGTTTTCCACTGGAACGTGGACGTTCGTCGCCGTGGTGTTCACGCCGCCGACGTCCTTGAAGATCTGGACGAATACCGCGGTCAAGAGCGTCACCGTCGGAACGAAGCTCAACACGGGCGCGGGTCAGCTCTTCGTCGGGGCCGAGACCACCCAGAACGACGTGAACGGGTTCCGCAATCACTACAAGGGCGCAGTCGACTCCCTCCGGATCTACGATCACGCGCTGACCGACGCCGAGATCCAGACCGTCTACGCCCTCCCGTGATCGACCTCAGCTTTTCATGATGGCCTGGGCCGCGCGCATGTCCGCATCGCGGAAGGCCTCGACGGCCTTCTCGCAGACCTCGAAGCCACGCACCGCCGAGACGATGTCCACCATGCTCCGCACCGGTGACGCGTTGGATTGCTCCAGCGCGCCCGTCGAGAGCTTGGCGTCGATCTCACGCGCAGTGCCCGTGCTCGCATTCGCCCGGTAACGCTGCCCCTCCGCGCGCTCGAGCATGCTGCCCTTGTCGAACGTCACCACGCCGAGCTGCCCCACCTTGTTGCCGTCCGCGGTCACGCTGCCATCGGCGGCGATCTCCACGGCCTTCGCCTCACGCGCGACCAGGATGGGCGCGCCGCCGCGATCCAGCATGTCCGCGCCGCTCTTGTCGACCAGGTGTCCTTCCTTCGAGACCTCGAAGGAGCCAACGCGCGTGTACTGCTCGCCGTCGCCGACCTTCACCTTGAAGAAGCCTTCACCCGTGAACGCCACGTCCAGGCCGCGGCCCGTCGCCATGGAGCCAGCCGCGGTGATATCCGAGGAGGTCTGCGCGATCTGCGACAGGCGCACGTCCTTGCGCTGCGCGGCGCCCGCCATCACTTCCTTGAAGACGATCTGCTCCGTCTTGTAGCCAGGCGTGCTCGCGTTCGCGACGTTGTTCGCGCACGTATCCAGCATCGCAAGCTGATTCATCGCGCCGGACGCGGCGGACCAGATGCCATCGCTCATTTGCTACCTCGTATCCGTTGCACGGAGACCTTGCTCTCGTCTTCCGTCGCCATCTGCGCGCGGATGCGGTGAATCGCCTCCGAATGGAGCTGGCACGCGCGCGACTCCGTCACGCCGAGCACCTCGCCGATCTCTCGCAGGCTCGCATCCTCCTGGTAGTGCAGACCCAGCACCAGACGCAGACGCTCCGGCAGCGCGTCGACCGCGCTCGCGATGCGATCGACCACCTCACGACGCCCGAAGAAGAGCTCCGGCCCCTCGCCCGCGTCGGGAGCGTTGACCTCGGTGATGTCGATGCGTGCGCAGTCCGCGCGTGACACGTCGGAGAGGAGCTCCTGATACTCGTCCAGCGGCAGCCCCATCTCCGCGGCGATCTCGCCTTCCTCGGGCGGTCGCCCGAGACGCACTGCGAGCACCTTGATGCTCTCCGCGATCTTGCGGGACGCGCCGCGCATCTTGCGCGACATGGGATCGAGCGCGCGCAGATGGTCCAGGATCGCACCGCGAACGCGATGCGACGCATAGGCAGTGAACTCCTCTTCGTTCATCTCGATCGTGCGGCGACGCAGCGCCTCCACCAGCCCGAGCCATCCGGCGCCGATCAGATCGTCTATGGACACCTCACGCGGCATGCGCCGCACGAGCTTCATCGCGATACGACGGACGAGCGGCAAATACCGCTCGTAGTCGGCGCGAGTCATGTCCTTCTTGAGGGGAGTAGCGCTCATCGGTGGGGCTCGATCTTCGGCAGCACGGCAAGTGCGACGTCGTTGGGTGTTGCTCTGAGGAGGTCCTCGGGGACCTTCGGACCGTTCGAGAGAAACGCGATGTCGAGGTGCGCGGCGATGGCGCCCGAGACCGCACCGCCAGGGCGACGCGTCTCATCCAGCTTCGTGAGCACGCACGCGGTGGGGCTCACGCGACCGTACGAACGCACCAGGTCCTGCGTGTCCGACGCGCGCATGTGCGCGGGGATCGCGAGCAGCACGTCGCGTTCGTAGTCGCCCGCGACGGAGTCCAGGCACAGGCAGAGGCGACTCATGGCTGCCTCGTCCTTCGGGCCGCGGCTCGGCGTGTCGACCAGGACGATGTCCGGGCAGGAGCGGAGTGCGTTGAGCAGGCTCGCTTCATCGTGTGCAACGAAGAACGGCACATCGATGAGCGAAGCGAAGCGCTTCATCTGCTCAATCGCACCAACGCGAAACGTATCCAGCGTGATGATGGCCGTTGGCAGCCCCTTCTCGAGCGCCGAGTGTGCTGCCAGCTTCGCGAGCGTCGTCGTCTTGCCCACGCCGGTGGGACCCACGCACGCGATGAGCCGCTTCTGACCCTCCCGGAACGTGATCTCCGTGCAACCTACACGTTTCTCCAACCGCGTACGAAGGAGCTCTTCGATGGACACCGAGGAGTCCTTCATTGCCTTCGCGACGCCGGTCGACAGCTCGCCCGCGAGCTTGCCTTCGATGCCCACGTCCGAGAGCTCGCTGAGGATGCGCTCCTTCGGCGCCCGCTGGCCGACCATCTGCTCCACCAGCTGACGGAGCGCGCGCACCTCGGACTCCATCGCGTCCGCACGCGCCGCATCCGCACGCGCCGTCTGCGCACGCGCGCTCTCCGCACGAGCCTTGTCTGCGCGCAAGATCTCCGCGCGCGCGATCTCGGCCGCGATGTCGGGCTCCGCGCCGCGGATGTCGATGCGCGGCGGCGGCACGGACCCGGACTTCTGGAGGAGCACCGCGATCGGCGAAGGAACGCTCGGACGCGCGACCTGTGAGCTCCCGCTGGGACGCGACGCGGCCGCGGATGCCGCTGCTGCGGCCGCTGCCTTCGCACGCTCCGCCTCGCGACGCGCGAACGGGAATGCACGCTGGGACTCGGCGCCGCGCAGCTGCGGCGGTGCATCGGACGGAGCGGCCTTCACCTCCACGAACGACTGCTCGAGCCCACCATCACGTCCGTTCGTCACGACCCGCGTCGAGCTGATGATCGCATCTGTACCGAATGCGGCGCGCACCAGGGACAGCGCTTCCTTCACATCACGGCCTCTGAATGTCTCGTAGTGCATCGACTATCTCCTCAGCTGGCTCGGATGGTCTCGGTGGGCACGATGCGGGTCAGCGGATCGACCTCTCGGTAAGAGATGACCGCGCACGTCGCGTTCCGGCGCTCCACGAACGCGCGCACGTAGCGGCGCAGGTCGGGGCCCGTCACGATGGGCGCACGCTGGCCGCGCTTCGAGAGACGCGCGAGCGCCTCCTCGAGCGAGTTGGACACGCGACGGAGCTCCGCCGGATCCAGACCACCCGCGCCGCCCTGGGTGAGCTCGCGCAGCGAACGCCGGAACATGTCCTCGACCGGCGCGTCCAGCACGATGGCAGGCAGCTCGCCGTTCGCGCCCTTGTGCTGCGAGGTGATCTGACGCGCAAGCCGCTGACGGACGATCTCGGTGAGCTGCTCGGTGTCCTTGGTCTGTGGCGCCGTGTCGGTGAGGCCTTCCAGGATCGTCCGGAGGTTCCGGATCGACACGCCTTCACGGAGCAAGTTGCGGAGGACCTTCTGCACATCGGAGAGTGTCAGCAAGGACGGGACCAGGTCGTCGACGAGCTTCGGGTTGTCCTTGGAGAAGACCTCGAACAGGTGCGCGAGCTCCGCGCGACCCAGGAGCTCCGAGCCGTTGCGACGAACGATCTCCGAGATGTGCGTGGCCAGGACCGTCGCGTGATCGACAACGGTGCAACCGAACGCCTCCGCGAGATCCTTGTCCTTGGGCGCGATCCAGCGGGCGATTTCGCCGAAGACGGGGTCCTTCGTTGCGTCGCCGGGGACCTCCACGTCGCCCTGCGGCTCGCCCATCGCGATGAGGCGGCCCTGACGCAGATCACCGCGCGCGACCTCCGTGCCCAGGATGGAGATGCGGTACTCGCTGGGCAGCAGCGCCAGGTTGTCGCGGATGCGAACGGGGGGAACAATGACGCCCATGTCGACGGCGAACTGACGCCTGAGGCCCGCGATGCGCTCGAGCAACGTGCCGCCCATGCCCGCCTCCACCGCGGGGATGAGCTCGTAGCCGAGCTCGAGCGACAGCGCGTCCAGGCCCAGCGTCGCCTCGATGTCCTCGCGCTTCTCGGCGCCGGCATCCCCGCCTTCGGTCTTCTGACCAGGCACGGGCGTCTCTTCGCCGTCGTTCGGACGGTTCCACGCGAACGCGAACAGGCTTCCGCCGATCAGGAGGAACGGGAACGCGGGCATTCCCGGGATCAACGCCATCGCGCCGAGCACACCGCCCGTCATGAAGATCGCGCGCTTGCTGGAGAAGATCTGCGTGCGCAGCGCGGAGCCGAGCTCCTCACCCGTGGCGCCGCGTGTGACGACGATGCCGGACGCGGTCGAGATCAGGAGCGACGGGATCTGCGCGACGAGCGCGTCGCCAACGGACAGGATGGAGAAGGTCTCCATGGCCTGGCTCACGTCCATGCCGGACATGAGCCCGCGGACCAGGCCGCCGACCAGGTTGATGGCCGTGATGATCAGGCCGGCAACGGCGTCTCCGTGCACGAACTTGCTGGCGCCGTCCATCGCGCCGAAGAAGTCGGCCTCGCGCTCCACCGTGCGGCGACGGTCGCGCGCGATATCCGGCGTGATGAGGCCGCCGTTGAGATCGGCGTCGATCGCCATCTGCTTGCCGGGCATCGCGTCCAACGTGAAGCGCGCAGCGACCTCGGCCACGCGCCCCGCGCCCTTCGTGATGACGACGAAGTTGATGATGACCAGGATCAAGAAGACGACAAGACCAACGATGACGTCTCCGCCAACCACGAACTTGCCGAACGTCTCGATGACGCGACCAGCGCCGCGCTGCCCTTCCGCGCCATGCAGCAGGATGAGCCGCGTGCTGGCCACGTTGAGCGAAAGGCGGAGCAGGGTGGCGACCAGGACGATCGCGGGGAACACGCTGTAGTCGAGCGGCTGCTCGATGAAGAGCGCGATCAGGAACACACCGACCGCAATCGCCAGGCTGAATGCCAGCAGGCCGTCCAGGAGCCACGGCGGCACCGGCACCACCATCATGAGCACGACGCTGACGAGACCAAAGGGGACAGCGTAGGTGCCCGGGCCCGTCGGCGAATTCTTGCGACTCACGTCACAGGTGGATGCGAACTACGTGCCGGTGTCGGCTGGGCGGCCACGCCCTTGCGGATGCGGTAGACGAACGCCAGGACCTCTGCCACGGGGCTCCAGAATTCGCGCGGAACGAAGCGGCCCACCTTCACACGCCTCGCGAGCGAACGCGCGAGCGGCGGGGCCTCCACGATGGGCACGCTCGCCTCTCGCGCACACTTCCGGATGAACAGCGCGACCTCGTCATAGCCCTTCGCGACCACGATCGGGGCGCCCTCGCCGGAGCGGTAGCGCAGCGCGACCGAGACGTGCGTCGGGTTCGTGATGATGACGTCTGCGGTCTTCACCTGCGTACGAATGGCCTTCTTTATCCGCTCGCGGCCGCGCGCGATCATGCGGTGCTTCAGTCGTCCGTCGCCCTCGTTTCGCTTGTGCTCGTCCTTCACCTCTTGCTTCGACATGCGGAGGTTCTTCTCGAGCTCCCACCGCGACTTGGCGTAGTCCGCGATGGAGAGCAGGAAGAGGACGATGGCGGATTTCTTCGCCACCACGGCCACGACCGCGATCGCCGTCCCCGCGGCCACCGCGTGGTGCGTGTGCACCAGGAGCACGAGGGTCGGCATTGACTCCTTGATCGTCAAATAGGTGACGGTTCCCACGATGGCGACGCGCGCGAGTGTGAGCGACGTGTCCACCACAGCCGCCTTCAGCGACACCAGGCGCGCAAGGTGCGCCCACGGCGACAGGCGCGACATCTTCGGCATGATGAGATCGATGTTCGGTCGCGCCCCCGCTTGCGCAAAGCCCACCGCGATGGCTGCGGCCGCCGCGAGCGCAGCTGGTGCGACGGCGAGCAACACGATCGACAGCAGCGCCTGGTGCGAGACCGCGGTCATGTCGTCCCTGAGGGAGAAGCAGGACGCGCAGAACGACTTCAGTTGCCCGAACACACTTGGAAACGCGCTGAAGATGAGGAAGAGCACGGCGCTGCCGGCGGCGACCTGCGTGGCGTCGCGCGAGCGCGCAAACTGACCCTCTTCGCGCGCCTTGCGCCGGCGTTCTGGCGTGGCTGCCTCTGTCTTGTCCCCAAGATCGCTCATCGCGAGCTCACCGCCCCATGACGGCGAGGAGCACGTGCTCGATCGCGGGGCCCGTGTCGGAGAGCGTGCGGGTGATCTCGATGGCCTCGTCCGGGAGGAGGACGAGCAGCGTCAGGAAGCCCATGACCAGCTGGAATGCAAAGCCCACGCTGAACACCTGCATGGAGGGCGCCGCGCGCGAGACGAACGCGAGCGCGGTCTGCAGGGCCAGGTGGACCGCGATGATGGGCATGGACATGCGGACGCCGAGCACCAGCACCGACCGCGCGACCTCCGCGAGCGGCCCCACCGCCAGGCCCACGTTCATGGGAGAGCCAGGCGGAAGCACCTCGAAGCTGTGGAGCGTGGAAGCAAGGATCACGCGGTGGACGCCCAGGCCCAGCGCGAGCACCGCCACGAGCATGCGCACGAGGCGGCCGAGCGACGACTCTGCCTCCGCGCGTCCGCCGAAGAGAAGCTGCCCGTTCAGACCGAAGAGCGGCGTCAGAAGATCGCCGACCATGTGAGACACGCTCATGAGCATGCGCGGGACCATGCCCATGGCGACGCCCAGCAAGATCTCCATCGGCGCCGCGGTGATGCCGGACTCCAGCGACAGCTCCGTGTTCTCGAGCGACGGGGTGACAACGACGGCACACAGGATCGCGAGCGCCGCGCGCGCCTTCGCGGGGGACTCCTCCCATGCGATGGGCGCAACAGCCATCATTCCGGCCACGCGTCCGAGCACCAGGCCGAAGCGCACGGCGACGGACGGGTCGAAGCTCACCGGATGACGCCCGCGATGCCCATGAACTGCGACCGCATGTACTCGACGGTGACCTGGAGCGCTTCCGGGCCAAGGACGACGATCACGCAGATCACCGCGAGCAGCTTGCCCACGAAGGTGATGCTCTGCTCCTGGACCTGCGTGGCCGTCTGGAACACGCCCAGGAGCAGACCGATGCAAAGCGTCGCGAGCACGACTGGCCCCGCAATGTGCGCGGTCACCAGGAGCGCCGCGCGCAAGAGGTCGACTGCGGCAGCGCTATTCATCTGAAGCTCCGCATGAGTGAGCCAACAACCAGGTTCCACCCATCCGCGAGAACGAACAGGAGCAACTTCAGAGGAAGGCTGATCGTGTTGGGTGAGACGAACACCATGCCCATGGACATCAGGATGGAGGCCACCGCCAGGTCGATGACCAGGAACGGCAGCAGGATCATCACGCCCATCTGGAATGCCGTGGTGAGCTCACTCACGATGAACGCCGGCGCGGCGATGGAGAGCGGCACGTCCTCCGCCTTCTGCGGAATGGGCTTGTTTGACGCCTCGAAGAACATCTGGAGGTCCGCTTCGCGCGTCTGCCGGAGCATGAACATCTTCACCGGCTCCGACGCCAGGTTGATCGCCTGCATGTCCGTCACTTGCCCCTGCTGGTACGGCTGAAGGGCGCTTGTCTGGATCTCCTGCGCGATGGGCGACATGGTGAAGGCCGTCATGAAGAGCGCGAGCCCGACGATGACCTGCGTGGGCGGGGTCTGCTGCGTGCCGATGCCCTGGCGGACGAACGACAAGACGACCACGGTGCGAACGAAGCTCGTCGCCGACAGCACGATGGCCGGCAAGAGGGACAGGATGCCAAGGACGAACAGGATGCGGAGCGGAGGCGCCGTGCCCCCGCCGCCGCCGGCCATGTTCACGGCTGCGTCGAAGCCGTCCATGACTCAGCTCCGCCGCGCACGGGCGGTGAGAAGACCACTGACCTGCTCCTCGAGACCAAGGGGATCGATCGTGTGACGCGACTCGCGCTCCACGGGGGACGAGCCGGAGAGGCGCATCCGTACGCGGGCGTCATAGGTGTCGTTCGCGACGGGCAGCATCGGGGCCGACACTGCTCCAGGCGGGGAGACTTGCAGATGCGCCTCGGAGTCCTGCGCCTCGGCGGCCTCGTTCTGCGCGGTACGGAGCTCGTCGTCCAGCTTCTCCGTCCAGTGCGTGCCTTCCTCGTCAAAGGAGCTCTCGGTGTCGTCTGCGTCGTCGTTCGTTGCAAGCTGGAGACGCGCGGCGGGGTGCTTCGCGCGCTGCAGGAGCGACTGGAAGCGCGACTTGATGCTCGCTGCCGCCAGCATGGTTCCTGAGGCCTTCGTGGTCGCGCTGGGCGCGGGCTTCAACTTCGCGGCCGACTTGATGTGACCCGACGAGCGCGCCACCGCAAGAGCCACTGACTTCGGCACCTCGATGTCCATCAGGCGACGAACGCCGTGCTCCGTCACGCCAAGGACCACGGTGCGGTCTCCGATCCTGGCAACGACAAGGTGCGCCTTCTCGCCCACCTTCACGCTGTCCGAGACCGTGACGTAGGCGGTGGGATTCTTGATGGCCAGGTTCTTCTTCTTCGTCTTCGTCCACACGGCAAAGCCGATGAGCGACAGCACCATGAACGCCGCAAGAACGCCGCGCAGTCGCGATGCGGCCGCAGGCGGAGGCGGAGGATCAGGCGGTTCATCGTGGTTCTTCGCCATCCACGCAGGCGTGGCCACCGCGTTCGGCGCGGGAGCCGGTCCGGTCACGGCGGGGGCGGCAAGCGCCAACGTCGGGCAGAGCAGAAGCAACAGGACCAATACTGCGCGTTTCATCGAAGTCCTCCTCGTTTCTCGTCCATCGCGAATACTTCGGTGATGCGAACTCCGTACCGATCCCCGATGACCACGGCTTCGCCTCGCGCGACGCAGCGATTGTTCAGGAGAATGTCGAGCGGTTCGCCCGAAGCCTTGTCGAGCTCGAGGATCGATCCGGGGCCCAGCGTCAAGACGTCGGCGATGCGCATCGTTTTACGGCCGATTTCCACCGTCAACTCGATCGGCACATCCATGACGAAGCCAAGATCGGCGCCTGCGGACGCCCGCGGCTTCTTCTCTTCCGTCGCGAAGTCCGCACTGGTGTCTTGCCCGTCAGCGATCAGATCTGCGCTCATCTCTGCCTCCCGAACCTTCGTGACTGGACCTCTACCGACACCTGGCCGCGTGAGATCACGGGCACCGCACCGAACTTCTCCTGGCCGGCCACCCGCACGCTCACGGGGTCGTCCGTGGCCGCGGTGAGCCGCAGCACGTCACCCACCTGCAACGAGAGCAGGGCCGTGAGGCCGACCTTCACGCGGCCCAGCTCGGCCACGATCGGCACCTCCACGTCCTGCACGAGCCCTACCATCGCAGGGTTCAGATGCGCGGGCTCCGCGAGCTCCGCCTCTGCGTTCTCCTTGTGGAGCACGTCGCGCGACGCGGTGATGGTGAAGCTGGCCTCCACGCCATCGCCTTCGACGGGATAGCGTGCAACATACAACTTTTGATGACCGCGGAGCGCGTCCGGCCGCGGCAGCTCCCTGGAGAGCGGACGTCCAAGCGCACCACCGAACGTCGCCGTCAGCTCGTTCGCCAGGTCGCCGAGCACCTTGGTCATGAGCGAACGCTCGGCGACCGAGAGGGCGACACGGTCGCGCGGCGTGAGCCGCTTTCCGCCCAGGGCGCCCTCGAGGCACATGTCGACAAGCCTTGGATCGCAGGCGATTCGCACGAAGCCCTGCTCTCCGCCCAGGTCCATGGCGCCGGTCGGGGTGTCGCCCTTCGCGTCCACCGCCATCGACACATCAAGCTCCGGGTCGCCGATGATCACACCGAACGCGCTCACGAATGACAGGAGGCGGCGGAGGGATCTGGAGAACGCCGACGCGGCGCGCTCGAGGACCACCTTCATCTCCCTGTCGGTCTCGAACGAGCGGCAGAGATCCGCCTTCTCCACGGCTGCGCCCATCGTCACTGGACCACGTAGTCGGTGAAGAGGACACGGTTCACTCTCCCGTGGCCCATGGCCTTGGAGATGCGCTCGTTGAGCTCCTTCTTGATGCCCTCGAACTTCTCCTGGTTGGTCACTTCATCGTAGGTGAGCGTGCGCAGGTACGAGATCGCGGCGTCCTTGGCGCGGGCCATGAGCTTCTTCTGCTCCTCTTCCGGCACCGGCTTCGCGAGCTCGATGGCGACGCCCACCTTCAGGTGGTGGACCTCACCCGTGGTCGTGCGGATGTCCACGATCATGGAGGGCAGCTCGAGCGTCTCTGCGCCGAGCGGCTCCTCCTTCTCCTTCTCCTCGTACGCGGCGTCGGGTTTTTCCTTCTCCGGCTTCATGCGCGCGAGCGCAACCTGACCGAAGACCGCACCAGCTGTGGAGCAGAGGCAGACGAAGACGGCAACGACGATCATGCCGAGCTTGCCGCCGCCCTTCTTCGCGGCCTTCTCGTCCTTCTTCTCTTCCTTGGCGTCGCTCATGGTGGCCCTTCAGTGGAGGTCGGGATCAGTGCTTCAGGTTGACGAGGTCCTGCATCATCTCGTCGGCCGTCGTGATGGTCTTCGAGTTCGCCTGGAACGCGCGCTGGTGCGAGATGAGCTCCACCATCTGCGATGCGATGTCGACGTTCGAGCCCTCGAGCGTTCCCGCAGTCGTGGAGCCGCGACCGCCAACGCCCGCCGAGCCGAGCGCGGCCGCGCCGCTACCGACGCTAGCGGACCAGAGGTTTTCACCGGCGCGCGCGAGGCCCTCGTTCGAGTTGAACTTGGCGACGGCGAGCTTCGCGATCCCCAGCTTCTGCCCGTTCGAGTAGTTGCCCGTCACCACGCCGTTGCCGTCGATCGAGACGCCCGTGAGGTCGCCAGAAGAGTAACCGTCCGCGCCCTGGCTCGACACGCTGGACGGAGCTGCGAACTGCGTCATGCCGTCGGTCCCACTGCCGCCGCCCGCGGTGGTGGAGCCGAAATTCAGCGCGATCGCCTGGCCGGCCGTCGCGTTCACGAAGTTCGCGGCGATCGGCGTGCCCACGGTGTTGCTGGTGAGCGTGCCGTCGGAGCCGAACTGGAAGTTGCCGCCGCCGATCTCCTGCGGCACGCCCGCGGTGCCGCCCGCAAGGTCTCCACCGTCCGAGACCACGTGGTAGTTCCACTGCCCCGCGCCGGTGTTCTCGAAGTAGACGTTGAGATTGTGGCTCTTGCCGAGAGAGTCGGTGACCGACATCGCGGTGGAGAAGTTCGACGTGGCCGCCGCCTTCGTCACGTCGAACGGCGGGTTCGGGGGCGTCGCGCTCGAATCTAGGTTCGCGACCATGCTCATCTTGGTGGTGGCCTGCGGCGCAAGCGCCGATACCGGAACGTTGATGCCGGTGACAGCGGGTGAGAACGTGCCGTCCTTGTTCACGCCGTAGCCCTGCACCGCGAGGCCCTGCGCGTTCACCAGGGCACCCTTCGCGTCCACGTTGAACTGGCCCGCGCGCGAGTAGAAGCTGCCCTGCACGCCGTTCACCGCGCCCGAGACAACGAAGAAGCCGTCCCCGCCGATCGAGAGATCCGTGGAGATGCCCGTGCTGGTGAGCGCCCCCTCCGTGAAGAGCTGCTGCACGCTGCTCATGCGAACGCCTGCGCCCGCGCCGGTCGCGGACACCGAGCGCCCGAGCATGTCCTCGAAGACCGCCCGCTGCGACTTGAAGCCCACCGTGTTCGAGTTTGCGATGTTGTCGCCGACCACCCCAAGGGCATCGCCCTCCGCCGTGAGTCCCGAAACACCCGTGTACATCGTGCTTACAATCGACATCTGCTTCTCCTCCTCGTTACTTCGCGGCCGGAGCCGCGCTCACCTGCGACAACTCGCTCGTCCGGGCCTGGCTGCCGTCCATCAGTGTGAGGAGCGGGCCGTTCGCGTCGTACGAGACAGATTTCACGACGCCCGTCGTCGTCGTGGTGACGTCGATCGGGTTGCCCTTGGCGTCCTTCGCCGTGACGGAGATCTTGTAAGAGCCCGCAGGCTGCACGGTCCCCGTGTCATTGCGGCCATCCCACGAGAACTGCGTGACGCCTGCGCCGTGCGCGCCGACATTCACCGTGCGCACCGGGTTGCCCGACGCATCCGAGATGGTGACCGACGCCGAGGCCGCCGCCGCACCGAGCGTGAAGCTTCCAGGCACCGCATACCCCTGCCCTGTCGACGTCATCGTGTTACCGGACACGGTGACCGACTTGCCGATCAGCTGGACGTCGTCCGTGTTCGCCAGGCCCTTCTGCTGGATGGAGACAAGCTCGAGGAGCTTGTTCGTGTTCGTCTGCTCCGAGAGCGAAGAGAACTGCGCCAGCTGCGAGACGAACTCGGTGTTCGACTGCGGATTGAGCGGGTCCTGGTGCTGGATCTGGGCGACCAGCAGCTTCATGAACGCGTCCTGGCCGAGCGTCTGGTTCTTACCCACTGCGCTGCCGATGGGGTCGCTCGTTGCCGGTGAGGTGTTGCTGGTCGCGCTGCTCGAATTCACGGAGGACATGACCAGTGTCAGAGCAAGTGCGGGGCCAACCCCAGAGCCGGCGAAACGCACTCCAGTTCGCCGCCGAAGCGCCGTTCACTGGCGCTGCGCTGGCGGGTCTCTCGTCATTTGGTTGTCGCTCTGCGCGCCAAGCTCTCGTCTTCGGCGCGACGCTCGGCGCGGTCTTCCTTTACCCGAAGCGCTTCAAGGGAGCGCTCACGCAACGCGCACATCTGCTCCACGCGGATCATCGCGTGCTCCACGTCCTTCTTCGCGGCGGCAAGCACGCGCTGCGCCTCCGCCACGGCATCGTGTGCCCGGGACACGCGGCCCTCGTGCGAGCGGACCCACGCGTCGGTCTCGTGGAACGCAGCCTCGTTGCCGCCGCGAGCGTTGAGCTCGTTGCGCTCTCTCTGCGCTGCAGCCAGACCTTCCATGCACGCGCCGAGGGCGTGCGTTGCCTTCCCCACCGCATCCATCGCGCTCGCCTGTACGCGGCGCGCGCGGTCCCGTACCTCTTCCGTGACCTGTACGAGCTTGTCAGCGCGGGTTTTCACGCGTGGCCTCCGCGACCAGCTCCATCAGCGCGCTGATCGCAGCCTCCCGCCCCGAGGGCTCGCGTTCGCCCTGCCGCAGGAACTTCTCGATGGTCGGCATCATGCGCGCCGCCGCGTCCACGCGTGGGTCCGACCCCTTCTCGTACGCGCCGATCTGGATCAGATCCTTCGCTTCGCGATATGCGCCAAGCAGCTCGCGCAGCTTGGATGCGGCCTCCACGTGCGGCTTGGTCGTGAGCTGTGGCATCAGACGCGACAGGCTTGCCAGGACGTCGATCGCCGGGAAATGCCCGGCCTCCGCGAGCGAGCGCGACAGCACGACGTGACCATCCAGGATGCCGCGCACGGCGTCCGCGATCGGGTCCGACAGGTCGTCGCCCTCCACGAGGACGGTGTACACGGCGGTGATCGCCCCCTCGGTTGCGCCGTTGCCAGCGCGCTCGAGCAGCCGCGGCAGCGCGGCGAACACGGACGGCGGATATCCTTTCGTCGCGGCCGGCTCACCAGACGCAAGCGCGGCCTCGCGCATCGCCATCGCATAGCGGGTGACCGAGTCCATGACGAAGAGCACGCTCTTGCCCTGATCCCGGAAATACTCGGCGATCGCAGTGGCAGCCTCGGCCGCGCGCGCACGGACCAGCGGGGGCTGATCGCTCGTCGCGACGACGATCACCGACCGTGCGAGTCCATCCGCGCCAAGCGCGTCGCGCACGAACTCGTTCACCTCGCGGCCGCGCTCGCCGACGAGCGAGACGACGTTGACATCCGCATCCGACGCGCGGCAGAGCATGCCCAGGAGCGTGGTCTTGCCCACGCCCGCGCCGGCGAAGATGCCCACGCGCTGCCCACGGCCCAGCGTCAGGAGCGAATCCAGCGCGCGCACGCCCGTTCCGAGCACCTTCTCGATCGGCTTGCGGCTGGTGGCCGCGGGCGGCGCCGCATGCACCGGGTAGCCTTCGTGCGACGCCACGCCCGGTCGCCCGTCGATGGGCACGCCGAACGGATCGATGATGCGCCCGAGGAGCTGGTTGCCCACGGCGACCTGCGAGCCGCGATCGGAAAGAACGGCGCGATCGCCCGGGCGAATCCCCGACAGCGGGCCGAGCGGTGTGGCCACGAGCCGACCGCCGCGGAAGCCAATGACCTCGAGGTCGAGCGGCGTCTTCGACTCCACGCGCAGCATCTCTCCGATGCCGGCGCGGAGGCCGCCGATCTCCACCGCGAGCCCCACGATGTCCGTGACCACCCCCACGGGCCGATGCACCGCTGCGCGATTCGCCACGCGGACAAACCGCTGCAGATCAACGTCCGTCATCCCATGCCTCCACGGCCGAAGCCGAGCTGCTCCATGACCACGTCGAGGCGCGTGGTCACCGACTCGTCCACGAAGCCCTGCGCGGACTCCACGACGCACGATCCGGCGACCAGCTCGCGATCGAAGACCACCTTGCAACCCGGTGCGCGCGTCGTCACGGCGTCGATCAGCTTCGATTTCGCCTCGTCTGGCGTGTCGCTCGAGAAGCGCACGGTCACGTTCTCGCGGTCCGCAAGCGCAAGGATGCCGTCTCGCGCCAGCGCGGCGAGCAGCGATGGGTCGATCGTGAGCTCCCTGCCCAGGACGCGCTCTGCAATGGCACCCGCGAGCTCGACAAGGTCACGCTCGACGCGCGAGTGGCGCAGCGCGCGGATCTCCGAGAGCGCCTCCGCGGCCTGCACGAACGACTCGATCGCGGCCAGCGCGTCCGTGGTCGGTGGCGGCTCTGGTGGCGGCGAAAATGCCGGTAGCTCGTCGAAGAAGCCGCGGACTGTCTGCGGCGGCTCGGCTGACGACGGCGACGGCGCCGGGACCACGTCGGAGCTGCCCGGCGAATGTGGCTGCGGCGAGCTCTGCGTGGCGGGCGCCTCCGACTGCGCGGGTTCGTGACGCGCGGAGGGCTCGGTTGGTCGGAGCCGTGATGACGCAGGCGCGGTCTGCGACGCCGGCAGCCATGACACGCGAGCGCGACGCGGGGCATCGCGCTGCGCGAAGATCGCGTCCTTCACCTTGCGCTCAAACACTGCCGTTTTCCTCGGACAGACTGATGCGGCCGCTCGCCTCCAGGGACTTGGCCGCCTCCACCACGCCGCGTTGCGCCGCCTCGACATCCGCAAGGCGCACGGCCCCGAGCGAGTCGAGCTCGTCCTTCAACAGATCCGCCGCGCGCGTGGACATGCTCGAGAAGATCTTCCCCTTCAGCTCCTCGCTCGCGGTCTTCATGGCGACCACGAGCGTGTCCTGCGGGACCTCCTTCAGGATCATGCGCAGGATTCGCACGTCCAGGCCGCGCAGATCCTCCATCGTGAACATGGCGGCCTTGATCTCCTCCGCGACGCTCTCGCCCTCGAGCGCGGTGAGCACCTCTTGCGACCGCTCCGCGCCAAGCTTCTTCAGCACGGACGCCGCGGACGCAACGCCATCGACCGACACCGTTGCCTGCGCGCCATCCGGCAGCTGCTTCGCGAGCGCGCCCGCGACGCTCTCCAGGATCGCAGCCGGCACCTCCGTCATGAGCGCCATGCGCGACACGAGCTCCGTGCGCAGCGTGGAGTCACAGAAGCCCAGGATCTTGGCCGCCTTGCCCGAGTCGATCTGCGAGAGGATCGCCGCGCCGATCTGCGGATGCTCGCTCTCCAGGAGCGCCGCCACGGCCTGTGCATCCGCCTTCTCGAGGCGCTCGAACGGCGACGCGGGCGCGCCGACGAACAGCTCCTCGGAGCGCGACGCACCCATCGCCTTCTCGGCGAGCCGGCGGAGGTAGGCGATGCCACCCTTGGGCACAGCCACCGCCTTCTGCGCCTCCGCCACGAACTCGCCGTAGAGTTGGTCCAGGGCGTGACGCGGGACCTCGCGCATCATGGCGGCGATCTCGCGCATCTTCTTCACGTCGCCCGGCTCGAGCTCGGCCACGATGGGGGCCGCGATCGACTCCTCCATGGAGAGCAGCATGAGCACTGCCTTCTCGGGACCGGTGAGCTGCGTCTTTCCAGGCATGGTGGCCCTTCAAGCGAGAATCAAGCCACGCTCTGCGCGTGCAGCCATGCACGGAGCACGTTCGCCGCAGTCGCGGGATCCTTGACGGCGATGTCGAGCGCTTCCTTGCGAAGGGCGTCCACGTCGCCTGGAGGCAGCGCCTTGGCCGGCGTCATGGTGGAGTGTTCCAGTTGGAAGATTGGCGGTTCTGGCGCCACGATCTCGGCGGCCTTCGCGAGCTTCTTCTTGCGGCTGCGGCGGACCACCAGGCCCATCACGGCCAGCGCGACCACGACGCCGGCGATGGGCGCGTAGGTGCGAGCCTTCACCATGCGCGGCGACAGCGGCGCGACCACGGCAAGCGCGGGCTCCTCCGTCTCCACCGTCGCGAACGCGGAGCTCTCGATGTGGAGCGCATCGCCGCGGGCCGCGCTGAAGCCAACGGCGCTCTTCACGAGCTCGCTGAGCTTGTCCATTTCCTCTTTCTCACGCGGGACGACCACGCCGTCCTTCTTCACCCCGTCCACGAGCACGGCCACGCTGATGCGCACGACCTTGCCGCTCACCTGGACGGTCTTCTCGGTGACGCGATCGACCTCGAAATTGTGCGTGTAGCTCTGCTTGTATGGCCCGGGCCCGATCGCACCACCGACCCCCTCGGGGGACGCGCCGCCCGGAAGATTCGTCTGTGCACCAGGAATGCCCGCCGCCACCTTTGTGCTCGGCGCGGGCGCGGTGGATGAGGATGGCGCGGGCGTCGCGCCAGCTGGCTGGGCCGTGGGCACGAACGCCACGCTGGTCGCGCCGGCGGGCGATGCTGGTGCCGGCCCGTTGCGCTCCTCCATCCGTTGCTCGCTGCGAAGGACGGATTTTTGCGGTTCGTAGTGCTCTTCGGTGCGCTCGTGGGAGCTCTGATCGAGCTCCACGGCGACGCGTACATCTGCGTGCCCGCGGCCCACGGTGCGCTCCAGGAGCTCACGTGCGCGCGCTTCGAGGGTGCTCTGCATCTCGTGCTCGCGTTCGCTGCGCGCATCGTTCGCCGCTGCCTCGCCGTCGCCATTCGGGCGATGCAGCGTGGTCCCGTCGGCGCTCACCACGGAGACGCGAGACTCGGAGAGCCCAGGGACGCCGCTGGCGACGAGATGGACCACGCTCGCGACGTCGCTCGGGGGCATGGTGCGACCCGGACGCAGCCTCACCACCACGGAGGCCGTGGCCGCCTCGCGCGACTGCGACACGAACAGGCTGCGCTCAGGCATCACCAGATGAACGCGTGCACTCTGCACGGATTGAATCGAAGAGATGGTGCGTGCGAGCTCACCTTCCAGGGCGCGCCGCACGAGCACGCGTTGCTCCAGCTCCGTGGCGCCCAGGTGCTGCTTGTCGAACACCTCGAAGCCGACGCCGCCGCCGCGCGGAAGGCCCTGGCCCGCGAGGTCGATCCGCAGCTCGCGGACGCGCTCTTCGGGCACGCTGATCGTGCTCTCGCCTTCCACCTTGAACGGGATTTTCAGATCTTTCAGCTTCGCCGTGACCAGCCCCGCATCCTCTGGCGAGAGGTCCGTGTAGAGCACCGAATACGACTCGTGCGCGGAGACCGCGGACAGTCCCGCAACGCCGGCGATCACAAGCAGCAGAGTGCCTACGAACGCCGCCTTCTTCACGGCGCTCAGCGTTCCCCAGAACTTCTTCGCCTGCTCGAACGCGGCCTTGGCTCGCTCCTTCATTTTCAGATGCTCATCCGGAGGAGGTCATTGATGGCGTCCACGACCTTGTTCTTCACAGTGGCCACGAGATGCAGCTCGATCTCGGCCTGCTTCAGCGCGATCATCGTTCCGTGGATGTCGTCGTTCTTGCCCTCGGCGAACGCGGCTGCCTTCTGACTCGCGACCTGCTGTGTGGAGTTGGCGTCGCCGAGCGCCTGCGCGAGGATCCCCGCGAACGGAAGACCGTCCTCGGGACGCTGCCCCGTCGGTAGCCCAGCGCCCGGGCTCGCGTCGATCGTGGCCGCGCCGTCGCCGATCGGCGTCTGGTGCGAAGCAGCCAGCGTGATCGGATCGCTCATGGCTTACTTCCCGAGGCCCAGGGCCGTCTGCGCCATGCTTTTCACGGACTCGATCGAGCTGACGCCCGCTTCGTACGCGCGTGAGGCCGTGATCATGTTGACCATCTCCTCCACCACGTTGACGTTCGGGTAGGACACGTAGCCGGTGGGATCCGCGTCGGGATGCCCAGGCTCGTAGACCTTCATCGGGTCGCGTGTGTCTTCCTTGATCTCGCTGACCTTGACGAGCTGCACGTTGCGCTCGGTGGCGTCGAACGAGCTCTGCGAGAGCGGCTGCGCCACGAACACGGGGTCGATCCGCTTGTACGGACCGCCGGCCTCCGTGCGCGTGGTCTTCGCGTTCGCCAGGTTCGAGGCGATCGTGTTCATGCGCGAGCGCTCGGCCGAGAGGCCCGAGGCTGCGACTTCCATGGCGCTGAATGTTCCGAGCATGTTCGTTAGCCTCTCCCGTCGTTCGCTGCGAACTCCAGATCGGAGAGCTCGCTGTGTGCGAGCACCGACACCACGTCGTATCGAATCTGGTTCGCCGCCACCTTCGCCGCCTCGCGATCGAGCGACACGGAGTTCTTGTCCAGGCCGGTGGCGCTGGGCGACGGATCGTCGAACACGTTGTAAGACGGTGATGCGGGGATCGATCCAGCCGCGTTCGAAGAGCTCGTCTTCGCCACCTCCAGCTGCAGCGTGCCGTCGAACGACATGTCGTCGCGGCTCACGTCCTTTGGCACGTAGCCTGGCGTGTCCACGTGCGCAAGGTTGGACGCCAGCATGTTGTGGCGGAACATGTGATAGTCGAGCGTCGCGTGTAGCTTGTCGACTCCTCCGAATAGCTCACTCATGGCGAGAGGAGCTGGAGCAGGGTCCATGCCGCCGGGAAGTCCGGCTACGGGTTCGCACGAAAGAGCCGTTCGGAGCGGGTCTGGCGTCCGCGGCGGGCCGCTTTCAGCGTCATGGAAGCGACGGGGACACCGTCAAGCACGCGTACGTACGTGGTATCGTCGGCGCTGCCTTGGCCAAGAGCGAACGGTTGCGCATCGGACTCGTCACGCAGGACGCGAAGCTTCGCGCCAAGGTGATGGGACTCGCGAGCGAGGCGGCAGCCACCGTGGTCGGCTGCGACACCCCGAAGGACGCACAGGCGCTCCTCTCGACGCCCGATCTCCGCGTCCGCGTGCTCGATTACGCGGCAAAGAAGCTGCTTCCCGACAGCCTGCTCCGGGCGCACGCCTTTCTGGGCGGCAAGCCAGACGACATCGTGGTCGTCATCGCGCCCGCCAGCGAGACCGAGAGCGAGCGGCGCCACGCGTTCGGCCGAAAACAGATCGACCAGGTGCTGGCAGAGATCCGCCGCGCGGTGCCAGAGGAGAAGATCAACGACGCTGCAGACGTCATCCTGGGCGCCTCCGATCCGATCGTCCGCGTGCGCGAGCAAATCCGGCACATCGCGCGCTTTCGCGACGTGCCGGTGATGATCCTGGGCGAGACAGGCACCGGCAAGGAGCTCGTGGCAGAGGCCGTCCACAAGCTCGGCGCGCCGGAAGAGACCCTGGTTGCGGTGAACTGCGCTGCGATCCCGAGCGAGCTCGTGGAGAGTGAGCTCTTCGGCCACGAGGCCGGCGCATACACTGGCGCACGCAACGCACGCATAGGTCTGCTGGAAGCGGCGGGCCTCGGCACCATCTTCCTCGACGAGATCGGCGAGATGCCGATCGTGCTGCAGCCAAAGCTCTTGCGCGCGCTCGAGCAACGAAGGTTTCGTCGTGTGGGCGCATCGGCCGACACGACCTTCAAGGCACGCGTCCTCTCCGCGACCAACCGCTCGCTCTCGGGCGCGTCGCTGCGCTCGGATCTGCGCTACCGACTGGCAGGCTTCACGATCGTCCTCCCGCCGCTGCGCGCCAGGCCGGGCGACGTGGAGATCCTCGCGCAGTCGTTCCTCACGGAATTCGGGGACCGGCACAAGCTCTCGCCGATATGGTTCACGTCCGAGGCGCTGTCCATGCTCCGCCAGCACACCTGGCCCGGCAACGTGCGCGAGCTACGCGGCGTCGTACAGCACGCGGCGATCGTGGCGAGCGCGCGCGCCGTGGATGACGAAGCTGTCCTTCAAGCACTCACACAGAGCTTTGACGAGAGCCCACCCAGCGGCGCGAGCGACCCCCGCGCGCAGCTCGATGCGCCTGCGGATGCGTCGCTGCGCGGTCGCGAGCGTCAGCTGGTGCTCGATGCTTGGCAGCGTAGCGGTGGCAACGTGAGCGAGACCGCAAGAACCCTGGGGATTGCCAGAGCCACCCTCCGCGAACGCCTGAAAAGATACGGTCTCCGGCGCTAGGTGGTAAATTTCCGCCAGGTGGCGTGGTGGACTTTTACCATGCGTCCGATGTAGCCATTCCTGCCAGCGACGCGAAAAAATCGCCGAATTTGCGTCTCAACGTCTCAAGGTTTTGTTGGCCCGGCCGTTGCTTACTCTCCTCCCGTCACGAGAGTGTTGCCAACGTCTTGGAGGTCCCTCATGAGCTCGGAGTTCGAACGCGAGTCCAGTGTTATGTGCCGCGCGGATTACCCGGAACTGACGGACGACGCAGACGTCGAGAGCGGGATCTTCTTCGCTGCAGAAGCTGGTCCGCTTCCTCCGCTGAAGGACAAGAGCCCGCGGCCGCGCAGCATGCGCGACGTCATCGGCGAGTCCGCCTCCATGGTCGACGTCTACCGCATGGTGGACCGGGTCGCCCCCACGCTCTGCACCGTGCTCATCACGGGCGAGAGCGGCACCGGCAAGGAGCTCGTGGCCCGTGCGGTCCATGATTTCTCGGCGCGCGGTGGCAAGCCCTTCGTCGCCGTCAACTGCGGCGCCATCCCGGAGTCGCTCATCGAGAGCGAGCTCTTCGGCCACATCCGCGGCGCATTCACTGGCGCGCACACCAACAGCATCGGCAAGATCGGCGCGGCGCAGGGCGGAACGCTCTTCCTGGACGAGGTGGGCGAGCTCCCGCCCTCCGTGCAGGTGAAGCTCCTCCGCGTGCTCCAGTCTCACGAGTACTCGCCCGTTGGCGATTCGCGCACGCACAAGGCGGACGTGCGCATCGTGGCGGCCACGAACATCGACTTCGAAGAGGCCGTTGCGCAGGGCACGTTCCGCGAGGACCTCTACTACCGCCTCAACGTCATGCACCTCATGATGCCTGCGCTCAAGGAGCGAACGTCAGACATCCCGCTGCTCGTGCGCCATTTCCTTGGCGCGCTCGGCAAGCGCGTGGGCCGCAGCGGCGTCGAGATCGCCCCCGCAGCGCAGGACCTCCTCATGAGCTGGGCGTGGCCGGGCAACGTGCGCGAGCTCGAGAACACCATCGAGCGCGCCATCCTCCTTTGCCAGGACAACATCATCGAGCCGCGTGATCTGCCGGCCCGCATCTGCGGTCTGCGCAGCGAACCGCGCATGGCTGCGGAGCTTCCCGACGGCGGTATGGATCTTCGCGCCGCGGTCTCCGCCTTCGAGAACAACCTCATTCGCCAGGCGCTCGAGCGCACGGGTTGGAACAAGAACCAAGCGGCGCGCCTGCTCGGTCTGAACCGCACGACGCTCGTGGAGATGCTCAAGCGAAAGCGCCTCACGCTCACGCGCGCGGCCTGAAAGAGAACATGGTCCTCCTCACCCGGCTGAACGGCCAGCCTGTCGCGATCAATCCAGACCTCATCGCCTGGATCGAGATCATGCCCGACACGACCGTCTCGCTGATTGGTGGGGACAAGCTCCTCGTGAAGGAGAGCCTGGACACCGTGATCGATCGCATCATCCAGTACCGCCGCGCGACGACTGCCTCACCCACGTCGCGGAACGCGCTGGTCCAGGGATTGCGTTCTGGTGCGAGTAACCGCCCGAGCAAGTCGCCACACGCCTTCCTCCGGCTCTCCACTGTTCCCCCTGACACGGACGAGAAGTGACATGGACAAGGCAACCCTCGCGGGCCTAGGCGTCGCAACGATCGGCATCCTCGGCGGAGACCTGATCGAAGGCGGAAAGATCTCCGCGCTCATCCAGCCGACGGCCTTCATGATCGTGCTGGGCGGAACCATTGGCGCAACGCTGGTGCAGGTGTCCATGCCCACGTTCATCAAGGCGGTGAAGGCTGGAAAGCTGGCGTTTGCAGAGCCTCCCGATCCGCGCAAGAAGCTGATCGACGAGATCGTGAACTACGCGGGCATCGCGCGAAAGGACGGAATCCTTGCGCTGGAGCCGCTCGCCGCAAAGGCAAGTCACCCGTTCCTCGCTCGTGCGCTCACGATGGCGGTCGACGGCGCAGACTCCTCGGCCATGCGCGACACGCTCGAAGGCTCGATCCATCACACCCAGGAAGAAGGCGACGACATCGCCAAGGTGTATGAAGCCGGCGGCGGCTACTCGCCGACCATCGGTATCATCGGCGCCGTCCTTGGCCTCATCCAGGTCATGAGCAACCTCTCCGACATCGCGAAGGTCGGTGAAGGTATCGCAGTCGCATTCGTTGCCACGATCTACGGCGTTGCCTTCGCGAACATCATCTTCCTGCCGTTCGCGGCCAAGTTGAAGCTGCGAACCAGGGCCACCGTCCAGACCGAAGAAATGCTGCTCGAAGGCGCCCTGGCCATCCAGCAGGGCATGAACCCGAAGGTCATCAGGGATCGTCTGACAGGCATGGGCGGAGGAGCGCACGATGATCACGGGAAAGCACCAGCAGCCGAAAAAGCAGCCGCCTAGCTCGACGTGGACGTCGACCTGGACCTCGCGTTCGACGTCGTTCGCGCCCGACCTCGAGCTCGGCTTCGCTGAGGACCAGGTCTTGCTGCCCAATGCGGAGTCCGACTCTCGTCGTTGGGAAGCAGCCGCGCTGCCTCGTTAGGCGCGCCACTGCAGACCGACCCCTCGTGCGCAGCACGAGTCGCCGTGAGGCGGACGTGGGGAGGCTCGGGAGCGGAGCTCACGAGGGCCGGAACGGCCCGCGGGACCAGGAAACGGAGCGCAGCGAAGTGGCGAAGAAGCACAAGCACCCAGAACACGTGAACCACGAGCGATGGCTCGTGAGCTACGCGGACTTCATGACGCTGCTGTTCGCGTTCTTCGTCGTCATGTTCGCCTCGTCGCAGGTGGACTCGAACAAGCTCGGGCGATTCACGGAGTCGTTCACCACGGCCGTGACCTGGAACATGTTCGACTCGCCCGGCGGCTACGGCATGATGCCCCACGACAAGGCAAAGGCTTTTGTCGGCGATCAGCCGAGCGACGAAGAGGACCCGAAGCAGGGCAAAGGCAAGGGCGAGGGCGCGAAGGAGGCGGAAGCGAAGGAGCTCAAGGAGAAGCTCGAATCCAAGCTCAAGGAGCAGAAGGATCTCGTTTCGCTGAAGGTGATCGAGGCGCACGGCGAGATCATCCTGCGCCTGCCCGAGCGCCTGCTCTTCGACGTGGGCGCCGCGGACATTCGCCCCGAGGGCAAGAACGCCGTGCTCCTCATCGCGCAGGAGCTCGCGCTGCACGAGGTCGCCGTGCGCGTGGAGGGTCACACGGACTCCGCGCCCATCCACACCGACAAATTTCCGTCGAACTGGGAGCTCTCTGGCGCTCGCGCCATGACGGTCCTCCGTGTCATCACGGAGACGCACAAGATGTCGCCGGAGCGCCTGTCGGGCGCGGGGTACGGCCAGCACCATCCGATCGCGTCGAACGACTCGCCGGAAGGGCGGGCGCAGAACCGCCGCGTCGATCTCGTGGTCGTGATCGCGGGCCCATGAGAACGGCACTCTCCGCAAAAGCTGGAGAGCCTTGCGGCACGATCGTCGCACCTACGACTGCTGATGAAACGCTCAGTCGCCCTCGCCGCCGCGCTCGTTAGCCTTGCCACAAGCACTGCCGCCTCTGCCCAGGTCATGGGCGCCGACATCGGCGCCGCGAGCGGGATGGAGGCCGGCGACGACGGCACGGGCACGACGGCGTTCCGGCGCGCACGCACACGCCTCCGCGCCTCCGTGCTCTGGCAGACAGAAGAGGGCAACAGCGGCATGAGCGCGATCGCGTTCGTCGAGATCGAGCCGCACACGTCGTTCGGCAACGAGATCCGCTACACCTACGCGTTCTCTCGGCGGATGGAGGCGTTCGGCGGCGCGACCGGTACGTGGGTGCCGCACATCCTCATCGGAGGCGTGGCAGGTGCGACGTTCCTCTTTGGCAAGAGCGACATGCGGCTCTTCGTCGAGCCGTCGATCTCCGCGCTTCCCTTCGGCACCGATCTCCCGACCAGCGGCGTGCTCATGTGGGGCCTGCTGTCGCTCGGCGTGCGCGGCGACATCTCGAGCCTCGTCGCAGAGAAGAACGGAGAAGAGAAGTGAGATACGCACGCGCGGCTCTCGTCGCCGTTGCGGTCGGCCTGTCGCTCCTCCCGCTGCTCTCCGTGGGGTGCGGGACCGGCAACAGCTGCCTTCGCCTCTCGGACTGCGCGAACGGCATGACGTGCCAGGCGGGCACGTGTGCGAGCACGGCCGCGTCCGCGGATGCGGACACGACGGAGGGCTCCGTTGGCAACGCGGCGGACGCCAACGCGCAGGCGCAGGACAGCACGCCCGTTGACGCTGCGACCACGAAAGACGCTGGCGAAACCGACGCGGAGAGCGCGAAGGAGAACGACGCGGACACGGAAACTGAAGCCGATTCGGCGGCGCCAGAGGCGGACGCCGGGTGAAGGGTGCCACTGGCACCGGGCATGCACGACATGAGCTGCGTCCCCGAACACGGGACACGAATCGCGTGAAAGAGGTCAGAGATGTTTCGTTCACTTCACACAGCGGCGACGGGCATGGCAGCGCAAGAGGCCGAGCTCGACTCCATCTCCAACAACCTTGCGAACGCCAACACCATCGGCTTCAAGAAGACGCGCGCCGACTTCCAGGACCTGGTCTACCAGACCGTTCGAGCCGCGGGCACGCAGACCAGCGCAACGACCGTCGCACCCTCGGGCACGCAGCTGGGTAGCGGTGTGCGCCTTGTCTCCACGTCGCGCAACTTCGGGCAGGGCGCGATGCAGAACACGAACAACCCGCTCGACCTTGCCATCGAAGGCAACGGCTTCTTCGTGGTGGGCCAGCCGGATGGTCAGCCCGCCTACACGCGCGCCGGCAACCTGAAGACGGACGCGCAGGGCAGGCTCTGCACGAGCGAGGGTATGCCTCTCGAGCCGCCGATCACGATCCCGCAAGGCGCGCAGAGCGTCACCATCGGCGCCGACGGAATCGTGAGCGTGGTCCAGCCGGGCCAGACCGCCGCGAACCAGGTCGGCACGCTGCAGATCGCAAACTTCGTCAATCCGGGCGGCCTCAACGCCGTCGGCCACAACCTCTTCACGGCCAGCACCGCGAGCGGCGAGGCCCAGGTGGGCGCGCCGGGCTCCAACGGCAGCGGCACGCTCCTGCAGGGAAGCCTGGAGCACGCGAACGTGGAGGTCGTCGAGGAGATGATCGGCCTCATCAGCGCACAGCGCGCATACGAGATCAACACCAAGGTCGTGACCGCCGCGGACGAGATGTTGCGCGCCGCGAGCGCGCTCAAATGAAGCACCTCGCGCTCCCCCTCGTAGCTCTCCTCGTTGCGGCCCTCTCGGGAACGGCGGCCGCGGAG
Organism: Polyangiales bacterium; assembly: GCA_038230375.1. GTDB lineage: Bacteria > Myxococcota_A > Polyangia > Polyangiales > Polyangiaceae > JANXLV01. The sequence goes on along the minus strand of JBBRNJ010000021.1, from coordinate 39,110 downwards.
GCGCCGGCGTCGCTGCTGGTCATGCGTGCACGACTCACGGTCGGGGACGTGGTGAAGGATGCCCCGACAGGCGCACGCGACGTCGAGCTCGGGCCCGCACCTTCGCCCGGCGCAAGCCGCGTGGTCAGCCGCGACGAGATCGTGCGTTCGCTACGCCGAGCCGGAAAAACAGCCGAATTCGCGATGCCTACGACCACGCGCGTGACGCGTGCGTCGGAGCATCTGGCAAGCCGTGCGCTCGCGGAGCTCTCCCGCGCCGCCATCACTGCGCAGCTCCCCGCGGGCGTCACGCTGACGCGCGTCGAGGCGACCAGTGACTTCACCGCACCCTCCGGCACGCGCGTGGGCCAGGCCACGCTCCCCAAGCTTCCGAAGACGAAGGGTCCGTTCCACACCACGGCCAACGTGGAGCTACTGCAGGACGACGTCCGCGTGGCGATCATCCCCATCGCTGTGGTGGTGGAGATCAGTGAGGCCGCGAGCGCGCCCGATCTGCGGAAGGGCGCACATGTGACTGTGGTCGTGGAGCGAGCAACGCTCAGCGTCTCCACGGAGGCCACGCTCTTGAAGGACGCCGACGTGGGCGACGCAACGATGGTGATACTGACGGCGACGAGCCGCACCGTGAAGGTGAAGCTCACGTCCAGGAGCCATGCCGAGCTGCTGGAGGGCGTGCGATGACCAGCATGCAGCGGCTCGTTCTGGCTGCGGTGCTGCTGGGCACGGCCGCCGGGTGTGGTCCCGCGCACATCAAGACGTTCGCGCCGCGCCATCGCAAGTACGACCCTGGCGCATACGCGCAGGCCTCGCCCGATGCGAGCCCGGGCGCCGGCTCCCTCTACTCCGACGCACGCCCAGGCCTGCTCCAGGACACGCGCGCGCTCCACGTGGGCGACATCGTCGTCATCAGCATCGACGAACAGGCGGACGCAAAGGGCGACGCGACCACCAAGCTGGGCAAGAGCACCGACCGGAACGCGGGTGCCGACGCGGTGCTCGGGCTCATGCCGGCGCTGAAGCGCCTGAACCCGGAGATGGATACGGGAAAGCTCCTGCAGCTGGCCGCTGCCTCCAACTTCGCGGGCAACGGCGCCACCACGCGGACGGGCACTCTCCAGGGCTCCATCGCGGTGCGCGTGGCGAAGCAGCTGCCGAACGGTGACTTCTACATCGAAGGCACGAAGGTCGTGATGATCAACAACGAGGAGTACCACCTCTACATCTCCGGCCTGGTCCGCTGGACCGACGTGAAGACGGACAACACCGTCGCCTCGTCACGCATCGCGGACGCGCAGATCGAGTTCACCGGTCGCGGCGACATGGCTGACCAGCAAGAGCGCGGCTTCCTCGGCAGGGCCCTCGACACCATCAACCCGTTTTGAGGCCCATGCGACATCCATATTTTCGGCTCTCGTTCGTGCTCGTCATCGCTGTGTTGGTGCTGCTCGTCAGCAAACCCGCGCGCGCGGACCATGTGAAGGATCTCTGCGACGTCGTCGGCGTCCGCGACAACCAGCTCGTGGGGTATGGCGTGGTCACGGGCCTCACCGGCACAGGCGACGATGCCTCTGCTCCGTTCGCAACGCAATCGCTGCTGGCGCTCATGCGCAAGCTCGGCGTGCAGGCGGACGGCACGTCGATTCGCCTGCGCAACGTGGCAGCGGTGCTCGTGACCGCGACCATTCCGCCGTTCGCGCGCCCCGGCACGCGTCTCGATGTGACCATCTCCTCGATCGGCAACGCGCGCTCTCTGCAGGGCGGCGTGCTGGTGCAGACACCGCTGTACGGTGCGGACGGGCGCGTGTACGCGGTCTCGCAGGGCTCGCTCATTGTCGGCGGGCTCGAGGCACACGGACAGTCGTCGTCGGTGCAGAAGAACAGTCCGAACGCGGCGCGCATCCCGGACGGGGGCCTGGTGGAGCGACTGATCGCCACCACGTTCACGGAGAAGGGCAAGATCGTCTACTCGCTGCGACAGCCGGATTTCCTGCTCGCGCAGCGCATCCAGGAGGCCATCGACAAGGAGATGGGCGCGAAGGTCGCCACGGCGGTCGACGGCGGCGCCGTGTCCGTCACCCTGGAGAGCGAGGCCGCGGCCGTCGCGACCATCGCGCGCCTTGGCGAGATCGACGTGAACGCGCCCATGGTCGCGCGCGTCGTGATCAACGAGCGCACTGGCACCATCGTCGCTGGTGGTGACGTGCAGCTTGCTCCTGTCGCCATCGCCACGGGCGGGCTCACGGTGCTCATTCGCGAGACGCCCGACGTGTCGCAGCCCATCGCCCCCGCCGGCCGCGGCGACACGAAGGTGATCCCGCACACGGAGGTGGTGCCCGACGAGAACGGAGCCGGTCGCAACGGCAACACCATGGCCTACGTGAAGGGCGCTGCAAGACTTGCAGACGTGGCCTCCGCGTTGAGCTCGCTGGGCATCCCACCGCGCGAGCTCGTGAGCGTCCTCTCTGCGCTGAAGAGCGCTGGCGCACTCCGTGCAACCCTGGTGGTCCAGTGAAGGGAGTGAAGACGTGAAGATCGATGACACCCGCCACATCCAGCCGCTCGAGGCCAAGCAGGCCCCTCCGTCGGAGGAACATCGTGTCGCCAAGGAGTTCGAGGGCATCTTCCTCAGGAAGATGCTCGCGTCACTCGAGAAGACCACGTCGATGACCGGGAAGGCGCCGGGCTCGCAGATGTACGGACAGATGGTGACGGATGCGCTCGCCGACGCCATGGGCCGCGGCGGCGGCATCGGCCTGGCCGATTCGCTGGAGAGGATCCTTGGCGAGAAGAAATGAAGGGTGACGACGATTTTTTTCCCGTCCCCCTAAAGTCGCGCCTCGCGCGCCCGTCCATGTCTGGTGACGGCGGCGTCGCCCCCGAAGGGCCCGCCACCCACTTCACTCGCTAACGAATCGAGGAGCTCATGAAGGTCGATCCCCGCGCAATCTCCGCTTACCAGAACACGGTCAACCTCTCGGAACGCGCAGGCCGCGTGAAGGGAAATGGCGGCGTGGAAGGTGGACACTCGAAGGGACCGACGTCGCAGGTGCGTGGCGCCGAGGACGCACGCGTCACGATCTCGCCGGAGGCCCGTCAATTGGCCGCCGGTGCCGCTGTACAGGCGGCCAGCACCACGGAGGCCGGCGGCGTGGACGCCGCGAAGGTCGCCGCGCTGAAGGACAAGATCGCGAATGGCTCGCTCAAGGTCGACTCCCGCGCGATCGCGCAGCACCTCGTGGACCGGACGGGTTGAGCCATGGCCGACTCTCTCAAGGCCGCGCTGGTGGACCTGACTGACATCCTGATGCGGGAGCGCAAGGCGCTCGAGTCCATGGATGTGAAGAGCGTCGAGGAGCTCTCCCAGAACAAGCTCCGCTGCCTCTCCGCGCTGGAGACGGCGACGCCCGACGAGAAGAAGCAGATCGACAAACGGGACGTGCACGAGGTCCTGACCTTGGCGCGCGACAACCAACGGCTGCTCGTGCATGCGCGTGCGTGCATCCGCGGCGCGCTGGCGGCGCTCGCCGGTACTGCGACGGGTGAGAGCCGCACGCCGGCGCCCGTCCGCATCAACGTGCGAGGCTGATCGATGGGCCTTGGCAGTCTCCTCGGACTTGCGCAGAGCGGCCTTGCCGCGAATGCGTACGCGCTCGACATCACGGGCAGCAACGTCTCCAACGTCAACACGCCCGGCTACAGCCGCAAGACGCCTGACCTTGCCAGCATGCTCGGCGGCGGCGTGACGGCTGGCAATGCCTCGCGCGTGTTCGACCAGTTCTCCGCCGCTCGCATGATCGTCACGGGCGGCAGCTCATCGGCCGCCGGAGCGCGCGACAATGCGCTTGGCTCCGTGTCGCAGCTCTTCAACGAGACACAGAGCTCCGGGATCGCAGACGCGATGTCCCGGTTCTTCTCGTCCATGAGCGCGCTCGCGGCATCGCCCGACGACACCACGACGCGCGGCGCCATGCTCTCCGCCGCTGATTCCTTCGCGAGCCAGGTGCGCGGTGTGGCCACCGACCTTGCCTCGCAGCGCAGTGGCCTGCTCTCGCAGGCGAAGGGCACGGCCGACGAGATCAACGGCATCACCGCGCAGATCGCAGCGCTCAACGGCGACATCACGAAGGCAAAGGCGTCCGGTGGTGACGCGAGCAGCCTGGAGGACAAGCGGCAGTCGCTCGTGGCCGACCTCTCGCAGCGCGTGGACGTGAAGGTGGTGACGGACGCGACGGGCCAGGTGACGATCCTGGGCGGTGGCACCGCGCTGGTGTCGGGCAGCAACGCGACGAAGCTCAACGTGGGTATGGACGCAGCGGGCAACACGCAGGTGACCGCATCGGCGAACGGCGGCGCGGGCGCAGACGTGACCGGAAGCATCGCGGGCGGGAAGCTCGCCGGCCTCATCACCGCGCGTGACAGGGACATACCGGCGGTTCAGTCGAAGCTCGACACCTTCGTGTCGGAGATCGGCACTGCCATGAACACGCAGCATGCGGCTGGCTACGGCGCCGACGGCGTCACCGGCAGAGCGCTGTTCTCCTTCGCGGGACCGCCGGGCACCGCGCAGTCGTTCGCGCTGGATTCGCAGATGGTGGGCCACCCCGAGCGCGTGGCAGCCGCGGCTGACCCCGCCGCCGCACCGGGCGACAACGGCAACGCGGCACTCCTCGCTGGCCTGGGCACGCAGCAGATCGCCGGGGGCGGCACCAAGACTCCCGCCGATGCGTTCAGCGACATCGTCGGCTTCGTCGGCTCCACGAAGCAGTCCGCCGACCGCGAGGTGGGCGTGCAGCAGAGCCTCTACACGCAGGCAAAGACCATGAATGACTCCGCCAGCGGCGTCTCGCTCGACGAGGAGATGGCGAACCTCTCCATGTACCAGCGCGCCTACCAGGCGAACGCCAAGGTGCTCCAGGCTGCCGACCAGCTCCTGGCTGGTCTCATGCAGACGCTCTGAGCCGCTTCACGTTGGCTTGATTCTTGGACGGACGTCTTCCATGCGCATCACGAACTCCATGCAGTACGACGCCTTGAGCAGCTCCACACAGCGGCTCGAGAGCCGCCTGCTCGATGCGTCCAGGACGGCGTCGACCGGCCTCAAGATCGCGGCTCCTGAAGATGATCCCGCTGGTGCGGCGGCACTCGTCCGCCTGGGCACCATCGAGGATCAGACACAGAGCTTTCAGTCGGTAATCCAGCGAGTGCAAGGCGATGCAGAGCTCGCCGAAGGCACCCTCGCGAGCGCCACGGACCTCTTCACGGAGGCGAAGTCCGTTGCGCTGCAGGGCTCATCCGGGGCGCTTTCCGCGAGCGATCGGGCGATCCTGTCATTGCAAGTGGACGGCATGCTGGGCGATCTCTTGAGCCTGGCGAACACGAAGGGCGAACACGGGTTCATCTTTTCTGGAACGCTCACACAGACCGCCGCGTTCGATGCCAGCGGCACCTTCCAGGGCAACGACAGCACGCGAAACGTCGACATCGCGCAGGGCGTTTCCGTCGTCGCCAACACCAGCGGCGCGAAGGCGTTCACCGCGGCGGGCGGCACCGACGCGTTCAAGGCACTCCAGGATCTGAAGACCGCGCTGGACGCCAACGACCCGACTGCGATCGCTGCCAGCGTCAAAGGATTGGACGATGCACACGGTCAAATCACTGCCGCTCGCGCTGATACCGGCCTGCTGATGAGCCGCCTCACGACCACACAGTCCACGCATTCGCAGAGCTTGACCATGCTGGCGAGCGCGAAGCACAACATCGCCGACGCCGACCTTCCGACCGCGTATTCCCAGCTTTCCCAGGCGCAAACGACGTACACCCAAGCGATCGCCGTGGGCAAGCAGGTGCTCTCCACGCTTTCCGCGTGGTTCACGGCGTGAATTGCCTCTCAAGGTCTTCCTGAGAGTGCCGTTCTGATCGGCCCCTGGCATCCTCCGTGCACCTCCCTCGAACATGCTGATGTTCACGCGGCGGCTGGGAGAGAAGATCGTGATCGGCGGATGCGTAGAGGTACGCGTTGCGGAGATCCACAAGAGCACGGTGCGGCTTGCGATCGACGCGCCCCATTCGCAGAGCGTGGTGCGCGGCGAGGTCTACGAGGCCGTCGCGAAGGCGAACCTTGCGGCCGCGGACGCGGAGCTGGACGAGCAAGCGCTGCTCGGCGGCGGCAAGCCCAGCGCCGAGCCCGCGCGCGAGCAGGCCACTGACAACGCGACCGGTGACGAGCGATGAGCGTGTCGTTCACCGAAGACTTCGCGACGGCGAACGCCGCCGTGCTCCTGATGCCGCCGCGCTCCAAGCGCGAGGTCCTGGAGGCGAAGCCGCGTGGCCGCGTGGTGGCCCTGCCGGATGGAACGCCTGCGCTCTTCACGGACGTCGGTCTGCTCGGCGCGGTGGCGAACGCGGAGATCTTCCGTCACTCGTTCGATGCAATGAAGGGCCAGAAGACGCTGTCCGTCGTGTTCGGTATGGGCGTGGGCTACGCGGTGCGCGAGCTACGCGCACGCACGCAGGGCAACATCCTGGTGTACGAGCCCGACCCGTCCCTGCTGCGCACGCTGCTCGAGCACGGCCCAACGGATCTTGGCGGCGTTCACGTCACCACGGACCTGATGGAGCTCGAGGCGATGTGGCCGGCGCTCACGAACGAGACGACCGCGACGCTCTTCATCACGCAGGGCTACGCGAACGTCTTCCCCGAGGAGCTCCTGGCCCTTCGGGCGTCGATCCAGAAGCTGATCTGCGACACCGAGATCATCGAGAACACGCGCTCTGCGCGCTTCTCCGAGTGGATCGGCCACATGGCGCAGAACCTCCACGTGCTCTCGGACACGTCACCGGTGACGGCGCTGTCGGGCTCGCTCGAAGGAGTGCCCGCGTTCATCGTCGGGGCCGGACCGTCGCTCGACAAGAACATCAAGGCGCTCGCCCTTGCAAAGAAGAAGGGCATCGTGATCGCCGTTGATGTCGCGGGCGGCGCGATGGATCGCAACGGCATCGCGCCGCACGTGATCGTGAGCCTCGAGGCGCTGAACCTCTCGAAGCACATCGCCAGCCTCTCCTACATCAAGGACGTGATCCTGTCCCCGAGCCTCACCGGGCACCCGGACTGCTTTCAGGTTCAGGCGGGGCACGTCATGCCCTTCTTCGAGGCGCTCGGCCCGTTCTCCGCTGTGGTGAAGCTCGCGGACGTTCCCGGCGTCATCGTCGGTGGCAGCGTCTCCACGGTTGCGTTCTCGCTCGCCACGCTGTTCGGTTGCTCTCCAATCGTCCTCGTGGGCCAGGACCTTGGGTACTCCGGTGCATCCACCCACGCGAGCGGCACCGCGTTCGACGGCTGCAAGGTACAGAGGGACGAAGGCGGCAAGAACGTCGCGTTCACCTACAACGAGACGATCACGCAGGTGCGGGCGGAGTCGAAGCTCGGCGCGGCGCCGGCCAAGGACCCCATGTTCGAGGTGCCCGCGTGGGGCGGCGAGGGCGAGGTCATCTCCACTGCGTCGTTCAACGCATTCCGCCTGTGGTTCGAGATCTGGGCAACATCGATGCAGGGGCACGTGGAGCTGGTCAACGCGACGGAGGGCGGCTCGCGCATCGCGGGCTTCCGCGAGGCGACGCTGGCAGACGTGGTGAAGAGCCTCCCGGACACGAACGTCTCCGTCGATGACCTGGCGACGATCGCAAAGACGAAGCGTCCGCCCCTTTCTCGTCGTGCCGTCGCGCGCTTCTTCGATGCACAGATCGAGGCGACGACCCGCGTGGAGCGCCGCGCGAACGACCTGTCTCGCATCGCACGAGACGCGCGCGCCATCATCGACAGCGAACAACCGGCCGAGATAGTCCGCGCCTTCGATGCGCTCACGGTCGCAGAAGAGGCGGTCCGCGCAGCGTCTGCCAAGGTGCCCATGCTCTCGGGCTTTCTCTATGGCGACACAGCCAAGCTCAAGGCCGCGATGCCAGACATGAATGGCATGGACATGCGCCAGGAGGCCGAGCAGGGCATCGCATCGAGCATTGACCTTGCGCGCGTCATCGCAAAGGGCGCGCGCTCTCTCCGCCAGGAGCTCGAGCGCGGCAAACGAAACGTCAGAATCGATTCACCGAAAAACCCAAAGCAGCAGTCGAGGAAGTCATCATGTCTGTGATCCTTCAAACCAACGTCGCGAGCTTGCAGGCTCAGAAGAACCTGTCCATGGCGCAGGACTCCCTGGCCGCCAGCTTCAACCGTCTCTCCAGCGGCTACCGCATCAACAGCGCCGCGGACGACGCGGCCGGCCTTGCCATCAGCGAGAGCATGAAGATGCAGATCCGCTCGTACACGGTCGCAGAGCGCAACGCCAACGACGCGATCAGCATGGCGCAGACCGCTGACGGCGCGCTGGGCCAGGTGTCCGACATCATGCAGCGCATGCGCGAGCTTGCGACGCAGGGCGCGAACGGCAGCCTCCAGACCTCGGACCGCGCCTACCTGCAGACGGAGTTCGGTCAGCTCCAGGCCGAGGTGAAGCGCATCATGACGAGCGTGAAGTTCAACGGCTTGAACCTCATCACCGCTGCCTCCAGCAACGTGCAGTTCCAGGTCGGCATCAACAACGTCACCTCCGACCGCATCAACCTGACGTTCGGCGGCGTGAAGCTGACGTCGCTTCTCTCGGCGACCACGACGCTCTCCGGGTTGGCGGCGAACTCCCAGACGGCGCTGGACACGATCGACGGCGCGCTGAAGTCCGTGTCCAACAGCCGCGCCCGGTTCGGCGCGACCATGAACCGCCTCTCGATCACCACGTCGAACATCGAGACCATGCGCCTGAACGTGTCGGCAGCGAACAGCCGCATCCGTGATGTCGACGTGGCAGCGGAGACCGCGCAGATGTCTCGCGAGCAGGTCCTTGCGCAGGGCGGCGCGGCCATCCTTGCCCAGGCAAACCAGGTTCCGCAGATCGCGCTCTCGCTGCTCAAGGGCTGATAGTATGCTCGGCGGATGACTGACCGCCGCAGAGCCCGAGACGCGTCGCGATGATGTCGCGCGCTCTCCTTTGCGCCGCGCTCATCGTGGCGGCCGATCCGGCTGCGGGGTGCAAGGATCTCCTTGCGAAGGCCAAGGGGAACGGCGCCGAACCGGACCCGGCCTCGACGCCGCAGACCACCGGCGCGGGTGGAGGCTTCGCGCCGAATGGTGCCGGCTCCGTGCCGCGCGTACCGAACGCGCCGCCCCCTGGAGACGCGCTGCTCACGCTGGGCACGGGCGAGTGGTTCAACTACGGCCCCGACGGACCGCGCTTCGCGGTGATGTTGCCGCAGCGCCCGCAAGAGTCCGTGCGCAGCGTCCAGCTGGGGACCGTTGTGATCTCCGCCAAGCAAGCGACCTCTTCGCGGGTAGGTGCACTCTACACGTTTATCTTCTTCGATCTTCCGCCCACGGTGCGGACGGACGCGCGCGGCACCCTCGACGCCGTGCGCGACGACGCCATCCGTGGTCTGCCAGGCGCGGTGCTCAGGGGTGAGCGCCAGATCGTCATCGGCAAGAGCGCGGGCCGGGAATTCCAGGCAGAGGCCACCGCGCAGTTCCCGATGCTGCTCACCGGGCACGTGTACGTGGTGGGCAGGCGTGTCTACGAGCAGCTGATCACGGTGCCTTCGTCCGTGGGCGAGGTCGCCACCTACGTGGACAAGTTCTTCGGCTCGCTCAACGCTGGTCCAGATGGCATGGGGGCCACGCTCTCGGACACGCCGAGCGCGGTGGACACGGCTCCCGACCCGGCGCCATCGGCGAAACCAAAGAAGAAGCGCTGAATGCGGAGCATGCTGGCGCGCGCGCTCATGCTCATCTTCGTGTTGCTCGTGGCCGTGGACGCAGTCCTTGGTGAGCGACCACCGTCACCCGTTGCGGCAAGTGCAGCGGCGGATGCGTTCTCGGCGGAGCGGGCCCTGGGTTTTGCCCATGTGCTCCTGCCGGACATGCTTCCGCATCCGGTCGGCTCCGCGGAGAACGATCTGGTGCGTGAGCGCCTGGTTTCTGCCTTCGAGGAGCTCGGCTTCCACGCAACCGTGGAGACCGGAAGCGCGTGCAGCCCACGCGGCCGGTGCGCGACGGTGAAGAATGTCGTCGCCACCCTGCCGGGCGCGCGCGAGGAGGCGCTGCTGGTGTCCGCGCACTACGACTCGGTGGCCGCGGGGCCAGGCGTGGGAGACGATCTTGCGGGCGCGGCGAGCGTGCTCGAGATCGCGCGGTCGCTGAAGAGCGACGGTCCGCACGAGCTCTCGGTGGTGTTCCTTGTCGACGACGGTGAGGAGGCGGGCCTGCTTGGCGCGCGCGCATTCATCGCCGAGAGTCCCGAGGCAAAGTCCGTGCGGTGGGCCGTGAACATGGACAACCGCGGCTATCGCGGGCCCGCCATGATGTTCGAGACCAGCCCCGGCAACGCCGATCTCGTGCCGCTGTTCGCGGGAGCCGCCCGCCGCCCCGTCGCGACCTCGCTGTTCTACGAGGTCTACCGGCGCATGCCGAACGACACGGATTTCACAGTGTGGAAGCGCGCAGGCATCAAGGGACTGAACTTCGCGTTCATCGGAGGCGCGGATCGCTACCACACGAAGGACGACGACTTTGCGCACCTCGACCCGCGAAGCGTCCAGCACGAAGGCGAGTGCGCCCTGGCCGCCGCGCGGGCGATCGCAACGCATCCACCGTCGCAAGAGACCCAGGCGGACGTCGTGTACTTCGATCTGTTCGGCGCCGCGCTGGCCACTTGCCCCGCGCGCTTCGCCGTGCCGCTCACGCTGGCCGTGCTCTTGATCTATCTCCTCGCTGCCACGATCCGCGTGCGGCAAGAGCTCACGTCCATCCGGCAGCTCCTGCTCGAGAACGCCGCGTGGCTGCTCGCGCTCGCATGCGCCGTGGCCGTGACGCTTGCTCTGTTGCAGCTCTTTCGCCTGAGCACGAGGTTCGGTCCTGCAACGCTGGGAGCTAGCGCGGCGTACACGCTCGTGGGCGCTGCCGCCGCAGCGCTCGTCCTGGGTGGTATACGGCGCTGGGTATCCGGTGCATCTGCGCATGCACCCTGGCTCGCGTTTCTGATCGTGGGTGTGGTCGTCGCGGCGATCGTCCCCGGCGCGAGCTACCTCTTCTTCTTCCCAGGCGTGGTCGCGGCTGGGTCCGAGATGGTGCTGGGGCTTGCCACCACCCGCGAAGGCTCGGTGCTCCGAGACGCTGGCTCCCTGCTGCCAGTCGCCGCAAGTGCGATGGTATGGTCGCCAGTACTCTCTGGTGTGGAGGCCGCGCTCGGGATGGCGATGCCCGCTATTTTCCCTGTCATTGGTGTGCTCATGCTCTTCCCGGTGCTCGCGCTCATCCGCCGGCGGGGGCGATTGCTCGTCGTGGCCGGGGGCGCCTTCGCGTTTGCGCTGCTGCTCCTTGTTTGGACGCCCGCGATGCCGTGATACGGTGAACTGTTCGTCGACTCGTGACGTTCCAGCACGACGGCGCTTACCGTTGCTTGTGGAGGCCTAGATGAAGTTGGGGTGGATCGCCGGTGCGTGTGCGTTGTTGGCAACCGCCATTGCGGTTGCGTCCTGTGGAACCGCGGACACGAGCGTGTTCAACGGCGGCGGCCTCGATGACGCTGGGCCCGACCTCTCCGAGGGCGGCATCGGCTTCGGCAAGAGCGACTCCGGCGGTGGTGGCGGCTCGTGCAAGCCGCTCTCGTGCAAGGACCAGAGCATCTCGTGCGGTCAGGCCGGCGATGGCTGCGGCGGCAAGATCACGTGCGGTAGCTGCGCCACTCCCCAGACGTGCGGCGGCGGCGGCAAGCCCAGCGTGTGCGGTGGCGCCGACGGTTGCGTCCCGAAGACCTGCAAGGATCTCGGCATCACGTGCGGTCCCGCGGGCGACGGCTGCGGCGGCGTGCTCGCGAACTGCGGCACGTGCACCTCTCCCGAGTTCTGCGGCGGCGGCGGGCCCAGCAAGTGCGGCGGCGGTCTGCTCGGTGATGGCGGCGTGCAGCTCCTGCCCGATGGCGGCATGTGCAGCCCGCGGACCACGTGCTCACCGAACGAGTGCGGGCCGATCGCGGACGGCTGCGGCGGTCTCCTCGCATGTCCAGTGTGCCCTTCGGGTACGACGTGCGGCGGCGGTGGCACTCCCAGCGTGTGCGGGGCGCCGAAGTGCAGCAAGACGTCGTGCATGGGACAGGGCTCCGACTGCGGCTTCATCGCCGATGGTTGTGGCGGCTTGCTCGACTGCGGCGGACCCAACGCTTGCGCGGTGGGCTTCTGCGGCGGCGGCGGTGCGAACAAATGCGGCACCGGCGTGGACGGCGGCGTCGCGTGCGTGAACTTCTGCCAGAACCAGGTCAACAACTGCGCCGGCGGCGGCACCACGTCGATCACAGGCACTGTCTTCGCACCGAACGGAACGCTGCCGCTCCCCGGCGCGGTGGTGTACGTGCCCAACGCGTCCAAGGTCTATCCATACGGCATCGCCACCTTGACGGACGGCGTGAGCGGCGGCGTGTGCGACTCGTGCAGCGCAACAGCGAGCGGCAGCCCGCTCGTCAGCGCGGTGTCGGGCTTCGATGGCTCGTTCACGCTCACGAACATCCCCGCAGGAGTGCCGTTCCCGCTCGTGATCCAGATGGGTCACTGGCGTCGTGTCGTCACCGTACCGGCGGTCACCGCATGCACGAGCGCCGCCGTCGCAGCCGCGCTCACACGCTTGCCCAAGACGCAGGGTGAAGGCGGCGCGGCCGACAACATCCCGCTCATTGCGCTCACCACGGGCCAGGTCGACGGCCTGGAGTGCGTGATCCGGAAGCTCGGTATCGCCGACAACCAGTTCGGCAACCCGGGGACCGCGACGCGCATCCAGCTCTATCAGGACACGGAGGCTGGCGGAACGGCAGCGCCCGGCGCGCGAATCAACGGCGCCACGCCGCCGATCGACACGCTCATCGCCAGTCAGGCGCAGCTGGAGAAGTACGACGCGGTCATCTTTGCCTGCACCGGCGCCCCGGCGAACAAGACCCCCGCAGCCCGCACCTACGTCTACAACTACGCGAACGAGGGCGGCCGCGTCTTCGCGACGCACTACAACTACACCTGGCTCTACGACGCGAACGGCTTCGCCTCTTCGTGGGGCGGCGCGGCCACGTTCATCCCCGACAACGCCAGCTACAACAACAACGCCGCGAACGACACGGGCCTTGTCAGCACCACGGCCAAGGGCGGTCTCTTCGACAAGTGGCTCGGCGTCACCCCCGCGGTGAACGCGCTCTCCGCCACCATGCCCGATCGCGTCGCCCTGGCCGATCCGCGCTACGACGCGTTCACGCCGCTGGGCGCGGGCGCTGAGGCGTACATCACGCAGTACAACCCGGCGAACCCGGTGCCCGTGTTCCACTTCACGTTCAACACGCCACTGAACGTGGCCACGCAGTGTGGTCGCGTCATCTTCAGCGACTTCCACGTGGCCATCGGCAATACGTACAACGCCACGTTCCCGACCGAGTGCAACGCGAACGCGCTCACCGCACAGGAGAAGATCCTGGCGTTCATGCTGTTCGACCTCACGTCGTGCATCCAGACCATCACGCCGACCTGCCCCAAGCAGGGCTGCGGTATGCAGACGTGCGGCCCCGCGGGCGACGGCTGCGGCGGTCAACAAGACTGCGGAGTGTGCGGCGCGAACCAGGTCTGCCAGGGCTCGCCCTCCATGTGCGTGACCCCCGCGTGCACGAAGGCAACGTGCAAGGCAGGCCAGTGCGGCACCATTCCGGATGGCTGCAACGGCACGGTCGACTGCGGCATGTGCCAGGGCGGTCAGGTCTGCGGCGGCGGTGGCCCGAACATGTGCGGCTCGAACGCGTGCGTGGCCACCACGTGCCTGGCGCAGAACATCCAGTGCGGTCCGGCGGCGGACGGCTGCGGTAATCTCCTCCAGTGCGGCTCTTGCCCTGCGGGTCAGATCTGCGGCGGCGGCGGCAAGCCCGGCATGTGCGGCACGCCGTCGTGCAAGCCGCGAACGTGCGCACAAGCAGGCGCGAACTGCGGCCCGGTCGCAGACGGCTGCGGCGGCATCCTCGACTGCGGCACGTGCACCGCAGGCAAGACCTGCGGCGGCGGCGGCATTGCGAATCAGTGCGGCGGAGCGGTCGTTAAGTAGGGCTGGCGGGGTTTGTTTCGGGTGGGGAGCGGTGGGGTGCTTTTGGGCGCCTCGACCGCTTCCTTGTCGCGTGGGCCTGACGGCCCCTCGTCTGCTAACGCAGCCGAGCCTCCCCCACCTCGGCTAGCGCCGACATCGTACTTCGTACGATGGGGAACGGGCTGACACCACTTCGCTGACGGGGTGGCGTTGGGATTTCGATCGCCGTGCGGAGTTCCGACGGAACTACCAGGGGAGGTGTTCGCCGTTGGCGTGCCAGAAGGTTCCGGTGGTTTGTAGGGTGAGGGCGTCGATGCGGGCGAGGAGGCCTTCGGCGGCTTCGCTTGGCTCTGTCTGGCCGGCGTGGTTGCCGATCATGTCTGTTTTCACCATGCCTGGGTGAAGGAGCACAACGGGCACGCCTCGATCTTTCAGATCTTGCGCGAGCGATTTTCCGGCCATGTTCAGGGCGGCCTTGCTCATGCGGTAGCCGTAGGCTCCGCCGGAACCGTTGTCGTCGATGGAGCCCATGCGGCTCGTCACCAGCGCCACCTTCGAGCCTGAAACGAGCCGATCGCGCAGCGCGTCCGTGACGCGGAGTGGGGCGAGCGCGTTGACCTCGAACTGCTTTCGGATGCCTTCGACGTTGAGCTCGCCGAGCTTGTCGCCCCAGATGAGAATGCCTGCGTTGTTGATCAGGAGGTCGATGTTGCGCGTGCCGACCGCGGACACCAGCGCGGCGAGGCCCTTGTCGGTGGCCACATCCACGCCGCTCGCGATCTCCACACCGAGCGCGTCGAGCTCCTTCGAGGACGACCGACACGCCGCGAGAACGGTGCCTCCGCGAGACTTGAGTGCTGCTGCGAGCGCGAGACCGATACCCCTGTTGGCCCCAGTGACGACGGAGAATGTCATGCGCGATGGATAGACCCCGCGCGGCCACCCGTCACCCCCCGTTGTTGCGGCGACGACGGATCACTGAAAAACCAAGGGCATCATGCGTGTGTGGTGATGCGGAAACTCCGCAGGAATCGTGTCAGATCGCGGGAGAGATCGAACGTGACCTCGGACGTGGCGATCTCCTTGCCTGCCATGTCGAAGACCGTGCCGGGCAGCCAGGTCATGGAGTGGCTCAGGCGAAGGAGCTTCACGTTCTTCTGACCTACGTAGCGAAAACGCTCGCCGGACTGCGCCACGAACGTGAAGTCGTAGCGGAGCCGACGCGTCATGATGACGTCCATCTCCAGCGTGCCCTCCAGAGGACATCGCACACCGAAGCCCTCCGCGGTGAGCTCGCCCGTGATGCCGACGGTGCGGGTGCGCGCGAAGTCGGTGAGGCTGCGCGAGCGTGCGCGCAACGCGAACAGGAACGGACGCTCTGCGCGAGACTGCGCGCCGGTGGTGCCCGTCGTTGACAAGCGATAGGTGCCGCTCATCGTCTCTTCGAAGGCCAGGTTCTTCGCTGCGGGCGTGGCGTCGTTCGCAGGGTTCGCGCTTGGCGGGACAACCGCAGCGACCGACGACGCAGCGAGACGATCGATGCGCGCGTCCAGCACCTCCGCGGTGCGCAGCGCGAGCGCCATGATCGTCATCTGCGGGTTCACGCCAAGGCTCGACGGGATGACGCTGCCGTCGGCGACGTACAGCCCGGCCACGTCGTGCGCCTCTCCATCAGGGCCCACGCACGAGCGGCGCGGATCCGTGCCCATCCGGCACGTGCCGAGCGGGTGGTAGGCGGAGACCTCGAAGTCGCCCGCGCGCATCTTCATCTCGCGTAGGCGCGCGAGCCCTGCGTCGTCAGTGATCTCCTCCATGCCGTGGACCATGGGCATCACACGCTTCGCGCCGGCACGCAGGAACACCTCCGAGAGGATGCCCAACCCGCGCTGCATCTGTGCGAGATCCTCCTTGCCGAGGTTGTAGAAGATCACCGGCGCTCCGTCGGGTCCTCGGCGCACGGAGCCACGGCTTTTGTCCTGGATCATGAGTCCGAACTGGGCCACGTGCTGGTAGCGAGACATCACATCCATGAAGCGCTCGCCCACCCACGGGATGGCGACGGCGGTCACGTCGAACGGCTGCGAGGCGCCTTCGAACATGAGGCCCTCGTGCGCGTAGTCCTCGATCGCGGTGGCCTGCGGGATGCCGCGTGACATGTCGATCTCTTCGTCGAAGAGCGCCATCACCTTCGTTGCAGGATGGATCGAGAGATTTTTTCCCAGGAAGCCGGAGCCCTGCATCAGCCCGTTCTTCTGGAGCAGCAGCGGCGTGTAGAGCGCGCCGCCAGCCACGACGACGGACTCCGCGCGAATCGTGAGCGTACGACCGGAGGAGAGCCGCGCAGTGACGCCTCGCGCGCGGCCGCCCTGGACGTGAATCTGCTCGACGCGGGCGCCGGTCACGAGCTCCGCGCCGCGCTTGAGCGCCTCGGGCACGTAGCTCACGTCGGTGGAGCGCTTTGCGCCGGTGGGGCAGCCGAAGCAGCACACGCCCTGGCCATCGCAGTCGGGTGCGTTGCGGCGCAGCGGCTTGTGCGAGAGCCCCATGAGGTTTGCGCCGCGACCGACGACGCGGTCGGAGCCGCCCATGAGCGAGCGCTTCGCCTCCGCCACGCCGAGCATGGACTCCACGCGGCCGTAGTAGGGCGAGAGGCTGTCGGGCGTGTGCATGGTGAGGCCGTAGCGCTCACCCCAGCGCGCGAACGTGTGTGACGGAGCGCGGTAGCAGGTGCCGGAGTTGATGGTGGTGCTGCCGCCCACACCGCGGCCCGCAAGGACGGCCGCAGCCACGTTGCCGATCGCGATCGAGCCGCCGAGCGACAGGTACATCTTCGCGTACGCGTCCTGCGATCGACCGCGGAACTCCGTGCGCGAGTTGAAGTGACCACCTTCGAGCATGATCACGGCGCGCCCGCGCCTGGCGAGCTCGTATGCGACGGCGGCTCCGCCTGCGCCCGTGCCGATCACCACGACCTCGCACGTGAGGTCCAGGTCCGTGTCCACGTTGCGGCCGTCCGTCACGCGCTGCATGTAGGGCGCTACCTCTGCGACCTTCGGGGTATCGAACTCGCGGCGGCACGGGACGGTGGACGCGACGCGTTCGTCGGCGAAGTGCGCGGACTTGAGCGGGGTGAGCAGGCCACGGAGGAGCCACCGCTCGTGCCGCGAGCCGCTCTCACTCCAGGCGACGATCGCGCGCTCCGCCGCCTCGGGCGACAGCTGCGACAGCGGGAGTCGCGGTCCACCTTGGAGGCGCGTGACGGGCCAGGCCTCGGCGGCCCAGAGGCCAGCCTTCATCGCGCGGACCATGCCGGGGCCGAGGTTCTGCGCGAGGCGCTCGAAGCGTGCGACCGACGTGGCGTCCGCGCCGGGGAGAGAGGAGGAGGGGGGCATCGCGGCGCGGGCGAGGGCGAGGGCGATCGTGCGCTCGTGGGAGGAGAGGATGGGGCCGGAGAGGGAGGACGATGACGACATCGACTTCGACTCGGGGTCTGTCTTTGGGGCTTCTGGATGGGACTCGTCGGGCGTGCTCTTCGCCCCGTCCGCTGTCACCTTGTGCATGCGATGCTCTCCATTGACGACGTCTTCGTTTCGTATATTCTGTAAAAATAGAACGCATGATGCAAGGGGAAATGCAGGGTGAACGTAAAAGGCGAGTCAGTTCAGGGAGAAGGAGGCGGCGGTTCCGCTTCGGACGCGGCTGTGCAGGTCGGCAGCGGCGAGGCGCGCGTGTCTGCGAAATGGAATGACGTGCGCTTCGTGGCGGGCGCGGGTGCGGGCTCGGGCTCGGGCGCGCAGGCGGGACACGTCGAGAGCTATTTCCTGAAGCTCAACGATCCCGAGGGGCGGCGCGCGCTCTGGCTGAAGGCGACGATCCTGGAGCGGCGCGGCGGTGATGTGCTCGCAGAGGCGTGGGCCATTGCGTTCGATCGCGAGAGCGGGCACGTGGCCGTGAAGGACAGCGTGCCGCTTGCCGAGGCGCGCTTCGGTGCAGCTGGCCTGGATGCGAAAGTATGTAATCTACAACTATCTCCGGGGCGCGTGGCGGGCTCGGTGGGTCACGGCGACAAGGCGATCTCCTTCGACCTTCGTTTCACCATGGACTCGCCGCCGCTCGTGCCGTTCCCCAGCGAGCGCATGTACCTGACAAGGCTCCCCAGCACCAAGCTCGTGTCACCGCACCCCGACTCGCGCTTCACGGGCACGTACACCGCGAAGGGCGAGACCGTGGACGTCAATGCGTGGCGCGGCATGGAGGGGCACAACTGGGGCACGCGTCACACGGAGCTCTACGCGTGGTGCCACGTGAACCAGTGGCAAGGCGACGACACCCTCTTGTTCGAGGGCTTCACCGGGCGTGTGAAGGTCGGGCCCGTGCTCGCGCCGCCCGTCACGCTGCTCTGTGTGTGGCACCGCGACGTGCGGTATCACTTCAACGATCCGATGACGCTCGTGCGCGCGCGCGGCCACATCCAGGACCTGCGAAAATGGACCTTTCATGCGAAGAACCACCTCGCAGAGGTGTCGGGCGAGATGTTCGCGGAGACCACGGACTTTGCGGGCCTCGCCTACGAGAACCCGGATGGCACCGTCACGAATTGCCTGAACTCCAAGATCGCGCGCGGGCGCCTGCGCCTCAGCGTGAAGGGCCGGGCGGATGTGGACGTGATCACCAACGCCGCCGCGTTCGAGATAGGGACCAAGAACGCAAGGCATGGAGTGCAGATGCTCGCGTGAGCGCAGCGCGCCCTGCTCGATGCGTTCCGCGCTAGCCTCGCGCCATGAACGTCGGACTCTCTTACAAGCAGAAGCGCCCCGACGGCGTCTTCGACGCGATCGTCATCGGGTCCGGGATGGGTGGCCTCACGGCTGCGGCGGCGCTCGCGAAGCAGTGGAAGAAGCGCGTGCTCGTTCTGGAGCGCCACTACACGGCGGGCGGCTTCACGCACGCGTTCACGCGGCCCGGATACGAATGGGATGTAGGTGTACACTACATTGGTCAGGTCGGCCCAGGTGGCGCGCTGCGTGCTCCGTACGACTGGCTCACCGACGGCGCGCTCGACTGGGCAAAGCTGCCCGACGTCTACGACCGCATCTACCTTGGCGACCGCGCCTACGACTACGTCACGGGCACGAAGCGCTTCATCCAGCAGATGAAGTCGTATTTCCCCGGCGAAGAGACCGCGATCGAGAAGTACGTCTCGATCGTGAAGAGCGCGGCGCGCACCGGCACGACGTTCGCGATCGATCGCACGCTGCCGAAGATCGCGTCGCGCCTCCTGGGCCCGCTGTTGCGTGCGCCGCAGATGCGCTACGCGTCGCGCACCACGCGCGAGGTCCTCATGGAGCTCACGCGCAACGAGGAGCTCATCGCCGTGCTCACCGCGCAGTTCGGCGACTACGGGCTGCCTCCCAGCAAATCCAGCTTTGCCATCCACGCCATGGTCGCCGCGCACTACCTGGGCGGCGGCTACTTCCCGGTGGGCGGCGCGTCCGCGATCGCGCGCAGCATCGCGCCCGTCATAGAGCGCGCGGGCGGCCAGATCTTCATCAACGCCGACGTGAAGGAGATCATCATCGAGGACGGACGCGCCGTGGGCGTTCGCATGGGGGACGAGCGCGAGCTCCGCGCGAAGATCATCATCAGTGACGCCGGCGCCGTGAATACCTACGAGCGGCTGCTGCCGCGCTCGCACCAGGACAAGGACGTGGAGCGCACGCTCGCAAGAGTGGGCTCGTCCGTCTCCTACGTATGCCTCTACCTGGGCATGAAGCACACGGATTCCGAGCTGGGCCTCACCGGTACCAACATGTGGATCTACCCGGACCACGATCACGATGGGAACTTCGCGCGCCTCATGTCCGAGCCCAGCGCCGATGCATACCTGGACGGGAAGACGCAGCTGCCGCTGGTCTACATCTCGTTCCCCTCCGCGAAGGATCCCACCTGGAAGGAGCGCCACCCTGGTCGTGCGACGGTCGACGTGATCGCGCCTGCTCGCTACGAGTGGTTTGTTGCATGGGAAAAAACGCGCTGGAAGAAGCGCGGCGCCGACTACGACGCGCTCAAGGCCAAGCTCACCGAGCGCATCCTGGACGTCACGTTCGCGAAGCTGCCGCAGCTGCGCGGCAAGATCGATCTCGCCGAGCTCTCCACGCCGCTCACCACGAAGTACTTCGCGGGCTACGAGAAGGGCGAGCTCTACGGCCTGGATCATTCGCCCGAGCGCTACCGCATGAAGATGCGCGCGCAGACCGAGATCCCGGGGCTCTACCTCACCGGTCAGGATCTGGTGTCATGCGGCGTGAGCGGCGCGATGTTCGGCGGACTGCTCACCGCGACCGCCATCGCAGGCCCCCGCGCGCTGATCGCGGCCATGCGCCGCTGAGCGAACGGCGGCTCCCTCCTCAGAACGAGCCGACCACGCTGCCGCCGCCAAGACCCGGCGCGACGCCAACGGTGACCTCGCCGCTGGCCGGGGGGCCGGCTGGCCAGAGCACGAGCACCACGCCGCCGACCGCGAGCACCGCGCCCGCGACCAGCGCGACGTTCGTGCAGGTCTGCAGCGTCTGCTCGTGATCGAAGAGCGGCTTCGACGGCGCGGCGTTGAATGCGTTGCGCGCATCGATCGTGGAGAGCCCGAGCACGATCGTGGCGCCGAGCGACGCAGCACCAAGGCCGATCGCCGTGAAGCCCACGGCCTTGCGGAGCTGTCCCGGCGGCGCGCGCTCCACCACCACCTGGTGCGTCTGCGGCGCCGGTGCGCCCGTGCTCATGTCCTGCGAATGATCCTTGTTCGCGCCTGACGTCTGCGCGGGCTCGTCCTTGCCGAGCGTGAGCGCGAGCGGCTTGCCGAGCTCGAGCCGGACATCGCGCCGCATGATCGGGCGGTCGGGCGCGAAGATCGCGAGCGAGTGGATGCCCGCGGGACCGTGCAAGCGCGCAGGCGCGGAGGCCTCCGTTCCAGAATCGAGCTGCACCGTGAAGCCCGCAGGCGCCTTCACGTCCAGCGTGCCGAGCGAACGCTCGAGCACGTCGAGCCGCTCCTTCGCGGTGGCATCGGGGGCTTCCCCGCCCTGCCCCAGCGCGCGCGCGAACGCATCCGCTGCGCGCTCCGGACGATCAGCCTGCTCCCACGCCTGCCCCGCCTGCACGTGCGCGGTGGTCTGACGACCGAGCGACGCCGCTGCCTCGAACAGCTGCGCGGCCTGCACGAAGTGCTTCGCCTTGATCGCCTGACGGCCGGACTCCATCTGACGATTCGCCTCCGCGATCGCATCAGGTGACGGACCCGCGGGCGGTGGCGTGGCCGTGCCGTTCGCGGGCGGTGTGGTTGGCGGAGGCGTCGCGGGCGGAGTTGCCGGAGGCGTTGCGGGCGTGGCATCGGCCGCGAAAGCCCCCGTGGACGCAAGCAGAACGGACAGACCGAAGACGAACGACGAAGCTCTCATTGGCACCCCGCGGAGAACGTGTGAACGGTCATGGTGTCCGGCGTGTCCGATGTGACGACGTAGCCGAAACCCTCCGTGCCTGCAGCCGCGACCTGATCGACTCGTTGCTTGAAGACGAAGCGTTTGCCGGGCGCGAGCGCCAGCGCACCATTGTTGTTGGTCACCACCTGGACGCTGGTCTGTCCCGAGTTCTCGCGCGCGGCGGCAAGCGCGAGGAGCGCGCCACTGCCCATGGGCACCACGGGCCCGACGTACGGATTGATGGGATTCTGTCCGGTATTTTCCGGGAAGCCCGCGCCTGCGTAGGTCTCCAGGTCCACCTTCGAGGCCAGATTGAATGCGCCTGCGCCGGCAGTCAGCGGTACGCCAAGACGCACGCCAGAGAGCATCTGCGGCTGGTTCGCTACCGGCGGTAGCCGGATCGTGGTGGACCAGAAGACGGTCCCATCGGCGCCGGTCGAGAACGACGCACCACCTGGTGAGCCCATGCCCGGGAGAGGCGTGTCGGCCGTGAGGTTCGCGTCCGCGGTACCCGGCGAGTTGCCGAAGTTGAAGGTGCCCACGGCCATGGTGGGCCGGTACACGATGGTGCGGCCGTTCGCGAACGCGACGGTTCGACCGTTCGCGGGATAGTTCTTGGGGGCGATGAAGTTCAGCATGCCGGGGTTGAGCTCCGATGAGATGTTCATCAGGATCTCCTCGTCGCGCTGAACGCCCATGTTCATCTCGTAGGTCTGCACGCGATGGAGCGCGAAGAGCTGATTGTCTGCGCCCGTGATGGCTCCGTCGAAGCGGAACTCGGGCGACGGGAACGGCTCGGTCACGATGTGCGCGCGCAGCGATGTCACTCCGACGTCGGCGGGCGCGTCCACCCATGCGACCTGGAGCTTGTATGGAGCGGTGCTGGCGCCCGTGGGACCGCCGATGAAGTACACGCGACGCCCGTGGGTGAGCACCGTGTTCGGCGTGAAGCCCAGATCGGTGATCGACAGCTCCGGCGGCGTGGTGTCGGTGGGGTCCGACACGCGGTAGGCATGCACGCGTATGTTCGACACGACGAAGACGTACGGGAACACTGCGCCCACGCAGGTCGAGCAGGCCAGGCCTTCGGGGATGGGGAAGCTTCCCGCGTTGAAGGTGAATGGCGACACGCGTCCGCACCGGTTCGCGGTGGTGCACGAGACGGCGCTGCACTTGTCGCCCGTGGGGCACACCTCGAACTTGCAGGATTGCGCGCCCAGGTCGCATGTCCCAGCGACGCACGAGTCGTCCGACTTGCAGTCGCTGTCGACGGTGCAGTTGATGACGGGGGGCGCAAATGCGTCGGCTCCGGCATCGTAGATGGCGGACTCGTCGATCTTCACACTGCACGCGCCCAGGGCAAACGCGAGCAAGGCCGCGCTCATGGAAACCGCGGAGAGGCCGAATAGCCAGTGCTTCATGCCCCCGATCCTATCTGGCCCGAAGCGGGGCCGTCACGTTTTGGACAAACCCGGCGCATGGATTCTCGCTTCAGGTAGGCTCCGCTGCATGGAGAAGAAGCGGCGAAACATGCTCCTCTACGTGACGGCCACGAGCGTCGTCGGGCTTGCCTGCAACGACTCACGGAGGGTGGTCGGTGACGTCGCCCAGGGACCGGATTATCCCGTCGGCAAGGTGGGCATGGTGATGCATGACGCCGCGCCCGAGCCCACCTCCCAGGACGCGGCGGTGACCGTGCAGCCCGCGGTGGCCGATGCCGGCATCGGCATGAAGCCCGTCGAGGCTGGGACGAAGCCTCCGAGGTCGGACAACCCGGCGCCATCAGAACCGAAGCAGCACTGGGTCGGAAAAGTCGCGCCGTCGGACAAGTAGCGCAATGAGTCAGCTGTTCGAGCTCCCCTGGATGGGCGGCGCCGCAACACACTTCTACAGACGGGCGCGACCCGCGGCGGACGCGCTGCCGTGGGGAACTCTGGACGCGTCTCGCTACGCGCCCGATCTGCTCGAGTCCGTACGCCGCGCCTGGACGGAGGTGTCGCTCAACGAGTATCGCGCGGTCGCGTCCTTCGCCGAGGTGGTGCGCTGCATGGCAGAGGCCATGGCGCCTCTCGACCTCCTGGGCATGGCGAGCGACTTCATCGCGGACGAGGTGCTGCACTGCGAGCTGGCCGCGCGCATCGCGATGGAGCTAGGTGGGGCCGCGCCGCTCACGGTGGACATGGAGCGCTTTGCCATCAAGGCGGATCCCAGCGCCTCCGCGAAGATGCGCCTTCACGAGCTCATGGTGCGTGTGTGCTGCATCGGAGAGTCATTCGCCGCGGGCATGGGCATGCCCACGTTGAAGCTCATCTCGCATCCGCTCATCGCCGGCGTGAACGAGGTGATCATGAAGGACGAGGCCCGCCACCAGCGCCTGGGCGCGCTCTACCTGGAGTGGGCCGCAGAGGACTGGGACGACGAGACCCGCGAACGCCTCGCGCGCGTGACGGAGGAGACGCTCGCCGACTTCGCGCCGTTCTGGACCGGCGACGCGAGCCCCGTCGTGCAAGGCATCACCAGCCGCGGCTTCCGCGTAGACCACCTTCACGAGCTAGGCTGGCTGGAGTCCGCGCGAGCCCAACCACTCGCCAAGCAAGTAGCGCAAGACCTCCTCGAGCCGCTCGCAAAACACGGAGTCCACATCAGCAAGACCGCGCGAACCACCTTGTTCGGGGCTATTTCGCCGCTTTGAAATCCAGTGGGTAGACGACCGTGACGATGCCGCCCTCTGGCTGCGGGAAGCTGAGGCTCTGGAAGGCGCGCACGATGCACGAGACCACCCCGTTGTCTGGCAGCTCCGAGCCGCCGTCCGCAGCCGTGGCGACGCCGCCGCTTCTGTCGATCACGAACTTCACGACGACGCGGCCATGGAGCGTGGGATCCGTGCGCAGGCCGTTCTCGTAGCAGAGGCGGAATCGACCCGTATTCTGACGGACGATGCGCTGGATGACCTCCGGGGGAAGGCGCCCGTTCACGGTGACGCCAG
Organism: Polyangiales bacterium; assembly: GCA_038230375.1. Lineage (GTDB taxonomy): Bacteria > Myxococcota_A > Polyangia > Polyangiales > Polyangiaceae > JANXLV01. The sequence goes on along the minus strand of JBBRNJ010000021.1, from coordinate 14,515 downwards.
CTGCCGCGATGTCCGTGCGACCAGAAGGCGCGGGCGGCGGCGGGCGGACGCCATCGTCGATCTGTCGCTCCAGCTCGTAGATCTCCAGGTGTTCCCTGTAGGCGCTCTCCACCGCGCCGATGGTGTGCACCACGCGGTCGATGGTGTCGGTCGGCCGGAACACGTACTGGATGCGCGACACGCGCGAAAGGTTTCCGCGCGGCGGCGCGGCGTCGGACGGAAGCGGCAGCGAGATGCGCGTCCCGTCGATCTCCACCGCATCGTCCGCGACCAACTTCACCTGCATGTCCGTCGCGGCGGAGCGAGGCGCGCCCGGATCGTCATCGATCGTCGCAGACAGATATTCGGTGGTGCCGAGGAAGCCGGCGAAATCACCCAGGCGCGCCTCGAGCTCGGGCGGGTGCTCGCGCTTGGCAACGAAGATCAGGTTCTTCCCGCACGCGACTCCCTTCGGCGCGCCGATGCGCGTGCGCAGCATCGCGACCGTCGAAGCGCGATCCGCGAGGACCGCGATCTCCACAGTGCAGCGGTCCGGTGAGTAATCCGCATGCAGGCCGTCGCTGCCGGAGCCAGGGCCGGAGCCGTCGGCGCGGATGATCAGACGCTGGCTGTCCCAGCGCGGGCTTCCGCCGCGGCGCGAGAACGTATCGACGACGATCGGGAGTGTCACGCCTTCGAGCGCCGGCTGCCCCTTCGTGGTCGCAAGAAGGCGCGGCGCCTCGGTCCGTGAGTGCGCGAGCGCGAGGGTGCCGCCGAGCAGCGCCAGACCCATCAGCGCGGCCACGGCGGCGCTCGGCGTGGCCGGATTCCGGCCGTTGCCCAGGGCGGGCGCAAGGGCGAGTCCGAACGTAGCGGCGCCAAGCACCGCGTGGATCGCATACGAGATCGGCGCATGACGGCCTGCTTCCAGCGCGTAGGCAAGGATGCGCGCGCGTTGCGAGTCGTCCACGCTCTCGCCGGAGATCGCGCCCAGCGCGCGCGCCATGAAGCTGGATTCGATCGCGCGCTCCAGCACGAGCACCGCGAGGAGCGCAGAAAGCCCAGCGACCACGATGGCAGAAGCCGCGCGCGAGGCCTCCTTCTGATCATGCCAGCCCCGGAGCACCGAAGCGTTTCGACCCGCGAGCACCGCAAGCGGCACGAGCACGAACAGCGGCAGCACGGTCACGAAGAGCAACCCACCCGCGGCGCGCATCCGCACCACCGCGAGCACCAGCGAGGCGAGCAGCCACAGGCCACCGGCCACGCCCGCACCGATCGCGCCGAACGACGACGGCGCGGGCCCTGACCGTGATGCCGCGCTCCGATCGATCGAGGCCACCGCTGCTGCCGCCGCTGCTGCCGAGACGATGGCGAGGCCGCACACGACGAAGCCGCCAAGGAGATCCGTGGACATGCTCTCGGCGATCCCTTCGGCAATGATGCGGGCCTTCTGCTCGGGGTCGATGGACTCGCCGCTGACCGCGCGCAGGGTCATGCGCGTCCCCGACCAGGCCCCGAGCAGCGCCACCACCAAAGGAAGCCCAGAGCCGATGAAGAGCAGACCAACCGGAATCTGCCGACCACGCAGAACGAAGCTGCCGAGCGTTGCGGCGACGATGGGCGCGACCAATCCGCAGAGCAGGATGAGCCACATGGACCCGCCCCCGTCGCGGAAGAGCCGCCACGCGCCCGCCATACCACCACCGGTCGCGGCCAGCAGCGCGGGCGGCATTGCGATCGCCAGGAGCGCGAGCGCCACAACGACGCCGGTGAACAGCGACAGGTTCGAACGCGGAAGAGGCAGCCCGCTCGCTCCTCCCGCCTCACGATAGATCCCTTGGTTCGCCACGGTCGCGAACATATCCCAATCCAGCCGCTTCCCACCCTCCCTGTAGGATCATCCCCGGGAACAGCGGATCGTGACGCCGTGCTTCTCGAGGGGCGAAGTCACGACCGCCGTAGCGCGTTGAAGCGGGCCTTGTGAGCCTTCATTCGCGCGAGATACGGGCGAGGGAGCGGATCGCCATCGGACATCTCCAGATAGTCCGTGCGGGCTGCAATGTAGACGTCGAACCCAGGGAATGAGACCCACGCTGACGGAGCCCCATCGACAGCGATCGGGAACACTGCCAGCTCACCGTCCACCGCGACGCCCGCGTACAGGAACGTGGCCTGCGTATCTCCCGCTTCGAGGAGGTGGAGGCGTTGCCCGGTGCCAACGGTGAGCGCTTGACCAGTATACTTCGGGCTCGTATTACCTGGACATGACGAAGTCCACTGGACCGGCGCTGGCGTTCTCCCGAGCGGACGCGGCGTTCGCGGCGGCGCTGCGGAGCGGCCTCGTACGTGCGCGTCTGGGGGGTGTGGTGGACCCTGGAATGGGGCCTGTACTCTTCTCTCTCGAAGAGCGCGACGTGCTCTCCATGTCCGAGCTCGCGAGCCTCGCGCACGTGCCGCGATCGACGATGACGGGCGTGATTTCGAGGATGGAAAAGCGTGATCTGGTCCGCACGGCGGCGAACCCGTTAGACGGTCGCAGCGTGGTCGTCGCGCTCACGACAAAGGGCAGGGGCGTGGTCCCCAGGCTGCGCGTGGTCGAGCGGGATCTCGACGCCACCATCGGACGCGCGATGACGCGCGAAGAGCTGAAAACGTTCCCGGAGCTGATGGCACGATTCGCGCATGCCTTTAGTACGACGCCGTACTAAATTGAAAACGCATAGGGGGAGGTCGCCATGAGAGGTTGTTTGGTCGCGGTGGGTCTGGGGTTCTTGATCGCAGCTTGCGGGGCATCGTCCACGTCCAACGACGCAGCAGATGCCGGTGGGGGCGTCCCGGACGACGCGGCGGTCCAGGCAGACGGAGCCGCGCTCGACGCGGTGGCGTCCGGGGACGGCGCGGGCACGTCCGACGGTGGGGGCGGCGGCGGCGGCGGCGGGCTCGGTACCGTCGGCAACGTGACCGTTGTGGCGTGCGGACCGCAAGCGCCAGCGGGCGCGACCTGCAAATCGATCACGGTGACGGGCTGCCCAGGGATCGAGACGGAGAGCATCGACGCGACGATCACGGTCTCACCAGGCGCGGGCGCGTCCACCGGCACCGTCGTTCATTTCTCGGGCGGTGGCGGCGATGGCGTCGAGAACAACGGCGCGCCTGCGTACAACGCCGCCGGCCTGCTCCAGGTCTTCGTCTCGTGGAAGACCGACTGGGAGCAGACCAAGGCCTCGGGGATCAAGGTGGCCGCTTGCCGTCCATCCACGGTGCTGAAATGGGTGTTCGCGGAGCCGGCGCTGCACGCGTCCTCTCGCGCGAAAGGGTTCTGCGCGCAGGGCTTCTCTGGCGGCTCCGCGCAGGTCGGCTACGCGATCGCCCACTACGGCCTCGCTGACTACCTGGACTACGTGAACGAGCTGTCCGGCCCGCCGTTCGCGCGCATCGATCTCGGCTGCAACGGCGACGCGCCCGCAACAGCGACTGTGTGTGGTGTCACCGATACGATGGTGCTGCCGCCGAAGTTGGACAACTGGGAGAACAACCCGGCCACCGCAAAGTGCGGAGCGAAGAACTTGCCGGCCGGTGACGTCACGCGGTGGATGAACGACAGCATCGCCGTCGGCGGCACGTACGCCTATCCCAAGACCGACGTCGAGTTCTTCGACTGCACGAACCAGGCGACGGCCGTGACGGCGATGGCGCAGATCTACGAGCAGCTCATCGCGCAGACCGAAGGCGCGGGCGGGCTCGTTGGTTACCACTGCGTCGGCGCGGCAGACGGTTGTCAGGGCGAGGGCCTCGGCCCGACCGGCACCCAGCAAGCGAGCGATGCGCTGATCGCCGGCTGCAAGCCGCGCCACTGAGCCATCGCCGTGCCGCGGGCTTCGGCAGTGGCTCCTAGATTCGGTCCAGCACGGCGCGGGCGGTGGTCGAGAGGCCTTCGGGGTGCAGCGCGGCTTCTATCTTGCGGAGCGCGCGCGCGAGATCGGCCGCTTTTTCTCGGCCTACGGCGTCCAGGTCGTGCCACGCGGGGTGGTAGCGCAGCGTGACCAGTGGACGTGGGCGGTTCGCGGTGGCCACGGCCTCGATGAGGAGCTCTTTCTCTTCTTCCGTCATGTGGAGAGCTCCGCGTCGATGGTGACGCCGTGCTTCTTGAGGCACTCGTGGAGGAAGCGCCGAGCGCGCGTGAAGTTCTGGAGGAACGTGTTGAGTGTCATGCCAAGGCGCATGGCAAGCTCCAGATCTTCGTCACCGCCGCCAGAGGAGAGCCGCGCGTCGAGCGCCTCACGCGGCTTTCCGGGGAGCTTCTCCCTGCACTCCTCGATGGTGCGGCGCAGGAGCGGATCGGGCTCCGCGGGCTCGTGTACATCAGCGCGGCCCTCGAGGTCCTCGAGATCGTCCGGTGACATGGGCCGTGACTTCGTGCGCCGCAGCTCGCTCACGGCCAGGTTGCGTGCGATGCGGACGCCCAGCCGCAACAGCCCATTCGGCTTGCCATCGCGCACGAAGCGCGGAGCGACCGTCCACACGCGCAGCAGCGACTCCTGCAGCACGGCCTCCACGTCCACCACGCTTGCGAACGAGCGCAGGCTCGCACGCATGGGCTCCTCCGCGATGGCCATCCACTGGCCGAACGCGCGCTTGTCGCGGAGGAGAATGCCGTCAAGGTGTAGGTCTGCGTCCATCGGTCCGGGTGCGCCTCAGTGGAAGAAGTGGAGGAAGAGGTACACGGCGAGCGCGATGAGCCCCAGCGCGAAGAAGAGCGCGATGAAGAGCCACGCGCGGCTACGGGTCTTGCGAGCCAGCGGCGCTCCCATGGGCGCGCCCGTGCCCGCGCTCCGGGTCATGTCCTGCGAAGGCGCCGGCGGCGGTGCCCCAGCGTACCCAGGCGGCGCTGCTATCTTCGACTTCGATCGCGCCGGCGTGAAGGAGCCGGCCGACGTGCCGCCCATCGGTGCCGCGCCGCTTTGCATCGGCTGTGCGAGAGACATCGGCATCGGCCCCGCGAAGGACATCGGCATCGGAGCGGACTGCGGCATGGGCGCGCCGCCCAGACCGAAGCCCTGGAACGTGGTGCCGTGCGGCAGCTCCTGAGGCACGCTCACCTTGCGATACGGCGCGCCGGGATCCACGCTGCGCTCCTCGTCGATGGCGACGAACGACGTGAGCCGCGTCGCGATCTGGAAGTCCACGCCGATGCACTCCACCTGGCGATCGATCTCCGACGCATCGCGGCCCATCGCCCACTTCACATCAAGGTCGGCCACCCGCTCCCTGGCGAAGAGCGCGGCGATCGCCCCCTCTTCCGTCACCGTCTCCACACGCGGCGCGCGCACGGTCCGCTCCCATGGACCCGCTGCCGTCGTCCCTCGCACCGTGATCTCGCCGCCGCCCGCCAGAAGCTCCATGGCGACCAGCAGCGGCGCGCCGGCATACACGTCGGGCACCGACTCCGGCGCAAGCACGCTCACCGCGGAGCCACTGACCGTGAGCTCGGTGAGCATGGGCGCACGCGTCCGGTCCACGAGACGCTTTGCGGCGCGCTCCATGTCCTCGCCCTCCGTGGTGAGGATCTCCGCGCCACGACCCGCGCGCGCGATCGCCGTGGCCAGGCTGCGGTTCGGCGCTGCGCCCACGCCAACCATGTGCATTCTACATCCTTTTGGGAGCGCGTCGGCCAGCACGCGGAGGATCTCCTCCTCGCCGCCGATGTAGCCATCGGTCACGAGCACCACCTGGCGCTGCGCATCCGCTCGCAGAGGCGAGAGCGCCGCGAGCACCGCTGTTCGCATCTCCGTGGCGCCGCCGGCCTCACGCTTCTCCACCCACTCGATCGCGCGCCGCTTCTCGTCCACGGTCGCCGACACGGCTTCTTTCTTGTAGGCGCGCGGCGAGTCGGAGAACTCGATGAGCTCGACGCGATCACGCGACTCGAGCGAGTCGATGAGGCCGCGAATGAGCTTCTTCGCATGCGTGAGCGGCACGCCGCCCATCGAGCCGCTGGTATCCAGCAGAACCGTGAGGTCACGCGCGATCGGCTCCTTCTTCGCGTCGATCGACGGCGGGACAACCGTGAGCAGTCCGAACGTACGCTCGCCCTTGCGCCCGAGCGAGAGCGACACGCCCGTCTCCAGCTTCGCAACGCGCCAGCGCACGACCAGATCGCGATCGAGCTTCGTCCCATCCTTTGCGGACAGCTCCACGGAGCCATCATCCTTCGCCGTCACTGCGTGCGTGGGTGAGCCGATGCGCGCGCCCTGCGTGAGCTCGTCCTTCACGGAGAGCGAGAGGGAGAGCCGCGCGCTCACGCCGCTCTTCGCCACGCCGATGTGCACGGCGCGCGCGGTCTCTGCGGTGTCGTTCGCGCCCACGTAACGCGGGCCGATCACCGTGGGGAACCGGAGCTCCCACTCGCCCTCGGGCAGCCACGCAAGGCGTATGTCGATGGTGATCTTCGCGGTGACGCGCGTGCGCGGCGGCACGTTGCCGATCTCCTGCGTGAAGATGTCCGGCTTCTCCTGCTCCAGGATGCCGGCGGTCTTCCCTTCCGCGAGCGCCGCCTCGAAGTCCGCGCGCGCCTGCGCCTTGGGCCGGACGTCGCCCGTGATGGTGCGCTCGCCGATCTCGAACGCGTACCCGCTCACCGCGCCGTCCGCGGGCAGCGGCATCTTGTAGGTGACATGCAGCGGCTCGTCGTGATCGTTCTCGAACGTCTGTGTGAGCACTGCGCGGGCGATGCCGCCCTTCGCGACCACGGAGAGCGCGACGCCGGTGAGGGGCAGCGACTCCCCGCTCGCGGTGACGAGCTCGGCGCCACGCCGCGCCACGACCTCCGTCACATCACTCTGCTCGGGGGTCTGGAGCATGCGGTACGGAGAGCCGAAGGGAGAGAGAGCGGAGAGCCAAGACTGGGTCATCGTATTGCCTTTCGTTGCGCCAAACCGGCGCGTTCAAAGGCCCAACGCAACCTCGCCCTCCCCAGTGACAAACTATTTGGGAGCGTCCGGACTGGAGGGCTGTAGGTAGATGTGCGCGAAAGTTGCTCGTGCCTCCCGGAAGCTGATCCCATGGCTGTATGAAACTCCCGGTCTCGCTGCTCGCTGCAGGTCTTGCTGCCACCGTCGCGCTCCCCGCGCTTGCTGCCGGACATGGTGGGCATCACAAGAAACACAAGCTCACGCAGGTGAGCGTGCACGAGCGGACCGAGGACCTTCCGTCGCTCGCGCCTGCAGCAGAGGCGCCGCACGTGATGCGCGAGAGCCGCATGGCCGCAGCGCGTGGCGACGTGCGCGGGATCTACGTGCGTGGCGTCACGGCCGCGCGCCCCGACTTTCCGCATTTGCTCGCGGGCATGAAGCGCCACGGCCTCAACGCCATCGTGCTCGATGCAAAGGACTACGACGGCATCATCACCTACCCGTCGAAGGTGCCGCTCGCGCGGGAGACCCAGAAGATCAAGGATCCGCCGATCAAGGATCTGCACGCGCTCATCAAGTCCGTGAAGGACGAAGGCATTCGCGTCATCGTTCGCATCAGCTGCTTCGAGGACGAGCTCATGGCGCGCGCGCGCCCCGCGCAGTCCGTGCAGAGCAAGGCACATCGCGCGTATCCGATCGGCTGGCTTGATCCGTCGAACGTCGCCAATCAGCGCTTCGTGCAGGACCTGGCGCGCGAGGCGATGGACGCGGGCGCCGACGAGATCGAGCTGGACTACGTGCGCTACCCCGTGAACGGGATCCACAACGCAGACTTCCACCTGGCGGAGCGCAACCTCACGCAGAAGCAGGTCATCACGAAGTTCGTGCATGATACACACGAAATCACGCGCGCACGCGGCATCCCGCTGTCACTCGACATCTTCGGGGTCATCGCGTTCGGCAAGAAGGAAGACATCGAGCGGCTGGGGCAGGATCCGACGCTGCTCGCCGCGGAGTGTGAGGCGCTCTCGCCCATGGTCTACCCGTCTCACTACACGGAGGGCTTTGCTGGCTTCGACGTGCCGGGCAACCATCCCGAGCTCGTGGGCATGGCCACGAAGCTGATGATGGCGCAGATCGCGGACGTGCCGCACGCGGCCGTGCTTCGTCCATGGCTGCAGGCCGCGCGCTACGAGTCACCGAACTACGGAGCTCCGTACGTGGCGGAAGAAGTGCAGAGCGCCGCGCACGCAGGCGCCAACGGCTACCTGATGTGGAACCCGGGCCAGAAGTACGATCTGGTCTTCACCGCGGTGGGCGTGCCTCAGAAGCCGACCAGGCGCGAGACCTCACGTCCGACCGCCGCGTCGAGCACGACCAAGGTGCCGTCGACCGCCAAGAAGAGCTGACCGTCCTCCGAATGCAGGGCACGGAACTGCGCGCCCTCGTCGGTGCCCGAAATGTCCGTCGTCCAGACCGCCTCACCTGTCTTGAGTGAGCGCGCGACCACGCGTGCTTGCTTTGTATCCGCCGAGACGAACGTGGCGTAGATGCGTTCGTCGTCGGTCGCCTGCGCCGTGCCACTGCGCGGGGCCGTGACGTCGCCGTCCCGCAGGAGCGGCACCTCATAGGTGATCGCCTTCGTCTTCTTGTTCCAGCCCACGAGCCAGCCCGCGTGCTCGCCGCCCTCGAGCCAACCCAGGGTCGCGACCATGTCCCCCGCGGGATAGGCCTGGCCCGGGTAAAAGCCCTTCTTCTTGGGGGTGGGCGTCGCCTGACGAAGGGCGTCGTTCCGCTCGGTGGGTGGCTCCACGTCCGCATACTTCGCGCTGGGAGCTAGCGTGAGCTCGTTCACCTTGCCGCTGTGCGCGTCGATGACGCGGATCTCGTTGCGGCTGTCGGTGACGATCAGCACCTCGCCGTCCCTGTGGATGCTCGTCTGCGATGACATCCACTGCGTCGAGATGCCCTCCGAGTGCCAGAGCATCTCGTGGGTCTTGCCGTCGAACGCCACTGCGTGGAGCGCGTGCTCGTCGTCGCGCGGATCCCACGCGAGGCCCACGAGATCCTTCTGGCCGTCTGCGTTCACGTCCATGAGGATCGGCGTGCGCTCCGGTCGCAAGAGCGGCGTGTACCACTGCGCGCCGTGGAGCGAAGGTGCCTGCACGATGGGCGAAGTGGGCAGTGGCTGCGGCGGTATGCCATCCAGCTCGCTCATGCGCTGAACGGCGCGCACACCGATGACTCCGACGAGGGCCATCGCAAACACCGACACACCCACGCCACACAGGATGTACGTGAGCGGGCGCGGCGGCGGCTTCCGCGGCCCTCCACGGGCGCGAAGCTCCGCTTCGAGTGTACGCACGCGCTCCTGCGCGGAGGCGAGCTCGCTGCGATAGCTCTCGTCCATCAGAGATCCTCCAGCGTGGTGATGACGGCCCCGCTGCTGCGGTCGAGCACGTGGAGTCCCTGGTTCGTGACGACGAAGAGCCTGCCCGTGCCCGCGCCGAACGCGCCAAGCCATGAGCCTTCCGCGGAGGAGGGCAACGTCGTCGCCCATTTCTTCTCGCCGGTGGCGACGCTCCATGCGACCACCCGGAACGGGCCTTTGCGCGGCTCCGCTTCTGCTTGATAGACGGTGATGACCGCGTCGTCGATCACGAGCATTCGGCCGAGCTGGTCGTGCTCCACGTCTCCCACGTCGATGAGTGGGTGCTGCCAGACGACCTTCGCCGTCTTCGTGTCCCAACCGATTCCGTAGGATTCGCTCGCAGTGCGTTCCTTTTCGTCGTGGCGCCCGGTGCCGAGCATGGTGCCGCCGACTTCGTACCCGGACCACACGTGCGTGTCCTTCGGCGACTTGAAGCGCTGGTCGTCAAGGCTCGTGACGGCGACAAGGCCCACGGTGCTCTTGTCCCTGCGGCGCGCGCCGTCGTTGTAGCTGCACGTGCGGCCCTTCGGTACGTCCACGCTGAAGCCCGATGACAGATCGAAGGCCTCCGCGCCGTGGCCGCCCCACCGCGTGGAGGTCACGAGGAGCACGTCGCTCTTCTCCGCGTCGCATGCGAGCTCGACGCCGGCTGGATAGGCGATGGTGCGTTCTTCCTTGCCGGTGATCTTGTTCAGCACGTGGATGTCGCCAGCGGCATCCGTCACGACGATGCGACCGTTCGCCATGAAGAGGTGCGTGATCTCGGAGTGCCATGTGCCGCGGAAGGGACCCGCCGACCACAGCGGCTCGAACGTCTTTCCGTCGACGGCCACGGCCAGGAGCTGCCTCTCCCGACCGCCGTTCCACCCGAGCCCAACGAGATCGTCCTGCCCGTCCCCGTTGAGATCGACGGAGAGCGGCGTCACGTCCGACTGCGGATACCAGCGCACACCGATGACACGCCTTGGCGGCGGAGTGGGCGGGCCCACGGTCGCGGGCTCGTGCACGCGCTCATGTGGGGGGCTCTGCGCGACCATCCAGATCGAGAAGCCGATCGCACCAAGCACCATCGCGCCCATGGGCCCAAGGCACAAACCAAGGAACGCCCACGCCCACGCAGGTGTGGACTGCACGGGCGTATCGAGCTCGCGCAGCTGCCCTTCGAGCATCGCCATGCGCTCGTGAACCCGTCGAACATCCTTCTCGGTCGTATCGCTCAGAAGGGCCTCACCCAGGAACCATACGCCCGAGAGCCGTCGATCCTTCCCCGCGAGCCTGCCCATGGAACGAGCCGTCCCCGATCGGGTGGTCGCTTCTGTGACCGCTGCGCGAATGCGTGGATGCGTGGCGCTTTGCACCACACCCCTCCGGTCTCACTTTGAAATTCGCTCGAATTCACTGGGTTTTTGCGGGGCGTTCCTGACGGCGCGATGGGTGCACCTCCAATGAGCTATGAAAATAGCTCTACGTTCTTCGACCAGGTTTGCGCTTCGCGGTCTCCTCATGTTTCCCCTCGGCGCGCTTCTCGCGCTGGGCTGTGGTGACGACACCACGACCCAGGCTGGAGGGGACGGGGGGCCACACGCGGGTTCCGACGGCGGAGACAGCGGTGGCGGCGGCAACGGCTCCGATGCGGGCGGGGGAGCCTCCGACGCCAATGCCGGTGACGGCGGCGACGCCGGCCCCTATCAGGGACCGACCGTAGGGACCGCGAAGACGTTCGCGGTGCTCGCATACAGCGGCATCACGACGGCCAACGACTCGACCATCACGGGCGAGCTCGGCGTCAGCGCCGGCGCGACCTCGACGATCACCGGCTTCGACGCGGCTGGGTTCACGAAGTATGGAATCGACTCGGTGGCGCCGAACGATCAGCGCACGATCAACGCGCAGAAGGACGTCACGGCCCTGGTTGGCAACATTGACCCGCGCGCGTGCGACGCCGACTACACGAACGTGGTGGGCGGCCTCACGGGTGACGTCACGCTCTACCCGGGCGTGACGTGCATGAACAGCGCCAGCGCCGACGTCCTCTTGAATGGGCACCTCACCCTTGACGCGCGCGGCAACCCGAACGCCTTCTTCATCATCAGGGGCAACATGACGCTCACGGTTGCCGATGCCGCGGAGGTGGTGCTCGCAAACGGCGCCGAAGCGTGCGGTGTGTTCTGGCGCATCAGCAAGGAGGTCACGATCGGCAAGACCGTCAAGTTCTTCGGCACGGTCATCTCGGGCACCGCCGTCACGATGAACACGGCGTCTACGCTCACCGGCCGGACGCTCGCCCAGACCGCGGGCGTGCAGCTCGACGCCAACGCGATCAAGATTCCGACCGACGGCGTCGTCGGTGGCCCCGGCGTGTGCACCCACGTGCAGTGAGCGTCGACTCGCAGGTCCGCGGCGTGTTCGTTTCATGAACGGGCCCGTCGCGCTGGACCTGAAGTTCGTTTAAGATCCGCGCATGCAACCTGGCCGCCGTCCGTGGCAGACAGATGGGTGAGCAGCTCGCGGATCTCCGCATCGCCGACGTGATGACCTTCCTCACTGTCGTGCGCACCGGATCGATCACGGGTGCAGCGCGCGAGCTGAAGGTGACGCCATCGCAGGTGTCCAAGGCCGTGTCGCGCCTGGAGGCACAGTTCCAGGCCACGCTGCTCGCCCGTGGGGCGCGTGGCGTGGAGATCAGCGAAGGGGGCATGCGCATCGCGGCGGAGCTGTCGGATGTCGTGTCCCATCTCGGCAAGATCGGGCACCGCGCGGAGGAGCTGCCGGAGCTGACGATCGCCGCGGCTGCGTTCATGGTGTCGCGGTTCGTGCCTGGCATTGCGGCGGCACTGCCAGGGTTTCGCCTGCGTGCGGTCGAGATGGCGCCGGCGCTCGTGCGCTCGCATGGGTCCGAAGGCTTCTTCGATCTCGTGCTCACCCTTGGCCCCGCCCGCTTGCCTCCGCTCTGGTCGGAGACGCGCGTCGGGACGGTCTCGATGGCGCTGTTCGCGTCACCGAAGCTCGCGGCGCAGCTACGTCTCGACGGCCCAGTGACGGAAGAGAAACTGAGAAATGTGCCGTTCATCAGCGCCCTCTACAGCCTCGACCGCACGTTCGTCCCCCTCGACGACGAGTGCCCGCTGCCGCGCGCACAGCGACTGCTTGGCCACGAGGTGCAGACCATCGCTCTGGCGCTCGACCTGGCCGCACGTACGCCGCAGGTCGTCTTTGGCCCGCTCATCAGCGCAGACGAGCACCTGCGTCGGGGGGCGCTCGAGGTCGTTCCCGTGGTGGGGTGGGACGTGCACGAGATCCTCTACGTGTCGTGCAACGTCGACCGGGTGCTCGCCCACGCGCAGAAGGCGGTCATCCTTGCGGTGAAGGCCGAGGTCGGTTCGGAGACGCCCGCGTAGGTGGCAGCTTCCGGTAGGTCGCAGCCCATGGGTGACAACGGAACGGCCGCGGCGAAGGCCTCGTGGCGCATCCTTCCGCTTCTCGGGCTCGCCTATCTCATTGCGTTCATGGACCGTGCGAACATCGGATTCGCGGCGAAGCAGATGAACGAGGATCTGAAGTTCTCGGCCACCGTGTACGGACTCGGCGGCGGGCTCTTCTTCCTCAGCTACGCCATGCTCGAAGTGCCTTCGAACATCTTCTTGGCTCGCTTCGGGGCGCGCCGGTGGATCGCTCGAATCATGGTGACGTGGGGTTTGCTCGCGGCGGGCATGATCTTCGTGCGCACGCCGCTGCAGTTCTACATCGTGCGATTTCTCCTTGGCGCCGCGGAGGCCGGGTTCTTTCCCGCCGTCGTCGTCTACCTGGCAGCCTGGTTCCCCATGTCTCAGCGCGGCCGCGCGGTGAGTCGGTTCTACATTGCGGGGCCCCTTGCCTCCGTGGTGATGGGAGGTGTGTCGGGACCGCTGCTCGACCTGGATCAGAAGCTAGGGCTGCGCGGCTGGCAGTGGCTGCTGATGGTGGAGGGGCTTCCCGCGGTGTTCGTTGGTGTGGCGGTGTTCTTCATGCTGCCCGACGAGCCGCGACGCGCGAAGTGGCTCACCGATGCGGAGAAAGACGCGATCGAAGAAGAGCTGATGAAAGATGACGCGCTCCTCGCCGGTCCCGTCGGCCACGACATGCTCGAACCGCTTCGCCTTCCACGCGTGTGGATCCTGGGTGTGATCGGCTTCTTCACGATTGGCCCGTTCATGACGTATTTCTTGTCAGCGCCAACGATCCTCGCAGAGCGCACGGGGCTCCCGCGCGATCAGGTCGGGCTCCTCGTGAGCGTCGGCGGCGTGCTCGGCATCGTCGGCATGCTCTTCACGGGTTGGTATACCGATCGGCGCAACGAGCGGTTCCTGATGTTCTTCGTGAGCACCGCCGGCTTCGCCCTGTCGCTATTTGCCATTGCGCTCGCGCCCTCACGCGTGGCCGTGGTCGCGGCTTCGATGCTCCTGACGCTCGTGTGGACCTCGGTGACGCTGTGCACGGTCATGGTCACCACCGCGATCGTGCAGCGCCGCCTGGTGGCGGTCTCGATCGCGGCGATGAACACGCTCTCGCAAATCGGCGCGTTCGCTCTGCCCTATGGGTTTGGGGCGCTGAAGGATCGCACTGGCGCCTACACGACGGGCCTCTACATGCTGTCGGGCCTGGTCCTGCTTGCCGTCGTGCTGATCGAGGTGCTCCGCCGCCACGTCGGCGCCAGGTCTGGACCTTGAACGATGACGGAAGCGCGAGGACGGCAAGCGCGCCCGCGACGCGGCGTGCAGCTGTCAACGTGTAAGGTCCTGCGGGCTCGGACGTTTCAGACGGATGCAGCTCTTGCCCGCAGTCGTTCTCGGCGCCGGTCTGGTCCTCGTCGCGACCGCTGCGCGCGCGGACTGGGACGATCGGCGCTGGCCGGCGGGAGAGATCGGGCTCGGGGGAATGGTCGCTTTGCCTGACGGAATGGGCGGAGGCGTTGGCGGCGGCAGTAGCCTGCTCGTTGGTGTTCACTCCGTGCGTTCGCCGTATGCGGAGCATCACGAGAAGTTCGACTGGCCCGTGGAGCCCGGCCTTCGATGGTGCGCGCCCGCCGCATGCCTCCTTCCGCTCGTCATGCTCTTTGCTCCTTCCGACAGCCTCCTTGGCAATGAGTACGGCGTGGACCTGCGCGGGCAGTTCCTGCTCAGCGATCTCGGGACCGACTTCCGGATCGGCGCGC
>JBBRNJ010000020.1:0-109285 GCA_038230375.1 Polyangiales bacterium | reverse complement strand
GTACTGCGCACACGCCTCTTCGCCCGCGAAGCGAGCCTGAAATTCCCGCAAGTTTGCTGGAAACGATGGCCTGGGCAAGACCCCATACTACCGGCAGGGTCTTGCTGAAACAACCGGACAAGCAGGAGCTAGCTAGAAAGAGCCGGCGACGGTCATGGCGCCGCCGTTGGGTCCAACTTGCGGGAGCAAGTGCACGCTTGGCTGCGCCGTGACCTTCGCATCGGGGTCGGCTGCGTTGGTGCCGTTCGGGTTGATGAAGAGCAGGTACACGCTGGCGCCGATCCCCGCGGCGGCGAGCACGCCGAAGCCCACGCCCAGTCCGCTATAGAGCTGCGCGGTGCCGTTGTTCGCGTTGTAGTGACTGCACGCGTTGCTCGCAGCGCCTTTGTCGTTGCAGAGCGTGGTCACGTCCGCGCCCTTCGGCACGTCCTTCAGCTTCGCGTCGTTCTCGTCCTGGAGCCCCTTCCACGCGACACCGAAGGCGATGCCAGTCACGGCCGCCCCGATGCCGAGCACCCCGGCGCCGATGCCGAGCACCTTGCGCTTGGAGACCACCAGTCCCGTGTCTCCATCGATCACGGGGGGTGGGCCCGCAGTGACCTGCGTGGTGCTGCCGCCGACCACGTCCACGTTCTTGTGCTCGGCGGGTGCGCCGGCCGGGTTCACGTCGATCGTGTGTGCGCCGGACGCGAGATCGACCCTGAGCATGCCGCCCTTCAGCACCTCCTTGCGCGTCCCGTCGATTGTAACGTCGCCGTCGGAGACCGTGGACCGGATGTTCACGGAACCCACCGAAGTGGATTGCAGCTTCGCGAGGAGCGCCTGAGCCTCTCGCCGGAGCGAGTCGTCATTCTGGTCCTTCAAATTTTCGCTGTACGATGAGCCGGCGACGACGCTGGCCTTCCCCTTCTCGAAGAAGTGGAGCTCCACGCTCACCTTGCCGGCCGGGCCCTTGCGCATGGTGCCCCAGACGTAGCGGTCGGATTTGATCTGCTCGGCGATGCGCTGCTCGCACGCGCCGTCTGGAACCTGCGGACACTTGAGCGCCGCTGTGAGCATGCTGAGCGACTGGTTTGCTTCGCCCAGAGACCAGCCCGACGCGGCGCGGACCTTCGTTCGCAGGGTGGTCGTCAGTGCCTCCGCTTGCTCCTCTGCGTCGTCGGAGCCGATACCGAGCACCGCGACCGAGTGAACCTTCGGGCCCGGGTCTTCGGCGCGTGCCGGCGTGGAAGAGAAGATCGAGACGAGGCCAGCACTGGCCAAAATCGACGCGGTCCGCGAGAGGGCACGACGGTCCATGTTCACGAGTCTACACGAGGCCGCAGTGAGCTTCGACAGTCCTTTGAGGGCGGTTGGTGTAGGTGCGCTGCGTAGGATGGTAGAGTGACGGGGTGCGGATCACGGGTGGCTCTCTTCGCTCGCGGCGGCTCGTGGCGCCCAAGGGTGACCTCACACGGCCGACGACGGACCGCGTCCGGGAGGCGCTCTTCTCGGCGCTGACGGCGCGCGGCGCGTTGCCAGCGGGTGCCCGCGTCCTCGATCTCTATGCCGGTACGGGCGCGCTCTCGTTCGATGCGCTGTCCCGGGGCGCTGCCACGGCGGTCCTCGTGGACAAGGATCGGGCGGCTGCGGCGGCCATCCGCGAGAACGCCGCCCAGCTCGGCGTGGCGTCGCAGATGCAGCTGCTCCAGGCACCCGTGGACAAGGCCCTTGCCACCCTTGCCCGCGCAAAGGCCCCCGAGTTCGACCTGGTGTTCGTGGACCCTCCCTATGCACGCGTGACGTCGCCGGAGTTGCCTCTGGAGCTCGCCATCTGCCTAGCGTGGCTCACCGCGGACGGCGTCCTGGTGCTGGAGCACGGAAAGCGGGACCCGCCGCCCCTGGTGCCGGGCATGTCGTGGGACGAGACACGCGCGTACGGTGACACGCACGTCTCCCTGGGCATCAAGCAATAAGTTCCCCGGGTTGGTCCGCTTCTCTTATACTCACCTGCCATCCCGGAGCCCTAGCTTGCGCTTCCATTCGAGGACCCCCTTTCTATGAACTCCAAACCCCCGTCGTCGACCGCAGCTCCCGCTGGCGTGCCGTCCGGAGGCAACGGTAAGTACATCGTGCTGGTGCTGCTGCTGCTCGGTGGCGTCGGCGGGTTGATCTACTGGAAGAAGACCCAGACGGACGATGTGGGCACCGTGCCCAGCGCCTCCGTCTCCGCGACTCTCCCTCCTCCCCCGCGCAGGAACGAGGACTACATTCCTCCTCCGCCCGACCCCGTGGCATCCGCAGACGCAGCGCCCCCGCCGAAGCAGACGGCGACCTACGTCGCGACGAACGGGTGCGACGCGAAGGTGTGCAGCGGCAGGACGAACGCCGACCTCGAGGCCGCGCTCGGAGCCCGCGCGCGCGCATCTCGTCGCTGCTACAACAACGCACTCGCGAGCGACAACACCCTCACCGGCAAGCTCAGCGTGTCGCTCCGCATCGGCTCCAATGGCACGGTCTGCTCTGCAAACATCGGCACCAACGAGCTCAACAGCTCGCAGGTCTCGAGTTGCGTGCTCAACACGTTCCGCTCTTCGAGTTTCCCGTCTCCTACGGGCGGCTGCGCGGAGGCCAGCGTGCCCATGAACTTCGTGCAGCAGCACTGACCGGGGAGAAGAAGGCATGAACGTCAGAATCAGCCCAAGACTCATCGTGTCGGTCGCCGTGCTCGCGATCGCCGGCTTCGGCATGGCTGCCGCCAGCGCGTTCTCGGCGGGCTGTACCGACGGTGCGACCCCTGATTGCACGGGCGACGCGTCGGCTTCGTGTGGGCTGCTACCGAACGAAGGCGGCACCGGCGACGAAGGCGGCACCGGCGACGAGGGCGGCAACACGACGGACGCCGGGACCGACGCCGGCCTGGACCTGGACACTGGCGTCGTGGACATGGACGCACAGACCGACGACAGCGGCGACGCGAACGACGCGGGAGACTGAGCCGTGGGTGCCGGAGTGCCCCGTCGCACGAGCCGCCTCCGTGCTGCCCTGATCGCGCTTCCGTTCGTGTGCGCATTCGCCGCGTGCGGTGAGACGCGCCACGCGCCAGGTGAGGCCTGCCTTCGCGGTGACGACTGCCTCTCCGGTTTCTGCACGGATCGCATCTGCGTCGCTGCGCCTCCGCTCGGCAAGCCGCAGACCGGCGGCACCACGGACGCGGGCAGCGCGCCCGACGACGCGTCCGGTAGCAGCGCAGACGGGGCGAGCACCGACGCTCGCGTGGATTGAGTGAGCTACGCGGTGCTCCTCACGGTTGCCTACGACGGCACCGAGTTCCACGGCTTCGTACGGCAAGAGGGCCTGCGTACGGTAGAGGACGCCCTGCTCGGCGCCGTGCGTGAGCTCGACGACAAGATAACGCGCATCTCCGGCGTGAGCCGCACCGACGCCGGCGTCCATGCGAAGGCGCAGATGGTGGCGTTCGACGCCACGCGCGAGATCGAGCCGCGCGGCTGGGTCCTTGGCGTGAACCGGCACCTACCCGACGACGTCGCGGTACGCGCGGCCAAGCTACTTCCCGCCGGGTTCGTCCCGCGATTCGCGAGCGAACGAAAGCGCTACAGGTATCGCCTGCTCATGGACAAGGTCCGCGATCCGTTCCAGCGCAATCGTGCGTGGAAGATCGAGAACCCCATGGACCTTGCGCTGGTGCGCGCGGAGGCGAGCGCCCTGGTCGGCACGCACGACTTTCGCGCGTTTCGCTCCGCGAAGGACGAACGCGAACAGACCACGCGCACCCTGTTCTCTGTCGACGTCACCGCGCCGGAGCCGCACCTCTGCGACGTCGAGGTCACTGGCACCGCGTTCATGCACAACATGGTGCGCATCATCGTGGGCACGCTGGTCGACGTGGGACTGGGGCGAAAAGAGCCCGGCGCGGTGGCCCGGGCGCTCGCGAGCGGAAATCGTGGCGACGCGGGGATGACCGCGCCCGCGCAGGGGCTTACTCTGGAGTGGGTGGAGCTCCGGCTCCCCGAAGGAACACACGAGTCGTGGCCGCCTTGACCGAAGAGAACCTGCGCGTGAGACCGCCGCTCCCTGGCGACGGCTTCGAGCTCGCCGGTCTGTGGCGCGAGCTATGGGACGCGCACGAGGCATGGGGCGGCTACGCGGGTACGAAAGAAGAGAGCGTCTACGCCGAGGTCGGGCGAAGGCTGGACGAGGACGCGCGCATCCGCGGTGGGCTGCCCATGCTCGGTCGTCATGTGCATCTGGTGGCGTGCGTTCAGCGTCGCGTGATCGGGCAGGTCGAGGGCTGGATCGAACGCCACGGCGTGCACCCGCTGACGCCGACCACGTGCGAGGTGCGCTCGCTGATCGTGGCGCAGACCGCGCGAGGAAGCGGCGCCGGTCGTGCACTGCTCGAGGAGCTGGCACGCATCGCCGTGCAGCGCGCGCATGGCAGGCCGCTGGTGCTCGCCGCGGAGGTGCTCGAGGCGAACCCCGCGCAGGCCTTCTACGCCAAGCTCGGCTACACCTCTGCATCGTACAGCTACAAGCTCACGTGCAATCAGGCGAGCATGCTCATGGAAGAGAGCGGCGTCAGCGCACGTCGCGCGGAGTCCCGCGACGCCACGGCCATCGCGATGCTCGAGGTGCGCCTCGCGGAGCGCAGGCGTTCACTCGGGGACCTGCGGTTCGATCGTCCGCGCGCCATAGAGGCGGCGTTCATCGACGCGATTGCGATGCACCTGGGCGCGCGCAAGGGGCCGCACGACTCCGTGGAGCTGGTGGCGTACGACCCGCAGGGCCACGTGCGCGCGAGCTCGTGCGTCGTCGTCTCACAGCTCGATCCCCCGTTCATTCCCACGCGCCGCGCGCTGCTCGGGCGCTTTGGCGTGGACCCCGCGGTCGACCCGCGTCCCTACATCCGTGCGCTGATCCGCGCCGCCGGCAGGGTGGGCGTCATGCAAGGCGCCGACATGCTGGAGGTCACGGACCTGGACGGGCCCCGCGGCCCCATGTCCGAAGCCGCTGGGCTCACCGGCGCGGCGCCCTGGTCCCGCGTAGTCGAACGGGCCTTCGGGATGTAGGATGGGAATGCACCGGTTCGGGCGCCGGTTGTCCCGTTTGCTTGATGCTCGGAGGATAGCTGTAATGTACACGCGTTCGGCACTGGTTCTTGCGCTGGTTCTTCTCCCCTCGCTGGTCTCGAAGGAAGCGTTCGCGCAGCCCGTACCACCTGCGCCGAACACGCAGCCTGCGGTCGCGGTGAAGCCAGACGGCCCAGCGCCCACGCCTCCCCAGAGCCCGGCGCACATCCAGGCCGCGCAGAGCGAGGCGCGGAAGCTCTCGGATGCGTTCGTCGCCGTGGCGGACAAGGTCGGCTCGGCGGTCGTCCAGATCGAGGTGACGGCCCGCGACGAGTCGGCGGACCAGGTGTCGCGCTTCTTCGGGCGCAACGGCGAGGGACCCATCGCGCGCGGCACGGGCTCCGGCGTGATCTTCACGGCGGACGGCGCCGTCCTCACGAACAATCACGTCATCGACAACGCGCTCACCATCAACGTGCGGCTGCGCGACGGGCGCTATCTGCCAGCGCGGCTCATCGGGCGCGACCCGGCCACCGATCTCGCAGTCATCAAGATCGACGCGCCCAACGTGACGGCCGCGAAGTTCGGCGACTCGGATCAGGCACGCGTGGGTGAGTGGGTCGTGGCGATCGGCTCTCCGTTCGGGCTCACGTACAGCGTGACGGCGGGCGTGCTCTCCGCGAAGGGGCGCGCCGGCATCGGCATGAACGCGATCGAGGACTACCTGCAGACCGATGCGAGCATCAACCCCGGCAACTCTGGCGGCCCGCTCTGCGATCTGGACGGGCGGGTGCTGGGCATCAACACGATGATCGTGGGGCGCGGCAGCGGCATTGGCTTCGCGGTGCCGTCGAACATGGCGAAGCGCGTTGCGGAGCAGCTGGTGAAGAACGGCCGCGTGCAGCGCGCGTGGATCGGGGTGGGCATCCAGGACATCACGCCGGAGCTCGGCGCGGCGATGAAGGTGGAGGCGCGCTCCGGTGCGCTCATCAACCAGGTGAGTGACGGTGGTCCCGGTCAGAAGGCGAACCTGAAGCCTGGTGACGTGATCGCGAGCGTCGCTGGCAGGCCGGTGCATGACAGCCATGAGCTCATTCGCGAGGTCATGACCCACGAGGTCGGCGACACGGTCGCCCTCGAGATCGTGCGCGAAGGCAAGAAGTACGGCTCGTCGGCCGTCCTTGCCGCGCGCCCCGAAGCGCAGACCGCGCCGTTGCCGGTGCAGCAGCAGAACGTGCCGCAGGCGGGCCTTGGCTTCTCCGTTCGTGATCTGTCTGCCGATCAGGCGCGAGAGCTCAATCTCCCGCAAAAACAGCTCCCGATCGTCACGTCGATCGTCCCTGGCTCCGCCGCCGATCGCGCGGGGGTCAAGGTCGGCGACGTCATCGTCGAAGCTGACGGCAAGGTGGAGCCCACGCCGCACGAGCTGCAAGAAGCCGCAAAGGACGGCGCCGTGATCCTGCGCCTGCGCCGCAGAGACGCCGCCTTCTACGCCGCGCTGAAGAAGTAACCGCGAAACCACCATTCCCCCGGTTGGACAACGTGCCCCTTCCCGCGTTAGGAAGAGCGCCATGGTCGAGATCCGTGAAACGCCGATGGGTGGGAAGCTGCGGGATTTTCTGGACGTCGTCTCCGACATCTACAAGGACGACCGGCACTTCATCCGGCCGCTCGACATGGACCTGGGCGACCGGCTGAACCCCAAGAAGAACCCGCTCTTCAAGCACGCAGAGGGAACCACGTTCACCGCGTACCAGAACGGGCGCTGTGTTGGGCGCATCACCGCGCAGATCGATCACGATCACATCGAACGCTACAAGGACGCGACCGGCTTCTTCGGCTTCCTCGACACCATCGACGATCCGGAGGTCACGAAGGCCCTGCTCGAGCGCGCCGAGAGCTGGCTGCGCGACAAGGGCATGAAGGTCATTCGCGGCCCCGTCTCGCTGTCCATCAACGAGGAGCTCGGATGCCTTGTCGAAGGCTTCGACTACCCGCCCGCGCTCATGATGCCGCACCACCATCCCTATCAGGCGAAGCTCATCGAGCAGGCCGGCTACGTGAAGGAGAAGGACTTCTACGCGTGGCGCTACGAGGTCGGCGAGATGAGCAAGCGCGTGCGCCGCGCCCAGACGGATTTCCGCGCCATGCCGGAGGTGGTCGCACGTCAGTTCGACATGAAGAACCTGGGCCGCGATGTCGACCTCGCCGTGGACATCTTCAACGACGCCTGGAGCGACAACTGGGGCTTCGTTCCGCTCACGCGCGACGAGGCCAAGAAGATGGCGTCGGACTTCAAGATGATCCTCGTGCCGGAGCTCACGCGCATCGTCACGATCGACGGTGAGCCCGCTGCGTTCGCGGTCGCCATCCCGAACATCAACGAGATCGTGCGCGACCTGGACGGCAAGCTGTTCCCGTTCGGCGCCCTCAAGCTGCTCTACCGGCTGAAGGTGGAGGGCGCGAAGAGCGGACGCCTCGCGCTCCTGGGCATCCGGAAGAAGTTCCGCAACGTGCGCAAGTACGCCGCCATGTCCGCCTTCCTGTATGCGGACATGAACGACGCGGGAAAGAAGTGCGGCATGACGTGGGGAGAGCTCTCCTGGACCCTTGAAGACAACGCGCCGGTCAACACGGGCATCCGCTTGCTCGGTGCCACGAAGTACAAGGTGTACCGGGTCTTCACGAAGTCGCTGACACCCGAGGCGTCCGCGTGAGCCATGTCCCCGCACGATGACGCGATCCTGCGGGCGCTCCTGGACGACACGCCCGTAGGCGTGGCTGTGTGCGACGCGCAGCTGCGCATCGTGGATTGCAACGGGCGTTTGCTGGAGATGATGAACGCGACGCGCGCGCAGATTCTCGGGACCGAGCTCGGGAATGTGCGCTCCCCCGGTCTGCTAGCCGCGCTACACACCGCGCTTCGCGGCGAGAAGGGGTCGTACACGGGGCAACACGACACCACGTTCGTGGAGCCTCCGCTTCACGTCTTCCTCTCCGCGCGGACCTCGCCTCTCGTGGACGCGTTGGGCAAGGTCACCGGCGTCGTGCTCATGGCCGCGGATCTCACGGCGCTGCACGATGCGGAGCGCAAGCAGCGCGAGAGCGAGCAGCGCTATCGTGAGCTTGTCGAGCTTTCGCCAGAGCCCATCTTCGTCCACGACGGCCGTCGCTTCCTCTATGCGAATCCGGCGCTGCTGCGCGCGTTCGGCCTTGTCTCGCTGGACGAGCTGCTCGCGCGTCCCCCGTCGGACTTCGTGCACCCGGCCGAGGCAACGAACGTCGACGCGCGGCTCACGCAAGTAGGGAGCGGGCGCCCGACGACCTTCGTTGCGCAGCGGTTCGTGCGCGCTGATGGCACCGAAGGCGACGCGGAGGTCGCGTCCATTCCGCTGGTCTACGAGGGGACGCGCGCGGTGCTCACCGTTGCACGCGACGTGTCGGAGCGAAAAAAAGCAGAGCGTGTGTCCAGGGCGCTGGAGTGTCGCGTACGTGCGCAATTCGAGGCGATTCCCGTTCCGACGTACGCGTGGGAGAGGTCGCCAGGGTCTAGCGACGAGTTCGTGCTCGTAGATTTCAACGACCCTGCCCTGGAGCTGTCCGAAGGACGGCTGTCCGGCATGCTTGGCATCACGCTGACGGACATGTACGGAGCAGACTCCGAGATCAGCCGCGACATCCGCACGTGTCTCGGTGGTGGCGAGACCCTCCACCGCGAGTTCGATCACGCGCTCCCGACCACCGGAAAGAAGCTGCGGCTTTCGGTCACCTACGTCGCAGTCCCGCCAAACCTCGTGCTGGCGTTCGCCGAGAACGTCACGGAGCGCTCACGCCTGGAGGAGGAGCTGCGCCAGGCGCAGAAGATGGAGGCCATCGGGCGGCTCGCAGGCGGCGTGGCGCACGACTTCAACAACCTGCTTACTGTGATCGGTGCCTTCGCGGAGAGCGTGCGGAGGACGCTGGACCAGGATGACTCGCGCACGATCGAGATGGGGGAGATCGTGAAGGCGGCCGATCGCGGCGCATCCCTGACGCGGCAGCTGCTGACCGTGAGCCACAAGCAGATCCTGTCCCCACAGAACATCGTTCTCGACGACGTCGTGGACACCCTTTCGCCCATGCTGCGGCGGCTCATTGGCGAGGACATCAACGTCGTCGTCGTGGCCGGTGCCGGGCGCGCACGCGTGAATGCGGACCCGCGCCAGCTCGAGCAGCTGCTCCTGAACCTGGCGGTGAATGCGCGCGACGCGATGCCGAACGGCGGTACGCTCACGCTCGAGACGTCGCTCTCGGACGACCAGGTGTCGTTGATCGTGCGTGACACAGGGCACGGGATGGACGAAGAGACCCGGAAGCGCATCTTCGAGCCGTTCTTCACGACGAAGGGCGTGGGGCGCGGTACGGGCCTTGGCCTGTCGACGGTGTATGGGATCGTGCAGCAGTCGAGCGGCACCATCGAGGTGACGAGCCAACCGACCGAGGGCACGACCTTCGTGGTTCGCTTTCCACGCACCTCGCTCGACGTCGCCGAGCCGCCGCCGGCTGCGCCCGTTCCTGCCGCGGCCACGCGGTGCGGTTCCGGCACGGTGCTCCTGGTCGAGGACGATCGCGCCGTGCGCAAGGCGGTGCAGCGCATGCTCGAGCGCAGCGGCTACGTGGTCCATCTCGCGCATGACGGCGCGCACGCGATCGAGCTGCTCCCGACGATCGAAGGTGAAATCGATCTCGTGGTGACGGACGTCGTGATGCCTGGGCTCTCCGGACCGGAGATGTTCGCGAAGCTCGCCGCGATCCGTTCCGGGCTTCGCGTCCTATACGTGTCTGGTTACAACGACGAGGAGATCTTCCGCCGCGGAACGCTGCCACCGGGCGTCACTTTCCTGCAGAAGCCGTTCACCGCGGACGTCTTTGTTGCACGCGTCGCCGAGGTCATTGGCACTGTAAAATGACGCTCTGAGCGAAGCTCTTTGCGGAGTCTTCTGCTGTGCGTCAATGTAAACATGAGGCCGCGTTCGCTGACGAACCCAATCCTCTGGAGGTGCGCAATGCGCCTGAGCTACCCGCTTTCTGCTTTGTTCGTGTCGGTCTCTGCGCTGCTGCTCGGCACCACGGGATGCGGTGATGCGATCAACTCCATCTTCGGCGGCGGCAACAACAACAACGGCGCCGACGACTCGCAGAAGCCGCCCGGCTTCGGCGGCGGCAACGGCGATGGCGGGACCGTGAAGCCCTGCATCGACGGTCTCTGCAAGCAGCAGCAAGCGTGCAGCGGCGGGGGCACCACCAGCATCACCGGCACCGTGTACGACCCCGCCGGCGCGAACCCGCTCTACAACGTCCTGGTCTACGTGCCGAACCATCCGGAGCAGGTCCTGCCCATCACCCACGGCGCTACGTGCGATCGTTGCGGCAACGTCTCGGGCGATCCGCTCATCACCGCCGTCACGGACACGAAGGGCAACTTCACGCTCGTGAACGTGCCGGTGGGAAATGACATCCCCGTGATCATCCAGGTCGGCAAGTGGCGTCGCAAGCTCACCATGCCGAACGTGCAGTCGTGCGTCGAGAACAAGCTCTCGGACAAGAACCTCACGCGCCTGCCGCGCAACAAGGGCGAGGGGGACATCCCCAAGATCGCACTCACCACCGGCGGCGCCGACACGCTCGAGTGCTTCCTCCGCAAGCAGAAGCTCGGCCTGGACGACGCGGAGTTCACCCAGCCAGACGGCGACGGAAGCGTGAACTTCTATGCAGGTTCCGGTCAGGGCAGCATGGCGCCCGTCACCACCAAGTACCAGGGTGGCGCTTCGTTCCCCAAGGCCCAGGGCTTCTGGGGCACCGCTGACAGCTTGAAGAAGTACGACCTGGTGCTGCTGTCGTGTGAAGGCGACGTCCACGAGGAGACGAAGGGTCAGGCTGCATACGACGCGATGTACGACTACATCTCGAACGGCGGCCGCATGTTCGCCACGCACTGGCATCGCGTGTGGTTCACGGGCAACCAGCAGCTCAACTCGATTGGCACCTGGAACGACGGGAACGACCCGGCGGGCGGCACCGGAACTGCCCCGGCAGACATCATCACGACGTTCCCCAAGGGACACGACTTCCAGGAGTGGCTCGGCAACGTGAACGCACTCAATGGCGGCAAGGGCATCGACATTGTCCAGCCGCGCCACAACCTGGACGCAGTGGACCCGAAGCTCGCGCGCGACTGGATCACCATGAGTGATTCGATGACGCCAGGCCACCCCACGGCGGTGGAGTACGTGACCGCGAACGCACCCGTGGGCGCCGACGACGCGCACATCTGCGGCCGCACGGTCTTCAGCGATCTGCACGTTTCCGCGAGCGATCAGCATGGCCCAGACTGGCCGTCGGGCTGCACCACGTCTGGCCTGACGCCGCAGGAGAAGGCCCTCGAGTTCCTCTTCTTCGACCTCTCCGCCTGCGTCCAGAACGACAATCAGCCGCCGCAAGCCGGCAACGTCAAGTAGGGGGATGACAGCAGGCGTGGTCGCCAGGCCAGCGCACGCTACTCTGCGTGGACGGTCGCCAGGATATCGGCGGGCGCGCCTTCCTTCGTGATCTTGCCGTTCTCGAGCAAGAGCAGGTGATCGCCAAGCGCCTCAGCTTCGCGCACGCTGTGTGTGACGAAGATCGCGGGGACACGTAGCTCCTCCACGACGTCCTTCACGCGCTTTGCGAGCGCGCGACGGCGTGCGTCGTCCAGCGCGGAGAACGGCTCGTCCATGAGCACCACCTCGGGTGATGTGGCGAACGCGCGCGCGAGCGCGACACGCTGTGCTTCGCCGCCGGAGAACCTGGCTGGCCTACGGTGCGCCAGCGCTGCGACGTCCCAGGTGGCGAGCAGCGTCTTCGCGCGCTCGACGTTCGTGTCATGTGGGACGTTCTTGTCCATGCCATACATCACGTTCTCCAGCGCGGTCATGTGCGGGAAGAGCGCCGGTGACTGGAACACGAAGGCGACCCTGCGACGGTGCACCGGCATGGCGACGCCGCTCTTCGTGTCCAGCCACGTGGTGTCGGCCAGGCGGACAGTGCCGGAGTCCGGCGTGAGGAGCCCACTGATCGCAGCCAGCAGCGTGCTCTTGCCCGAGCCCGATGGGCCGAACAGCACGGTGATCCCGGGCTTCGCCGTGAACGACACCGAGATCGCAATGTCACCGACGCGATGATCGACGCTGACAGTCAGCGAGCGCGAGGGGGCGGCCGTGCTCATTCGTCAGTGCTCATGCCCGCGCGCGATCAGCTTGTTGGCGAGATAGAGGCTCGCGAAGGCGATGCCGCTGAGGAGCACGATCATCACGACGGCCTCACCTTCCTGCTGGCCCTGGATGGCGTCGAAGATCGCCAGGCTCGCGGTCTGCGTCTCGCCAGGGATGTCGCCCGCGAGCATGAGCGTGGCGCCGAAGTCACCGAGCGAGCGCGCGAAGCCAAGCGTCACCGCTGCCGCGATGCCACGCGCAGCGACCGGGATCTGGATGGTCACCAGCGCGCGCAGCGGCGAAGCGCCAAGGGTGCGCGCCGCGGGCACCAGCAAGGGATCCACCGACTCGAGCGCGGCGCGCGAGAACTTCACGATCAGCGGCAGCGCGCCCACGGCGGCAGCGAGCACCGCGCCCGTTCGAGTGAACACGATGCTGCTCCCGGTGATGTGCTCGTAGACCGCTCCGATGAAGCTACGCCTGCCGAAGAGGACCAGAAGGTAGTACCCGAGCACCGTGGGTGGCAGCACCAGCGGCCCGCAGAACAGCGCGTCCAGCGCGTCCCGTCCGAAGAAGCGCACATTCGAGAGCAGCGACGCGACCGCCACCCCCACAACGCCGGCAACGACCGTGGCCATGACGGCGATATCGACCGAGAGAAACAGGGGGTTTACGGACAGGTTCGACATGCGTGACGCGCGCGTTTTCGGTAGCATACCTCAATGCGAAAATGGCTGGTCCTTCCGCTCTGGGCATCCCTGGGTCTCGTCGTGTACGCATGCGATGACAAGCTCACCAACAACGACGCCGCGGATGCGAGCGTGGACTCGCCCGTTGCGCCCACCAGCACCACGACGGCGCCGCTGCCGGACGGTGGCCTGCCAGACAACTACGTTCCCGCGCCGGACTCGGGGCCGCAGGCAGGGCCCGTCACCGCGCTCGTCACGAACGACGTCGGCGCGCCGTCCGCAGGCACCGACGTGTACTTCATGGACCCCGACGGCACCGTCACCAAGGTCGCCACGGGCGCGGACGGAAAGGCCACGCACACCATGTTTGCAGGCGGCTCGCTCACTGCGAACTACGTCGTCAACGGCATGATCGCTCCGCCCACGTACTACCTGACAACCGTCGTCGAGCTGACCCCGGGCGACACCATCCACATCGCCCGCAACATCTATGTGCCGTTCGTCGCGGCCGGACAGATCACGGGTACGCTCGCGAACGCACCCACGCTCGACGCGGGCGGCATCAGCTACGGCTTCGAGCCGTTCTGCAGCGGCTGGAACATCGTGCCGGGGCCGTTCCCGCAGGCGTACACGTTTGACCTGGACTCGACCTGCATCGAGCCGTCCACGGGCAAGGTTCCTTTCATTGCCACCGCGCGCGACTTGCAGAACTCGTCGCTCCTTGCGTACGCTGCGCTCGCTGTGGCGAACCCGGACGGCGGTGTCGGCAACGCGAACGTCGCCGCGGGTGACTGGCTCGCTGCGCCTCACAAGCAGATGACGTTCACCGGCGCGGTCGCGTCCGGGTTCACCAACGTCAACGTGGATATCGCCACGCCTCGCAACGGCCAGCTCCACCTGCAGGCGAGCACCGCGAGCGCCACGGCGATCACGCAGCCGCTCGACTACGTCACGCCGCCGGCGGCGTTCGCGTCCGTCGTGCAATCACACACGGTCCTCACGGGGTACGCCGTGGGCGATATCCTCACGTCGACGCGCTACCAGCGCATTCCCGCGGCGAACCCGCTCTCCGAAGACTTCACGAAGCTCCTCCCGCGCGTCCACGATTTCAAGCTCGCGGGCACCACTGCGGCACCCAGCGTGCAGTGGCAGAACGACAGCGCGCTACCGGCGGACGCGTTTGCGACGGTGCCGCTCTCAGGCACGCACACGCCGGACGGTGGTCAGGGCAGCAGCGTCTTCTGGTCGGTGGTCTTCCCGGTCCATGCAGCCACCACGTCGTTCACGGCGCCCACACTCCCGCCCGCGCTGCTCGCGCAGATGGCACCGGACAACGCGTGGTACGGAAACCAGATCGTCATCGGCGCCTCGGCGCAGGCTCCGTACATTCTCGCGCATCAGTACCCGACCGTGCTCATCAACCCGCAGATCTTCGCAGCGCAGATCCCGGCGAACCTCACGTTCGATGTGAAGACCACCGGCGTCTGCTCCAACTGTGATTGAGGCCAAGCAGCGCTAAGGATTTTCGTCGCGCTTCCAGGCAGAGCTTCCAGATTCGGGATCCGTCTGCGAGTAGATCGCGCTCTTTCCGCAGCCCGTCACGATGCGATTGAAGGAGCTCTCGAGCGGGCGCGACGAGATCTGCGTTTCGGGGCACGCCAGCCCGACGGACGCGCGCGCGTGGAGGATGCGGCGGCGCTTCGGGGTGTCGTCCGTCGCCTGGCTGCCTGCGTTCTCGATCTGACCGCGCAGCTGCTCCAGGTTCGACGCGCTCACCTCGTGCTTCTCGAGCGCCTTCACCACGACCTCCGTTGCCGCGGCCCATTCGGTGCGCGTGGGTCGCTGGTCCCACGCGAGCTCGAACGTGTCCTCCGCGTCGTCATCCTGCGTGGCACCAAGGAGCGACTGCAGCTGCTGACGTACGACGGTCTCCGCGCGTTCGCGACCAAATGCCTGGAATCGCAGGCTCCGGGCGAGCGTCGGATCGCTGTATAATGCACGCGTTATCTCGGTGGCCAGCGCGGGGATCTTCTCCTCGCCGCCAACCTGGTCGAGCGCGGTCGCGTGTGGGCAGGGATCGCTCTCTCCGCACCCCGTGTCCTCAGGGGTCTCCGTCGTGCCGACTGGGGCCTGCATGGCAGCGGCGATGGGCTCGGGGCAGGATGAACCGCCGAGCTCGCTCGCCTTGGGCACGTAGCGGAGGACGAGGAGCCCGCTGAACGCGGCCACGTGCACGGTGGCGACCACGAGCGCGATCAGCACGCCAATGCGCGAGCGCCTTTTCCAGGAGCGGAGCTTGTCGAGCTCACGCTCCCTCGTGGAGAGCGTCGCAGTGAGCTCCAGCAGCTCGGACGTCTGGTCAGAGGTGCGATAGGGATGAGAGCTGGGCGAGGCCTGGGACGTGGGTGTCTCGTTCATGGAGGGGGTGAACGCCATGCCCGGAGGTTCGATTCCGGCGTATACTGAGAACATGGGGATCTGGCGTCGCAACGCCCTGGTGGGCGCGCTCGTCGGCGGGATGGTCGCGGCATGCGGCCTCTCCAGCACGGGTACAGGCGCCGCGGACCTGGGCGCCGGAGACGGCTCGAGCCCACAGACCTCCGAGGGGGGCTTCTTCGCGGAGGGCGGCGCGATCGTCGACGGTATGGCAGCCGACGATGGTGGTTCAGCCACGACGGACGCCAGCACGGATGCGAGGGCCGATGCAACGTCAGGCAAGGACGCGGGCTCGGTAACGCCGGTGACCTATGCCTGCGGCGGCGGGAACGTCAACGCGTGCACTGCATGCGCCGGCAAGGGCACGGTCATCGGCTGCATCTACTGCACGACCGGCGGCGTCGTGGGCGGGTGCCTCGATGACGGTCGCATGAGCTCCTGCGGGGACAATATCCCGGCCGGCGCCACCATGTGCCCTTGCAGCACCTCGTATGATTGCCCCAACGATCGACAGGTCTGCGTCAACAACAAGTGCACCATCTGTGGCGAGGAGTACTCCGACAAGCGCACCTGTCGCAACGGGAAGATGTGCGCGCGCGACATGGACCTCTGCAAGTAGCGCCCGGGCACCCGCTCAGCGCGAATTTTCGAACGCCTGTTCCACTTTTTCGCACACGGGGACCGTAACCATCTGCCCCGCCACGCGTAGAATGCGCGGATGCGTGTCTTCCCGACCATCGCGCTCACGGGTCTTTGCGCCCAGCTTGCGTGCGGCGGAGGTGAGACCTCGCAGACGGGTGCGGCAACGGTCGTGAGCTCTCCGCCGGACACCTCCCACAACGGCGCGGAGCCGGCAGCGGCCAATGGCCCCTGCAGCGAGGCCCCCGACGAGATCCGGCCCGGCGCCACGTGCCTGCTGGGCGTGCGTGGCAAAGTTCGCGGCGAGGACGATCTCGCGCCATCTGCGCCCGTCGCGCTCTCGCTCTGTGGCGATGGCATCTGCGTGCCTGGAGCGGTCGCAAGCGATGGGTCGTTCGACGTGCTTGTCGGCCGGCACGTCCGCGTGAGTCAGTTCGCTGTGCACATCGACGGTCGCCCTGCGTTCGCGGACGTCTTCGTGCGGCTGTCGCCGGACGCCACGGGTGAGGTCGTGCTCACTGCGGCCGCAACCCTTGTGGCGCTCCCCAACGCCGGCCCGCTCTTGCCCGACTCCGCCGTGACGGCACCGCGATCATTCTATTCCGGCGGCGTGTCGCTCGAGCTGCCCGCGAACGCCAGGCTCGCGTTCGACCTTGTGGACTACGACGCGAGCGCCCGCGCATTTCGTGCGGCGGCATCGCATGCACGCAGCGTGGACGGCGGGTTCCTGCAGGTCCACGCGTTCGGGCCCTTTGGCGCGCGCTCGACCGCGCCCATGGTGGTCACGGTTCCGCTCGCCTCTCCGCTGCCTCCAGGGCACGTGCTGTCTGCGTGGACGCTGGAAGACGACGTCACGACAGCCAGCGCCGGCAAGTACGCCCGCGAAGGTCAGGCCGTGGTGCTTGCGGATGGTCTCCATGCGCGCGCAGAGATCGGGCGTTTGACATACCTCGCGCTCTCGGAGGAGCCTTGAAACACATGTATCTTGCACGCTTCGTCGCCGCGTTCGCGTCTGCTTTCACGATCACCGCATGCAGTGCGTCCTCGGCACAGTCGGCTCCGGTCGATGCTGGGACGGCGAGCGATGATGGCGCACCGCAGGCGCTGCCGGTGCTGCCGCCGTCCACGTCCACAGAAGGCGTGCTGGTCGAGCTCTTCTCGTCCGAGGGTTGTTCCAGCTGTCCGCCGGCCGATGATCTTCTCCGCACGTTCGACCAGACCCAGCCGGTCCCGGGAGCCCACGTCATCGCGCTCGAGCTGCACGTGGACTACTGGAACCGGCTTGGTTGGGTGGACCCGTATTCGAGTGCACAATACACCAAGCTGCAGGAGTCGTACGGCCGCGCGCTTCACACCTCCAGCATCTACACGCCGCAGATGGTGGTGGCGGGTACCGCCCAGCTTGTCGGCTCGGACGACGGTGCCGCGCGCAAGGCGATCGCCCGAGCTGCGGGGCAAGTCAGCGCGCACGTCGGACTGTCGTCGGACGCGGCCGGTGGTCATGTGCGGGTGAGCGCCGTGTCGGCCGAGGCCCGCGAGGTCTGGGTGGCGGAGGTGGAGCGCGGGCTCACTGCGGACCCAACCGCTGGCGAGAACGCCGGGCAGCATCTGGCGCACGGCCCGGTGGTCCGGTCGCTCGTGAAGGTCGGTAGTACGTCGCCGATGACCATCTTCTCGGCGGACGTTGCCGCGCCCACGCTTCCGCATCACGCGCTCGTGGCGTTTCTCGTCACGCCGACGTCGCTGCAGGTGGAAGCCGCGGCGGAGCTCGACTAGCGGCCTCACGCACCCCTCTCCGATTACTGAGGTCGCACTTCGCCTGGCAGCAGGAAGCCGCGCTTCTTCAGTAACGCTCGGCCCTCGGTCGAGGCGACGTATGCCATGAAGTCCTTCGCGTGGTCGCGCGGGCCTCCACGGCCCGTGCACACGACCATCTGCTGATCGAGTGCAGTATGCATGGATGGGTCGATCTCCACGAACGAGCCTTCCGTTGCCGACATCGCCAGGCTGAGTGCGATGATGGCGACGTCGGCGTTGCCCGAGCTCGCGAACTGCTGCGCCTGCTGCACGTTCTCGCCGTAGACCATTCGCTTCTCGACCGCGGCCCACACGCCGGCCTTCTGCATGGCCTCGCGCGCGGCCTTGCCGTAGGGCGCGTGGTCCGGGTTCGCGATCGCGATGTGCTTGAAGTCTGCCTTCCCCAGGTCTGCGAGCGCGGGAGGGGTGCCCGTCTTCACGTAGATCGCAAGACGGCCCGTGGCGTAGGGCGCCTTCGTCGCGCCGTCACACGCGCCGCTCTTGATCGCCTCGTCCACGAAGGAAGCATTCGCCGCGGCGAAGACGTCGAACGGCGCGCCGTCCTCCACCTGCTTGGCGAGCAGCCCCGTGGACCCGAACGTGAAGTCCACCTTGCGGCCAGTCTTCGCCTCGTACTGCGCGCCGACCTCCTTGAACGCCACCGCCAGATCCGCGGCCGCCGCCACGCGGATCGGATCGTTCCCCGTACCACCGCCTGTGCCCGCGCCGCTGCCAGAGCCCGTGCTGCCGTTCGCGCCATCGCTGCTCGACCGGCTGCACGCAGGCAGCGCGGCGGAGAGCGCGAGGGCAATGAACGGTAGAAGGCGCGCGCCTTCGAAGCGCAGGAGGGGATTCTTCATGGTCAGGCTTTGGAGATGATGGTCCCGACGTCCTCGCCCTCGAGCGCACGCGTGAGCATGCCGGGAACGAGGCCGTTGATGATCTGCAGCTCCGTGCAGAAGCGTGCACGTTGCAGGTATTCGATCACCACGCGCTCCAGGATCAGATCCGGGAGGTCCAGCGCGAGCAGCTCCTTTGCGGTGATGCGCGGGATGAGCTTTGCGCTCTTGTTCTTCTTCGGGTCGTCGTCGTAGAGCCCGTCCTCGTCCTTGACGAAGATGGCGCGCTTGGCGCCCAGCACCTCTGCGCTGAGGAAGACGCCCGCGTCCGTGCGGTTCTGCGGGATGCGGCTGTTCTCCGCCGGCTTCTCCCAGTAACCGAACGGCGGCATGCCGGTCATGATGGGGATGCAACCAAGACGGAAGTAGAGCGGCAGCTTCTCGAAGTCGTCGTGGAGCATGAAGATGCCGCCATGCTTCGCGAGCAACATCTGCAGCATGCGCGCGTTCTGGCGCGGCACGTAGCCGCCGAGCGCCGCGAGCACACCCGTGGGCAGCTCCAGATCGCTCGCGACGGAATAGATGTGGCGTGCGCGCGTCCCACCGCCGCAGCAGACGAGCAGCTTGTGCTTGTCCTTCGCAGCTGCGATCTCGTCGAGCACGGGGAAGAGCGCCTTGCGTCCCCGGTCGAGCAGCGACTGCCCGCCGATCTTGAGGACCTTCACGTCCGGCATGAGCGCGACGGGGCGATAGTCAAAGCCGGCAGCAGAGGCCTGCTCGAACGATGCGACGCCGGGCAGGTTTGCGATGCCCTTGCGCGGACTGGTCTCGGGGCCTTGCTCACCCATCGATCTTCTCCTTCATGATCACCGTGCCGACGTCCTCACCCGCGAGCGCGCGCGTGAGCTCGCCCGGGCGCAGGCCGTTCACGATCTGGATGCGCTCCACGTGGCGCGCGTTCTGCCATGTCTTGAAGAGCAGCTGGTCCAAGATCAGCTCCTCCGGCATCTCGCCGAGCAAGCGCCCCAGCGTGGTCTTCTTGATGAGCCGCGCGTCTGAGTGCTTCTTGGGATCCTTGTCGTAGAGGCCGTCCTCGTCCTTGACGAAGATGATGCGCTTCATGCCGAGCACCTCTGCGTGGATGAAGAGCCCGAAGTCCGAGCCGTGCGTGGGCATGGGGCTGTCCTCGACCGGCGGCGGCTCCCAGAAGTGGTACGGCGGCGTGCTGATCACGATCGGCAGCATCCCGCTCTCCAGGTACAGCGGCAGCTCCCAGAAGTGCTCGCGCTGCATCACGATGGAGCCGTGCTTGGCCATCAGCGCGTTCAGGAAGACGGCGTTCGCTTCCTCCATGGCGCCAACGAGCTGCGCGACACCGCCCGTGGGCAGGCCCAGGTCGAGCGCGATCGCGATGGTATGGCGCACGCGTGCTCCGCCACCCACGCCGATGACCATCTTGTACTTCCGCGACTCGCGGATGGCGGCGAGCTCCGTCACCAGCGGGAGCACTGCCGCCTTGCCGCGGTCGAAGATGGACTGTCCGCCGATGCTGACCAGCGTGACGTCCGGCATGATGGAGAACTCTTCGGCGGAGTTCGTCTTTGCGATCACCTTGCGGTCCACGAGGGACTCGCGCATGAGGCTGGAGGTGATGTGCGTGCGACCGTCGGAGGAGACGAGCTTACTCATTTGATGTCTTCCTGAAGCACCTTGGGGTCATCCTTGTCACGTGGTTCTAGCAATTTCTTGGCCGGCCCGGTCGCCCCGAAGGCGCGGACCAGCGGTGCGCTGACCAACCCCGATAGTAACCCGAATGTCGTATGGACGACGAGGCCCGGCACGAGCATCGCGTAAGCGACCTTCGGCGTCTGCGTGATCAAAACCAGCAGAAAAATGGTCGAAAAGCGCATGCTGCCCATGAATGCGCCCACCAGGGAGCACATGAACGGGCCGGCGGCCTTCCCATCACGCGCATAGAGCGGGCGCGTGAAATCGGACACGAGGCCCGGGGTGATGTGCTTCGCGATCTCGAAGACCCCGTAGCGTCCATCCCCCAACAGGAAGGCCACGGTACCCATGGTGACGCCTGTGAGGGTGCCCCCGAACCGCGACTTCGTCTTCATGCTTGCGACCAGATAGAGCGGCGTGAGGAGCACCAGCTTGTGCCCTGGCGCGAACGGAATGCTCGGCAAGATCTTGAGCGCCTTGATGCCGAGCATTGTGAGCGCGACCCCCGCCACGACAACCGCATCCTTGGCGATCGCGCGCTTCTTCTCCGTCATGCCCTGTCGCTCGAGGTGAGCCTCCACCCGAGCCATCTGCTCATCCACCCGGCCCACGAGCGTGCTGACGTTCCCCTTCGCGAGCTTCTTCATCGCCGCAAAGAAAGCCTTCAACCCGGCGACGCCACCTCGCCCTCCGCCTCCGCCTCCGCCACCGCCACCGCCTCCACCTCCACCTCCGCCACCGCCACCGCCTCCACCTCCGCCTCCACCTCCGCCTCCGCCTCCGCGTTTCCCACGGTCAACACCGCCCAGCAACGCAAGCACCGCATCCATCGAGGTCGCGATGATGAGCGGCACACCGAGCTTCTCCATGCCGTGCGCGATCGCCCGGCTGTCACCCGCGCGCGCGATCTGCGACGCATACACGAGCGCGAGCACGCGCTGGATCATCGTGGCGCCGACGAGCGCACCGCCCGCGTTCAGCGACAGGTTGTGGCCCATGATGCGGAAGACCATCCACCGATCGATCGCCGCGTCCTCGCTCGTCACCGCGTACGACACGATCACGAATGCCGCGAACGCCCAGAGCTTCGTGGTGCGACGCAGGAGCTGCCGCGCGCCCAACCCGACCGCCAGGAACATCACGCCGAGGGCGACCGTGATCGCGCTCACCGCGATGGGCGAGCGAAGCACCACGAGCAACACCGCGACAAAAACGACGAAGCCGACGCGGAGTCGAGGGTCCACCCAGCTGGGCTTTTCCGGCTCGTCCTGCGTCGCGCTCTTCGTCTCTTCGTGCGGGGGCGCTATGCGCGCGGCCTCTGCTTCCGCTGCGTCGGGCGGCCGCTTCTCGTCAGGCGAACCCACTGGCTACATCTTCGTCTTCAGCGGCGGGCAGATGCTTCCAGGGATGTCCTTCTTCACGGAGGGCAGGCTGCGCAGGAACTTGATCGTCTCGGACATCTCGTCCGGGGTGATCTGCGAGAAGTGCTTCATCTGCGGGCAGAGCACCAGCCCGTCCTTGTCGACGCCATTCTTGATGGCGAACTCCAGCTGACCGTCGGTCCAGGTGCCGATGCCAGTTGTTTGGTCGGTAGTGAGGTTTGGCGGATAGAGCTGCACGCCATCGGGCTGCATCGTGAGCGCGATGGTCACGCCGCTCATGTCCGTCCCGTGGCAGTTCTGGCACCCGTACTTCTTCACAGCCGCCGGAGCGTTGTCGGAAGTACCGGTGCCAGGTGCACCAGACAGCTTGTTCGTACTGCCGGAGCTACAGGCCGCGCCGGCAAGAAGAAGCGTCAGGCCAAGGCCGAAAACCAGGAACTGCGGACGCATGCCGTCAGGCTATCACTGACCGCACTGCTTGTTCGTGTACTTCGTGATCGCATCGGTCACGAAGGCATCGAGCGCCGTCTGCTGCGTCGCCGAGAGGGTGAACATCGGGTGGCTGTAAGGCGCGCCCGTCTGCGTGGCCTGGCTCTTCGTCATGATCGCGTTGGACGCGACCGGCGTCGTACCGTTGAGGCCGATGTACTTTGCAATGAACGGCACCGTCTGGGTCTTGGCGAACGTGGTGTTGTCGAGGCCGCTGCCCATCGCGTTGTAGTAGCCGGCGTCACCGCCGGTGTGGCACGTGCGGCAGGGCGCGTTGTTGCACCCAGTGCAGGTGTTCGCGTTCTCGGTCTTGCGCGGCGTGGTGAGGAGCTTCTCGAAGCCGATCGCGTTGAACTTGGTCTGGTCGAGGCACGAGCCGATCTTCGAGAGGACGTTCACCGGGGCGGCCATGCCGACGCGCTCCATGGCCTCGTCAGCGAGCCACGTGTTGATCTTCGTGACCTGGTCGGCCGTGAGCGCCGGCGCCTTGCCGCTGTCGTGCGCGCCCTGCTTGAGGAGCTGGCTCGCGGATGCTTCGACGATGATGTCGCCGCGAGCGTCGAGGTTCGAATACGTCTTCGTTGCGTCGCTCGCGACCATGAACTTCGGGGCGCCGTCAGCGCCGCCATTGTGGCAGCCGCCGCACGTGGTCTCGAGCGAGGGGTACACGTTGGCGTCGAAGTACTGGTGGGCTGCGCCCGTCGTGGCGCCGGGACCGGAGACCGGAGGCGGGGCGCTGCCGGTGTTGTTGTTTCCAGAGCCGTTGCCGTTGCCATTGCCGTTGCCGTTGCCGGTTCCAGTGCCGGTTCCAGTCCCGGTACCCTGGCCGTAACCGCCCGGCTCCCCGTTTCCGAGGGAGCCCGAGCTGTCACTTCCGCACGCCGCCACAAGGCCCGCGGCTGCCAACGCTGCTGCAAGAACGATGTAGCGGTTCATGTTCACTTCTCCTCCGACTTCTTGTTGCGACGGATGCCAGCGATCGTGAGGCCCAGCGTGAGGAGGATGCTGGCGAGGCCGCCAGTGCTCTCGTTCTTGCTCGACACCGAGCAGCCGCCGGTGTTCGCGTCCGTCATCTCCGGCTGGTTGCCGTAGCCGGTCGTGGGCATGTCGCCCGCGCCGCTGCCGCCTGCCGCGCCGCCGCCGTTCGAGCCAGAGCCGCCGCCGCCCGTGGTGCCACCGGTCGTCGGGGACGGGCCGGTCGGGATGTTGTCGGAGTTCGCGACGCCACCAGGTGCCGTCTGCTTCGTCGGATCCCAGGTGGCCGGGATGAGCGAGAGGTAGAGGCTCTCACGCTGGCCGACGGTCTGGCCGGTGCCGGGAGCAGCCGCGGTCTTGTAGCCGGGGACCGCAGCGAGCGTGAAGGTCTTCACCTCGGGCATGAAGCCCGTCGCCTGGCCGAAGCCCGGGTTCGCGAGGCCGCCGAGGCCGTTGAGGAAGCCGCAGCCCTGGTTGTTCGGGTTGCGCTTTCCGCGGACCTGGAGGGCGGCGACGTCCGAGTACGTGGAGACGTTGTAGAGGTCCTTCGTGCGGTCGGCCGCGACGATCTTGCCCGAGGCAGAGTCGACGTTGACCATCTGCACGAGGCCCTTGCCGGTGCCCGTGGAGGAGCCGCCCATCAGCGCGACGGTCGCTGCGCCTTCGCCCGCGCCGTACATCGTGCCGAACGAGCGGCCGTGACGCTGGTAGGGGGCGACCGCTTCCAACTCGTCGACCTTGGAGAGGTCCGAGAGCTTGTAGCTGGTGAGCATCGAGAGGTTCTCGCCGCCCGTGTGGCCGTTGCCGTTGTTGTTGTTGCCACCGCCGCGAGCGGCTGCGTTGTCGGACTTCTGCCACTGGAGGGCAACGACGTCCTTCGAGATGTACGCGAGCGACGGCTGCACCGTGTGGATGGTCTTGCCCGTGGTTGCGTCACGAACGACCTGCTGGACGCGCACGTTCTTCAGGACCTGGCCGGTGGCCGTGTCGATGGTCGCGATGCGGATGCCGATGTCGGCGGGCTGGTTGTTCGCCTCGACGGACGTGACGGCGAGGACGCTGCGATCCGTGACGCCCGGGGGCGGGCAGGCAATCTGCGGGCGCGTGTGCTGCGCGTTGTTCACGAACTTGGTGAGGAAGGGGACGGTGACCTTCGCGCCCGCGCCATCCGTGGCGACGACGACCTTGGCAACCCAGGCAGACTGGTTGTTGCGCTGCATACCAACGAGGAAGGCATCGCCACCGGTCGCGGCGTCCGTGCCGATCGGGCAGACGCTGTGGGGGCCCCACTGCTGCGCGTCGTTCTGACCCTTGAGGCCAAGGGTGATGAGGTTGGTCGGCAGGCCGGCCGCGCCGCCCTTGCCCTGGCCGCGCGTGGTGTTGGTGATCGGCACCATCGCGCCGGTGCGGTCGAAGACCCAGCCGGACGACTGCGGGTTGTTGGTGACGCCGTTGTCCTCCGTCGCGAAGATCGTCATCATGAACTTCGTACCGACGGCCGCGTTCGGGCGCATGTAGTCGCGCTCGCCCTGCAGGGTCGGGAGCACCGTGGTGTCCTTCACCGTGGTGAGGCCCTTGTCGGTGAGCTGGTAGAGCGCGATCGCGCCCTGGATGCCGGCGCCGTCCTGGTTCTGCGTCGGGACCGAGTGCGTCCAGGTCATGAAGATGAGGCCGCTGCCATCGGTCGCGAGGTGCGCGTCCATCGCGCCAGCGCCCTGCTGCTTGGACACCTTGCCGTCCGGCGCCTCGTAGACCAGCTTGGTCGCAGTCTGGAGAAGCACAGTGCCGCCCGTCGCGGCCGGGCCGGCGTCAGCGTGGCTCGATACGAGCGCGCCAACAGAGGCGAGGGTGGCGGCGGCGAAGATGCGGGTTCTCTTGATAGACATGGTGAAATCCTCCGAAATCAGGTGATGAAAATCTTGTGCGACGGGCTCAGGAGCCTTCGTCGCTGGTGTTTGTGGGCGAGCCCTCGATGCCAGCGGTCGCTTGCGGCGCCGTATCATCCGAGATGGGCGAAAGGTCGAGGGTCGAGAGGGGAGAGCTCTTGTGAATCACGATCGCGCTGATGGTTGCCTCGCGGTTTGCGGGCGAGTCGGACGCTGCTTGCACATTCGCGGGGACGAAGACGCGGATCTTGCCGTGATTGTGCTGCGGAAGTTTGAAGGAGAGCGCGGGGGCAGCGGACTGCCACTCGGTCGCGCTGAAACGGGCGACGACGTCGTCACCCTGGAGGAGCTCGATGCTCTTCGCGTTCGTGATGTCGGCGCCGAAGGACTGCGCGAGCTTCGCGACCGAGTACTTCGCGTCCTCGCCGTCGCGACCCATGACGAGCGCGTCGGTGAGTGTCTTGCGCTTCGCCATGCCGACGAGCTTGCCGTCCTGGTATACGCGCGTGCCCGTGGGAACCTTCTTCTCGACGTACGCAAGTTCGTTCGAACAGTGGCTGTCCACCAGGTAGCAGCTCTTCGCGACGCTGACCGCGGGGGCGGGCTTGTTGACGAAGATGCTGACCGCGTACATCTCGGAAGAGTGGAACGTGTTCTTCATGCCCGTGGTGTCCCACGCGGCCTTCACGGAGCCATTCGTCTTGCCGAGGAAGTCGAACACGAAGCGCGTGGGCTGCGCGCGGAGCTCGCTGCCTTCGATCGAGGCAACGCGGTCCATGTTCGCCTGGAGGTGAATCGACTTGATCTTGGAGATGTCGACGCCGATGGCGGTGAGGTACTCGCTGATGCGGAAGTAGCGCGCCTCTTCGACGCCGTTCTTCTTGTCGTCGTGCGCGACGAGCTGCGTGGGGAGCTCACCAGTGCGGAGCACCGCGACCTGCTCGCCATCGACCAGGACCGGCACGTCGAGGTTCTTCACGCGGCGCGAGCCGTGCTGCGCCTCGGCTGCGGGCGCGACGGGCGCGTCGGCGATGGTGCTCGCGGCAACCGACCTGGCCGCGACGTGCGAGACGTCGCGCTTGCCACAACCCACGCTCACGACGCCAGCGACCAGGGTCACTGTCGCAAGGGTGAGAAGGTGAGTGTTGGTTGCCATCGTGTAGGAGGCAAGTGCACTGACCATGCCGATGTCGTTTCAAGTTGGTCTCATCGATAAACGCGCCGAATTTGCGGCCTTCGTATCCGGCAAATCTCACGCGATTCCATGTCACACCCGTGTGACTGATGATCCACATGGAACTGTTGGATCTCGGGGTGCATGTGCGCCCTGGTCCGCAAGTGGGGGCGACGCGTGCTGCCTGCCGTCCTCACCTGAGGGGGTATCGGCTCACCGAAACAGGCGGGCGTCGCCACGAAGAGACGCTCGGCACCTTCTTTCCGACATCAGACCGACCTGTTGAAGATTGGTTCCGGCGGCTTGGCGAGATCATTGCGAAAAAGCGCAGGCACACGGGTTGCGGAAGGGCGCGATCATGCCCTTTGCATTCCGCTCCTCATTCGCTCGTCCTTTGGTCGCTTCGCTCGCCACTCTCCTTCTCCTGGTGGGGTGCAGCGGCACGAAGGTCCCCGATGGCTCCAACCCCACCGCTACTGATGGCGGTGGCGGCATCAATGGAGGAGGCGGCGGCACAGGCGGTGGTGGCGATCCTCACAGCGGTGGTGGCAAGCCCGACGGTGGAAGCAGCGCGGGCGGCGCATGCCCATGCGCGCTCGAGTCCTACTGCGACCTCACCACGAACACCTGCAAGCCTGGCTGTACCGACGAGACCCAATGCAACCCCGGTCGCTCGTGCGATCTCGCAAACCGCGTCTGCAAGGACAAGTGCTCTGGAGCTGCATGCGCAGCGCAGTCGTGCCCTGCTCCGGCTCCCGCGGCAGGACAGACGTGCAACGGCATCAAGCCCGACGGCGCCGAGATCGGTGTCGTCTGCAAGACGGGCGCGCCGCCCATGCCCGCGGGCGGAGTCATCACGGAGGGGGCCTATGTCCTCTCCGCCGTCGAGCTCCACCAGACCGGTTGTGTCCCGAGCAGCGCGCGCGGCCAGCTCTTCATCTGCGGATCCACATGGAGCTTCGCGTTCGACCACGCCGGCACAGTCAGCGCGGCGACGACCACCGCAACCTCGGCGACTGCCCTCAGCTACTCGCTTGCCCAGACCTGCCCGGCCATTGCGGGTGGCACCCCGGAGGTCATCCGCTACGACGCGACCCCCACGACGCTCACGGTCTACTCGGGCACCGCCGACGCCGTAGAGGTGGACCACTACACGCTGCGTTGACGAGTGCCGGGCGAGGCCTTATAGGGGTAGGGGGTATCCCCTAGTCGTATGGAGGCTCGCCATGGTCACCGAGATTCGTGTCTCCGGCATGCACTGTGATGCCTGTGTCCGCCGCGTGGAGAAGGCGCTCGCTGCGCTGCCTGACGTGAAGGTTCACGCCGTGGAGGTCGGCCTCGTTTCGGTGGAGCTCGGCACGGAGGGCGCGCGCAAGACCGTGGAGGAGGCGATTGCCGCCGTGGGTTACCGCGTCGATGGCTGAGACGCAGACCTTGGACATCACGGGCATGACGTGTGCGTCCTGCCAGTCGCACGTGCGCGATGCGCTTGCGAAGGTATCCGGCGTCAGCGACGTGGACGTGAATCTCATCACGGGCGAGGCGACGGTCTCGTTCACGTCTGCGGCCGCCGCGCCCGCCGCGCTCATCGCGGCCGTGGAGGGTGCCGGGTACGGAGCGCGCGCGCTGGGCGTCGGCGAGCACGTGGAGGAGGACGACAGCGGTCCCCTCGGGAAGCGCGTGATCGCGTCCTTCGTGCTCGCGGGCGTGAGCATGGCGCTCATGACCGCGGGCTCCCGGCTCGTCGTGCCGGTCGGGCTCGCGGCGGCCATCATCACGATGGGGCTTTCGTGGAAGATCGTCTACGTCCGCGCGTTCGCGTCGATGCGTCGTCGCTCGCCGGACATGAGCACGCTCATCGCGCTGGGCACGCTGGCAGCTCTGGTCGCGTCGTTCTGGCCCTGGGTCTTCCCGGCCGCAGGCCATGAAGGGCACGGCGGGCACGAGCCAGGCGGCGCTCACGGTGGCATGTACTTCGAGTCCGTGAGCTTCATCCTCTCGTTCGTGATGCTCGGGCAGATGCTGGAGGCGCGCGCGAAGCGGGCCACGACGCGCTCCCTCTCGGAGCTGTCAGCGCGGCTGCCCTCCGTCGTGCATCGCGTCACCGGGGAACGCGGCGTAGAAGAGGAGGAGGTCGCGTACGAGACCATCGTCCCCGGTGACGTCGTCCGCGTGCGCCCTGGTGAGCGCGTCCCGGTCGACGGAGTGATCACCACGGGCGAGAGCGCAGTGGACGAGGCGCTGCTCACGGGCGAGTCGATGCCCGTGGAGAAGACGCCGGGTGATCTCGTCTCGGGCGGCACCGTGAACGGGCAGGGCACGCTGACGGTCCGCGTGTCGCGCGCGGTGACGGAGACGACGCTCGCGCGCATCGTGCGCACCCTCCGCGACGCGCAGCGGACACGCGCGCCCATGCAACGCCTTGCGGATCGTGTGAGCCGCGTCTTCGTTCCCATCGTGCTTGCGCTCGCGGCCCTCACGTTCGCCGGGTGGATGGCGCGCGGGGCGAGCGTCACGTTCGCGCTCTCGCTGGCGGTGGCCGTGCTGGTCATCGCGTGTCCGTGCGCGATGGGCCTTGCGGTGCCCGCAGCGGTGATGGTCGCCACGGGGCGCGCCGCCGAGCTCGGCGTGCTGTTCAAGGGCGGCGATGCTCTGGAGCGGGCCGCAGGGGTGGATACGATCGTGTTCGACAAGACGGGCACGCTCACCGAGGGCAAGCCGCGCGTCGTCTCCATCTTGCTTGCGCAGGGCGTGGAGGAAGGCGCTGCGCTCCTGCGGATCGCATCGCTCGAGTCGGCGTCGGAGCATCCGGTCGCGCGCGCCATCGTCGAGCACGCCAGGGAACAAGGCGTGCGCGTGGAGGCCCCGATGCGCTTCGCGGCGCGCGCGGGCTTCGGAACGGAGGGCGAGGCGGCGGGCTCACGCGTCGCTGTGGGAAACCGCGCGATGATGGAGCGCGCGCGGGTCGACATCGGGTCACTGATGGAGGTGGCCGCTGCGTGGGAAGCGGATGGCAAGACGGCGGTCTTTGCAGCGGTGGATCGGAAGGCCGCAGCCGTCTTCGGGATCGCCGATGCAGCCAAGGAGGGCAGCCGCGAGGCGGTGAGCGCGCTCCTTGCCATGGGCCTGTCGGTGACGCTCCTCACCGGCGATCACGAGGGACCGGCGAAGGCGCTCGCGCGCGCAGTCGGGATCACGGATGTCATCGCGGGCGCGTCTCCGGAGGGTAAGCTCGCCGCGGTCGAGGGGATGGTCGCGCAGGGCCGGCGGGTCGCGATGGTCGGTGATGGCATCAACGACGCGGCAGCGCTCGCGAAGGCCACGCTGGGTGTGGCGATGGGGAGCGGCGCGGACGTCACGGTGCAGGCCGCGGACGTCACGCTGCTGTCGTCCGACCCACGCGCGCTGGTACGTGCGCTGAAGCTCGCACGCCGCGCGCTCTTCACGATGCGCATGAACCTGGTCTGGGCTGCGGGCTACAACGTGGTCGGCATCCCCCTCGCAGCGGGCTTGCTCTATGGCCCGTTCGGGTTGCTTCTGCGACCGGCGTTCGCAAGCATGGCCATGGCCGGCAGTTCCGTGAGCGTCCTGCTGAGTAGTCTGAGTCTGCGGCTGGTTCAACGTGGGAGAGGAGAGAAGCCTTGAAGAAGAAGCTCGAGAAGCCTGTGAAGACGC
Organism: Polyangiales bacterium; assembly: GCA_038230375.1. Classification (GTDB taxonomy): domain Bacteria; phylum Myxococcota_A; class Polyangia; order Polyangiales; family Polyangiaceae; genus JANXLV01. Next base: position 79,278 of record JBBRNJ010000020.1, on the reverse strand, counting down.
TGCCGCAAGAAGCACCCGCGTCCGAGCGTCATGCGCACGGCGTGGACGTGGACATCAAGGCCGAGAATCTTCGCCGGCTGGCGCGCATCCAGGGCCAGGTCGGAGGCCTCGCGCGCATGATCGACGGGGAACGATACTGTCCGGACATCCTCTTGCAGATCGACTCCGTGCAGGAGGCGCTACGAGGCGTCTCGCGCGAGCTCCTGCGAAGCCACCTCCGTCACTGCGCGAAGGCCGCACTCACCGCAAAGGACAAGACGAGAGCAGAAGAGACCATCGACGAGCTGGTCGAGCTGTTCCAGCGGTACAGGAGATGAACCTCATCGCCTGGTCGCGCGAGCACACCCATGGGCGTGCGCGTCAGGGTGTGCGATTCTGTTCTCCGACATGACCTCCGGCAACACCGAGACCACCGGCAACACCGAGAAGAAGAAGCTCTCGCGCGGCCTGCTCTTCGGCGTATCGATCGCGGTCGCCGTGGCGGGGCCCAGCCTCACGAATCCGCGCGAGCGCGCCGCGAATGCGCCGTTCTCCTATTCGCCGCCCGAAGGATTCGTCCCCAGCGAGCAAGCTTCGCCCGCTTCGCCCACCCCCGCGCAGAACCCCGGAAAGATGTGGACGCGTCCGCGCGTGCTTGGCTTCGCGCCGCGCCTCACGCTCACGCACACGGAGAAGCGAGGCTCCATCGACGACGCGCAGCTGCGAGAGGTCGCGCGCGGGATGCCGGGTGTGTATCGCGAGTCGCAGGTGACCTGGAACGAGGTTCGCCACGAGGTCCACGCCCGCAGTGACAACACGCTCGTTGGCGTGGTCTGGGGCGAGGGAAAGCGCGACGTGGACAACCAGCCGCTGCGCACGGCGCAGATGCTCTTTCCTGACGACACGGGCACGTCGCTCCTGACGGTCTCCTACGGCGCTGACGGCGACGCGAGCCTGGAGCAGCAGCTGCTCATGAGCGCGGACCAGGCCACCGGCGTTGCACTACGCGGGCCGGGCCCGCCCTCCTGGCTCTACGGAGCGTGGGGTGCGGGCGGGCTCGTGTTCGCGATTGTGCTCTCGTCCTTGATGGCAAGGAAGAAGGAGTGAGCTCCGCGCCCACGCGCGTGAGCGGGCGCGGGCTGCATCTCGGGAAGATCGCGGACGTGTCCATCTGGGTCAGCAACGATCCGCGCGTGATGCTGTCCGTGGCGGGCGAGCGCGGACCACTCCCAGGATGCCCGGTCACCCACGCGTTCCGCTCGACGACCATTGCCGTGGGAGGCGCGTCGTTGCGCACGGTGGAGCACCTGGCCGCGTCGCTCTTCGGGCTCGGCATCACGGGAGGACTGTCGGTCAGTGTGACGGCCGACGAGCTGCCGCTGCTCGATGGCGGCGCAACGGCGTGGCTGGCCGCCCTGAACGAGGCGCTGAGTGCTGGGGAACGCGCACTGGACCTGGTTCACGCACGAATCACGCGCGCAGCGACACTGACCGATGGAGACGCCCGCTACGCGTTCACACCAGCACAAGACACCAAGCTCTCCGTCCGCGTGGAGCTCGGCGACGCTCGCTACGATCGTGAGGCCTCGTGGGACGGCACAGCCGCCGCGTTCGAGCGCGACATCGCGCCCGCCCGCACCTTCTCGCGCGAGGAGGACGTGATGGAGCTCGTGGCGCGCGGCGTGGCCTCGTGGGTGCCGCGCGAGTCGGTAGTTGTATTATGCAAGGATCGTGACCCGCTCTACCACGGTCGTGCTTTCGCGGATGACGAGCCCGCGCGCCACAAGTTGCTCGACCTCATCGGCGACGTCTACATCCGCACCGGCGTGCTCCGAGGCCACGTGCATGCGGAGCGCCCAGGCCACGCGCGAACCCACGCGATCCTCACCCGCGCCCTGGCAGAAGGCGTGATCGCCGTCGTGTGACTACTTCGCGCCGCCTTTGGGGCGCACTTCCGGCGTGAGGTCCGGGTTGCGCCAGTAGAAGTCCACCTTCTTGCCGGTCGCATCCGAGAAGCCCACCATCTGGATCTCCGCCTCGATCTTGTCCGTGCCCTCGGGCACGTTCTTCTTCGTCACGCAGGAGAAGGTGAGATCGTACTTGTCGCCGAGCTTCATCTCGCCGCCGAACAGTTGCGCGCCGGTGCACGTGTGGAACGGCCGCGGCTTCGCGATCGGATTCTCGTCCTTCACCTCGAGCTGCTTGCCCGCCTTGTCGTAGAAGTAGACGGCGACCTTGCCGTAGAGGACCGTGAGCTTGGACTTGCTCTTCACGAAGAAGAGAGGACCCTTGTCGTCCGTCTTTTTCCAGGTGATCTCCATCATGCGGTCCTTGCCCTTCGCGTCGCACGGGCTGGCGAACGAGCCGATGCCGGCGGAGCCAGTGGGGCAGTCATGCGGCGGCTCTGGTGCGGCGCTGGGCGCTGCGCTCGGAGTGGGCGTGGGCGCTGCGGCAACCGAGGCAGACGCCGCAGCTGCAGCCGCCATTGCACTGGCGCTCGCGGCAGCTCCCGCACCGCCGCTGCTGGGGTTGTCGCATCCAGCGAGAGGAACCAACGACGCGAGGATGACGAGCGAGCTCCGTGCAGCGTTTTTCATGGCGGGCGACTCTATCCGAAGTAGAGCGCGGCGGCGAGAATCGGCAGCAGGTTGCCGTACGCGACCGACATGGTCCCGTTCGGCACCGCCCTTTTGACCGGCCATTCGCCGCGCCAGATCACCGCGGACGGCATTGCCTCCATGGTAGTTCTTGTCCAGGATGCGGAGGATAAAGAAGCAGATCCGTGCTGTGCCTGGTGTGGGCGGCGCGGTTGGCGCGGCCATCGCGGTGGGCGCGATCATGCTTGCGTATGCGCGTCCCGCCAGTGCCGGTGAAGACCTCGCGGCGCTCGCAACGGATCCGATCACCCTCTCCGAGATCGAGCACGACGACCTGCACGTTGCCATCGACACCTGGGGAGCGTCCTTGTCGGCGCGCGAGGGCACGGGCGCGAGGGATGTCTTCGCGCTCGCGCAGCACCTGCGTGTGGAGTCGCCGCTCGCCAGCCGCAACTACTACTTCCACCTCGAGTACCAGGCGGGCACGGCGACCAGTCCTTCGTACACCGGCTCGAAGATCCTGGCGGGAAACGTGATCGCTGGCGGCCGCATCGTCTGGCTGCATGCGCAGGGCATGGCGCTCGGAGGCGATCTCGGGGTCGCGCTTCCCACGGCGAGGTATGGCAGCGACCAGGCGAAGGACGTCTCGCTGGTCCTCGCGTCCATGCGTCCCTGGGACTACGACGCCTTCCGCGCCAGCTCTCTCACCGTCCTTCCCGCCGTCGACGTACGCGCGGTGTTCGGTCCAGTCACCATGCAGCTTCGCCATCAGGTCGACTGGGCGATCGATGCGGGCCATTCGCCGCGCTCGAACCTCTCCACCATCACGACCCTCTACGTCGGCGTTCGCGTGCGGCAGGTGTTCTCGCCAGGAGTCGAGCTGGCGGAGCTGTATTTGCTGGATCCCAGCATCCAGGACGACCGCCGCGCGGAGGCCGTCATCGCCCCTGGACTGCGCCTGAACCTGGGTCGCGTCAGCCCCGAGGTGGGCGTGATGACGAACGTGGGACAGCTGATTCACCCGGCCCTGGATCGGGTCGTAGCGTTTCGAGCCTCCTGCACCTTCTCGCTCGAGCCCACCGTGCTAGCGCCATAGCTCGGCGCGTCCGACCTAGCCGCGCGCGCAGCGGTCAGTTCACGCTGGGCTGCGGCTCGGACTTCTTTTCGACGCGCGCATCTCCCGAAGCGGTTCGCACGTCGCGGTGCGAGAGCGCGGCCTTCACGAAACGCGAGAAGAGCGGATGCGCGGCCGTGGGCCGGCTCTTGAACTCAGGGTGGAACTGGCAGCCGACGAAGTAGGGGTGATCCTTGAGCTCGATCATCTCGACGAGCTTCTTGTCGGGTGACGTGCCGGAGAGCACGAGGCCCGCGGACTGCAGCGGCTCGCGGTACTCGTTCGCGAACTCGTAGCGGTGGCGGTGACGCTCGGAGATCTCCGTTGCGCCATAGGCCTCTGCCGCGACGGAGCCCGGGAGCAGCGAGCACGCGAACGCGCCGAGCCGCATGGTGCCGCCCTTGTTGCGCATGTTGCGCTGGTCCGGCATGAAGTCGATGACGGCGTGCTGGGTGTCGCGATCGAACTCGGAAGAGTTCGCGCCGGGCAGGTTTGCCACGTCACGCGCAAACTCCACGACCGCGAGCTGCATGCCAAGGCAGATGCCGAAGAACGGCACCTTGTTCTCGCGGGCGTAACGGATCGCCGTAATTTTTCCCTCTGTTCCGCGATCGCCGAAGCCACCAGGTACGAGCAGCGCGTCCATGGCAGAGAGCAGCGCGTCGGGGCCCTCGCGTTCGATCTGCTCGGAGTCGATGTACTCGAGCTCCACCTTGGCCTCGTTCGCGAGGCCACCATGCACGAGCGCCTCGTGCAGTGACTTGTACGCGTCCTTGAGGTGCACGTACTTGCCGACGACGCCGATCTTCACGTAGCCCCGCGCCGGCTTCTTGAAGCGGTCGGAGATCTTGTGCCACGGCGCGAGATCGGGCTGGCGGCTCCAGATGTTGAGGCGCTCGGCGATGAGGTCGTCCAGGCCTTCGGAGTGGAGGTGCGCCGGCATGTCGTAGATGCACGCGACGTCGATCGCGGAGATGACCGCCTCGACCGCGACGTTGGAGAAGAGCGCGATCTTCTCCTTCGTGGCCTTGCTGAGCGGCGTCTTCGTGCGGCAGATGAGGATGTCCGGCTGGATGCCGATCTCACGCATCTCCTTCACGGAGTGCTGCGTGGGCTTCGTCTTCATCTCGCCCGCGGTCTCGAGGTAGGGGACCAACGTGACGTGCATGCTGAGCGCGTTCTGCGGGCCCTGCTCGATCTTGATCTGGCGGATCGCCTCCAGGAAGGGGAGCGATTCGATGTCACCGACAGTGCCGCCGACCTCGATGATGGCGACATCAACGCCTTCGGTGGCCTCGCGGACGCGCGCCTTGATCTCGTCGGTGATGTGGGGAATGACCTGCACGGTGGCGCCAAGGTATTCGCCGCGGCGCTCCTTGGAGATGACCGCTTCGTAGATGCGGCCCGTGGTCAGGTTGTTCGCGCGCGTCATGCGCGCCGTGGTGAAGCGCTCGTAGTGGCCAAGATCCAGATCCGTCTCGGCGCCGTCGTCGGTGACGAACACCTCGCCGTGCTGGTACGGGCTCATCGTGCCGGGATCCACGTTGATGTAGGGATCCAGCTTCATGTGCGTGATGCGCAGACCGCGGCCCTCCAGCAGCGCGCCGACGGAGGCGCTTGCGAGGCCCTTTCCAATCGAAGAGACGACGCCTCCCGTGACAAACACGTACTTCGTCTTCTTACGGCTCATGGGCGCGGCCTCCGGTGACTCGTTCGACTCTGGCGACTCAGTCATGCCGGAAGTCCCGAGTAGCATAGGCTCGCGCCATCAAAAAGGCTAAGGTGTGCAGGTGCCGATTCTTTTCGGACGATACGAGCTCGGCGAGCCACTCGGCTCCGGGGGCACCGCCACGGTGTATCGCGCCCGCGATATGCGTGCTGCGCGCGATGTTGCCTTGAAGATCGTTCCTCCCGGGCCCGACGTACCAGCGTTAAGGCAGCGGTTTCTGGCGGAGGCGCGTGCCCTTTCAAAACTGAAATCGCGCCGTATCGCCGCCCTCTACGATCACGGCGCAGATGAGACCGGCGGTCTCTACATCGCCCTCGAGCTCGTCACAGACCCGCTCCCGCTGGAGCCGCGCTCGTTCGGACGCGCTCTTCTTCCGCATGAAGTGCTCCGTGTGGCGCGTGCGCTGCTCGAAGGAATCGCCGACGCGCACGACGCGGGTGTGCTCCACCTGGACATCAAGCCGCGGAACGTGCTCGTGCAGCGCGGCAGCGCTTACAGCTTCGAGAACCCGAAGATCGTCGATTTCGGTCTTGCGGCGCAGGCAACCGGGCTCTCACCGGAGCTCGCGGGAAACGGAACGCCGCTCTTCGGAACGGTGGACTACATGGCGCCCGAGGCGCTCACGCGCGGCGTGATCTCTCCGCGATCGGATCTCTACGCCGCGGGGTTGGTGCTCTTCGAGCTGCTCGGCGTGGGGCTGCTTCACTCGGGTGACACGCGCGAGGAGCGGCTCCGTGCACGCATCACCAAGGACCCCGTCCTCGCGGGCCGCGTGCCCGATCCGCTGGCGTCCGCGCTCATGCGCCTCCTGGCTCGCGACGAGGCGGATCGCTTCGCGACCGCGCGCGAGGCATTCGACACCATCGCCGACCTCGACACCGCGCCGGTCAACTCGCGCGGGCCCATGAGCGAGCCTCCGCGCAAGAGCGTGCCGCCGCCGGCCATGTCCGTCTCTCCGGCGACGCTCTCCTCGGAAGATCTCGCGCCCGCGAGCGTGCGCCCGCTCATGGGCATCGGACCCGCAGTGGTGGAGCAGCCACCCGCCTCGCTCCCGGCGCAGGCGATCGCGATCGCTGTGCCAGCCCCCCCTCCGCGCGTCTACGAGGTCGACGACCTGCCCGAGAAGGCGGTGTCCGAGTCCCTGGCAACCATGGACATGGCGATGCTCGACGCGCTGTCCCGCCGCGAGCGAAAAGGTACCTTCGGTCGTGTCGTGCGCGCGCTCGTGATGACGCTGCGCCTCGATCTGGATGCCGCGGCGCTGCTGCTGGAGCCGCTGACTGGCACCCATCCGATCGCCGGCATGGTGGGGAGCGCATTCCTGGCGCTGCGTGCCCGGCGCGTGACGCGTGCACGCGTCGATTCGGCACGCGCGGACGACTGGTCGCCGCTTCTCGCGAAGGATCTCGCGGCGCGTGCGGAGTCGTTCGCCGCGCTCATGGGCGGCAAGGAAGACGCCGAACGCGCGCTTGCCCGGGTGGAGCGCTCGCTCGCCCGGTTCGAGGGAGAGTCGCGGAGATCACCTCAGGCCATGAACCTGGTCATTGCGCGCGGACTGCACCTCTGCACGCTGGGCAAGGTGGACGCGGGAGATGCCCTGCTCGACGTGGACGTGGCGCTCGAAGGCGCCGCCATCCCCGAGCGTTCATTCGACGAGTGCGTGCGGTCGGTCATGATGGGCCTCCTTGCGGCGCGGGTCGATCCCGCGCGCGCCACCCGTGAGCTGCGGCGTGCTCTCTCGATCTCGATGCGTGCAGGATGCACCTTGTTGGAGGTGCGCGTTCTGGTCGCGCTCGGAGGGATGCTCATAGAATCCGAGGGCCAGGAAGCGGAGGGACGCAGGCTGCTCTCGCGCGCGAGTCTGCTGCTCGGTCACGGGGACCTGCCCACGTTGCTGCATGCGGCGGAGCAGAGCCGCGGCGCTGCATTCATCATGCGCGGTGAGCACCAGGAGGCCGCCGAGCGCTTCAAGGCGGCAAGGCAGGCCGCGCGCGCTGAGATCTCACCAGACGTGGAGCTGCTGGCGCTCGTGAACGAGATCATCGCGCGGACCGGCGCCAGGGAGCATGCCGAGGCACGCGAGCTCGCAGCGGAGCTCACCGAAGCGCGTCTGTCGATGATGCAGCAGCGGACGCAGGCATTCGCATGCGCGACGCGCGCGCTGGTGGCGCTGGCCGCAGGCGACGCGCACAGCGCCCTGAAGGAGACCGCGCGCGCGAAGGAGCGGGTCGTGGCGGCGCGCCTGGCCTCGAGCGACATCGAGTTTGCGCGTGCGGCGATCCAGTCTCTTGCGGAGTTGAGTGCCGGCACGACCATCGACGAAGACGGAGCGCTCCGCGATCTGGTCGCGCTCTCCGTGCAGCGCGGCTTTGCTGTGGTCTACTGGGTGGACATCCTGGACTCTGCGGTCGCTGGACGGGGCGCACCAAACCCGCGCGTGGCTTCGTTCCTTGCACGCATGCGTGAAGGCCTCATCCCGCAGAAGGAACGCCAGACCTCTCCACCCCCAGTCTAGGAGCGCGCGCGCATCAATCCAGAGACTGTCTACAGCGCGCTGTCCAGCTGCGCCTTCAACATCGCGTCGGTGGCGGCCTTCATGTCGGGCTTCGACTCGGGCTTTGCTTCGCCCCTGGGCTCGGGCTTCGTGTCGTTCGACGCCTGCGCCGTATCGGATGCGGGCTTCGCGTCCGGCTTGCGCGCGTGGGTTTCGCGATGCTTGACGCGCGCCGTGACGGGCTGAGCCTCCGGCTGTGCGACGGGCGCAACAGGCTGAGCAACAACCACGACCACCGGCTCCGCCACTGGCTGCGCGGCGACGGGCTGGGCGACAACGGGCGCAGGCTGAGCGACGACGGGTGCGGCTTGCGGTTGCGCGATCTGCGCGACCGGCGTTGCGGGCGCGGGCTTCGCGGCCATCTGCGCGCGGTACTGCTGAATGTGACCGCGCTCCACGTAGCCACCAACACCAACGGCCGCGATGAGGAGCGCAGCAACGGCAAGCCACGGCGCCTTGCTTCTACGCTTCGCCGGCTGCACGAACAACGTCTGCTTGCGCGGAGCCTCGACTGCGGTCTTCTCCGGCGGGGCGATCGCAGCGGTGGTCGCCGGGGGCGCGGTGATCACGACGGGGCTGGGCGCGACAAAGTGCGCGGGCAGGCGGCTCGCGAAGATCGCGGTCGGCTTCGACTGAACGGCGAGGGGCTGCGTCGTGAGGACACGCTGCGGTTGCTGGGGCCGCACGATGACGCTGTGGGGATCCAGCGCAAGGGTGCGCTCGTCGCCGGCCACGTTGTCCGTCCCGACACTCACGTGCAGACAGGCCTCGATCGCATCGGCCAGCGCGAGCAGGTTCGCGGACGGGTCATGCTGCGCCGCCACGATCCGGGTGGGTGCATCTTCGTTCCGGGCGGGCGACTGGGAGGGATGTGCCGACATGGGGTTCCCTCCATTCGAAGCGAGGAGCGTGCCGGCCCCGTTTCACGGCAAAACAAGCCCAATCCTGCACTGCGCCTTCGACAGCTGGTGGGCGCCGGACCCGACGCCTGGGGGCTCGGGGCGACGACGCAGCTTGTCCTACTTGCGCTACTTCAGGGACCTTCGAGCTGCGCGTTCGACAGAGTCTCGGTGGCCTGCCGCATCAGATCGTCCTCGGCCGTCGGAGCCGGAGCCGTCGGGGCTGGGGTCAGGGTCGAGGGCGGCGTCGAGGTCGAGGTCGAGGTCGGGGTCGAGGTCGAGGTCGATGTCGGCGTCGAGGTCGATGTCGAGGTCGTCGTCGAAGTCGTCGTCGCAGTCGTCGCCGTCAGTGCCGCCGTCGGGTCTGCGCGGTGTGCTCGGTGCTCCGTCGGCTTCGCTGTTGGCTTGGCGGGTACCGCCGGCGCAGTGATGCGGACGACTGGCGTGGCGACGAGCTCGGGCTTCGCTTCGGCGATCACAGGCGTGGCGATCGGCGGCGGAGCGTGCGTGATCGCGTTGCGCGCATGCGCGCCACCGAAGTGACCCGCGGCGCCGAGGCCGATCACGATCAACGCGGCAAGCACCCACTGTCTCGTTCTTCGCGGCGCACGTGGCGACGGGTTCGCTTGCATGGCAACCGGCTGCACATACACGGGCGCGCGCGGCTGCTCCGTGACCTCTGGCCGGAACGGCATCGGGGCGGTCACCACGCGCTGACGCTTGAACGTGAGCGTGGGCGCGTCCAGCGACTCCCGCAGGTTCAGCTCGTCATCGGAGATCGGGGCATCGAAGAACTTCACGGGCATGCGTGCACAATGCATCGAAGCGAGGATCGTGCCCGTCGGGATTCATCCAGTGTTTTCCGAGGTGGCGTCACCGTCGCACCTGCGCAATCCCCTGCTCGAATGGATGGTCACGGCCCCGACCACTGGGGGCGCCAGGCCCGATCCGGCATCGAGATCGTCGGCTGGTCGGGCCGGCTCCGTGGCCAGAGCGCATTTCGGTCGTGGCTATGGCATTCTTCGCGCCATGGCGAATCCGCACTCCGGGATCCAGGGCTACGACAGCTTCCACTTCGTGGTGGAGAACCTCGAGCGTTCACGTGCATTCTACACGGAAAAGCTCGATTTCAAGGAGGTCGCCCGTGCGAGCGCGGACCTCACCAAGCGAAGCGGACAGGAAGCGGCCGTCTTCGGCGCGGGCGACGTGCGTGTGTGCGTCTCCACGCCGCTCGGTCAGAGCTCCAAGGCCGCGCGCTACATGAAGCGGCACCCGGCCGGCGTGATGAGCCTCTCGTTCCGCGTGGAGGACCTGGACAAGACCATCGCGTACCTGGAGCCTCGGAGCGCCACGTTCCTGGCCGATCCGGTGGAGCACAAGGACGAGCGCGGAGGCACGTACCGCAGCGTCGAGATCGCGACTCCGCTGGGCGATGTTGCGTTCCGCTTCGTCGAGCGCCGCGACTACCGCGGCTTCGCGCCGAACTTCGAGGACGTGGGGACGGGCCACGCGAGCCGTCCGGAGAACCTCTACGGCATCTCCGCCATCGACCACATCACGTCGAATGGCCTCACGATGCAGCCGATCATCGCGTTCTATCGCGAGGTGCTCGGCTTCGAGCCGTTCTGGGACATCAGCTTCCACACCAAGGACATCGCAAAGGATCGCGCGAGCGGCTCGGGGCTTCGCTCGATCGTGATGTGGGACCCGGAGAGCGGCGTGAAGTTCGCCACGAACGAGCCGCTGCGTCCCTTCTTCCGCGACTCACAGATCGCGAAGTTCATCGAGGACAACAACGGTAACGGCGTGCAGCACATCGCCTTCGCCGTCACGAACATCCTCTCCACGGTGGAGGAGCTCAAGGGCCGCGGGGTCGAGTTCCTCAAGACGCCAAAGTCCTACTTCGACGACCTGCCCGAGCGCCTCGCGAAGCTGGGCATCACGAACGTGAAGGAGGAGCTGCGCGAGCTCGAGCGCCTGCAGATCCTCGTGGACGGCGCGAACGACAAGTACATGCTCCAGATCTTCATGCGCGAGGCCGCGGTCATGTACGACGAGTCGCGCGCCGGCCCGTTCTTCTACGAGATCATCCAGCGCGCCGGTGACCCCGGCTTCGGCTACGGCAACTTCCGCGCACTCTTCGAGAGCATCGAGCGCGCGCAGCAGGCCGAGGCGAAGAAGGCGGGCGGCTGATGATCGATCGCAAGCATGCAGGGATACTGCCGGACAAGCCGCACACCGTGCTGCGCGCGCCGACCGGCGAGCTCGTCTACGAGGAGATGTTCACGCGCGACGGCTTCTCCGGCGCCTTCTCGTACTTCTATCATCGCTTCCCCACGACCGCGGCCGAGGCACGGAGGACCACGCGTGGGCACAAGCTAGGCACACCCAGCGCCGCGAGCGAGCGCGCGGAAGATCCGCTCGTGCGTCGCCTCTACCAGAGCGGCCGTGTCGCGCTCGCAGGCAAGGCGCTCGACGCGCGCGTGCCCATCCTGGGCAACAGGGACATTACCATCTTTCTCGCGCAGGCGACCGAGACGGACGACAGCTACTTTGCCAACGGTGACGCAGACGAGCTCTGGTACGTGCACGACGGCGCGGCCAAGCTGGAGTCCAACTGCGGCGTGCTCGACGTGCGCGAGGGCGACTACGTCTGGGTGCCGCGCTCGCTCCCGCATCGCTGGCTACTGCCCACCGGCGGCGCGCTCAAGGCCATGGTGATGGAGGCGCACGGCGGCCTGGTGGTGCCGCAAGGCTTCCGCAGCTCCATCGGTCAGCTCAAGATGGATGCACCATACACGCATCGCGATTTCATCGCGCCGCAGGGTCCGATCGCTACGTGGGACCACGTACCGGAAGGCCCGCGCGAGCTCATCGTGAAGAAGAGCGGCCGCTTCAGCAGCCTCATGCTCGAGCGTTCACCCATGGATGTCATCGGCTGGGACGGCTTCGTCTATCCGTGGGCCTTCAACATCACGAAGTACCAACCAAAGACGGGCCAGGTTCACCTGCCGCCCACGATTCACAGCACCTTCGCGGGGCCCGGCTTCCTGGTCTGCTCGTTCGTGCCGCGCATGACGGACACCCACGAGAACGCGATCCCGTGTCCATACCCGCACTCCTCCGTCGACTGCGACGAGGTCATTCTCTACCTGCGCGGCAACTTCACGAGCCGCAAGGGCGTGGGGCCCGGTGCGATCTCGTTGCATCCTGCAGGTATCGCGCACGGACCGCATCCGGGCGCATACGAAAAGAGCATCGGGACCAAGCACACCGACGAGCTCGCCGTGATGATCGACACCACGCTGCCGCTCGTACCCCTTTCCTACGCAGACGATCTGGAGGACCGCGGCTACCACGACACCTGGCGACAAACCGCGCCGGCTTGACGCGCTACCTGGAACTGGGCTTCGTACCGGCGTCCGCAGGATGCGGGGCTGTGTCGGTGGGCGCCGGGGCGCCGTAGGCTGAGACTGCGAATGGTGCCGGGCCCGCGTCGCCGGCGGTGACGGGGGTGACCGTCAGCGAGTGCATGTCGGGTGGCGGTGGTGGGCCGCCGTAGGCTGGTGCGGGTGGCGAGGCATTGCACCCGACGCCGATGGCCCCTGCGAGGCTGGCTGCTCCGAACACGGCGCCGAACATGAGCGCGGCGCGGCTTCGAGGCAGCGCTGTCATTGCGCGAGCCGTGGGCGCGGTGAGCGCGGCATCGCAGAAGGGACACCGCGACTCATCGGCCTTCACGTGGCGGGCGCATGCAGCGCAGGGGACCAGCGTCACGAATTCACCTCAGTGCTTGTGAGCGGTCTTCTTGTCGTGCTTCGCCTTGGAGCACACGCACGCGGGGCCGCAGGGGCACGGGCCCTTGCATGCGCAGCCGTTCTTGTCGCACGAGCAGCCGTTCTCCGCACACCCAGTACATTTGCACGATTGGTCGGTCATCATGGTCAGGTTCCTCTTTCGTGCTTGATCGTACGTGGCAGCGCGACGGAAGTTGCCTCGTCCTGAAAGATTTACTTTCGCCCGAGAAAATCCAGGTCGCGGCCAGGTAGGACACCGTAGGGAGAGGCGTCCGTCACGGCGTGAGCGCCAGCGTCGGTCTCATTTCTTCGGCGCCGGTTGGGACGAAGTGGGCATGGGCAAGCCGTATGCGGGGACGGCAGTCGGTTGCGGCTGAGGCGGCTGTGGCGGCTTCGGCTTTCCAGCGTCGACGGGCGTGGCCACTGGCGGTGACGAGGCGTCCACGTCGTGCGGGATCGGTACGCCGTAGGGCATCACCATGCCGGTGGGCTCGTGGGTCGGGGCGGTGGGCGTGGTCGCGTTCGTGGGCGTGCCGGTCGCGCCGCCGGTGGCGCCATCCGTGGTCGCGTTGTTGTTGCAGCCAGCAACGGCGAGAGTTCCGGCGATGGCCGCGGCGCCGAAGAGGAGCGCGGTGCGGTCACGTACGCGACCCTCCGCCGAGCCCGCAACGGACGCGATGATGCCAGCACCGCAGAACGGGCAAGCGGTCTCGGAGGCCTTCACGTGGCGAGCACAGGACGAGCACGGATTGAATTGCAAGAAGCACCTCCCGAGGTGAAAGGGGAGCATAGGGGATCGACGGGGACTTCGACCTCGACTTCGACAACGACGGCGACTTCGACGGGGACTTCGACCTCGACGGCACCGACGGCCTCGACGACGCCGCGAACTTCGACCTCGACGACGCCGCGAACTTCGACCTCGACGGCACCGACGGCCTCGACGACGCCGCGAACTTCGACCTCGACTCGACAACGACTTCGACCTCGACCTCACCGATGTCGCGATCCCTCTGATGGCAGCGCGCTGCAGGCTATTGACCCCAAGTCAATAGCGCGTCGCGGCACCCACATGGGAGGGGGAGGCGGAACTTCCTGCGTTTTCGCTGCTCCTTGATCGCTGACGAATGACGCAGTGGCGGCATGCGGCTGCTCGTGGGTCGTCATGGATGTTCGTCTCGTCGTCGCGGTGCTCGCTTGTGTGTTCGTCGCTGGGTGTGCGGCTGCGACGGAGGAGAACACCGGGACGAGCTCCGCGAGCGCGACCACGCGGGCGTCCGCTTCGGTGTGCTTCGCCGGGCGGTCGTTCGGCGGTGATCCGTATGCGTCCGGTGGCAACTCGGAGCTTGGTGATCTCTGTCGCGCGCTCCCGAACCTCATTCGAGACGTGGATGGATGGGACGCGGACTATCCGTTCTTTCGCTGGAATGCGGATCTGGGGCACGCGGTCGACGTGATCGTCGCTGCGCTCGACACCGACGGCGACGGGGCCGTGACCGAGAGCGATGCAGACATGGAGCTCAACGTGGTGGGCTTCTCCTGGGGCGGCTTCGATGCGCGTGACGTGATCGCGCTCATCCAGGATGACGAGCGGTTCTCGGACGAGCGGAAGACCATTGCTCGCTTCTTCGCGCTCGATCCCTACCAGACCGTCGCGCTCGCGTTCCCGCGGCACGTGATGCAGGTGCCGGCGAACGTGGTGACGCTCTACGAGTTCCGTCACACCATAGCGCCGAGCGACGACTGCTCGCGGGTCATCAAGTGGCTCGTCGGACCGTTCACCGGTCGCGAGCCGCAGTGCACGGGCGACACCGTCTGCAACGACTACGACTACAGCGCCGACGATGCCACTGCCTCGGTCGATCACTGCGGCGTGCCAGGCGCCGCAGCACACGCGGTGCTGGAGCTGATTGCCGGCCGCGAGCCGCAAGATCTGCCTCCGGCGTCGTCGTCAACCCGCTACTGACTGACGATCGGCTCCGCCGTGAGCGTCTTCAGGAAAGGCACGAGCGACCACTGCACGGTCTCGCCGAATCGCATCAGCCACGGGTCGGTAACGCCGACTGCGCGCGCGTCGTCGTCCGGAAGTCCGCCCCTGCCATAGAGCTGCATCACTGCCGCCAGGTCCGCTTCGCTACCGCCGTGACCGAACGGCGCGACGTCGCCCACGCCTCTGAGCGGCGGCGTCTTGAATGCGCCCCGCGCGCTCACGCTCGGCGCAAGGCCCTTCGGCACGTGGCTCATGCCGGGCGCGTCGCTGAAGCGGCCGCTCGCGTTGAAGTCGGATGCGAGGAGCTGAGCGATGCCGCTCTGCCGGCCCGGATCACCCGCGAGGTCGGCGCGGCCCGTCGGCGTGCGGTTCACGTGAAATGCGTCGTCGGTGAGGCGCGGGCCGTGATGGCATTGCATGCATCCTACACTCGTGAACACGTAGAGGCCTTGTTTCTCCGTCTGCGAGAGCGCCGTCAGGTCCCCGCCCACGTATGCATCCAGCGCGTTCGGCTTCACGCGGAAGGTGCGCTCATACGCGGCGATGGACTTGCCGGCGTTCACGAAGGCGCGGGTCACGGCGTCCTTGTCGGCTGCGGTGAGCGCGTCGTACGCGACGTCGCCCGGCATCCCGCTCTTCGGTAGCTTCGACGCGTCGGGCAGCGGCGCGCCCTGGAACGCCTTCGCGTAGGCGTCCTTGTACGTGCTCACCAGTCGCTGCACCACGAACAGGCGCGACGACCCGAACTCCGCCTTGTTCTCGAACGGGCCCAAGGCCTGCCCCCACAGCGTGTCCGCGCGTCCGTCCCACAGCTGCCACCGCGCGTGCGAGGCGAGCGCGATGCGCGGCGTTCTGCGCGTGCCCTTCGCAACGCCCGTTCCTTGCGGCTGCCCGTCGGTGAGGTTGCTCTTGGGGTCGTGACACGAACCGCACGACACCACGCCCGACGGCGAAAGCCCGGCATCGAAGAACAGGGACTTGCCCAGCGCGGCAGTGGCAGTGTCGTCAGCGTTCGCGTTCGTCGCATCGGGCGGCGGTGCGCCGGGCAGCGTCACGTCGCGGAGCATGTCCCATTCGTTCCTGTGAAAGAGTCCGTCCACGAGAGGGTCATCCGGAGGCGGCGGTGGCGGCGTGCCGTCTGCGTCCGCGAGCGCCTTCTCCAGTGCAACCTGCAGCGTCGCCGGATCCGGGTTCGACAGCGCGCTCTTGACCACCATGGTCCGCGTGTCCACGATCACGTAGAGCGGCACCGGCACCGCCGGCGTGCCCAGCGCTCCGCGCAGCGAGAACGCGGGATCCACGCCGAACGCGATCGGGCCCGAGGAGCTCACCAGCGCGCGCCATGCCGGCAGATCGTTCGTGGTCGCCGGTGCGTTGTCGCGGTCGCCCACGATCAGGTCCACGATGCGTAGCCGCGCGCCGATCGCGAGCGATTGGAGCTCGCGCGTGTGGCCCGCATGCCAGAGGCACGTGCCGCACCACGCGCCGCCATTGGTACGCACGACCAGGAGGCGAGAGCGCGCGGCACACGGCTCGTAGTAGTCACGCATGCTGATGGAGCCCGCGGCGCCGTCCTCGCGAAGCCCTGCGAATGCCATGTCTGGAAGCGTGGCTCCGATCGCGACCCCGCTCGTCGTGGCAGGATAGGCCACGTGCGCGCCCTCGTCGCAGATGTTGGTTGTCGCGACTCCACTGTCGCCGTCGCCGCGCGCAGGGCCGGAGCTCTGCCCGCAGTCGATGCTGGCAAGGGCTCCTGCGCAGGCAAACGCGGCGGCGAATCTCGTCTTCACGCTCAGGTGCCCGTGTATGCGATCGACATCTTCCACACGTTGCCGCCGATGGCATACGCGGTGTTCTTGTCGACGAAGCGGAACCTGTTGATCGGGGCCTTGAGCGCGGTGTCGACGGTCCACGTCAATCCGCCGTCCGTGGTGCGGTACGCCGGGAGCGTGGGGTCTTCTGGCGCGACCCATCCAAGGTTTGGCGTGATGAAGCCGATGCCAATCGCGGGATAGCCACCGAGCGCCGTGGTCTTCACGGGGAGCGGCATCTCCGTCCATGTGAGGCCACCGTCGAGCGTCTTTGCGAACGTGGCGGGTCCCTTCGCCTCGTCCTGGACCGCCACGTAGCCCACGTCGTTCGTGGGGAAGGAGAGCTTCCAGCAGAGGCTGCCGCCGGCCTTCGAAGCGAAGACCTTCGCGTAGGTCTTTCCGCCATCCGTCGTACGAAGGATGGTGCACACGTCACCGGCTCCCACGCCCTGACCTGCGACGATGCCTTCGGTGGGCGAGGTGAAGTGCGCGTCGATGAGCATGCTCATCTGGGCACCCAGGTCGGTGGAGGTCCATGTGGCGCCCGCGTCGCTCGATGTGAGGACGTGCGCGGGGCCGTTCGCGCGGCCGACCGCGAACAGGTGTGTCGCATCCACCTTCGTGAGGTTGCAGATGCCGGACGGCATGGGCCCCGAGATCGCCGTGACCGCAGCCCACGTCTTGCCCGCGTCCTTCGTCTCGTAGAGCACGGTCGCATCGGAGATCGACATGTCCAGCCCCGCGCCCAGGTTGCCCGCAAACCCGTGGTTGTCGTCCACGAAGAGAACGGAGCGGAAGAACGTGCCCATGTTGGTGAACGCCTTCGTCCAGGTGACGCCACCGTCGGTTGTCTTCTGGATGCCGTCCAGCCCAGTCGCCGCGTAGCCGATCGTCGGGCTGGTGAAGTAGAGGTCGTCCATCTTGGCGCCGCCCTTCACGGCCGGGACCGTGGCACCGGCGAGCTTCGTCCAGGACGAAGCGAGCACCGCCTGCTCGTATGCGGCGAACGGGTTCGGCGGTCCTGCGTCTGCGGCGCTTGCGTCCGGATCCGCGCCGGCGTCGGGGACGGCCTGCGTGCTGGACGAAGAGCACGCGAGGAGCAAAGGAAGAATGGCGACCAGCGTGTGGCGGTTCATGGCAGGAGTAAAGTGCAGCCTGCCCCAACGTGCCCGTTAAACAAGGTTAAATGCGGCGCTTCGCTGATGTTCGTTGCATGGCGTCCGTCGCCGGTGGGCGGTAACATCAGTCATCGCGAACACACACGACATCGGGCAGCTCTTTCGCGTCGCCGCGGCGCAGTTTCGCGCACGCCGTGGGGTCGCGCCCGAGGTTGCGCTCCCTGGCGCGTCGCGCGCGCTCCTTGGCGTCGGAGGTGCGTGTGAAGATCCCGAGGTCCGCGCGTACGTCTTCGAGCGGGCGCTTCGCGCGGCAAGCTCGGAGCAGCGCTCCACGTGGACGATGGATGTGCTCATGGCGCTTGCTGCCGTCCACGAGCCCGCGCGCGCCACGGCGCTCACCGTCGCTCGGGAGGAGCTCTCGCGCAAGAACGCGACCAACGCGTCGTCCCAGGTGCTCGTGCGCGCGAGCATCGAGTGCCTTGCAACTCTGGTGAGCCTGGTACCGCGCGACGAGCGTGTCGCCCTCTTTCGTGAGACGGAGGTGGCGTGGAAATCAATGAGCTTCCCGCCGTATGACCTTCCGCGACTCCTCGCCCGCGCGGCGCCGGGCCTGGCCGACGTTGCGCCGGAGGTGCTGCTCGCGGCGATCGCGTTGTCGCACGAGTACTATCGGGCTCTCGGCTACGCGCTGGTCGCGCACGCCCTCGCTCCACCGTGGCGTGAACGCGCGATCGCCGCGGCCCTGGAAAATGAGGCCGATCCGTCACTGTGCGATGCGCGCGTGTTCGTGGCGATCGCACCACACCTGTCGCGTGAGCTGTACCCGCGCGCGCTCGAGCTCGCGTCGCGCCTTCATTCGTCTCCCAGCTTCGGGGCCACGGCAATGCGCGCGCTGTTACCGGGTTGGGCGGCGCTGGGCAACGCCGAGGATGCGGTGCTGCGGGCGCGCACCATCGGCTGGGACGCTGACCGTGGGGTGGCGCTCGCGCTCGGCGCGATTCACCTGGCGGATGCAGCCGAATGCGACCGCGTCGTGGCCGAGGGGATCGCGCTGGTCAAGGACGCGCGAGGCGGCGCGGAGCTGCTCGAGCTCCCGCGCGATGTGGTGCTCGCGCGCTGGCTCACCGTGTTCGAGCAAGGCTTCGCCGCGGATCGCGACGAGCCATTCGAGGACGAGTGCGGCTACGGTCTCGTCGAGTGGATGCCCTTCGTTCCGCTGCTTGGCGGCGACCAAGGGGCTCGAGAGGTCGCCGACGCGATCGCTCCGTGACCGTCAGTGGATCGCAGCGCGAAGCGCGATCCCCACCACCGTCTGACACGCGAACCCGATGCCCGCGCCGCGCTTCGTCTTCGCGCCTTTCGCGAGTGCCAGCACGAGGATTGCGCCGATGCAGCCACCGAAGAAGCCTGCAAGGAAGCCGAGCGCGATGCTGCCCTCGACCGCTGGTTCGATGGCGCCCGTGGGCCCGCGATACGCGGAGTCATAGGCGAGCTGCGCATCGGGCAGCGGCGCATGGCGCACGATCATGAGCGCGACGAAGACCATGGCGGCCCGTGACAACGAGCTTGTTGCGCTGGTCGCGTAGTACACCCCTATGGGAAAGCTGCCGAGGAGGTTGGCCAGCGCCCCGATCACGGAGAAGCCCATCGCGCCGGCCGCCGAGAACAGCAATCCGTCGTAGCTTCGCCCGCGGCTCTTCGCGACCTCCCGGAGCGCCAGCGCGAGCATGACCACGCCAACGACGTCGATGAGGTTGTTTGCGAGCGCCATCACCGTGAAGATCCAGGTCGCCCCGGTCAACGCGACGCCGAACCAGAGCCCGACGAACACTATGCCGGCCCCGTGGAAGATGGCCGATACCAGCGCCTGCGACGAGCCGGCTCTCTTGAGTCGCGACAGCATCACGCAACCGGCAAGAACCGTCGCGTCGCTGCCCACGGAGACAACAGAGATCAGATTTGAGAGCCTGCCCATGGAGGCGCTCCGCTCGAGCAAGACGAGCGACGCGACGCTGAGCGCCACGGTGATGATGGTGAGCCCTAGCCCCACTGCCAGGACCTGCAGCGGCGCCTTGAGGGGGTCCTGCGCTGTCACGGGGCTTTCTCCCATCTCCATGATCGGAAGACTACGACATGATTTAGAGTGTGCGCGTGATCGTGTGGAGATGCTTCGCCGCCGCGTCCGTGATGCCGCTCATACTCGGCGCGTCAGCGTGCACGAAGGACCTGCCGCCGCTGCCCGAGGTGGTCCTCAGCGTGGATACCGATCTTCCCGTGCCGCTCGCCGTTTCCAGCCTGCGCGTGGATCTCTACGACGAGCACGGCACATGGTTCCAGACCGCAGACTTCGCGCGGCCCGACCCACGCGACTGGCCGGTGAGCTTTGGTGTCTACGCGGACGGCTCCAGCACGAAGAGCGTGTGGGTGCGGCTTCGCGCGTATCCCACCGGGCAGACGCGCGACTACCGTGGCGAAGCGCCGCACGTGTGGGGCGGCCCCATGGACCCCACACCGAAGACGAACGCGCCGCGCCTCCTCTCGGGCGGCGTGGACGTGACGCCCGCGAGCGCGCCCTGGCCGCTCGTCACCGTGGACCGCCTTCTCTACGTCGAGCTTCCGAGCGACGCGAAGAAGCACGCGCGCGTGACGCTTCACGGAGCATGCCTGGGCACCTCCGCGCGCTTCTCCAACGACCCGCCCGTGCTCACGCTCGGCGTGGCGACCACCTGCATCGATACCGAGAAGACGCTCGCGCCTGTGACGTTGCTGTCGCTCGCAGACACGGCCGACGGCGCGGCATCCGTCGTGGCCACCTGGCCAAACGAGCCATGCGACGCACCAGCGGCCACGAACGACGCGGACCGGATCTGCGTGGCCGGCGGCGCCACCGTGCTGGGCACGGCGGATCTCCTGTCCGGCATCGAGGTCGCCGCGCTCCCCGTGCGCACGTTCGGTCTTCATCGCTTCTGGATGGATCGCTTCGAGGTGACCGTTGCACGCTATCGCGCGGCCAGGGCCAGGGGCTTCGCCCAGCCGGCCGTGCCCACCCCCAACGATGGCCCACTCTCGACCAGCGCGACCGGGCTCTGCACGTGGTCGACCACGCCAAAGGGCCGCGAGGACTACGCGCTCAACTGCGTGCCGTGGAACACGGCGCGTGCATTCTGCAAGTATCTCGGCGGTGACCTACCCACAGAGGCGCAGTGGGAGCACGCGGCCACCATCGCGGGCCGCGTGGAGAAGGCGCGCTATCCCTGGGGCAACGACGACCCGACGTGCTCGCGTGCCGCGTTCGGTCGCGGCGACGACAAGTCCACCCACGGCAAGTGCCTGCAGTTCCCGCAGACGCCACCGCCGCCGAAGGACAGCCAGAACGATCTGACGCCGCTGGGTCTGAATGCGCTCGGCGGCGGTCTATCGGAGTGGGTCATCGACAAGGCGGTCCCCTACACCGACCAGTGCTGGCTCGAAGGGCCCATCGTGGATCCGCGCTGCGAGCCCGCCGCGTCCGACAAGAGCAGCATCATCCGCGGCGCGAACTACATCCTGCCGCAGATGGTGGCATCGACCACACGCTTCGTCGACGATCGCACCTCGGGCTCCTATCCACTCGGTCTTCGGTGCGTGTACGCAACCGACAAAGTGGGCACGCAGTGAGCACGCGTTTGCCCGCTGCGCTTGCTGCGCTCTCCGCGCTCGTGCTTGTCGGCGCGTGCGGTGATCGGACGTTGCCCCCGCCGGGGCAGGTGCGCATCGGGATCGACACGGACGCCCTGTTGCCGCCTGGGCCTGGCCAGCCGCCGCCCGCGAACACGCCCCTGTTCGACCGCCTCCGCATAGAGCTCTTCGGCCCCGGCGAGACCACGCCGTGCGATCTCTGCGCGCGCGAGTTCGGACTGGACCAGGGCACCGTGCAGGGCGGACGCGCGACCTTCGGTGTTGCGCCGCCCGCGGGACATGCGGGCTATCTTGCGCGCGTGCGGCTGTTTCGCAGCACGGGCGCGACCACCGCAGAGCCACGCGCGACCTCCACGCTGGAGACGGTGTTCGCGCTGCCCGTCACGTCCGCGGAGGGCATCATCGACGTGCACGTGGAGCTCATGACCGCGAGCCTGGGCACGCCGACCGGCACGCTCGACGCGCCCGCCGATCCGCTTTCGGGCCCAGCGAAGGGTGGTCTTGCCGGCACGTTCGCGCAGGATCACGTACGCGGCTGCTCCTCTGCACCGCACGATGGAGAGGTCTGCGTGCCTGGCGGCGCGTACTGGATGGGCGATCTGACGGTCGGCAACACGTACGGCAGTACATCGTCCGAGCGGCTCGTCGTCGTGTCGCCGTTCTTCATGTCCGCGACCGAAGCTACGGTGGGGCAGTACCGCGCATCGAAGCTCCCGGTGAACACGCGCGTCATCGTCCACGAGACGGACCCGACCTGCACGTTCACGACGGCCGCGGGCGCAGCCGAGTCCCTTCCGGTCAACTGCGTCACACGTCCTGCTGCGCTCGCGTACTGCGCCAAGCTGGGTGGCGCGCTCCCCAGCGAGGCGCAGTGGGAGTACATCGCTGGCGCGCGACGCAGCGCGTTCGCCGTGTGGGGCGACGACGCAGCGCACTGCACGGACGCGGTCTACGCACGCACCAACGACGCCATGCCCACCGCGCAGACTGGCGAGTGTCTCGTGTTCGGCAAGGGCCCCGCGGCCGTCGGCAGCGGCAAGCTCGACGCTCTGGCATTGCCCGGCGGGGTGATCCGCGACGTCGTCGGCAACCTCACCGAATGGATGGCGGATGCGTGGACGCTGCAAGGCAAGGGATGCTGGAACGCAGCCCTGCTCACGGACCCGCTCTGTGCCGCAGGACAAGCCGGCACCACGAAGGACTTCACCGTTCGCGGTGGCAGCTTCGCGCAGCCGGGCTCGCAGCTCCGCGCCGCGATACGGGCGGTCGTGAGCTCGGACGGCAATCCGTTCTCTTCCACCATCGGCTTCCGCTGCGTGCGCGCCGACAGCCCCTGACTCAGCGCACGTCGGTCAGGCCCAGCCAGCGTCCCTCCGGACTTGGCTGGTACGTGGCGGCGCGTGGTCCGGTGACGGCGACCTGGTCTTCGTGCCACAGCGGCACAAGGTAGACACCGTGCGCGAGCTGCTCCTCGATCCGCTGGTAGATCACGCGACGCTTCTCGGGCAGAAGCTCGCGGTCGCCGTCGTCGAAGAGCGCGTCCAGCGCCAGGTCATGCACGCGCCCACGGTTGCCGCCTTCGGGTGGAATATATGTACTATGCAAGAAAAATCGCAGCGCGTTCGGCTCTGCCAGCTCGGGTAGCTGCAGTGTGCACATATCGAAATCGCCCGCGTTCAGGCGTGCGATCAGCGTGCCCAGCTCCAGCTCGCGCACCGTGACATCGAGGCCGCGCGCGTTCAGCGTCTGCGCGAAGAAGCGCGCCACGGTGCTGCGCAGGCGATCGGTGGACGTGAGCAGCTCGAGCTTCGTGCCGCGGCGCCCGAGCGCTGTGATCGTCGCCTCGGCGCCGTCGGGGTCGAAGGTCATCGCCTCCGCTGGCCGTGTGGTGTGCGCCCAGTGGCCCTCGGGTAGCACCGTCGTTGCCACGGTCGCGTGACCCGAGAGCAGCGTTCGCCCCACCAGCTCGCGATCGAGCATCTGTCCCACCGCACGACGCAGCGCCACGTCTGCGAGCGGCCCGCGGTCCGTCCGGAAGAGGAGGTACGTGAGATTGGCGCCAGGCCGCGCGTGCACCGTGAGACCCGGCTCCTTCGCGAGCGCCGGAATGAGCGACAGCGAGAAGCCGTTCTGCACCATGTCCCCGCTGCCCGAGAGGAGCCGCAGCGCGCGCGCGTTCTCGTCGTGCACCACGCGGATCGTGATCGGATGCGCCGGTGTCTTGCCCAGTGCGGAGCCCTTTGCGGGCACGAGCGACATCTCGCCTTCGGTCCGGCGCTCCAGGCGATAGGGGCCGATGCCATCCTGATCGCCATCGGAGGCGGGCGGACCGAACGCCTGATCCGCGCGCAGGATCGGCATCTCGAGATCCGTGAGCAACGTCGCATGCGGCCGCTTCATGTGGAAGCGAACCACATGCGCGGAGTCCGCCGTCACGCGATCCACGGCGTCGAAGATGCGCGCGTGCCGCGAGCCCACGCTCTTGTCCGCGATGGCCGTGAACGTGGCAACGACATCCTCCGCGACGAGCGGCTTCCCCGAGTGGAAGGTGATGTCGCTCCGGAGCTCCACCACCAGCTCTTCTGGGCTCTGGAACATGACGCTCTTGGCTGCGTACGGGATGGGGCGCAGGTCTCCTTCGTCCAGCCGAAAGAGGCCGGCGTGCATCAGTCGCGATACGCGGAGGCCCACGGTATCGAGCGTGAAGCGCGGGTCCAGCGACTCCGCGTCCTGCGCCACGAGCACCTCGAGCGGGCGCTCACCCGTGCGAGTACGCCCACCACAGCCAGGCGCGCAGAGGGCCAGAAGTCCCGCTAGCACCGGCACGGCCGCCCACCATTTCGCTTTTCCGGAAGCCCTAGTAAGAGGCTCTGCATGCGTGGCCGGTGGACAGCATTGTTCGTGGCGTCGGCGTTCCTCGCCAACGGCGATCTTGCGCGCTCCGAGGCCACGCCGCCGCCCGTCGTCCCCGTCGTTCCGCCCGCCGTCACCGTCGCCCAGGCCGCTCCTCAGGCTGGGGTCGCCCAGGCCGCGCCCGCCCCCGCTATGGACGCCGAGATCGCGCACGCCGTCGACGCCTTCGTGAGTCGTCACTCCCTCGCGGACGCGGACATCGGCGTCGAGATCATGGAGGTCGACACGGGGCGCGTGCTCGCCGCGCACTCCGAGCACGCTCCGCTGAACCCCGCCTCCAACGCCAAGGTCGTCACCGCTGCCGCCGCGCTCGCGATGCTCCACGGCGATCATCGTTACCAGACCACGCTCTCAGGCACGACGAAAAGCGGCGCCGTCTCGGGCAACCTGCTGCTGCGCGGTCACGGCGATCCGTCGCTGGAGACGGAGGATCTCTACGGCCTTGCCCTGGAGCTCCGCGCGCACGGCATCCGCCGCATCGACGGAGACATCGTGGTGGATCAGAAGTTCCACGACGACCAGCCCGTGCCGCCCGCCTTCGAGCAGAAGCCAAGCGAGTGGGCCACGTTCCGCGCGCCCGTGAGCGCTGTCGCCGTGAACGAGAACACGGTGACGCTCACTGTGAAGCCGTCGCACGAGCCCGGCGGCACCGCGCAGGTCTCCTTCGACCCGCCCGGGTTCGTGGACTTCGACGGCACCGTCAAGACCACCGAAGCAGGCTCCGACAACGTGATCCTCGCGCTCGCGCCCTCCGGCCAGCGACTCAGCGCGAAGGTCGCGGGCACCATCTCCACCACGTCGAAGGTAGTGCGCTACACCCGCCGCGTGGACGACCCCACGCTCCTCGCCGGCTTCGCGCTGCGCGATGCGCTCGAGCAGGTCGGCATCAAGGTGAACGGCCATGTCACCGCTGGCACCAGCAAGGTGAACAACGTCATCGTCACGCACGAGTCCGCGCCGCTCTCCGAGCTGCTCTATTCGGTCGGCAAGAACAGCGACAATTTCTACGCGGAGATGATCTTCAAATCGATCTCCGGAGAGCTGCGCAACAAACCAGCAAAGAGCGCCGACTCCGCGGAGATCATCACGAAGTGGCTTGAAAAACAGGGGCTCATGGAGCCGGGTGTGGTCATCAAGAATGGCTCCGGCCTCTACGACGCGAACCGCCTCACCACGCACATGGTCGTCTCGCTGCTCCGCACCGTCTACCGCGATCCCACCATCGCCCCCGAGTACGTGGCGCAGCTGGCGATCGGCGGAGTGGACGGCACGCTCCACAAACGCTTCAGCAACCGCTCGCAGCACCGCGCCATCCGAGCAAAGACCGGAACGCTGGACGACGTGATCGCCCTCTCGGGCTTCGTGATTGGCCCACCGGGCAAATCCCCGATCGCCTTCTCGATCCTCTGCAACCATGTCGCCGGCAAAGGAGCTGCCGCACGCGACGGCATCGACTCGCTGGTCCGCACGATCTACGACCGCCAGTGGGGCGCCCCCGACTGAACCCTCCGACCCGCTAGTCCTGCTTCCAGTCGAGCTGTAGTCGCGTTCCGTCGTCCCCGGTCCAGCTCCGCGCCGTGAACTTCGCGCTCACTCCCTGCGCGCCACCGACCTCGAGCAGCCGCTCGAAGAAGCCCATGGTCTGAAACGACGCGGCCTCCTCCGCGAATGGCCCCATGTAGTACTGGATGCCGATGATGGCGTGCTCCTCGTGCAGCGCATGCACCGTCACTGCCTCGAAGTCGAAGAAGGTCCCACGCATCACGCTGAACCGGCGCAGCGTATCCACCGGATCGCCCTCCGCGACCAGGTTCGGGTACTTCGCCCTCAGCGCGTCCACGGAGATCCTGCCCCACATGCGCACGGACTCGATGTCGCCGTGGCCGATCTCGCGCAGGATGGCGTTGCCCAGGCGCTCGAACACCGCCATGGGGTAGAGACCATCCGGGTCGATCTTCTGCGCGACCATCCCGATGTCCTCTGGCGTGAGGTGGTTGTCCCACGCAACGGATTTCTGGCCACGGATCATGCGGACGTAGTCCAAAAATAGCGCGCCGCGGACTCGTCGGTCGCTCATGATGCGCCGGGCTCCCGTTCTGTTCCAGAGGCGCGGGTGTCCGCTTCCAAGGCGCGGGCCTCACCCGCGATGAACTCCGCGACGATGCCGGACACGTAGGACGTTGCGACGCTCGAAGTCGCGATCGTGGCGACCGTGGGGAACGTGGCTTCCGCGATCGCGTCGAAGTCGGGAGTGGGCTCGATGCCGTAGGACGCGAGCACCTCGGCCACGGTCTGCGCGCTGTACTTGGTCATGAAGGCGCGAACGAGCTCGTCCCGTGACGTCTTCACGCGCTTCTGCTGCGCCGTCTCCTGCGCGATGAGGAGCCCCGCCTTCTCCATCAGCGTCCACTTCGCCTCGTCCACGTTCGCCGTGAGCTCCGACACCTTCTGATCCCAGAGCCAGGTCGCGATCGCCCGCCGCAACGCCACGCTCTTGGGGTCATCCGCGCGGGCGATGACGACCTTCGCGGTCTTGTCGAGCGCGCGCCGCGAGAAGCCTTGCAGGAACTTCTGGATCTCCGGCTTGAGCCGCTTGTCGTACTCGCCGCGGACCGCGTCGATGCTCTTCAAGACCGCGCCGCCGCCGATCGGGATGAACTTCTTGATGAGCCCCGGCAGGCCCCAGTCCGCGAAGAACGGGTTCACCTTGTCGTTGAACTCCTCCAGCGCGTCCGTGAGCACGTCGCGCATGATCTCCTCCACGACCTCTTGCCGCATCACCTCGAAGACCAGCTTCTCGTGCACGAAGCCGGGCATGCCGAGCAGCTCGTCGATGGCCTTCCTGGCCTCTTCGGGGACGTAGGTCGCGAGCGTGCTCTCATCCGACTTCACGATGGGGAACACGTCCTTGCGGCCGGCCACGAACGTGGGTGCGACCACCTTTTTCCACACGTCGCGCGAGGAGAGTGACTCCAGCGCGCGGAGGAGCGCCGCTTCGTCGACGAACGTGCCGAGCTTCTGCCCGAGCACCACGCGGTAGCCATTCTCGAGCTCTGCCCGCCACTCCGCCTTCGCGCGGGCCGACGACAGCCGCTTGACCATGAACTCGGAAAATCGCGCGCGGACGTCATTCTCCATTCTGCCTTCTCTCTACACCTTTGCGTATGCTCCGCCCATGGGAAAGCTCGCAGGCAAGACCATCCTCGTAACGGGCGCGACGTCTGGGATCGGCCTCGAGGCATCCGTGAAGCTCGCAGGCATGGGCGCGGAGCTCGTGCTTGTCGGGCGCAACCAGGCGCGGCTGGACGCGTCCATCGCGCAGGTGAAGGAGCGCGGCAAGACCGACCTTGTGAGCGGGCTCCTGTGCGATTTCGAGGAGCTCGCGCAGATCCGGAAGCTCGCCGTCGAGTTCAAGGCAAAGCACAAGAAGCTGCACGTGCTGATCAACAACGCGGGCCTCGTGAGCGACACGCGCAGGCTCTCGAAGGACGGCTACGAGCTCACGTTCGCCGTGAACCACCTGGGCTACTTCCTGCTCACCACGCTCCTGCTCGACGTCATCGTCGCGTCGGCGCCCGCGCGCATCGTCAATGTGTCCAGCGTGGGCCACAAGCGTGGCGGCATGGACTTTGACGACCTCATGATGGAGAAGGACTATTCCATCATGAAGGCCTACGGGCGCTCCAAGCTCGGCAACATCATGTTCACGCGCGAGCTCGCGGAGCGCCTGAAGGACAAGGGCGTCACCGTCAATGCGCTGCACCCCGGCGGAGTGGCCACCAACATCTGGACCGGCGCGCCGTGGTACGGAAAGCCGCTCATCGCGATCGCGAAGCTCTTCATGGACACGCCGGAAGAGGGCGGTGATCGTCTGGTGTACCTGGCCGAGAGCGACGAGGTGGAGGGGAAGACCGGCGGCTACTACCTGAACAATCGACTCACGGAGCCCACGGAGCTCGCGCGCGACGCGGGCGTCGCAAAGAAGCTCTGGAAGAAGAGCGAAGAGCTCACGCAGTCTCCAGGCTGATCGCCGCAGGTGCTTCGGCGGTGCATGCCTCGATGGCGCCGCGCTCGCCGTGCACGCGTGCTCGCATCGCCGCGAACGTGGCCGGGATGAAGACAAGGCCGGTGGCCGCTACCAGCACCGGCGGCACCAGGTAGAGGATGACGCCTGGCACGCAGCCCGCGAGAATGGTCCACATGAGCGGAGCCCAGACGGACGGCGAACGGCCGTCTCCCGTGCTGAAGGACGCGCGGAGCCGCTGCGCGAAGCGGACGCCGAGCGCCGCCAGCGTGACGTGGCCTACGCCGGTGAGCAGCAGGCTGGCGCAGATCCACCAGTCGTAGTCCTCGACCGTGCGCTCGAACGAGTGACTGTTCTCCATGAACGCATACACCACGAAATGCAGCGTCAGCGGCGCCAGGAGCGCCCACCCCACGAGCGGCGCGGCCACGCTTCGCGTCTCCAGGGCATCTGCATGCTCCGCCACGATCATCGCGGCAGACCGCTCGAGCCGCTCCACGTCCGCGCGGGTGTCATTCGTCCTTCGCAGATCGCGGCGCACGAGCGAGAGCAACTTCACCTGCGCGCCAGTCCGCGCGATCAGGGCGACGACCGGGACCGCTGCAAGCGTGAGCAGCAGCATGAGCGTGAGCGGCGCGCTGAAGAGCGACAGGTCGAACGCGGCCTTGAATCCGTTGCCCACCAGTGCGGCCAGCGCCATCGCGCCGAAGCCGAGCGTCGCCGCGCCTCCCGCAGCGATGCGAGAGACACGTCGGACGTAGACGCGCGTGAGCACCGGCGGCAGCGACGTGATCTCCTCTATGCGCGCCTGGAGCAGTCCGTCGCGATAGACACGGAGGCCAACCTCGTTGTCGCGGTACGAGAGCGCTTCGTAGGTCCTCATGTCCTTGGCGTGAGGTCCAGCGCGGCGTGGGACAAGGTGGCATGCGACGAGCGGTCGCAAGTGGGCCCTGAGTGGTCTGCCCGCGGCTACCGCAGCGCAGAGGCTCGCACCCGCGTGGTCCCGCCATTCGCGAAGATCGCGGTGATCGCGTCGGCCACTGCCCGTACAGCTGGTCGCGACGCGGCGTCTGGATGCATCACCAGGAACAGGGGACGCGCCGGGATGTGCGGAAGGTCCATCAGCTTGCAGAGTGAGAGCTCGCGCTCCCCCCACGGCCCGGTCACGGCGCCCACGCCAAACCCGTCCAGAATGGCGGTGAGCATCGCGGTCATACTGCTGGTTCGAAGCACAACATGCACTCCTGGGCGCGCCTCCAGCCAGCGCGACTCTGGAAGGTTCGCCAGCTCCGCGGCCATCGTGATCACGTCGTGACCGGCGAGCTCCGCATCGGTTCGCGGACGGCCGCGTTGTCGCACGTACGCCTCGCTCGCGAACAGCGCGAACGGGAGCTTCGCCACGCGACGAACCTTGAGGCTGGGCTCGGCGACCTTCACCACGCGGAGCCCCAGGTCGGCCTCGCCGCGCGCGAGATCGAGCACCCGGTTACCACCCAAGAGCTCGAGCTCCAGCCGCGGGTGACGCTCGCGAAGGCGCAAGAGCCCTTCGCGCACCAGCATCGCCGCGATGGACTCCGTTGTCGCCACGCGTACGCGACCGACCACGCTGCTCGTGTCCTCCGCGGACGCACGGAAGGCGCGCGCTTCGTCCGCCATGCGCTGCGCGTGCACCTGGAGGCGGAGTCCCGCAGGCGAAGGCCGCAGCCCATCACGCGTGCGCAGGAAGAGACGCGAGCCAAGCGCCGTCTCCAGTGCCGCGATGCGGCGGCTCGCCGTGGAGCGATCCAGCCCAGCGTCCTTCGCGCCGATGGCAAGGCTCTTCTTCTCGCACACGGCGAGGAACACGCGAACGTCGTCCCAGTGCAAGCGTCGCTCCCTTCGATACGCAGGAATTCTAGGGGTGTTCGCCGATGTGCGCAATGGCGCAATGGTTCGTTGCATGAACGCATCTTCCGAACACGGAGGCACGGATGCACTGTGACCTCATGGAAACGTACCGAGCCGTGATGCTGACGAAGAAGGGTGGTCCCGAGGTTCTCCGCGAGATGGAGCTGCCCTTGATGGAGCCCGGGCCAGACGAGGTCCGCGTTGCCGTGTCCGCAGTGGGCGCAGGCGGCACCGACCTGACCATGCGTCGCGGCTACTACCCGTACGCGCCGAAGCTCCCGTTCGTGCCCGGCTACGAGATCGTCGGACGCGTGGAGAAGGTCGGCGCGAACGTCACCCAGCTTCGCGAGGGGCAGCGTGTTGCAGCACTGACCGTGTTCGGTGGCTACGCCGAGAAGCTCACGCGCGCAGCCGAAGACTTCGTGGAGATCCCCGAGGGGCCGTCCGACGACGCAGTGGTCGCGCTCATCTTGAACTACGTGACCGCGTACCAGGCCATCCACCGCACGGCGCGGATCAAGGCCGGGCAGACCGCGCTGGTCACGGGCGCGAGCGGTGGCGTTGGCAGCGCGATGATCGAGCTCCTCCTGCTCGCCGGGGTGACCGTCTACGGTGCAGCTTCGTCGACACGTCACGGGTATGTGCGCTCGTTGGGGGCCATCCCGATCGAGAGCCGCAAGGTCCCGGTCGACGTCGCGCTGCATGAAGTCCTGGCCCAGGGCGTGGACGTGGCGTTCGACGGGCTCGGGGGCGCATACCTTGGTCAGTGCGTGCGCGCGACGAAGCGCGGCGGCCTGGTCGTTGGCTATGGCTTCTCCGCGACGGCCGGCAAGGACGGAACACCAAGTCTGCTCCGGACCCTCTCCGGCATGCTCTCGCTCTTCGTGGGCTCGCGGCTCGCCGGACGTCGCGGCGCCTTCTATGGCATCACCAGGCTATATCGCGCGGACAAGGCGCCGTTCCGCGAAGATCTCCCCACGCTCGTCGCGCTGCTCCAGGCGAAGAAGCTGTCGCCAAGGATCGCGAAGCGACTGCCGCTCCTTGCCGCGCGCGAGGCGAACGAGCTCCTGGAGCGTGGCGGCCTCGAAGGGAAGATCGTCCACGTTGCGTGAGAGTCGCAAGGCCCGTGAGGCTCGGGGTAGCTACTGCGCAGAGATGCGGCCGGGCGCGTTGTTCAGGCCGGCCTCGGTGTGGCACGTGTTGCAATCGCCCGTCATCTGCGGATCGATCATGGATGCAGTCTTCCCGCCCGGACCATCGACGCGCGCGGATACCGGGAACGTGGGATTGCACATCGGGAATCCGCTTCGTGCCACCGGTCCGCACGCGAAGTTGCCGACCGAGTTCGACTTGAGGATCGTCTGCGCGCCCTTCGCGTCCGTGATGGTGACGGTGATGCCCGTGAGCCCGTTGCAGAGCAGCGGCTCGTGGCGCGTGGGGTACACGGTGCCGGCGATCAGGAACTCGGGCGCGCCGTTGGAGCTCTTGTGGCACGTGATGCACGTGTCACCAGGGCGCATGAGCTCGCTGCCGATGGTGCCGCGCGTCCACGTCTTGCCGCTGGTGCATACAGTGCCGCCGCCGCCTTCACTACCACCGTCATCCGTTGCGCTCGCGTCGGTGCCTCCGTCGGGGTCGGGGCCAATGCCGGTGGTGGAGCCTCCGCCGCACGCCGCGAGAGCAGCGGCCAGGGTGGAAGCAAGCGCGAGCGTGGACCAAGCAAAAGAGCGAACACCAAGCATACGGGTATCCTGCCCGATCCATGGTGGCTTCGCCAGTGCGAGCGTGATCAGTGGCCGCCAAGGCTCGTGTCTTCGTGCCGTGCTTCGTCGAGCGCGCGCTGCGCCAGCCCCGACTCGGAGGGATCCTTGTGCGCGCGCGGCTCCGACGGCGCCGCTGCAGTGCGCGGAGTCGAAGGCCGGGTCGCTGTCAGCGACCTCGCGGCAGGCGCTGCGGGCGGCGGTTTCGTGGCAGGCGCCGCGGGCTGCGGTGCAGCGACGGGAGGGGCTGCGGTCGTGACCACTGCGCGAACGGGCTCGCGCTCCATCGGAATGTCGGCCCCAGCGGGCGGCAGTACGGGCGCGCGACGTGCGGCTTCGGGGGCGGCGATCGCGACGGCCGGTGCGGCCGCGTGACTGGTCCGCGACGAAGACTTCACCTGCATCATCTGGAGCGGCTGCGGCGCTGCCATCAGCCCGCTCTCGGCCTGCGGCATGGCACCCGTCGACAGCTTCTCGACGAACGGTCGGGTGTATCCTGCACGCGGTTCCTCGGTCGCGGCTGCTGCTCGCTGGGGCAGCACGTCGCTCCCACCGAACGTCGCGATCACCGCAGCCAGGAACGCGAACGAGAACATCGCCACACCGAACGTCACGAGATGTTCGGCCACGCGCGTGGGA
Source organism: Polyangiales bacterium (assembly GCA_038230375.1). Classification (GTDB taxonomy): domain Bacteria; phylum Myxococcota_A; class Polyangia; order Polyangiales; family Polyangiaceae; genus JANXLV01. The sequence continues at coordinate 46,789 of JBBRNJ010000020.1, read as the reverse complement.
ATGCTGCGCGCCGTGCGTGCGAGCCACGCGATCGCATCGACCTGCTCCGCGTCGCGGGGCGGGAGTGCCACGCCCTCCGCCGGCGTGAGCGCGAACGCTGACAGCGGAGTCGCATGGTGCGAGCGCGACGGAGCGGCCGAGACGCGCATGGTGGGCGCCGACATGCGTCGCGCTGTCGACGGGCGCACCGGGGAGGACGAGATGCGCACGGAGACCGGGGCGGAGGACGGTGCGATCGCGGGCGCCGACTTGGGCAGGTACATGGACACCGACCCCGACCGCGGAGCAGCGGCACGAAGGGGAGTACGGATGGGCTCTGACTGCAGTTCGACGTCGACGCTGATCTCGGTCTCCTGGTTCGGCACCGAGGGCGGCGCCACGATCTGCTGCGCAACCGGTCGAGCTGCCCTGACTCGGGGCACACCCAACACGACCACAGGACCTGGCTCAAGACGTCGCATGCCCACCCTTGAAACAAGATCCACGCCACCCGAGGGTCAACCAATTGCGCGGATATTTCCGCTGTGGCGCGCATGTAGGAGGGCGTGGGCGCGGATCTTCGTGATCCATGGTGCTGTACCCCCCGTCATCGGCGAGAGACACGCGACCTCGGGGGATGCTATCGACTCGCGCGTGCGCGTCACGTTCGTCACCACGAGCTACCCCGACGGGCCAGACGATCCGGCGGGGCACTTCGTCCGAGCCGAAGCGAAGGCACACGCTGCGAGCGGCGATCTCGTGACCGTCGTCTGCCCGGCGTCCAGCGCTGCCGGCGTCGGCGTGCGCGACGACGATGGCCTGGTCGTGTGTGCTCTCCACGGCGGAGCTGCGTTCGGCTGGCCCGGCGTTGCGGCTCGGCTCGCCCGCTCACCCCTTGCGATCGGCGGCGCGCTCGAATGGGTGTATTATGCACGCAACGCCGTCGCGACCTTGCCGGCGGATGTGATCGTGGCGCACTGGGTGCTGCCTTCGGTCTGGCCGATCGCCCGAGCGGGTGAGCCGGTCGGTACGCCGGTGATCGGCGTTTCGCATGGCGCAGACGTCAGGCTGCTGCTGCGCATGCCACGAGCCGTCCGCTCGTCCGTCGTCAGGCGCCTCGCGCGGGCCATGACGACGTGGCGCTTCGTGTCGCAGAGCCTTCGCGATTCTCTGCTGTCGGCGCTCTCGATCGCGGATGAGCGCGTGGTCATGCGCATCGCGGAGGTGCGCTCATCGCCCTTCGAGATGCCAGCGGTCGACCCGGCGCTCGCGCGTGCGCGTCGGAGCGCGATGAAGGCGGAGACAGTGGTCTCCGTCGTGGGCCGCCTCACCAAGGGCAAGAGCGTCGACCGCGCGCTCGACTACGCCCATGCATGCGGGCCTCGCACACACGTGGTGGTCGTGGGGGATGGACCCGAGCGCCGTTTCCTGGAGCACTACGCACGCGTGCGCGGCGTCTCCGCCACCTTCGTCGGGAAGACCACGCGCGCGGAGGCCGCGCTGTGGATGGCGGCCTCGGATGAGCTCGTCATCGCGTCCAGGGCCGAGGGGCTCTCCACCGTCGCGCGAGAGGCGAACGAGCTGGGCGTACCGGTGCGCTTCGTCTGAACGAGCTCAGTCCTCGTGCTCGTGCTCGATCGTGAAGCGCGGCTTACGGCAGCCGCCGTCATGTGCGCAATAGCCGCACTGGTTCGGGTCGCGCGGCAACGGGCGCACGTCACCCGCACGGAGGGTGGTCACGATGTCGAGCGCCCGCCGCTCGATGACGGCGAGCCCGTCCTCCTCTGCAAGGACCCGCGCCATGGCGTCCGACAAGCCGCGCGGCGGCGTCCCCGCATCGCCGAGATCGCGCGGGTCCGTGGGCAAGAACCCGCTCTCGCCCTTCTGTCGCCCGAGCACGCGCGCTGCCACGCACGCATAGAGCGGCACCTGGAGGCTCGTTTCGCCCAGCTTTCTGAGCACCTTCTTGATGGTGCCAGTGCGGCGCTTGTAGTCGATGACGCGCACGGACCCAGCGCTGACGTCCACGCGATCGATCTGTCCGCGCACCATGAGCGTTCGACCGCCATCGGTGATGCGATGTGCAGGCCACGGCGAGTCATGGCCTCCGAAGCCCTGCTCCGCGTGCTGGAACGTGTAGGTCACGTCCTCGAGCGCGACGGCCAGCAGTGCCTGCACGGAGGCGCGCACCCGCGCCCGGATGACCTCCGGCGTCTCCTCGGCGAAGCCGGCATTCGCCGCACCCAGGCCGAGCGCGATGATCTCCTCCGTGTCTCGTCGCGACGGTGGAAGGGAAAGATGCAGTTTGCACGCATTGAACGCGCGGGCGAGCGCCTCGTGAACGAGCGTGCCTTCGTCGCGGACGCTGGGCAGGCGCTCCTCCTCGGCCTTCTCGCGTGCGCCCAGAACGCATTCGGCAAAGCCCACGAACCCGCATTGCGCCATGTGCTCCACGGCGGTGACCGAGATGGCGCGCTCGGCTCCGGTCTCCGTCGCAAGGATGTGGGCCAGCGCAGGCGTGGGCCGGAGTAGCCCCGTGAGTGCGGTGGCGGTGCGCGACGGGTCCAGGAAGAATTGCTCGCGCGTGAGCTCCACCTCTGCGCGCATCGCCGCGTCCGGCGCGAGCCTCCTGCCCAGCGCGTGATCGCCGGCGAAGGCGCGCAGCCGCAGATCGCGTGGTGCGCCGCGTCCCGGTCCGAGCGGCGAAGCACCCACGGAGAGCACGCTCGCGCCGCCGCGCTCCAGCCAGGCCGCGTACGGCGCAGGTGCCAGCTCGCCGCCGTCCTCGTCGCGGGCCTGGAACGAGAAGACGACGGTGCGCGCGGCGTCCAGACACGTGGCGACGGACACGGCGTGAGCGGCGCGGCGCTCGTCCAAGAGGCGCCTCACCAGCGGGTCGGCGATCACTGCATTCTCCGCGCCGTCCACGCGGTCGTTCGACGCGGCCACGATCAGCAGGCCCATTGGCAGCCCGACGAAATCCGTGAGCGTGCCGATTCGCACCGCGGCTACGCGTCGCGTCGCCGGATCGCGGGGGCTGGGCAGCGAGGCCCTTGTTTCCAGCAGGAATGCGCCGAGCGCGAGCTCTTCGTCCGCAATGCCCAGGCGCTTCGTCGCGGCCGCGTAGTCCGCGAATGCGAGAGCGTCCCACGCTGCCGCCGCGCGCGTGAGGGCTGTGAGCTCCGTGCGGCCCAGGGCGTCGGGCGTTGCGTCCGTGGCAAGGACACCGAATGCGCCCACGCCACCGCGCTGCGCCTCCTCGGACTCCGCGATCTCGGCCGCACAAAGCGCAAGGTACGCAGCCCGTGTGGCGCGCGCGGGGAGCTTCTCGCGCAGGCGCTTTTCGAAGCGCCGCACGGTGGGATCGTCGCCAAGCTCGGGGTCGGCGTGGCTTGATCGGAGACCGTGCTCTGCGAGAGCGCGTGCGAGCTCCGCTTCCATCAGGCCGCCGCGCAGGGGCAGGGCGATGCCGATCTCGTCGAGCGGGACGCCGCGCTCCTTCGCGTCCTTCACCAACGCGGCGCACGCGCTCACCTCGGCGGCGCGGTCTGCGGCGCGGATCAGCGAGGTCTTCGCGACGACCTCCGCGGGCGCCGAGATCGCCCAGGTGGAGGGGACGGTGACCGTCACGAATCGGGGTGCTGCGTCCAGCTCGCGGGCGCACGCCATGGCTATGCGTTCGTGCGGGCTCTCCTCGCGTGCGGCGTCGAAGCGCGCGTCCAGTTCGGGCAGCACCACGGCGGCAGATCCACCCGCGCGAGAGAGAGCGGCATCCAGCGCGCGAAAAAAAACGCCATCGCTCGCAGACAAGTCGTGGATGAAGCGGGCCTCCACGTGACGCGCGCCGCACAGCGCCGCCATGCGCGTAGGTTCGGTTTCTGCGATCGCCTGTGCGAGCCGCGCCGGCGTCTCGCGCGGATGAAGCAGGCCCCGGGCCAGGAGCCGCTCCCGCGCTTGCTTTACGCCCTTTTGCAGGCCGCGCAGGCGAGTCTTCGGCAGCATCCTCATCGCCGCGACGGTGTCGCCGTGCGCGTCCACGAGGAGGTCCATGGCGCGCTCCGCTGCGCGCGCGAGCCGCGGGCTTCCATGAGCGTGCGATGCGGCGAGCTCCGCCTCGACGCGCGTGGCGATCGCGGGTGTGTCAGCACCCGATAGCAGGGCGGCTGCCAGCCTGCGGAAAAGGGCGCGCCGCGTCTCCGCATGCACGCCCGCGCGCGCAAAGAACAGCACGTGACTCTCCGTGGGCACGATGACGAGGCGCTCGCGCTCCATGGTCATGGACGTCAATGTGCGATCGTGAGCGGCATCTTCGTGAGCTCGTCATAGCCCTGCCGGTCGTAGAGGTACGCATACACGAGCTCTGTCATGGTCACGCGCTTCACGTAGCCGCGCGTCTCGTCGTAGGGAATGAGCTCCACGAACAGATCGACGTCCTTCGACGGCAGCTCCGAGAGCCAGCGCCGCACGGCACCACCGCCGCCATTGTATGCAGCGATCGCGAGCAACGGGTGCGCCTCCGTGGAGCGCAGCGATGCGAGGAGCTTGGTCCCGAGCGCGATCGACACCTCGGGCCTTTTCAACGATGCCTCGTCGATCGGAAGGTTGGTGCCCTGCGCGACCATCTTGGCGGTGGGCGGGATGAGCTGCATCAGGCCGAACGCATTCGCGGGGCTCTTCACATCCGGAATGAAGGAGGACTCCTCCCGCATGATCGCCCACGTGAGCATGACGGGCACGCCGTTCTTGCCGCTGGCCTGGACGACCTCGTCCTCGAATGCGCGCGGGTACGCTGCCTCCCACGCGGCCTTCCACTTGCCGCGCGGGTAGTGCGCGTAGAGGTCGCTCGTCTTGCCGCGCGAGAACGCGATCGCGTCGTCCCATTCGCGGCCGCGGCTCAGGATGCGTGCAATATGCACCTTTTCGTCCAGGTCGTCCTTCAGGTCCTTCGCGTCCGGCCCGCGCTGGGCCATGGCGCGCTTCGCGAGGTCGACCTCGCCCACGGCCAGGAGGCGCCTGCCCAGGACGAACGAGTCGCGCTCGGGCTCCTCGCCGGGTGGGGAGGGGGAGGCGGAGGCGGCGTCATCCTTCTGTTCGGCGAGCGAGAACGCCTGTGTCGCTGCGGCCGGGTCCAGCGCCGCCAGCCGTGCCTGCGCGAGCCACGCGTAATACCCGAGCGGAACGCCGGTGATGATGTCTACGTAGGCCTTCTTGGCGTCCGCCGTGTTGCCCTCGCGCTCGGTGATGCGCGCGCGGAAATACGGCGCGCGTCCGCCCGTGGCCCAGTGCCGGTTCTGTCCCGCCTCGCGCGCGATGATCTTGTCCAGGTGTCCCTTGGCGCCAGCATCGTCGCTCTTCGCGAGGTGCCCAAGGGCCGCAAGGAAGAGCCCTTCGTCCGCCATGTCACCGGTGGGGTACTTGTCGACGATGGTGGAGAGTGTGGCTTCGACCTTGGCGTCGTCGCCCATCTGCTTCATGACGAGCGAGGAGCGGAACATCGCGTCGTCCGCGAGCCGGTGCGATGGGAACTTCTCTTCCACCTTCGCGAAGAGCGCGAGCGCCTCTGCGCCCCGCTTCAAGCTGGCGGCGACCTTGGCGCCGTTGTAGAGCGCCGTCACCAGGTCGTCGTCACTCTTCTCGCAGAGCTTCGCCGCCTCTGTCCACGCCGTGAGCAACGCGGGCTTGGCCTTCTCCGCGCCTGCGCGGACCATGGCGGAGCGGCACTTCTCTTCCGGCAACGCTCGCGTGTCGGCAAGGACGCTCCGTGCAAGGTCGAGAGCCTTCTGCGTCTCTCCGGTGTCGAGCAGGCCGCGCGCGCGTCGGCCGCGCTCGTCGAAGGTGAGGTCCGGGCTCATCTTGCGTGCGAGCGCGGCGCGCCGGCGCTGATCCTGCGCCTTGTCTTGCTCCAGCTTCGGCGCCTCGAGCAGCACGCGCGTGGACAGCTCGAACGCGTCCTTCGCGCGCGCCTCATCGGGCGTGCCTTCCAGATCCACCTCCGCGATCTTGAGCGCCACGTCCACCCAGCGGAGGCCGCGCGGGTTGTTCTTGAGCCACGCCCGGTAGAGCGGCGCCGCATCTGCGTGCCCGCCCTTCTCCCACTTGCAGTCGGCGATCACCAGGTTGCGTTCGTCCTCCAGCAGCGGCGCGTCCGACACCGAAACCGCCTGCGCGAGCGCAACGTCGGCACCGGCCACGCGCGCCTTCGCCTGTGCCCCACGCACCTTCGCGTAAGAGGCCAGCGGACAGCCGTCCTTTGCCGCCATGTCGAACATGGTGATCGCGCCTTGTGAGTCGTCTGCTGCCACGGCCGCGCGCCCGGCCGCATAGGCCACCGCGCACAGGTCCGCGGGGGATATTCCGCCCTTGCCGATCCCGTCGCGCAGCGCGGTCGCCTCGCCACGAAAATCATGTGCATAATGCATCTTTTTCGCGTCTGCAAAGCGCGGATCCCACAGCACGGATGCGATCTCGTCGTCCGCGTGGCCACGCGCGCCGCCGTCCGCCGTGTCGTGGCCACCGCCCGCAGGCTCCTTCGCGGCGGACAGCGCAGCGTGCGGCGCGGGCGTGGTCTGATCGTGACAGGACAGCGCGATCACCGGTGGCAGCAAGAGTGCCAGCAGCGCGCGGCGCGTACGTTTGCGATGGCTCATCATCTGCGTCTGGCCTCGGCGCTGGCCTCTTCTTCACGCGCCTCCGCCTTCTTGCGCTCCTCCAGAAGATATCGCTCGCGGTCCTTCTCCAGAACGTCCACGTCCGCCTTCCTATTCGCCAGCTCGGCGAGCGCCTCGCGCTCCTTCGCGACGCCATCTTCCAGCAGGTCGGACGCGGCCGCGACTTTTCTGCGTAGCTCGGCGAGCTCCGCCTGCACGGCCCCCTCCCACGCCGCCTGCCGCGTGAGGTCGTCTGCGCGGAGCTCGCCGCGCGCCAGACGAGCCGCCTCCTCGGCCGTGACCTGGGCGCGCGCCGCCTCGGCCCGGGTCACGTCCCCCTCGGCCCGCGCCTTCGCCATTTCGCGCGCCTCGCGCTCCGCCACGGCCTTCGCGAGCGCTTCTTTCGCAAGGTCCACGAGCCGCCCGCGGTGCTCGAGCACGCTCGCGCGCGGATACCGGGTCGCGGAGTTGCTCGGGCCGTTCACGGCGTTCGAGTCTACACCGCCGGGTGCGTTTCCGGAGGGCTTTGGGCGTGGTACCGTCATGGCTCCATGAGAGCGAAGGTCTTCGATCCCGTCGGCCCGCCTCTCTATCGCCTGCTGCCGTGGTTGCTCTCGCCGCTCGCATTCGTTTTGGCGTGCGCGCTGCCCGTCGGTGACGCTGCCACGTTCTCGCTCTTCATCGCCAGCGGCCTCTTCCTCTGCCTCACGCCGTTCATTCCGCCGCGCATCGGTCCGCGCCAGGCCGAGCTCGAGTTCCACCCCGGCTACGTGGCCATCAAGAAGGGCGGCCGCCTCAACCAGAAGATCCGTGCGAAGGACATCCTGGGCGCGACCACGGCGCTCGTTCCCGAAGGCGTCCTCCTCACACTGAACCACAAGAAGCGGAAGAACGTCCCCATCCAGCTCGTCGTGAAGTCCCTCGACGAAGTGAAGAAGGTCCGCGACGCGCTCGGCATCGGTCATGACGGCTTCGGCACCGTGTTCTTCTCCACTGAGCCACAGACCGGGCGCACGGGCGACGCGGTGCTGCGCGGGCTGTCGGCCATGGGCTTCCTCGGCGCCGCCGCCATGCACTTCGGGGAGGGGGGTGACGGCTATATCGCGTTCGTGGTGATGGCGATCATCGGCGCGCTCGTGGGCTTGCTCGTGAAGGCCAGCGGCTCGTCCTCCGTCGCGCCGTACGTGGCGATGCGCGCGGACGGCGTGCATGTGTTCGGGCCGCTCGGGTGGCGCGTGATCCCCTACGCCGCGATCGCCGGTATCGAGGAGCAGCCCGACGGCATCGCGATCGTGCTCCACCCGCCGTACCCGCCGGTCTTCGTGAAGGCGAAGCCGACCATGTTCATGTACCAGGGACTGAGCCGTGAGGAGCGCACGCTCGCGGTCGCGCAGCTCCTGTCCGCATCGCAACGCGCGCACGGTGCCGCTCCGCCCAAGCCCGAGACCACCACACGCGTTGACATCTTGAAGCGCAACGGCGAGGCCCCGCGCTCGTGGCTTGCCCGGCTCGATGTCGCCGCGCAGACAGTGGGCAACCAGAGCTACCGCGGCGGTTCGCTGGACGAGGCGGACCTCTGGACCATCCTGGAGGATCCAGACGCGGACGTGGAGATGCGCGCCGCCTCCGCGCGTCTCCTCAAGGATCGCAGCCCCGATGCGCGCATTCGCGTCGACACGATCATCGGCGCCGTGCGGCAAGAGGGCGCGCAGAAGCGCATTCGCATCGCGCTCACGGACGATCTCGAGAGCGCCGGTCGCGAGCTCGAGACACTCGAACGAGAAGAGATGCGGAAGATGATGCACCGATGAGCGCGGAGCGGTCGTTCCGCGCGCGCATCTCGGATCCCATCGGTCCCGTCTGGACACGACTGTTGCTGCCATCGCTCGCCGTTGTCACGCTGGTGCTCGACTACCTGTGGGCCGCCCTGGACAGCGCAAGCCCAGGCCCCGCGTTCTACCTTGCCGCGCTCCTGCTTCTCTTCGCGCGCCCGCTGCTGGGGCGACACCGTTCGCGCAAGTGCGAGCTACTGCTCTCGTCCGGCAGGGTGCGCGTCCGGGACGCGGGGCTCTTGAACCAGAACATCGATACGGCGGATGTCAGCGGCGCATCCACGTCGGTGGGTCAGGACGGAACCACCACCATCGCCATCTCGCGGGCCGCGCGCATGGGCCGGCCGCTGCACTTCGTGGTCAAGAGATCCGAGAACGCCGCCGAGATCCGTCAGGCGCTCGGGATCGGCTTTGGCGGCTACGGCACGCTCGCGTGGAAGGTCTCCGGCGGAAACTTCGAGCTCGCGACGAACCTCGCGCGGATCGCGGGCGGCTTCGCGGCGCTGGTGCTCGCGTTCTACGCGATGAACGAGGAGCCCACGTCGATCCTCATGTGGCTCATGCTCGTCTGCTCGCTCGCCGTGGTCTACCTGGGGCCCTTCTTCCGTCGTGATGCGGCCATCCGCAATGGCGCGATCTGGTTCAACGATGCGGGCGTCTTCCATGGGCTCAATAACAAGACAACGCACATCCCTTACTCGGCCATCGAGGACGTGAGCGTGGAGCCCCAGTCGATTCGCATCGCGCGCTCGATGCTCCCGCAGCTGAGCATCCCCCTCTATCGCGCGAGCCACTCGCTGAACGGCGCGTCGGACCTGGAGATCGAGCACATCGCCGGCCAGCTCCGCGACGCCGGACGCCGCGCCCACGGGGAGCTTCAGGCCTCCGAGGCCGCGACCGGTGTGGAGCTCCTCATGAGAAGCTCCGCGGACGCTCCACGCGCCTGGCTCGAGCGCCTTGACGGGGCAGCGACGACGATGGGAGGCGGCTACCGGAGCGTGAACCTCACGAAGGAATCACTGCTACGCGCCCTCGAAGATCCGGACGCCGCTCCTGACATACGCGTGGGCGCCGCGCGCGTGCTCTATCGAATCGCAGGCGACGAGGCCACCGCCCGTGTGGAAGAAGTGTGCGAGACCGTGCGCGATCCAGCCTTGAAAAAGCGCCTCCGCGTGGTGATGACGGATGATCTGGACGGAGCCTCCGCAGAGCTCGAAATCGAAGATCACAAGGAGCAGCGGAAGGGGTGAGGTCGAGGTCGAAGTCGAGGTCGAGGTCGAGGTCGAGGTCGAGGTCCAGGTGAGGTCGAAGTCGTCGTCGCCTACTCCGCGGCCCACTCCTGCAGTGATCTCACGGTGACCTTTCCGTCTCCTCTTGCCGCTTCCAGCGCGTCGCACGCCGCAAGTCCCGCGGCCATCGTCGTGAAGTACGGAATGTTGAGGAGCAGCGTCTGACGGCGAAGGGAGTAGCTGTCCTTCACCTCCTTCGCTCCGATGGTCGTGTTGACCACCATCGCGATGTCGCCGGACCGGAGCGCGTCGACCACGTGGGGTGAGCCGTCGGTGACCTTGTTGATCTGCTCGGCGGGGACGCGTGCGCGGGCCAGCGCAGCCGCGGTGCCGCGGGTGGCGACGATGATGTAGCCCATGGCGCGCATGCGGCGGGCGATGATGCATGCCACCGGCTTGTCCTCGTCCTTCACGCTGAGGAACACGCGCGCGCGTTTGCTGGGTGCGGGTACTGGCGAACCGGCGGCCGCGAGGCTCTTGCCGAACGCGCGCGCGAAGGTGTCCGCGATGCCCATGACCTCACCGGTGGAGCGCATCTCGGGTCCGAGGATGGTTTCCACGCCCGGTAACTTCTGGAACGGGAACACGCTCTCCTTCACGGAGACGTGGCGCGGGAGGGGGGCGTCGTCAATGCCGAGATCTTCGAGCGTGCGGCCCACCATCACCTGCGCTGCGATCTTCGCGAGCGGCCGGCCGGTGGCCTTGGAGACGAATGGCACCGTTCGGCTCGCGCGCGGGTTCACTTCCAGGATGTAGATCTTGTCGCCCTTCACGGCGAACTGCACGTTCATGAGGCCAACGACGCCGAGCTCGAGCGCCATCATGCGCGTCTGCTCCTCGATGTTCATGACCACGTCGGGGCCCAGCGAGTAGGGCGGAAGCACGCTCGTGGAGTCACCGGAGTGTACGCCGGCCTCTTCGATGTGCTGCATCACTCCGCCGATGACCACGCGCTTGCCATCGGACACGCAGTCCACGTCGACCTCGATCGCGTCCTTCAGGAACTCGTCGATGAGGATGGTCCCTGCGCCCGCGTCCTCGGCCGCTTCGAGCGCCTGCACCACGAACGACGCGAGCTCCTCCTCCGTGTACGCGATCATCATCGCGCGCCCGCCGAGCACGTAGCTCGGACGGACCAGCACCGGGAAGCCGATGCGCCTTGCGACCACGGCGGCCTCTTCTGCGCCCTTTGCAATGCCGCTCTGCGGACGACGGAGAGCCAGTTTTTCCAGGACTTCGTCGAAGCGGCCGCGATCCTCCGCCCGATCGATCGCGTCGGCCGTGGTGCCCAGGATCGTGATGCCGCGCTGCTGTAGCGGGACCGCGAGCTTCAGCGGGGTCTGCCCGCCGAACTGGACGATCACGCCTTCCGGGTTCTCGGCCTCGCAGATGGAGAGCACGTCCTCGAGCGTGAGCGGTTCGAAGTACAGGCGGTCCGATGTGTCGTAGTCCGTGGACACCGTCTCCGGGTTGCAGTTGACCATCACGGTCTCGAAGCCGAGCGCCCGCAGCGCCATGACGGCGTGCACGCAGCAGTAGTCGAACTCGATGCCCTGGCCAATGCGGTTGGGACCGCCGCCCAGGATGACGACCTTGCGCTTGCCCGTGGTCGGCGGCGTCTCCGACTCCGATTCATATGTAGAATACATATAAGGAGTGTGGGCGACGAACTCGGCTGCGCACGTGTCGACGCGGTTGTACGAGGGGATGATGCCGGCCTCCTTGCGCGCCTTACGGATGTCGTCCTCGCTGCGCTTGCTGAGCCGACCCAGCTGCGCATCGGAGAATCCGAGGCGCTTGTAGCCGCGAAGGTCTGCGGGGGAGAACCGGCCGAGCGCGATCTCCGCCTCGGTGTCCACGATGCGACGGATGTGCGCGAGGAACCACGGGTCAATCGCCGTACGCTCGTAGATCACGTCGTTCGTCATGCCGATGCGCATCGCATCCGCCACGTAGAACAGGCGCTCCGCGGTGGGCACCGCGATGACCTTGGTGAGCGCGGTGAGCGTCTCGTCCAGTGATGGCGGAGGAAGCGTGCTGGGCTTCGGCAGCTCCGCGGGCTCCATCGCGAGATCGCGCTTGGGCGTGGGCTCCGCCAGCACGCGGTAGTCCACGCGGCCGAACATCGTCGTGATGCCGTCCTTCTTGGTCTCCAGCGATCGCGCGGCCTTCTGCAGCGCCTCGCAGAACGTGCGGCCGATGCTCATGGCCTCGCCCACGCTCTTCATCTGCGTGCCGAGCGTGGGGTCCGCGCCCGGGAATTTCTCGAACGCGAAGCGCGGCCACTTCACCACCACGTAGTCGATGACGGGCTCGAACGCGGCGCTGGTGCCCGTGATGTCGTTCACGAGCTCGTCAAGTGTGTATCCTACAGCCAATTTCGCAGCGATCTTCGCGATGGGATAGCCGGTGGCCTTCGACGCGAGCGCGGAAGAGCGCGATACGCGCGGGTTCATCTCGATGACGATCATGCGACCGTCCTTCGGGTTCACCGCGAACTGCACGTTCGCGCCGCCAGTGGTCACGCCGATCTCCGTCATGATCGCGCGCGCGGCGTCGCGCATCTGCTGATACTCGCGGTCCGTGAGCGTCATCTGCGGCGCCACGGTGATGCTGTCACCCGTGTGCACGCCCATCGGGTCCAGGTTCTCGATGGAGCAGACCACGATGAAGTTGTCCGCCTTGTCGCGCATGACTTCGAGCTCGAACTCCTTCCAGCCAAGGAGGCTCTCCTCGATGAGGACCTCGGTGGTGGGGGACTGCGAGAGCGCCCACGCGACCTTCGCGTCGAACTCGGACGGATCGCGCGCGATGCCGCCGCCGGAGCCGCCCATCGTGAAGCTGGGTCGCAGGATGGCGGGGAAGCCCGTGTCCTTCACCACCTCACGCGCCTCTTCGAGCGAATGCGCCACGCCAGCACGCGGGCAGTCGATGCCGATCTTCTCCATCGCGGCCTTGAAGAGCGCGCGATCCTCGGCCTTCGCGATGGTCTCTGGAACCGCGCCGAGCAGCTCCACGCCGAGCCGCTCGAGCACGCCGTCCTTCGCCAGCGCCATGGCAAGGTTCAGCGCGGTCTGTCCGCCGAGCGTGGGGAGCAGGGCATCCGGACGCTCCTTCTCGAGGATCGCGATCAGGTTCGGCAGATCGAGCGGCTCGATGTACGTCGCGTCTGCCAGCTCAGGATCAGTCATGATCGTGGCCGGGTTGGAGTTCACGAGCACCACCTCGTACCCCTCCTGTCGGAGCGCCTTCGCGCCCTGGGTCCCCGAGTAATCGAACTCGCACGCCTGGCCGATCACGATGGGGCCGGCGCCGATGAGCAGGATCTTCTTGAGGTCGTCTCGACGCGGCATGTCGAGAGAAGTCGAGTAGCAGCCCCGCGCGCCGACGGGAAGACCAAACCTCCTATTCGCACACGCGCGCGTGTTTCGCCATGCGCACGCACCGCTCGTGCGCAGTCACCGCGGCTGCCTCATTCCCGTGCGCGCGCTCCAGTCGCGTCAGCGCGGCATACGCGTGCGCGCTGCCTATCAGATCCTTCTCGGCCTGCACGCGGAGCATCATGAGCGCGAGCGCCTCCTTCTCGGGGGACTTCGCCATCGCCTCGGCCGTGTCGATCGCGAGCGTGGGATCCGGATCGCGCTTCATGAGCGCAATGAGGTTCTTCGTGGCGAGCTCCCTGTCAGCCGTGGTGCTGCTCGCGTCGCGGACCGTCGCGAGTGAATGAACCCGCAGGGCGCGCCGGGCGATGGGCGCCCACGCAACGAGGTCTGCCTGGCGGTCGGTCCAGCTGGCGTTGTTTGACCACCAGCTCTTCGTCACGCGAAGCGTCGTGGCGGACTTCTGGCGCGCGGCTGCGTAGTCGTCGTTGGCGAGCGCGTCCTCTGCGGCCTTCACGCGTTTCGTGTCCTGGTCCAGCTCCAGCTGCGTCACGTTGAAGCACGCCTGCGCTTGGTGCTCGCGGGAGAGGGTCACGGACGCGGCCAGAATGACGAACAGAGCAATGCGAGCGTTCATTTGCCGACCTCGAAAGTATCAGGGTTCTTCCAGATCATCGTGTGCGATGCGAACGACAGCTGCTTGTCGGTCCGGAGATGTGGGGCGCCGCCACTGGTGCGCGTGTCGTTCAGCCAGACGCGCTCATGGATGATGGCGAGGTCGCCCGTCGGTGAGTGATAGTCGACCGGGCTTCCGTAGCCCTGCATGCTCGAAAGGTTCGGGAACGCCGAGCGCCAGGCCGCAACTGTCGCTTCCTTCTCGGCATGCGGCATGGTGCTGCAGGCGGAGAACATCACGTCGCGGACCTGCGCCGAGGCGTGAGGCATCGCACGCGCGAGCGCCTGGATGTCCGCGTGTTTCACCTCGTTCTGGTGCTCGGTTCGTGCGCCGTCGTAGAACGAGTCGCCGCCGCAGTGACCCGAGAACATGAGGCGCGCGGGAACCGTGTGCTGCGCGGCGGCGCCCGGGCGCTCGGCGCACGCCCACTGCATCGCGATGCGCGCGAGCTCGTCGCGTCCCTCGGGCGGCGCGTTCTCGAGGACGTTCCCGATGTCGCGCGTCGTGTTCTCGTCGGGAATTCCGAGCGACGCGGCGAGCTTTCTTCCCTGACCTGCGATCGAGAGGTCGAACGACTGACCGCCGTGCCTGACGACGCTGCTGTACGACGCGTTGATGTGAACTGCGCTGATGCCCGAGCGCTGCGCCTCGGTCTGGATCGCGGTCCACTCGGCTTCGTTCTGTTTCGGGCCGCTGATGCGGGCCTCGTTCATGCCGAGCATCATCACGTTCTTGTTCTTCACGAACGTGTCGAGGCTCTTGTCCAGGTGGTGATCGAGCGCCGTGGAGCCGTGTCCGAACGCGTTCCAGTCGATCTCACGCGGGTTGGGCCGCGTGGTTTGCGGCTCTGTCGGGTGGTCGTTGTGCTCGGGTTCGTACGCGCGGGCGCGGTCGGTCCGGGAGATCTGGTCGGTCATGCTTTCCCATCGACCGCTCGGGTCGAGGGTTGCCGAAATACGTCAGCGAAAGTTCATCTGCGCCCGTCCGTCCGCCAGGTTCTTCGGGCCCACCTCTGTCCAGGTCTTCGTGAGCACCGAGAGCAGCGCCTCCTTCGGCTGCGCGCCCGAGACCGCGTACTTCTCGCCGAACACGTAGAACGGAACGCCGCGGATCCCGATCTCGGCCGCCTCCGCCTCTTCCTCACGCACTTCCTGCGCGTACAGATCAGTCTCCAGGAGCGCGGTCACTTCGTCCGCGTCCAGGCCGGCGTCCACGCCCAGCTGCACCAGCACTGCCTTGTCGCCCACCGCGCAGCCCTCGGTGAAGTACGCGCGCATGAGTCGCTCCTTCACGGCATCTTGCTTGCCGCGCTGGAGGCCCAGGTGGATCAGGCAGTGCGCGTCGAACGTGTTCCCCGGCTTCATGCGGTCGAAGTGGAAGTCCAGGCCCTCGGCCTTGGCGGTGTCGGCCACGCGCTGGATCATCACCTCTGCTTCGCGCACGGTGTTGCCGTACTTCTTCGCCAACCGCGCCGCCATGGACACGCCGTCCGGCTGCGTGCGCGGCGCGCTGGGATCCAGCTCGAACGCGTGCCACACCACCTCCACCTCTGACGCGTGTGGAAACGCGGCGAGCGCGGACTCCAGCTTGCGCTTGCCGATGTAACACCAGGGGCACGCCACGTCAGACCACACGTCCACGCGAAGACGCTTCGACATGCGAGAAAACATAATGTCGGGCGCCACGGAAGCAACGGCCGCCGTGAGGTGGGAAACTTGGCCCTCGTACGCCGCCTTATTTATCACCTTGGGTCATGTCGGAAGCAGCACGCGCCGAGGCTGACAAGCCCGGGTTTTCCTCCGGAGTCATCCCCATACCGCTACCGCGCGTATTCGGTCGTCTGATCCTGCTCCGGCAGCTGGCGCGCGGGGGCATGGGGGACGTGTACCTGGCCGCCACCACCGGCATCGAAGGCGCCGAGCGCCCCTGCGTGGTGAAGACCGTGCGGCGTGATCATGTGCACGACGGCTCCTTCCTGGCGCGCTTCCTCGACGAGGCTCGCGTGCAGGCGCAGCTCAATCACCCGGGCGTCGCGCAGGTCCTGGAGGCAGCGACCGACGACAACGGCGAGCCCTACACCGTGGTCGAGTACGTCGAAGGTCGCTCGCTCGCGGATGTTCGTCAGCGCGCGGTGCAGCTCGGCGCGCGCGTCGGTTGGCCCGAGGCGGCCGCGCTCATCATCGAGATGGGGCAGGCGCTCTCGCACGTGCACGAGCGCTCCGCCTCGGATGGCTCGCCGCTCGGCATCGTCCACCGCGACCTCTCGCCCCAAAACGTGATGGTCGGCTACGCGGGCGAGCTGAAGCTGATCGACTTCGGTACCGCGCGTGGTCAGAATCGCCGCTGCCACACGGTGGCTGGCGTGGTGTTCGCCAAGCCCGGCTACGTGGCCCCCGAGGTCGCGCGCCAGCAGGTGGGCGACGCGCGCATCGACGTGTACGCCATGGGCGTCATGCTCTGGGAGCTCTGCGCCGGCAAGCGCCTGCTCTCCGGCGATCCCCAGAAGCACCTGGAGGAGGTCGCCGCGGGCAACTTCCACATCCCGGAGCTCACGCCGATCCGCGGCATTCCCAAGGCCCTGGACGAGATCATCCAGAAGCTCTGCGCGAACGAACCGGACGACCGCTACGCCAGCGCCGGCATCGCCGCCTCCGAGCTTGCCAAGGTATTGGCAACGGCTCCAGCAGGAAAGAATGGCGAGCGCAGCGTGCGCGCCCGCATCGCCGTGCTCATGCTCACGCTCTGGAAGGACGAGCCCGCGCGGTCCCGCGCCGAGTTCGCGCGCTTGCTCCGCGAGTCCCGCGACCTGCGCAAGCAGACGGACACACCCGCCGCAGGGCAGGCCATGGAGGCCGCGCGCAAGGCCGCCTCCGAGGAAGATCCCAACGTGCTCGCAGGCACGCCGTACCGCCTGATCGAGAAGATCGGCGAGGGCGCGAGCGGTGAGGTCTTCGAGGCCGAGCACATGGAGCTGGGGCGAAGGCTGGCCGTGAAGGTCCTTGCCCCGGCCCATGCCTCCGCGCATGACGCGATCGAGCGCTTCCGCCGCGAGGCCCGCGCCATCGCGAACCTGTCGCATCCGAACCTGGTTCATCTGCACGACTTCGGCAAGTCGCTCGATGGCCGCATCTTCATCGCCATGGAGCTCCTGAAGGGGCACACGCTGGACAAGCGCGAGGACAAGATCGTCTCGTGGCAGAAGGCCGCGAAGATCGGCATCGACGTCCTGCGCGCGCTCATGGTCGCGCACGCAGCGGGCATCGTTCACCGCGATCTGAAGCCGCAGAACCTCTTCATCACGGAGACCGGACAGCTGAAGCTCCTCGACTTTGGCGTGGCCATGGCCACGGGTGAGAGCGCTGCGGAAGAGGGCAAGAACGAGCGTCAGAAGGGCTTCGCTGTGTTCGGCACTCCCGAGTACATGGCGCCCGAGCAGGTCGCGGGCGAGACCGTGGACTGCCGCTGCGACATCTACGCGCTGGGCTGCGTCCTCTACGAGCTCACGACGGGCGCCCCGCCGTTCGATGGCGGCTCGAGCGTCGTCGTCATGGGGAGGCAGCTGCGCGAGACGCCTGTACCCCCGCGCGTTCGTGCGGGCGGACAGGACATGCCGGAGGCGATCGAGGCCGTGATCATGCGCGCGATCCGCAAGTCCCCGAGCACGCGCTTCTTGCACGCGCTGGAGATGAAGAAGGCACTGGAAGACGCGCTGCTCGCGCCGGAGAAGCGAAGGACGCGCGCGCGTCGCATCGCCGCGCTGGTCACGGCGAGCGCATGCGCTGTCCTGCTCAGTGCAGGATACAAGCAATACGGACACGCTCATCCCGCCGAGATCCCGACCGTGTCGGTGGACTCGCTGCCCACAGCGCCGAAGAACGAGACGCCCCCGCCCGCGGACGACACCGCGCCGAAGGAGCCCAGCTCCGGCACCGCGGCGAATGGTCAGGGCGCGACGCCTGCTGACGTGGCGCCTGCTGCTCCGCCGTCCACGGGGGCACCCGGTGCGCCCGCGCCCGTGGCTGCGAACGAGGACAGCAATGCAACAGGCGCGGAGACCGTGCACCCGCGCGAGGCGTCGCCGCCGAAGGGCCTCGATCACGCGACCATTCGCGAGCACATTCGCCCTGCGCACCCGCACGAGTCACGCCGTCAGCACGGCCACTCGAAGGACGACAAGGGCGCGAAGTCGAAGAAGACCGACGACACGCAGTTCTGACTCACTTCGGGCAGTTGGGCAGAGCGTCCACGAAGATGCCGCCCGAGCAGTTGGAGAACGCCTTTGCGCAGGCGGTGATGCCGGCGTCCGTGCTGGCGTCCGCGCCTGCGTCCAGCGCGGCGCCGGTGCACTTCTGGTGGATCTGACCGACCAGCGAGTCTGACAGCTCGAGGACAGCGATGAATGTGTCGCTCACGCTGTTCGGCCCGGCGTCAGGGTTGTAGAAGGCTTGTCGAACCGTGCAGCCGCCCACGTCGGCGGGCTCGCACGTGTTGCAGTATGCAAGGAGAAGGTCCGTCTGCGCTTGATCGAGCGTGTCGTTGTTGTATGCGCGGTAGTCGCAGTCGTGGCGCTTCTTCGGATCGCAGTTCGCCTGGGTGGAGCAAGCGAGCTCCGCGCGATCGAACTGCATGCTGTTGATCGCCACGTCGTTGAGAGCGCACCACTGGGCGAAGCCGGCGTCGCCGCAGGTGAGGTTCGCGCCGCGCCCACAGCCAACCTCGTACTCGGCCGTCTTGACGCAGATGTCGAAGCTGCCGTCCACGCCCTGCGTATTGCCGCCGTCCGCGGTCGGGTCGGTTCCGCCATCAGCCGCTCCGCCGCCCTCGCTCTTGCCGGCGTCGCTCGTGGCGTCACCCACACTCGACTCGCCGTTGCTGCACGCAAAGAGCGCGGCGCCCGCACCCGCTCCGATGGTGGTGGCGACGAGCAATGCACGGAGCCATGTCTGCATTTGAATCATCCTATCATGCGGGCTCGGCCTGCGCGTCGCGCTGAGGTACGCTCGGGCGGAGGAGATCCCTTCCATGCGAAAGCTTCCCTTTGCCCCCTCCGCCGAATGCCCGCCCGAGGCTGACGGCTGCATGACCCGCCGGCAGGTGCTCGGCGCGCTTGCTGGCCTGACCGCGGCGGCATGCAGCTCGACCACCGTCGCGCACGTGGAGCCGGACGGAGGTAGCGCGGGCGACGCGGGCGCGGACGAAGGCGGCACCGCATGCGCCACCACGCCTGCTGGCACCAACGAGGGGACCGTTGCGAGCTATCCGCTGGGCACGTGGAAGAAGAAGAACAGCTACATCATCGCGCAGGATGCGATGGGGTTCTTCGCATTCAGTGCAATATGCACGCATTCTGGTTGCCTCGTGAACGCGCCCATCGCGGACGGCTCCACCTTCTGTGCTTGCCACGGCTCCAAGTTCGACGGCAACGGCGCGGTCCTCCAGGGACCGGCGATGGCCCCTCTCCCGCACTACGCGGTCACGGTCTGCGGTGGCGCCGTCTATGTGGATGACAACACCTCCGTCTCCGCCACCACGCGCACGCCAGCGGCATAGACGGTCATGCGATCAAGCAGGAGTGCGCTCTACCTTGTTGGCACGGCGGTGGTGGCCGCCGTTGGCGCTTGCAGCGCGTTCGGAGGAAGCGATAGCTCGCCGTCGCCGTCGCCGTCACCGTCACCGTCGGACGCCGGCGCCGACGCTGGGAACGCGGACGTCGACGGCAGTCAGATCGTCACGCCAGACAGTGGCCCCCGTCCGAACAAATTTCCCGGTACCAGCTTTTGCGCAGACGCTGGCCTGGCCATCTTCTGCGATGATTTCGATGAGCCTGACCACGACGCGGGATGGGCCTCCGCATCGGACGATGGTGGCCTGATCACCCTGAGGCCAACATTTCTCGGGGGCTCGTCACCAAGCGCGATGTCGGTCCAGATCGACGCAGGCCGATGTATACCTGAGGAGCATCCCCATATCCGTCGGCTCGAACGGCGTGAGCATCGCCTTCGACTATCAGGCTTCGTCCGTGACCCCCACCTCACTCGTGCTCGCGCGGGCGGGGTTTGGCGCCAACGTCGACGTCCTCGAGCTCTTCGCCATCGCTGGCGCGGACGTCCGGTGTCTCACCTTCTCGAGCAACAATCTCGGCGGCGTTGGGCGCGTACGGATCACGGGGCTCGGCACCAACCAGGTCGACTGCTACCTGGACAACGCGCACGTTGCCTCGACCAGCGTGGTCGTCCCGGCCAACTTCCAGCTTGTACTGGGAGCGAAGGGGCTTGGCGCAGCCCAGGTCGTCGTCGACAATGTGGTCATCAGCGGGAGCCCCTGACAGCGCCGCGCACGCCCGCGCTAGTTGAAGCTGAGGACCGGAGCCTCTTTGCCGACTGCGCCCGCTGCGCCCGCCACGGTGCCGACGCCGCCCGCGCCACCTGCGCCGCCACCGCCGCGCGCGCCCATGCTGTTCGATTCCTTCACGACCACGTTGCCTGGTGTTGCGACGAACGCGGATGGACCACCGGTACCGCCGCCACCTGGCGTGCCGCTTCCACCGTTCCCGCCGTCGCCGCCGTTCCCGCCGTTGCCACCCGCGCCACCGTTGTGCGGTCCCGCGGGGCCGCCCACGCCACCTTGCTGACCCGTGCTGCTCTTGCCGCCCTTGCCGCCCGCGCCACCACGTCCGACAGCAAACGCGTTTGCGTCCACGACCAGGTTGCCGCCGAGCGCGAACACGCCGAAGCTACCGCCGCCACCCTTGCCGCCGCCGCCGGCCTTGCCTGCGGTGCCGCCGCAGCCACCGGAGCCGCCGCCGGCGCCGCCGCTTGCGTCGCAGAATGGCCAGCCCGTCGCGGTGCCGCCTCCGCCGCCACCACCACCACCGCCGCCGCCATTCACGCCGTCTGCTCCGTTGTTACCGCCTGCAGGGACGTAGAGCCCGTTTGCAACTACGCCCAGAGCAGCACCGCCCGTGCCCACGACCGTGGCGTTCGCGCCGTTCACACCGCTGATGCCGCCCGTGCCGCCACCAGCGTTGCCTGACGAGAGGCACGAGGTGCCGCCACCGCCACCGCCACCGCCACCAAGGGCGGGATACGCCGAGCCGAGCGCGCCGACGTTGCCGCCACCACCGGTGTTGTTCGTGTCCACCGCGCCAGGGCCGCCCGAGCCGCCCGGGTTGTTGCACGAAGGCTGCGGAGCGCCAAAGCCGCCGCTGCCACAGCTGCCGCAGGAAGAGCCGCCCTGCTGCCCGCCGCCCGCGCGACCCACGAGCGCAACGCCGTCCGCGCCGTCGCTGCCGTCGTGACCGAAGCCGATCACGAAATGGTTGTATCGTACATACAATGCAGCCGTGCCCGCGAGGACGCGGATGCCGTAGACGCTGGCGCCATCCTTTGCGGACTGCGGGAGCGACACCTGGAGCGTGACGTCCTCGATGTGGGTCTCTGCGTCGACGTGGGCGAGCAAGATGCCAGTGCCGGCGTTCGCGCCGGTCGTGTCGGTGGCGGCGATGGTGGTGACGGCGGCCGCGGTGCGCTTCCACTGTGGGTCCTTCTGATCGAAGCCACCGTAGAGGCTGATGCCAGAGGGAAGCGTGACGTTCTCCGCGTAGGTCTCGCCGGACACGCAGAGCGGATGCGGCTTGGAGAGCAGCGCCGAGTACGCGATGGCAGCGCCGATGCTCTTGAACGGGGCCTTGCGATCACCGGACCCGCTCTGGTCGTTGCCAAGGGTCAAGGACACGAACACGCACTCGGCGGCCACGCCGTCGGTGCCGTCGCAGTTCTCGTCCACGAAATTGTTGTCGAGCGGGTCAGCCACGGCAGACGGCATGCAGCCGCCGTCGCCCTTGGTCGGGCCGCCTTCACCGCCGCCACCGCCGCCCGCACTGTCGTTGGCTGACGCGCCGCCGTCCTGCTGGTCACCGGGAAGCACGCCGTCACCGTTGGTGGCGTCCGTGGCGGTGTCGCCGGTCGCGCATCCAGCAGCCACGGCCATTCCCAGCAGCGCAAGCGCGCCCCGCCCCCATGTGTTCCGCCCAAGCATCGCGGGTTTGCTGTAGCGCAGAGGGGGGCATCCGCCACGTCTCAATGGAAAAATATCGGGCCACGGGTGGCGTTCGGGGATTCCTCGGCTAGGTTCAGGTCCGCCCCGCGCATGCGAACTCTCTACAGTGTCGCGTTCTGGCTCTTCTTCTGCACCACGTGCGTGCTGATGTTCGGCATTGGGGTCGTCCTCTTCGTCGTCACGCTGCCCTTCGACCCCAACGGTCGCGCGCAGCATCTCTTCTCGTGCTTCTGGGCGCAGCTCTATTTCTACTGCAATCCGCGCTGGCGACTGCGCGTGTCGAACCGCTCGCGCATCCCGTGGACCGGGCCCGCAGTGATCGTGTCGAACCACGAGTCCCTTGGAGACGTGCTCGTCCTCTTCGGTCTCTATCGCCCGTTCAAGTGGGTCAGCAAGGCGAGCGTCTTCAAGATGCCGTTCCTTGGCTGGAACATGAGCCTGAACCGCTACGTGCCGCTCGTTCGCGGCAACCCGGAGAGCATCGCCAAGATGATGTTGGAGTGCGAGACATGGCTGCGCCGCGGCGTTCCCGTGCTGCTCTTCCCCGAAGGCACCCGCTCTGACGACGGCAACGTGAAGGCGTTCAAGGACGGCGCGTTCAAGCTGGCGATCAAGATGCAGGTGCCGGTCATCCCGCTCGCGCTCACGGGCACCGCGCGCACGCTTCCCAAGCACGGCTTCCTGCTCGAGAAGAGCGCGGACTGCCACGTGTCCGTGATGGAGCCGGTGTCCGTCGCGCCGTTCGGTGAGGACGTGGCCGCACTGCGTGAGCACGTGCGTGAGCTGATCATCGCAGAGAAGCTGCGCGTGCTCGGCAAGTCGCCCGCGCTCTCCACGCCCGTTCCATCGTCAGGCCCGTCGTCAGATGCTGGCGTCACACCCGCGCACGTCACTCCGGCGCGCACAAGCCAGGCGGAGCTTTCGTGATCAGGTCCAGCTTCGCCTTCGCGTCCTGACCGATCTTGTCGCGACGGAAGCGCGTCTCGCACGACTGGTACGCGAGCTTTGCGTTCCCGCAGTCGTGCATGGTGAGGTACGCCTCGCCCATGCCGTAGAGTGTCTTGTCCAGCAGGCGTGAGCGCGGAAAGAGCTTGAGCATGCGGTTGTAGTGGCCAAGCGCGGAGGCAGGCCGGCTGTCCTCGCGGTCGGACTCCGCGACCAAGAAGAGCGCCAGGTCCGCGCTGTCGTCGTGTGGGTAGCGATTCAAGTACTCCGGGCCCAGGATGCGGACCGCTGCGTAGTCCTTCTTCACCTTCGCCTCGGTGAGCGCGGTGAGGTGTGCGGCCTTGTCCTGCGGGATCGCGAGCGCGACCGGCACGGGGGGCGCGGGCGGTACTGGCGCCGGGATCTGCTTCTTGAGCTCGTCCAGCTTGGTCGAGAGCTCGGCGCGCGACGCAGCAAGATCACGCTTCGTCTCTTCAACGCCGTGAGCGACCTCGTCAAGGTGGCCAGCGACCTCGTTGATGCGCTGCTTGGACGTGAAGACCTCGCTGCCGTTCTCCGCGTTGGCCTTGAGCGCGTTCTCCATGCGCTCGCGCGAGGCGGTCAGGTCCGCGCGTAGCGCCGCCATCTCCGCGCGGTCCGCGGCGGCGCGCTTCTCCATCTGCGCAGTGCGCTCCGCGAGCGTGTCGTACTCCTTCTGCTGGACGAAGACGCCGCATTGCGCGAGCGACAACGGCAGCAGCGCGAGCGCAAGCACACGCGCAAACGTTGCCGGCGGTCGATCGGGGTGGCTCACGTGACGTGCAACGAACTCGGGGTGTTGTTTGTTCCGGATCACGCCCGCCACGTTAGACCACGTTGCGCGGAGAGGCTAAAAACGCACGGGTTGCTTGTCATCGTGGCGAACCTGGCATAGCTACTTACCGTTTCAAGATGGCGTCTGCCACGGCTACCCACGGCAAGGTCGATCTCGGCATCCTCAAGGGCCCTCCCTACTGGACGATCCTGAGCCTCGCGGCGCCAACGGTGTTCGCGATGCTCTTCCAGAGCGCCGTGAACGAGATCGACGTCGTCTTCTTCTCTCACCTGCCCTACCCCGAGTCCTCCAACGCGCAGGCCGCGCTCTTGCCGTCGCTCATCATCGTGTGGCTCTTCGGCGGTTCGCTCTCCGCCATCAGCGTGGGGACGCAGGCACTGGTGGGCCGCCGCTATGCGGAGCACGACAACGAAGCGGCTGGCAAGGTGCTCGCGAACTCCGCGTTCTTCTGCCTGGTCGCGGGCGTGGCCTTCTCGATCATCGGCGCGTTCACGATCAAGAAGCTCATCAACGCGATGATCCCGGGCAACCCGGAGGCGCAGGCGATCGCATACGAGTACTCGCGCTACCGGCTGCTCGGCGTGGTGTCCATGTCCATGACGATGGCGGTGAAGTCCTTCTTCGACGGGATCAGCAAGACGTACGTCCACTTCGTGGCGTCGCTCCTGATGAACGTCGTGAACGTCATCCTCTGCTACACGCTCATCTTCGGGCACTTCGGCGCGCCGCGCATGGGCGCTCCTGGCGCGGGCCTCTCGGCGCTGGTCGCCACGTGGATCGGCCTGGGGATCATGCTCTTCTTCGCGTCGCGTGAGCGCAAGCGCTTCCAGCCCATCCGCCTCTCCAACCTGTCGCGTGCGCTCACGTGGGACATCCTGAAGCTCAGCATCCCGGCCGGGTTTGCGACCATCGTGATGATGCTCGGCTTCGGCATGTTCTCGAGCGTCGCAGGTCGCCTGGACAAGGCAGCGCTTCACGGTGCCGCCGCCACCGCCATGTCGGAGGCAGTGAACGGCGCGGCCACGACCAACATCGTCGCGCTGATGAAGCTCACGTTCACGGCGTGCATCGCGTTCGGCACGGCCACGGCCACGCTGGTGGCGCAGAGCCTTGGCGCAAAGCTCCCCGAGGAGGCGCAGAAATTCGGCTGGGCGAGCGTGCGGCTCGGGCTGGTCGTGTTCGGCGTTGTCGGTCTGTGCGAGGGCGTGCTCTTCACGCCGCAGATTGTCGGCGTCATCTCGCACTCGGATGCGGTGAAGGAAGCGATGATGGGGCCGATGCGCCTCATGGGTGTCCTCACGCCCGTGATCGCGGTCGCGATGATCCTCACGGAGGCCCTCTTCGGAGCGGGCACACCCACGTTCGTGGCGATCGCGCAGTTCGTGCTCGTGTTCTTCGTGCTGGTCCCGCTCGCCTACGTGCTGGCGCTCTTCATGAACCAGGGCCTCATGGGCATGTGGATGGGAGCCGCCGTCTACATCTGCACCGCCGCCGTGGTGATGACGGTGAAGTTCCGAACGGGAACCTGGAAGAAGATCACCCTCTGAGCTCGCGCCCGCGCGGCGTGGTGCTCAGCTCACTGGTGGACGAATTTGACGGGGACGTCGAGGTTGGAACCTGTGCCGCCTGGCGCGTCGAACTGGGCGTTTTGCAGGCGCTTGCTCACGCAGGCGGCGACCTCGGGTGAGAGGCCCGTGTTGGACTGGATGGTGACGCCTGCGACCTCGCCCGTGGGTGCGATCTTGACGCGCACGGTGAGCGCGCCTTGCTGCGAGGAGTCCTTTGCCAGGCCGTCGGTGTAGCACTTGCGGAACTTGGGACGCAGCTCTGCGATGACGCGGTCGGCGTTGGAGACGCGCACGGTGGAGAACGAGGGAGGCAGGTCCATGGTGAAGGGGACGGCGACGTCGCGCGGCTGGCCTGGCGTCACGTTGGAGGCGGTGGCGTGCGTGTCCCCGAGCGTGGTGATGTCGTGCTTCTGACCTGGGGCGATGGGCACCTGCGAGCGGAACGTGAGATCGCTGTTGTCGGCGCGCACGTTGCCGTCTGCCTTGCCCAGATCGATCGCGGGGATCTCCGAGCGACGCAGCGCGAGCTCGGTCGAGGGCGCGCTCTCCGACTGCGCCGTGAGAATGGCCATCATCATGCCGTCTGCGCGGCTTGCCATCAGCGAAGGATCGCTCTTCGAGTTGCTCGCGGGCTTTTCGGGGTTCTGCGCCGTGCGCGTCACGTCGTTGCTCGCCTTCGGATCGGGCTTCTGCGCATCCGTGTGCTTCGCGTCCGTCTGCGACGCGGGCTTCTGCGGCTCGTCCGGCACCTCGACCGCCGGGTTTTGCGGCAGGCGATCCATGTCCACCAGCGTGCCGACCATCAGATCGTCACGGACGATCGGATCGGCCCAGTCCGAGTACATCGCGCCCAGGAAGCCGAAATGCAGCAGGAAGCTCATTGCGCAGATCATCGCGAGCGTCCAGTCGATCTGCGGACCCGTCTTCACGGCGAGCGGCAAGCGCGGGGTGGCCGAGGGGATCGGGCGCTCCACGAACTGGAACAGGATGCGGGTTCCCTCGAAGTCTATGCGGCCGCGCGCGTGCGTGGAGACCGGCAGGCGCGCGCTGTCACGCGCGAGCAGGCCAAGGTCCGTGAGGCCCAGCTCCGTCACCATGCGCCCGCTCATTCCCGGCAGGAGGCAGAGCGAGAGCACGCCGTTGGTCATGGCAAAGAGCGTGTGTCTGCCGCGCATTCCGCGAACGACCAGGCTCGCACTCTCGTCCCCGCCCAGCGTGACAGGGAACGACTCACACGTGTGCTCGTGCGTCACCTTGCCTGCGGCCACGAGGCCGACGCGCAGCACGCGCGGAAGGGAGGGGATGTGCGCCGCGCGCATCATCGCAGTGAGGCGGCCCGGCTCGCGCGAAGGCGAAGCAGACGTAGTGCGTGTCTCCATGATGCAGAGATGGAAACCACGCGAGCCGGAAAGTTCCCGTAAAGGCGGACTCACCCAAACGGGTGACACGACGAGGGTGGGTCAGCCGCCGTCCTTCTTGCCCATGATCGCCTTCATGTCGTCCTCGTCGCTGTCCTCTTTGGGATGTGGCGGCGGCGCGGCGGCAGCGTCTGGCTTCTTGCCCATGATGGCAGCCATCTCGTCCTCGTCTTCGGAGGTGCCGCCTTCTCTCGTGCCGGCGGCAGCGTCTGGCTTCTTGCCCATGATCGCCGCCATGTCGTCGTCTTCGTCCACGCCCCCATCCGGCGCGGTGGTGGGCTTGATCTCCTGCGTGGTGTTCGCGGGGCGAGGGCCTGCCATTCCGTTCGGATACTTCTTCTTGTCCTCTTCGGAGCATGGACGCGGGTTCGCGCGGTCAGCCTGCACGCACTCGAGCAGCCACGCCTCGCGCGGCGCCTGACCGAGCTTCTCTGCGTCGACGCGCTTCTGCTCGATGTCGTCGAGCACGAGCACGTTGCTGATCTTCGGTATGTACGTCACCAGCAAGAGTGAGAACGCAAGGATGCCTGCGAACGGCAGCACCACCTTGTACAGGCTCACCACCGGTCTGTTGAACCGGAAGCTACTGATGAAGATGTTGAGCCCCAGCGGCGGGCAGCAGAAGGCCAGCTCCAGGTTCAGCACGAACATGATGGCCATGTGGAACGGCCCCAGCCCGAAGTGCGCCGCGAACGGCAACACCAGCGGAACGGCCACGAGGATGGCGGAGAAGCCGTCCATGATCATGCCCAGGATGAGCAGGAAGATGTTCATCACGATGAGGAACTGCCAGGCCTTGTCCAGGCCCAGGCTCAGCATGAACTCGAGCGTCTTCTGCGGAATGCTCTCCTGGATGACGTAGGAGATGAGCGCGTTCGCCATGGCCAGGATCAGGATGACCGCGCCGGCGAGCGCCATGCTGGTCTTCGCGATGCGGACGATGTCCTTCTTCAGCTTGAGGTCCTTGTAGACGTAGACCTCCACGATAAGTGTGTAGAGTGCAACCAATCCGGCGCACTCGTCGATCTGCGCAAGACCCGTCTTCAGGCCCACCACGAGGATGACCGGGATGCCGAGCTCCCACTTGAAGTCCCACAGGGCAAGGAACGCCTCCTTGGGATTGAACGGGGTCCGCGGCACCTTCTCCTTGATGCCCACGTACATCGAGTACGCCGCGAGCATCAGCACGACCAGCGCGCCAGGCGCGAGCACCGCCTTGAACGCCAGGTTGAAATCCAACCCGCTGACGAGCGCGAACACCAGCAGCGGAAGCGAATAGGGAAGGAGCAGACCAACGGAGCCGCCTGTGGTGACCAGGCCGAGCGAGAACTTCTCGCTGTAGCCTTCCTTGCGGAGCGCGGGATAGAGGAGGCCGCCGACGGCGATGATGGTGACGCCGCTGCCGCCCGTGAAGAGCGTGAAGACGGCGCTTGCGACGACGCACACGATGGCGAGTCCGCCGGGCATCCACCCGACCCACGCGGTGGCCGTCCGCACGAGGCGCATGGGCGTCTTCGACTCGGCCATGAGATAGCCGGTGAACGTGAAGAGCGGGATGGTCGTGATGATGGGCGAGCCGGCGAAGTGCGACGAGAGCACCTCCGGCGCCATCTCGTGCAGGTGACGCAGCTGCTCACGCGGATGATTCAGCCACAGGAGCTCGCTCGTTCCGCCGAGGATGGCGAAGAGCGGCGCGCCGAGGATGGCGAACAGGACCACGATGGCGGCGATCGGGCCGCCGAACCAGCCCGACACGATGACCAGCAGCGTCGCGAGGCCGAGGCCCGCGCGCTTGGCCTTTGCGGTGGGCTCCGGGCTCGCGGCGGGAGAAGCAACGTCGCTCACGTTGCACCTCCTTCGGCCTTGGTCTTGGCAACGACGGGTTTTTCCTTCTTGTCCTTCTTGTCGTCTTCGCCTTCGTCGTCGTGCTCGTCAGCGTGTGCCGCGTTCGGATCGACCTTGATCCATCCAGAGAGCGCGAGCAGGCCGCGCAGGATGAAGCGCAGCGAGATCATGAGGAGGCCGAACGGCACGATCAGATCGAGCTCGCGCATGAGCAGCTCTTCGGGCTTCTCCACGGCGCCCGGCACCACGACGGCGGGCGAGCGCCTTGCGTCCCCGTCCTCCGGCATCTGCAGGCCGTCGATGTCGGCCTGGGGGTAGTACTGCGCCCAGTCGCCGCCCTTCATCCATTCGTTCCACTCCTTGGCGGTGAGCCAGTCGTCGTAGCGGACGCCGCTCACGATCTTGGGGAACGCGCGCACGTCGAGCGACGCCTGCCGCCCGAGCAAGAAGAGGTCGCGGCCGATGATGTGGCTCATCTCGGACATGCGCTCCATCTCGGACGTCTCGCAGGTCTTCAGCTGGTCCGCCGCGCACGGCTTGGTGTCGTGCGCCTTGTAGTCGGCGATCGCGAGCTCGTCGAAGAACGCAAACACGGCCGCGAACGAGACAAGACCTGCGCCGACCCAGCCGATGACGGCGACCGGAACGCGAGCCTTGGGCGAGAGGAAGCGCATCACCACGTCCACGTTGATGTGCTTGCCCTGCGCCGTGGCCACGCTGGCACCAAGGAGCGCAAGCCACAGCGTCAGCCGCTTCGCGAGCTGGCTCACGCCGCCCACCAGGAGCAAGACAGATGCATTCTGCAACCAGTTACGGACGTTGCCGAAGTACGAGACGCCCCACCCGGCCCATTTCGGCCCCAGCAGGACGCCGGCGATCACCGCGACGATCACGACGGTCTCGCGCCACTGCCTGCCACGCATCGCACGGTTCGCAATGAGCCCGAACACCGTGGCGCCCAGCACCGACCGAAGCACGATACCGCTCTGCGCGCCGCCGCCCGGATCCGTGGCAAGACCGCCGATGAACACCGTGAACACGAGCGCGAAGATCTCCGCAGCAAGCACCCACCACAACAGCCGCGCCTCGAGCTTCGTCCATTTCTTGTCGAACGCGAAGAGCTTCTCGCCCCACGCCGCCTTCGGCCACTCCCCATCATTCGCGGCCGGCGCAGCCTTCTTCTCTTCAGGCTTCGGAGGCACGTCGCTCTTGCGCTTGCTAGGCCATGGCGACGACTTTTCATCCGGGGATGTGTTGGCTTTGACCTTGTCGTCCAACTTCGCGCGAACCTGTGCGTCGCCCGTTTCCTCGACCTTCTCCTCGACCTCGACCTTGGCCTTCTCCTCGACCTTGGCCTCGACCTTCTCCTCGACCTTGGCCTCAGCCTTGGCCTCGACCTTGGCCTCGACCTTCGCGGTCGCGTCCTTCTTGGAGTTAGCCTTGTCGTCGTCCTTCTTGTCCGCCATCAGGCGAGCAGCGTACCGTGCTCATGTCTGCGCGGACCACAAAAGAAGGCTGGAAGAGCGCGTGAAGGCCCGCCGTCATTCCAGGAGCTTACGGGCGGCGTCGCGTAGCCCGAAAAGGAGCGCATCCAGATCGGTCTCGGTGGTGAGCCCGTTCATCACCGTGACGCGAAGATGGAGCTGCCCGCGCAGCCGCGTCTGCACCACGTAGAGCTCGCCCTGCTCGCGGATGCGCGCGCGGAGCTCGCCCTGCAGCGCATCGAGTCGATCGGCGGAGAGCGCCGCGCCGGAAGGCACGTGACGGAAGCACACGATGTTGCAGTCCGGCTTGATGGCGAGCTGGAAATCAGGGCTGTTCGTGATGCGCGTGGCGAGCAATCGCGCCAGCGCGAACGTTCGATCGATCTGGTCCTCGAACACGCGCGTGCCCCTCAAGAGCAATGCGCCATAGAGCTCCGCGCTCATCATGCGCTTCGTGCACTCCACCGTGCGCAGCCCGGAGTCCCACCACGGAGCGCCCTTGCCGTCGAACAGGTAGCTCTCCTCCTGGGCGAACGCCGCGGGCGCGTGCGCTTCGCTCTTGAAGAGCACGGCGGTCACGAGCGCCGGCAGCATCATCATCTTGTGCGCGTCCCACACGACGGAGTCCGCGCGCTCGATGCCCGCCAGCATCCCGCGATGCGTGCGCGACATGGCGACGGACGCTCCGTGCGCACCATCCACGTGCAGCCACAGCCCCTCGCGCGCGCAGAAGTCCGCGATGCCCGCGAGCGGATCGAACGCTCCCGTTGCCGTGGAGCCCGCACACGCAACCACGCCGAGCACGCGACGACCTTGCGCGCGTGCCGCCGCGAGCGCTGGCCCGAGCGCCGCCACATCCAGCCGATACGCCGCGTCCGAAGGCACCGACCACACCCCCTTCTTGCCCCAGCCCAGGATCTGGACCGCGCGCGCGACGGAGTAATGCGTCTCCTCGCTCGCAAGCACGCAGAGGTCGGGCGACGTGCCCTCCGTCCACGCATCGTGTCCGGCGCGCGCCTGCCGCATGGCCAGGAGCGCGGTCAGGTTACCCAGCGAGCCGCCGGACGTGAGCAGGCCACCGCTGCCCTTCGGCAGTCCGAGCTTCTGCGCGAGGAACCCGAGCACGCTGCGCTCCATCGCGTTCGACGCCGGGCCCATCTCGAAGACGCCCGTGCCGTTGTTCAGGAACGCGGAGAGCGTCTCCAGCAGCACCGCCTCTGGCAGCGGCGCGCTCACCTGATGCCCCAGGAAACGCGGGCTGTGGAGCTGCGTGCTGTCACCGAGCACACGCGTGTAGAATGCACGCGTCTCCTCTTCAGTCGCAGGCTCCTCAGGGAACGTCGCCGGGTAACGCGCGTGGAGCTCCTCCGGCGCGGGGCTTGGCGACACGACCACCTGGCGTTCGTGCGCGCGCGTGAGGTGCGCCGCGAGCTGGTCGATGAGCGCGTGCCCTGAACGACGAAACGCCTCCGGATGCATGGCATCGCGGAGGCGCTCGTTCGGGTCGTCCTTCTCGGACAAGTGGTCCCTCGTTCAGCTCAGGGTCAGTTCACCGCGGCGTCGAAGAACTCGGCGTTGATGGCAGTGCCACGAAGCGCCTTCTTCACGTTTTCGCGGTGCTTGCGCCACTCGCCCAGGGCGGCCTCGTCCGGGGTGTAGACCTTCATGCGCGCCTTGAAGCGCTCGAAGGCCTCTGCGTCCATCTTGCGGATCTTGGTGGTGAGCAGTCCGCCGGTATTCTCACCGGTGCGCTTGATCGCCTCCTTCGCATCCTGCGGGAGCTGGTGGTACGTGGTGCCTTCCTTGTTGTGGAAGATCAGCGCGCCGATCGACACGCCCGTGGGCATGGTGTTGATGGCGTTCAGGATGCTTGCCCACTGCAGCTGCTCGGCGGCGAGCGACGGGGCCGAGATGACCTCGATCTGCTTGCTGGAGAGCTGCGGGAAGATCTGCGGGACCTCGACCGGCTGCGTACGAGCGTGCAGCACCTCGAGGTTCGCCTTGCTGATGGGATCGCCGAGGATGTGCGACGTCTTCTTGTTCACGAGATCCTGCGGGACCTTGATGGGCTCGCCGATCGACATGATGTGAGAGATGCCGACATCGCCGACACCCACGATGATGAAGTTCTCACGGGCGAACGCCTCGTTGATCTTCGGCTGCATCCGCGTGCGCACCTGATCGAGCTTCTCCCAGCTCTCGATGAGCTGCAGCGCGATGATGTGCGGGTAGATGTGCCCAAGGCCCGTGGCGGTGATGGCGGCGCCGTCGAGGCGCTTGTCGCGCATCAACTTCACCATGCCGCCCTCATCACCCTGGGACCCGTTCCAGTACCAGTTGAGGTTCACGGAGCCGTGCGTCTCGGTGTCGACGGCGGTCGACCACATCTTGAAGTAGTGACCCCACTTGGAGTCCGGCGGAGCGAGCGTCCCGATGTTCAGGACCTTATCAGCCGCGCTGGCTTTCCCTGCGGCGGCGAAGACCGCGGCAAAGATCGCGAACGCGACGAGCAACCTTCGAAGCATGCATACCTCCAGAGAAGACGAGGGAAGCGTACCCCACCATGAGGGATCTCCGCCCAACGGAAGGAACCGTACCCTTGGACCGGGATTTCTCCAGTCTCATTCACAAGAATCGCAGCCGAACTCTTCCGCATGCCCCCCAAAACAGGCCCATTTTCCAAGTCTTGCCGAACCTTACGGGCGCGCAATAATCGTCTTTCAGAAGATCGTTCCCATCGTTCCGAAGTCGACGGTGCTTGGTAGGGCCGCGGTGAGCCCGTCCTTCATGCGGTTCTGAAAATCGTCCCTGAGCGCAGTCTCGGGCTTTTCGCGCAAGAGCCCGCGCGTGCGGTAGTGCACCGCATCGGCGCTCTCTGCCGCGATCGGCGACTGGCACTGCACCTTGTTCTCGAGCACGTCCACGACCAGGACCGTGCCCTCGAAGAAACCGCTCACGAAGGAGTCGGTCTTTGCGTGCCAGATCGGCATGGTGTTCCGGGGGCTCGTGGGCCAGATGACCACGACGTAGCGGCTCGGGATGAACTCCTCCGTAACGCGGCGCGCGGTGTCCTTGATCGCGTAGGCGTCGCGCGTGTCGGGGAACGACTCGAAGTGGCCCGCGTACGACGAGTCGGTGAGCCAGTCCCACGTGCCCTGGTAGTCCACCTTCTTCCAGTCTGCAGCGTTCTTCGACGCGAAGCGCGCCATGTACGGACCGAAGATGCGCTGAAGGTGCATCTTGCCGTAGTCGTCCTTCCTGGGCGGCGCCTTCTTCAGCATCGCCGCTTCGTCACAGCGCGTGGCGTGCAGCTTCGCCATGTCGAGCACAGCCAGCGACTTGTAGACTGCACCCATCTTGTCGACGTAGTCGTCCAGGATCTTCTTGTCGCCAGCGGCAGCGGCCAGGCCCGCCTCCACATCT
The DNA here is from genome assembly GCA_038230375.1 of Polyangiales bacterium. GTDB lineage: Bacteria > Myxococcota_A > Polyangia > Polyangiales > Polyangiaceae > JANXLV01. The sequence goes on along the minus strand of JBBRNJ010000020.1, from coordinate 13,431 downwards.
CCGGGCTTTGGCTTCTGGCTCCCCGCGGCCAGCGTCAGCATGCCCCCGAGAGCCAGCGCGCACAGCGCATGTGTACGAACCCGCATCAAGCGACCTCCTTTCGCGACCATCGAACCAGGCGGAGGAGCACCGGGAAGAGCCCCGCGAGCACGCCCGCCAGCAAGCACACGAGGTCCACCGGATCGAACGTGCCCGGCACGACATGGAACGCCTGCCCCGCCTCCGAGCCGAGTGCGACCACGGCGGCGCACGAGAGCCACGGCGCGCTCTCGCGCGTGAGGCGGTCATTCCAGAGAATGCAGAATACACGCATCAGCGCGAACGCCCAGAGCGCGTCGGGGAGGCTCCACTTCGCCCACGAAGGGAGCGCAGTGGCGATCGCGGCGAGCTCCACGCGTGCGCCGCCGAGAGGCCCGCCAAGACCCAGCGCACGCGCCCACGCGAACATGCGAAGCCCATCCGGTCTCGCGAGCAGGTAGATCGCGCCGCCGACGGCGAGCGGCAAGGCAACGTGGACCAAGTAGGTCCCGCCCGCCCGCTCGTGCTCTCCCTCCACACGCGCTGCGAAACGCACGGTCCTATGGTAGCAGATGTGACTGCCGAGGTATTCGAACCATGAGCCACCAACGCTTCTCCGCAAGCCCCATCACTGTCTTCACCGTCATCGTCGCCGTCGGGATCGCCATTGCGTCCAGCGCATGCGGCACGAGCTCCAGCAGCAGCGGCGACAAGGCCTCTTCGTCCACATCTGCGGATCCGACGAATGTCGCCCTGCCGCTCCCCCCCTCCGATGCGCCGAAGGCCACGCCGAACTCCAACTCCGGCGCGCAGGTGCCAGTCGGCGGCGCAGGTCCCTGGGATCACCACTGCGACATTGCGTCCACCCGCACGTGCCTGGAATGGGCGCAGGCCGACAAGAGCGAGTGCGACGCCGCGCACGGCACCTACGGCGCTGGTCCATGCGTACGCACGGGCGCGGTGCTCGGCACATGCGTGCTCGCCACGGGCACCACGTCCACCGGAGACGCCGCGCCCGTGAAGCGCATCCTCTACATTGCAGGCGCGGGCGGGGCGATGAAGGCAGACGCCGCGCACACGCTCTGCGATCGCGAGCAGCTCGCCGGCGTGTCGGACGCGACGCATATGTGGAAGGACGGCCCAGCGAGCGCTCGCAGGTAGGCGCGCCGCGCGGGTACCTGATTACTTGCGCGCCGGCGGCCTCTGCGCGGGTGACTTCCAGGCGAGCAGCACGTTCAGCGAGAGCACGAAGTTCGCGAGCGCCATCACTGGAAAGCGATGGTGTGGGTTGCGCGAGAGGTAGAGGAAGCTCAGAAGGTACATCGCGGCGGTTGGCGCCAGGCGCCGGTCCGATGTGATCGCGAAGACGCCCGCCACCACGAACCAGAGAAAGAAGTGGGTGACGATCATGGGGCCAGGCGCAAAGCCCAGATCCGCGCCCCCGACCTCGAGCACGAACTGCGCGGCAAACATGAAGATCATGCCGACCGCCATACGTCGGTTCACGGTTGCCTCTGCAAGCGACCGCCGCCCAACCGCCAGGAGCACCGCTGCGAAGATGGTGGACGCCGCTGCGTTACCGAGCGAGCGCGCAAGCGTGGGACCACCCGATCGCGCCTCGAGATACCATGCGCCGAGCGGCATCACCGTGAAAAACAGGCCGATCGCTCCTCCTGCCACCGCGCGTGTACGACGTCCGATGGCCGGATCGAACTCCAGGCGGAGCCGTTCGGCCTCGGTTCGATCCCGGCGTGCGTTCTCGACTGCGTCCGCGACCGCGCGAGCAAGAGTCGCGGGCGGGTGGGAAACCTCCGCCAGCATCATCGCGGCCTGTTCGGGAAAACCGGATGCAAGCTCGATACGGACCATCGCCTCGCGCGCGGTTCGAAGCCCTGCCTCCGAGACCCGGTTCTGAGGCCACGACGTGAGCGACTGCTTGAAACCGAACTGGCATTCGCCGAACAGATTGTAGAGGCGCGCGCGCGACTCCGGTGAGGTCGTTGCGCCTTGGGCGATCAGGTCCTGCAGCTCGAGAAGGCGCGCGTGCGCGCTCGCCGCGAGCAGCCCAGAGCCGCGGTGCCTCTGGAACGCCTGCACGGCGAGTCGCAGGTCGTCGGCGCTCTTCCAGCGGTCGGCAGGCGCTGCGCTCATCGCCGTAGTGCAGATCTGCGCGAGCTCCTCAGGGACCGACGCCGGCAACACAGGTTGCGACGCAAGGATGCTGGCGATGATCGCATGGAAGTCCGATCCATCGTGCGGCGCCTTGGCCGTGAGGACCTCGAACAGCACGGCGCCCAGCAGGTAGACGTCCGTCTGCGCGCTGATGTTGGGTGTGGCGCCACCGAGCATCTCGGGTGCCATGTACGCGGGCGTTCCCGCGATCTGCGTCGCGTTGACCGCGAGCGGAAGTCGCCCATCGCCGGCGTCGCGCAGGCTCACGGCGATGCCCCAGTCCACGACGTAGACCTCGCCGAACGCGCCGATCATCACGTTGTCCGGCTTCAGATCACGATGAATGATGCCGCGCGCATGAGCAAGCGAGACGGCGTTGCACACCTGCCCGAAGACGCCGAGGTGAAACTCGAGCGGGTCGACCGCGCCGGCGCGCGAAAGGACGAGCTCCGGATTTTCGATCAAGGTGGACCAAGTCACGCCCTCGATTCGCTTCAGGACGATCACGGGGAGCCCACGCGCGTCGATGACCAGCTCATGGACGGGCACGATGTTGGGGTGCTCGAGCGCCCCCGTGATCCACGCCTCGCGAAGAAGGCTCAGCGCGGCGTCGGGCGCGGTGACGTCGGGTCGCAGCGTCTTGACCACCACGCGTCGGCCGAGCGACCGCTGCCGCGCGAGCTTGACAATGCCCATCCCTCCCTCGCCGATGGTGCTCTCGATATCGAATGCGCCAAGGGCCGAGCCCTCCGTTGCAAGATCAACCAGGGCACGGTGCGCAGCCGAATCGGTCGCTTGCGCGGGACGGAGCGTGGCTGTCGGATGTTCGGAGATCGTGTCAGCGCACGCCGCCAGCGTCGGCCACTTGGCCTGGATGGTACGGGCGAGCTCGTCGTCCTTCACTCAGGCTTCGGCTTCGCCATCGGGGCGCTCGTGAAGCCGCAGTCCTCGTAGAATGTCTTCGTGAGCGACCGCTTCGCGCGGCGCTTCGCCATCACGTTCTGCAGCCGGAACTTCGGGTCGGGGTCGTCCGCGTTCAGGACCTCGTTCAGGAGCTGCTCGTAGAGATCCTTGTTTGCCGTGGTGCACGCGTACGACCGCGCGTAGTTGATCTGGACGAGGAGCTGCTTGCGGCCCGTCTTCTGCAGGACCTCGTCGAACATCTTCTTCGACTCGGCGGGCTCCGCGCTCACGTTGCGCGCGTGGTACGCCGCCATGACGGTGGTGGCGCTGTAGTTCTCGACATCGGGGTCGAGCTTGCGGCTGTGTGCGACCAGCGCGATGCCGATGTAGAGCTCGCCGACGAACTGCGACTCCTCCTTCATCAGCTGCACGCGCGCGACCCACGGGTACGCCGCCCAGAAGAGGAGGGACGCGTCCTCCTTGTCTTTGAAGTTCTCGTCGAGCCAGGCGCGAAGGGTGGGCTCGCTCTTCTTGGCTTCCGTGAAGCCATCGGCGCGCTTGGCGATGACCTCCTGCCCGTAGAAGACGCCGCGGTCGAACGCCATCTTCGCGCGCTTCTTCTGGTACTCGATGAGCTCTTCGTTGCCGGTGAGCAGCGCCTCTTCGTAGTCGTCCTGGGCAAAGCCGTACGCGTAGCCGGTCCAGGCCTTCATGAGGAGCATGTAGCCGTCCTCGTTGTCGGGACGGAAGCCGTGCAGGCCTTCGAACTGCACGATGGCCGAGGACAGCGCCGAGCGCGCGAGCTCGTAGTCACCGAGCTGGTCGAACGCGCCCGAGCCTTCCCGGCTGCCCTTCATCTGGCCATCGACGAGGATGGCTTTCAGGCACCCCGTGCTCATGAGTGAGAAAGAGAGAACCGCCCCGAAGAGAATCTTTCGCATCATTGCGGGATCGTTTCTATGCGGCCTTGGCGCCCTGCGTCGAGCTTTTTTCCTTGCAGATGGTGCGTTCCGGAACCATGAGGAAAGTCATGAAGTCGGCCCTCGCGTCCACCATCCTGGGTATCGGTCACTATGTCCCGTCCAAGGTCGTCACCAACAACGACCTTGCGAAGCTCATGACCACGTCGGACGAGTGGATCGTGCAGCGCTCCGGCATCAAGGAGCGCCGCTACATCGAGCACTCCGGCATTGGCGCAAGCGACCTTGCGCTGCCTGCATCGAAGATGGCCCTGGAGCACGCGGGTCTCACGGCGAAGGACGTCGATGCGATCATCTTCGCGACGCTCTCACCGGACCACAATTTTCCGGGCTCTGGCTGCTTCCTCGGTGACAAGCTCGGGCTGCCCGGCGTGCCCGCGCTGGACGTGCGCAACCAGTGCTCGGGCTTCCTCTACGGCCTGTCCGTGGCGGACGCATGGGTGCGCGCAGGCGTGTACGAGCACGTGCTGCTGGTCGGCGCAGAGGTGCATTCTACAGGTATCGAGCTGAACGATCGCGGGCGCGACGTGGCCGTCCTCTTCGGAGACGGCGCAGGCGCAGCCATCATCGGCGCCGCGAAAGAGCCGGGGCAGGGGCTCAAGTCGCTGGAGATCCACGCCGACGGCAGCGGCGCCAAGGAGCTCTGGCTCGAGGCGCCTGCGAGCGCATACGACCCGCGCCTCACGAAGGAGATGATCGACGAGGGCAAGCACTTCCCCGCGATGAACGGCAAGCAGGTCTTCCGCTGGGCCACGGAGAAGATGCCCGAGGTCGCGCGCTCCGTGATGGATGCAGCGAAGGTCACCGCCGCGGACATCGATCTGTTCGTGCCGCACCAGGCGAACCTGCGCATCAACCAGTTCGTGGGTCAGAAGCTCGGCATCCCCGAGTCGAAGACGGTCACCAACATCGAGAAGTACGGCAACACCACCGCCGCCACGATCCCGCTCGGCCTTTCGGAGGCGTGGCGCGAGGGTCGCTGCAAGCGCGGCTCGAACGTGCTCTTCGCGGCGTTCGGCAGCGGCTTCACGTGGGGTGCCGCCGTCATCACACTCTGAGCCCGCTCACAGATCTCGCGTCGGCGACAAGACGCCCACGCCCGCAGTGAGCCCGCCGGAGAACGCCCAGGACTCGTGCGGGCCGTCGTCCGCGCGGATCACGCCAGAGGCGGTGTTCCCATCCAGACAGAAGACGGCGATCTCCCACTGCACCAGGCACGCCTTCAGCGACCACGCGCGCACGCCGGGCGCCGCGAGCGTGTCGCCGTACGAGCGAAACTCCGCACGACCAATGAATGGCCACTGGCGATCCTGGCTGCGCGCATCCACGAACCCACCCCACGCAAGCGAGCCATCGAGCTTGCGTTCGTTGCCGTCCACGTTGAAGCGACCGGTCCCCGTGTAGGCGCTGAAGGCGCCTGCATCCAACGTGAGCTCGTTGCGGAGCAAGCGGAAGCCCAGCTGCCCTGCGGGGATGTCGGCGTGCGAGTGCAGGTAGTAGTCGTTGCCGCGGAAGTCGAAGCCGGTGCCCACACGAAGGAACGGGCGCACGGGGCCGCGCCTGGCGGGCGAGAGCCCGACCCATCCGTACATGCGCGCGAGGCCCGACAGGTCGGCGTCGCCGCCGCCGATCGCGAGCTCCCCGTCGTAGATGCCCTGAACCATGGATTCGCGACCGGTGGAGATCGTCGTCGCGACGCCCACCTCGAAGTTGGATGCAGTGTCGGCGAGCCCGCCCACGCTCATCGTCGTGAACGCGACGCGAGAGTACAGGTCGACGAACACCCACGACTCGTCGCGCTCCACCCTCTTCACGGGTGGCAGCACGCGGCGATCCTCTTGCGCGTCGGCCTCTGCCGAGCAGAGGAGACATGTGGCGAGGATCGACAGGACTGCGGGTACGGCATGTGGTCGCATAAGGATGCACCCACGACTGCAACCGCCATTCCGCCCGCGCCAAGGCCGCGCGCGCGCACAAGTCGCCGTCTTCTCGTCGCGTCGTTCTGCAGTGTCCAGCCCTTGTGAACGGCCGGCTCCGGCGAATCGCCGTGACGTCGGGTTCTCACCGTGAAGCTGCGTTCTCTCGGCGTGACTATGCGGCGGGCGGCTCCGTCGACTTCATCGAGGGCCGCTGACGAAACGCGTCGTACCACGCGGCGAGCGTGGGCCGGTTCGCGCGCACGTCGCCGAGGAGCTTGCGGAACTCGAGCCACCCGACCGTCACGGCCGCACAGATCTGCGCAAGGTCAGGCTCCTCTCCGAAGTCCTTTGCCAGCCGCTCGAGCTCGTCCAGCCCCTGGTTCCCCTTCTGCGCCTGCGCGTCCAGGAACGGCTGGAAGTGGCTCTCCTTCGGGCGGTACATGTGCTCGTAGAACACGTTGACGGCGGCCTCGAGGATTCCATCCGTGAGCGCTTGTGTGCGCAATACACGGAACCGCGCAGGCCCCGACCGCGGACAGAGCGCCCGCTCGGTGAGCGTGTCGAGATACTCACAGATGACCGGCGAGTCGAACAGCGTGGTGCCGTCGTCGAGCACGAGAGCAGGGATCTTCGACAGCGGGTTCAGCTTCGACAACACCGGGTCCGCCTTGAGCTGCGAGGGTCGCAAGAACTCCAGCGTCAGACGCTCCGAGATCCCAAGCTCCGCAGCAGCCACCCGCACCTTGCGCACAAAGGGTGAAGTATCCGTGAAGAACAGCTTCATGCGCCAAAGCTACACGCCCCGCACCTTGCGTGGGAAGCTCCGCCAGTCCACGCTCGTATGGATGGCCGTGGAGATCTCGAAGCCCCGATCCGCGCCCGCCCTCCCGAGCGCGCTCGTGATCGCCACCCTCCTTGTCGCCTGCGCCCACCAGCAAGCCCCCACAAAGTCCACTACACCACCACCACCAGCCGCACAGATCGTCGTCGAGAGCGTCCCCACTAAACGCATCGGCCCCGCGCACACACCCGAGATGAAGGACAGGGCCGATCGCGCGGCCGCCTCCGCAGCCGTGCTGATGCAGGCGACAGAGCGTGAGTGCGGCGCCCAGTGGTTCGGAGACGGCGCGTGCGATGTCACGTTCTTTCGCCCGTTCGCGGTGGACTACCAGGCCTACTACGCGCTCGAGAGGGATCCCGCGCGCACCGACGGCCGCGTAGATTCACTTCCACGCGTTGGCGGACCCGACGTCAGCGTGGAGGACGCCACCACAAACCTCTCTCTCGCGTGCGAGGAGCGCTGCCGCGCGTCGCGCCTGGCCACCATTCACACCGCCACCGAGGAGGCCGGTCGTTCGTGCTCACGCGCGCCTCGGGGCTACGCCGCGTGCGAGGCGCTGGGAAAGAAGGTCGCCCACACGCTACCCGAGAGGGAGGCAGACCTTGCGGAGGGCAGCTGCGAAGGGCAATGCGACAACGCCCGTGCCCAAGCCGCGCACATGGCCAGGGTGAACGCGCGCCGGCCTCGCACCAAGGCTCAGGAGGCTGCGTGCGAGGCAGAGTGCGGCCGGCTACACGGTGGCGGCTGGTGTGGCACCCCGCTGCTCGAGTGCATGATGGAGTGCTCGCTGAACCCGACAGTGCCGTAGCTCGGCACCGTCAGTGATGGATGCGCACGGACGCGGCGATCATGCAGGCCGATCGCGTGCGAATGCTTGCGTCCGCATCCGACATGATGACCGCGCCGCGCGCCGCCTTGCCCATGGCCGCCAGGGCGATGACCGCGCCAAGGCGGATGGTCGGGTTCGCGGATTGCAGGTCCTCCTCGATCCAACCTTGGATGCGGGCGTCACCTGCGCTCGCCAGCGCGAGCTTCGCGCGTGCCGACAGCTCCTCGTCGTCCTTCTTCGCGGCGAGCGCCTCCAGGCCCTTGATGGCGTACGTACGCTCGGCGATGACGTTCGCGAGCCGCGAGAGGACCGCGAGGCGAACGGCAACGTCATCGTCGTCCTTCACCTTGACCAGCGCCTTCACGATCTCCGGAAAGAGCGGGGCCGTTGCGATCGCGTGTGAGCGCTCTCGCTTGCTGCCCGTCTCGATGGTCCGGAGGAGGATACCGGTGGCGGTGCCACGCAGCTCTCGGTCCGGGGCTTCGGTCGGCTCCGGTCTGCGAGCAACCGCCGCGGCAGCTGCTATCACGCCCGCCCCGTGGCCTTCGGCCATGAGCATGCGGAGACGCTCGCGCCCGCCCGCCTCGTAGAGAGGAGAGATGGCGAGCTGCCCGCCCACGTCCTCCTTCAGCGCGTCGTCACCTGCGTTCCAGAGGTCCACGAAGCGAAGTGTGATCTCGTTCGCGATGCGGCTCTCCTTCGCGTCCGGTCCGCGGTCACCGCCCAGGAGCGCGAGCGCGCGCAGCGCGTACGTGCGGACGAACGGATCCGGATCCACGCGCGCCGTCTCGAACAGCACGTTCGCATCTCCCTGGTCCCCGGCGAGCGCGGAGGCTGAAATAGCGGCCTTTCGCACGCGCGGGCTCGGGTCAACGATGGCCTGCCTGCGCCTGGGCGCGTCGATGTCACGGACCAGCGCCGCTGCGCCAACGGCCCGCCATGCCTCATCTGGCGCATCCGTGTGCTCGCGTGCCTCGGCGCCCTCTAGCTTTCCGTCCTCGTACAGCACCAGCGCGGCCTCGGCGCCGCCGGCATCGTGCATGGTCATCTTCTTCTCGAGCGTGGCCTGGAGCTCTGGCGAGCACGCGCGCGCCTCGCGAATCCGCTTCACGAGGTCGTCGCCCTTGGCCACGTCGATCTCGTGCCTCAGCACCAGGACCGCGAGCTCCCGCGCCTCGTCGTTGCCGAGCGAGCCAGCCTTCTGCCGCGCGCCGATCTCCTTCTGCATCGTCGCGTAGTCGCCCTTCTCCGCGGCCTGCATGACGGGCGAGCCCGCGCATGCGGAGAGCGTCGGCAGAAGGATGAGTGCGAGCGCTGTGATCGGACTGCGAACAAGGCGAAAGGCCATGCATTCGAAAGTAGCGCATCTCCCCGCGCCAGATAAGCTCCGTTCGTGGTCCCCTTCCTGCTCGTGTCGGCGATCGTGCCGTCGATGCTCCTCATCTGGTTCTTCCACTCGCGGGACGTGTACCCGGAGCCGCAGCGCGTGGTCTGGGCGACCTTCGGCCTTGGCGTGGCGATCGTCATTCCGGTCGTGATCGTGGAGCTCATCATCAACGCTGCGATCAAGCACGTGGAGAACCCCTTCCTGAACGGGACGCTCGAGGGGTTCTTCTGTGCGGGCTTCACCGAGGAGCTCTTCAAGTACGGCGTCGTCACGCTCTTCTGCATGCGCCACAAGGAGTTCGACGAGCCCATGGACGGCATCGTCTATGGCGCCGTCGCGTCGCTCGGCTTCGCCACGCTGGAGAACATCCTCTACGTGACCCAGGGCGGCGGCGGCGCAGCGATCATGCGCGCGCTCTCCGCGGTGCCGTGCCACGCCAGCATGGGCGCGGTGATGGGCTACTTCATCGGCCAGGCGAAGTTCACGCCACACAAGCGCACCAAGCTGATGGTCCTTGGGTTCCTCATTCCCATGTTGCTCCACGGCGCGTACGACGCTCCGCTCCTCACAGCCGCACGGCTCAGCGCGGAGAAGCCCATCCCGAAGGAGAGCGCTGGTCTCGCGGGCCTCTTCCTCCTTGTCACGCTCGCCACGCTCATCGGTGAGATCACGTGGGCCATCATCCTGTCGGGACGCCTTCGCAAGGAGCAGCAGGTGTGGCACGCGTCGCGGTGGGCAGCGTGGTACGCCGGTCAGCCTCCTCCTCCTCCTCCGTGGTTTGCAGGCTTCGTCCAGCAGCCCGTGTGGACCTACGCGTCGTCGCAGAATCAGCAGGCGGGCGGTCCGGCGTATCCGTCCACACAGCCGCGCATGCAGTCCGCGCACGTGCAGGTGCAGGGGGGTGGGTCAGCGGGGAGCGCTGTCGTGTCGTGGCTCATGCTCGGGTTTGGGTTCGTGCTTGCGTCGTTTGGTGGGCTCATGACGCTTGGCTCCGTTGTGTTGATCGCATCACCGAACCACGGTGGTGGCGCCGAAGCTCCCGGTACCGGTGCGTTCGTCATCGTGGCGCTCCTCTTCGGCGTGCTGCCTCTGGTGCTGGGCGTGGGTCTCTTCTTCTTTGGCATCAAGCGCCTCGTCGCGGTGACGCCGCAGCCGCCCCCGCGCGCGTACCCGATCTACGGAGTGTAAGAGTTGTTCGAGGAGGAGCTCGCGATCGGCGCGGTCGACGTCCGTCGCACCTTCTTCTCGTCGCGCGTCGGCCCCGGCGATCCGTCGGCCACGCTGGAAGAGAACCTGCTCGTGAAGGTGTTCTCCACGCGCGTAGGGTTTGCGCGCGTGACGCTGAAGAGAACGCGCGCGGGCGTGCGCGTCCGCGTCGAAGGGGACTTCGAGCAGCAGGAGATCGACGCGTGGCTTGCCGCTCTCCGCAACAGCCACCCGCGGCCGCAGTTGCCGCCCGCACATGCGTTCCTGACAAAGCTGCATCGCGCATCGCCTGGGCTGCGCGTGCTGCCCGTGCCGTGGCTCTGGGAGATTGGCGTGTCCGCCATCCTTCAGCAGCGCATCGCATTTCGCGATGCCACGCGCCAGTACACGGCACTGGCGAAGCTGCATGGCGAGGAGTCGCCGCTCGGGGTGTCGTTCCCGAGTGCGGCGCGCGTGGCCAGGATGCCCACGTGGGAGATCGAGCGCGTCGGAGTCGACAAGAAGAGGGCGCGCGCGCTCATCCAGCTGGCGCGGGACGAGCAGTTCCGCAGCTTCCTGTCGCTGCTCACCTCCCACGAGGAGCTGCGCAGGCGGCTCCTCTTCGTGCGAGGTATCGGCCCGTGGACCACTGACATGACGATGGGCTTTGGCGCGGGCGACATGGACGCGTTGCCCCTGGGAGATCTGCACCTGCCGCATCTCGTCGCGTGGATCTTCGAACGAAAGCCGCGCGGCACCGACGAGCGCATGGTGGAGCTGCTGGAGCCGTTCCGGGGCCAGCGCTTCCAGGTCGTGCGGCTGCTGCTCTCGTCGCGCGTGAGCGCGCCGCGGGTGTGAGCTTCACGTCAGAGTGACAATGCGATCGGCGGCCGCGATGGGGCCGGGCTTGTGCGAGACCATGAGGATCGGCCTGCGCGTCTTCTCCTTCGAAAGGAAGCCTAGTACGGCGCGCTCCGCCGCCGCATCCAGGCCGCTCGTGGGCTCGTCCAGCACGACGATCGGCGAGCGCGAAGCGAATGCGCGAGCCATGCACACGAGCTGTCGCTCACCACCGGACAGTGCACGCCCACCGGGCCCGAGCCGCTCCTGGTCACCGAGCAAGATCGAGAGAGGCTCAGCACCCAGAGCCGCAAGCAAGCCGCGCGCATCGAGCCCACCACCAAGCGCGACGTTCTCAATCAGCGTGTCAGCGACGATGGGAGCATCCTGAGGAACGAACGAGAAAGGCCGAGCCGAAGGTCCCACCGCAGCCCCCGAGATCTCCCGCCCCGCAAAAACAATGCTCCCACCCGCCGAGCTCTCCAGTCCGAGCAACGTACGAAGCAACGTCGTCTTCCCAACCCCCGTGGGTCCCACCACCACCACGAGCTCCCCAGGCCGCACCTCGAAAGACAAAGGAGCCGAAGCCCCCCGCACCATCAAATCCCGAACAACAAGAGACCCAACCCCCCAACCGTCGTGGTCGTGGTCGTGGTCGAGGTCGAGGTCGTTGTCGACGTCGTTGTCGAGGTCGTTCTCACGCTCGAGCAGCGGCCCCATCTTCTCCAGCATGATCCTCGCCCGCGCATCCGCGATCCTCGCGTCCGACAGCGCTCGCAGCGGCTTGTACGCAAGAAAGAAAGCCACCATGAAAGGCAACAGCCCTCCATCCGACAACCCGAACCATCCAGCCTTCGCCGCGACCGCGGTCAACACCAGCGCGACGGCCGCAAGCACTTCGTTCGCTCCGCTCGTGGCCGCCGTCAACACCGCCACGCGTGACGCCCGCGCCCGCAGCGTCTTGCCGAGCCGCGCCACGGACGACCGCACGCGCGCCTCCGCGCCGAACACGGTCCACAGATCCGCGTGTCGCACGGCCTCGTCCGCGGCGGTCGCGAGCGCGTCCACCTCGTCGTGGCCCTCCGCGATCTAGCGGCGCAGTCGCTTGCGCGCGCGCCCGGTGAGGATCGCAAACGGCAGCGCGCTCACCGCGGCCGCCAGCGCGAGCTTCGGGTTCAGCGCGAGCAGAAGCGCGCACAGGGGCAACAGCTCGGCGATCGCACGCGCACGACCGATCGCGCCGCGCACAACGCCTTGCTCCACATCCATCACATGCAGGGTCGCCTGCGCGGCCGCCGCCGCCGGGTGAGCACGCCCCTCCCGCTGGGGGTGCTGGGCGTGATGGGCCACGTGCGCACCACCCTGATCTCGATGTCCTACGCTTCGCAAACGATGATGACGCAGCCACCCGTCGAGCAGGTCAACGCGGAGGCGATCGCCAACCAGCTTGGCGATCACTACTTCGCTTTGCGCAGCGACGATCGCAGCGCCCACCTTCACCATCACCGCGCAGAGCCCCACGAACGCGATCACGCGCGCGTCGTTCGACTGGAAAAACAACATCCATCGGGCGCCCAAACCCCCGACCGAAGGTGGTGTGCCCCCTGCCAGAGCGCGCGCACAAGTCCCCGCTGCTGCCGCCACTGCAGCATGGCCGAGAGCGTGCATGACTGCTCCCACGAGCAATCGCACGAAGAGCATCGGCTCCTGCACAACCACCCGACGCATGCGTGCGTAGAGAGGATCAGGGCGGCTCACCTCATTCGAATCTCGCCGCCTCCATCGCATCGCGCCGGTCACGTTACACGAGGTTTTTCGTCAAGCGCACACGCGCGCACGCGTTCGTACACTCGGAAAGAGCCAGCCCCCATGCCCAGAGATTCACGCGCGACTCCCCAACCCAACAGTCATCGGCAGATCCGGCAGGGGACGGGCTCCCACTTTTCCACTCATCCCGGAACAGAGGTCGCACGCTTTAAATCAGGCGGAGCGATTGAAACGAAAGTGAAAACGCAGGATCATCGGAAAGGGAGGTCGCACACGACCAGCCTGGCAAGCGCTCCTGCCACTACGGACCGCCCCATCCCTGCCTCGCTCTCCGCCCCGCTCCCCGCTTCCAGAAGCAGCTCCGTCAACCCTTCGCGCCCTGCTCGTAAAGACCGCTCCTCATTCGCTAGCTCAGACTCGACTGTTGTCAAACTCGCTTTTCGAACATCCGAAAGAACACCGTCGTCCATGGCACGCGCGAAGAAAGAGAACGTGAACGGGAAGAAGCAAAAGGCTTCTCTCGCAGTCACGAGTGACGACAGCATTCCGCCGCCGCCGCCCGGAGACGAAGACGGTGAAGCCGCCGAGGT
>JBBRNJ010000019.1:0-114844 GCA_038230375.1 Polyangiales bacterium | reverse complement strand
TTGGTCGACGGCGACGTCGACGACGACGCTGCCCTTCTCCATCTTGGAGATGAGCTCCTTCGTCACGAGCTTCGGCGCGCGTGCGCCAGTGACGAGAACGGCGCCGATGACGAGGTCCGCGCGGAGCACGGCCATCTCGATGTTGAACGGGTTCGAGTACAGGGTCTCGACCGCGCCGCCGAAGATGTCTTCGAGGTACGACATCGTGACGGCGGAGACATCGAGCACGGTGACCTGCGCGCCCATGCCGACCGCGATGGTCGCCGCGTTGCGTCCAACCACGCCGCCACCCAGGATCACGACGCGACCGCGCCGCGTGCCGGGCACGCCGCCAAGGAGAACGCCCTTGCCGCCGTGCTCCTTCTGGAGACAGGACGCGCCGACCTGCGTCGCCATGCGGCCCGCGACCTCGCTCATGGGGCGAAGGAGCGGCAGCGTGCCGTCGTCGAGCTCGATGGTCTCGTACGCGACAGCGGTGACCTTCTTCAGGGCGAGCTGCTTCGTGAGCTCCGGCTCCGGCGCGAGGTGGAAATACGTGTAGACCGTCAGGTTCTCGCGGAAGAAGGCGAACTCTGCGGGAAGCGGCTCCTTGACCTTCACGACCATGTCCGCGCTCCACGCCTCTGCGGCGCTCTGCACGATGGTCCCGCCCTGCGCCACGTACTCCGCGTCCTGGATGCCGCTGCCGATGCCCGCGCTCTTCTCGACGAGGACCTTGTGGCCACGCTGGGTGAGGCTGCGCACGCCCGCGGGGGTCATGCCGACGCGGTACTCACGGGTCTTGATCTCTTTCGGCACTCCAATGATCACGGCGGGCTCCTTGGCGATGTGTGGTGGCGGTGGCGGACACTAGCAACAAACCCCCGCATGAAAAGGCATGTTTTTGCGTGAAAAATGACGCAGTCTGTCGAACTGCACGTGCTCTACAAGCTGGTCCGACCTCTCCTGTTCGCGCTCCCGCCGCATACTGCACATGCGCTGGGCAACCTGACGCTCGCGCCGGTGGAGTACCTGTCGCCGGTGCGTGCGCTGGTACGTGCATTCTGCACGCAAAAGGGAGACGGCGTCGACCTGATGGGACTCCATTTCCCGAGCCCCGTAGGTCTGGCTGGCGGCTTCGACAAGAACGCGACGCGCGCGCGGGCGCTGGCGGCGCTCGGGTTCGGCTTTGTGGAGCTGGGGACGGTGACGGCGGAGGCGCAGGAAGCGAACCCGATGCCGAACATGTTCCGGCTGCCCGCGGACCACGCGCTGGTGAACCGCCTGGGCTTCCCGAACCAGGGCGCAAAGGCGGTGTGCGAACGCATCGAAGCGCGCGGCGGGGCGAAGGCGCTCGGTGTGCCGCTCGCGGTGTCGATCGGCAAGTCGCGGTGCGTGGACGTGGAGGATCGCGAGGCCGTCCTTGCGGACTACGCGAAGAGCTTTCGCCACGCGCATCGTGTCGCCGATTTCGTGGTGGTGAACGTCTCGTCGCCGAACACGAAGAACCTGCGTGCGCTGCAGGGCGCAGACGCGGCGAAGGTGTTGCTCGCGTTGCTGATGGAGGAGAACGAGCCGAAGAAGCCGCTGCTCTTGAAGATCGCGCCCGACCTCACCGAGGAGGGACTCGTGTCCCTGCTCGCGGTCGTGAAGGAGAGCGGCATCAACGGCGTGATCGCGACGAACACGACCATTGCGCGCAGAGATCTGCAGACGCCCGAAGCACGCATCACGGAGATCGGCGCGGGAGGTCTGTCGGGACCGCCGCTCCGCGCACGTGCGCTCGAGGTCGTGAGGAAAGCGCGCGCCGCGCTTGGTCCCGACATGGTGGTGATCGGCGTCGGCGGAGTAGAGGATGCATCGCATGCACGCGCGCTGATGGATGCGGGCGCGAACCTGGTGCAGCTCTACACGGGCTTCATCTACGAAGGTCCCGGACTACCGAGCCGCCTCGCGCGAGAGCTGCGAATGACGAAGGTGCACGCATGACGCTTGCACGGCTTTGCACGCTTTTTTTCGGGGCCGCGATGTTCCTGGCCACCATCGGCTGTGGCGGCGGCACGATGCCGCCCAAGCCTGCGCATGCGGAGCTACCGAAAGATGCCTCGCGGAGCGGCCCCGACCTCGAGCCAACGACGGACACGCCTGCTCTCGATCTTGCGTCACTCAACACGGCGGGACGCGTGAAGCTCACGCCCGGCAAGGTCACCGTCGTGTTCTTCTTCGCGACGTGGCATGAGCCTTCGAAGAAGGCGCTCCCGAAGCTTCAGGAGCTGATCAACAAGCACGGCGCGCGCGGCCTCGAGATCCTTGGCGTCTCCTTCGACGAAGAGCCAGATGGCGTCGCGGAGTTCGCACGCACGCACGGCGCAAGGTTCCCGGTCGCGTGGGACGAGGGACGGAACGTCTCGGAGGCCTGGCGTCCGACCAAGGTGCCCACGTTGTTCATCATCGATCGCACCGGCAAGAACCGCGGAAGCCGAGGCGGCTGGCACGACGGAGAAGAACAGGACCTGGAGCAACGGCTATTGCCCCTGCTCGCGCCCTGAACTCCAACGTCATGTGCCGGGCCGGAGCGACGACAGTAGCGCTCGCGTCACGTGCGAAGCCTCGTCGTCCCTCATCAGCTCCGCAGCCGCTCGTGCGACGCGGCTCACGACTTGGCTGCTGCCGCTGCGCGCAATCTCGGTCAGCAGCCTCGCAGAGGTGTCAATGTCGTGCCCGTACTCGAGATGCTCGACGAAGGTGGACGTCACGAGATCGTCCGAGACCTTGGCAACGTGCGCATGCGCGCGACGGACGCCACCAGACCTGATCATCGCCCGGACCGCGGCCTCACGAACGCTGCCGTATTCGTCACGAAGTCGCGCCGCCAGCGCCGTCTCGACTGCTGCCCACTTGAAGTTGCCCAGCAGGCTGGTCGCCACGCGGCGCACATCTCTCTCTGGCGACCGGACGAACGCGAGCAACTTGTCTGGCGTGAGGCGTCCGCGTGCACGCTCCAGTGGCAAGTCCAGCCTGGAGAGCGCGCGGACCACGTCGTCCGACTCGAGTGCCTGCCGCGCCTCGAGGACGTGGCGTTCGAAGGCGGCGCGCACACGGCGCATCAGGTCTGGGGTTCCTGCCCGCACGCACATCCGACACAGACAATCGAAGGTGGACGGCTCCGGCGTCTCGGTCCATCCAACAAGCTGCGTGAGCTCACGCACGGACGCGATCTCGTTCTTGCGGATGCTGCGGGTGAGGATGATCTCGTTTCCGGCTGGGTCCTCCGTGACGCGGCGCACCGCTGCTCCCAGCGACACCTTCTCGTGCGGCTTGTTGTAGCGCCCCACCCACACGTCCTCGTCGCTCGGCGCGACGAAATGAACCGCGAGCATGCGCTCGTGATGCCACCGCCGCAGCTCGCGCAGCCACTGGTACGTCACGGAGAAGTCCGGCAGGATCGGCATCGCGAAGACTGCGCGCGAGAGCGTCTCTGGCTCCTTGTTGCCCGTGTAGACTTGCGTCGATTCCCCGCGGATTCCGCTCCTCTCGATCCCACGGCGGCGGCTCGCAGGCGCCAGGTGTACGAGGCGAGGCATCGATCCTGATGCGCTACGGCAAGAGCGCGCTGCAGAGGAGCTCGACGATGTGCTCCTTGCGTTCGCGGGCGCGTGAATCGAACGACGGCCACACCGCGCCCACGAGCCGCTTCGACTCGATCGGGTATGCGACGATCGCCACCGCCGAGATCGCAAACTCGCGCGGGGACACCTTGCGGCTCACCTCGCCCCGGTCGCGCATCTTCTCGAGCTCGCTGACGACGGACTCGAACATTGGACGCACGCGCTCTTCCACGAAGCGCACGGCGCGCTCACCCTTCCGCAGCTCGAAGCTGAGCATCGCGACCAGCGACGCGTGCTCCGCGTAGAACTCGCCGAGCAGCTCCACGAACGCGGTCACCAGCGTGCGAAGATCTTCGCGCTGCATCTTGTGACCGCTTGCGTGCCCACCGCTGCTCCCGCTGACCGCCGTCTGCATGGCGGAGATCAGCTCCCAGACCTTGGCGCTCGTCGCGGCTAGACCCTCGCGCATCACCTCTTCGTAGAGGGACTCCTTGTCGGCGAAGTAGTGATAGATGAGCGCCTGCTGGACCTTCGCGCCCGCTGCAATGTTCGCCAGGCGCGCGCCGTCGTAGCCCTTCGCGGCGAACTCTTCCTCCGCGGCGGCGAGGATGGAGGCGCGCGTGCGCTCGGGGTTGCGGTCTGCGCGCTTCTTCGCGCGCGTGATGGGCAGACCTGCGCGCTCGGCGCGGTCGGCGGCGCTCTCTGCCGCACTCACCCCCACCGTCTTGTCACTGCGGCCCGCCCTGCGGCGCTCCGCCTCACGCGCTAGGTTCCCAGTCTTCGTACTCAAGGACGTCGAGCTCTTCGAACCCTTTTCTCACGGTCGGGGTGAGAAGCCCTAGTCTTTTCACGTTCGGGACAATCTTGGAAAAGAGCAGCTTCCGGAAGAGCGCCATCATGGGCGAGCGGGCGGCCAGCTCCTCGCACTCCTTCTGCGGAAGCCCCACGTTCTGCCAGACCTCCTGCGCCAGGAAGCGGTCGCGGAGCAGGCGCGAGCTCTCGACGATGAACTCTTCGCGATCCTTCAGCTCGCTCGGCTTCATGTCGTCGTAGTTGTTCTTGAGCGAGAGCACGCCGAACGCCACGTGGCGGGCCTCGTCCTGCATGATCATCTTCGTGATCTCGCGGATGAGCGGCTCCTGCGTGGTCTCGTGGATCATGCCGAACGCGCCAAGGGCAACGCCCTCCACCAGGATCTGCATGCCCAGGTATTTGAAGTCCCAGCGGCTGTCCGTCATGATCGTGTCGAGCAGCTTCTTCAGCGGCGGGCTCGGCGGATACATGAGGCCGACCTTCTCGGTGATGTATCGCTCGTAGACCTCCACGTGGCGCGCCTCGTCGAAGACCTGCGCGGCGGCATAGAACTTTGCCTCGGCCGTGGGAGAGCACGCGACGATCTGCGACGTGGCGAGCAACGCGCCCTGCTCGCCGTGCAAGAAGTTCGAGAGCACGTAGCTGGTCATGTGGCGGCGAAGCAACGGCACCTCGCGCTTGGGGTCCAGGCGGCGCCACACGTCGGAGCCGAAGATCGGATTGAACGCGTCAGGCACGAGCTCGCGTTCGGGGTCCACGTCCGTGTCCCACTTGAAGTGCGTGCGCGAGTTCCAGTTCAGATCCTTGGCCTTCTCATAGAGCGCGCGAAGGTCGTCGCGATCGCTCCTGTAGGAATCCAGGAAGACGAGCTCGTGGCTCACGGGCATGCGATCGGGATGCGCCGACTTCTCGGGAACGGCCGAGGGCGAGGACGGAGCGTGAGGATCGAACGAGAGCGCGTGGGCAGCCATGGGGTCTCCTTGCTGACTATTTGTTATTTACTATTTATTAAATACACAACTTGTCAAGAAACCCCTCCCGCTCCACCATTCAACTCATCGTAATTATTACGTTCCGCTATCACCCTCCACCCCGTGAACCTGAAGGTGAACGTGAACGTGCCCGCCCCACAACGCGGCCAGAGGGCACGCCGGCGTTGGTTGTAAAATGCACGCAACTCCGCGACACCTGCGGAGAGACGACCGCTACTTACCCATTCGCTCGATCGAGAAGCTCGTCACGAAGCTTTCGTCTGCGGAGCCGCCCCTCACACCCACGTGCAGTCTCACCCTTGCGTCGAGCTTCACTGGGCAGGTCTTCGGCTCGCTCTGGTCCACGCTCGTCGTGATCCGCTCTCCGTGCCGCTCGACGTGAATTCGACTTCCCACGAGGAGCGGGCACGCGGCGCCGCCGATCTCGACCTCGGCCCCGGTGTCGTCGCGAAGGAGCACGAGCGGCGCGGCTCCGGATGGTGACGAGAGGTCGAGCGCGAACGACGCGAACGTGACGTCCGTGAGCATCGCGGTCGCGCCCGTGGCCAGCTTCAATCCCGTGGCAGGATTGAACCGCGAGATGTCCGACGGCGCCCGGTCCAGTGCGAAGTACGACGCGTTCTGCGTGAGCAGGGTCTTCGGGATGTCCGCGAACGGATGCATCGTGCCGAAGCGAAAGCCGAACAGATGCGCATAGGCGTCATCGCCGTTCGCGAGCCACATCGCCAGACCAGGATCGGGAGACACACCCACGGTCGCGAGCGGAGCCTGCGTCGGCGGGGTGAGCCCGAGCGGCGGTCCGTCCGGCGGCGCATCTTCGAGCGTGAGGAACGCGCCGAACCATGGTTCGTAGCGGAGCCAGTGCGCGCCGGTGAAGAGCAGCGGCTGACCGCCCGTGCCACGGAAGAGCGCGAGCGCGCTGTTCTTCAGCCCCGGGATCGGCTCGCCCGGCTCCAGCGCTCCCTCGCCGGAGATGAGCCACGTGGTCTGGAAATTCGAGTCCGCGATGTCCGTGCTGTCCGGCGCGATCACCGCCAGCGCGCCGCCTGCATCCAGCGCAACAAAGCCACGGTTGCGACGCGCAACCAGATCGCGCGAGGGCTTGCTGTGCGCCGATGCGTCGGGCGTGAGCCACTCCAGGTGGGCGATCGGCACGGGCGCAAGGGACGAGCCGATCTGCGTGCCGCCGGGGGTGAAGCCGCCCGCCACCAGGATCTCTCCCGACGCGAGCCGCAGCACGGTGGGGTTCATGCGCGGCACCTCCAGGAGCTCCACGCCCTGCGTGAAGACGCGCTGCTCCTTCGGGTCCACGATCTCCATGGTCCGCAGCGCCTTGCCGGAGCCATCGGTTCCGCCGACGAGGAGCGTCTTCCCGTTCGCGAGCACGACGGCGCCGTGATTCGCGCGCGGCTGACTGAGGGCGATGATCGCGGGCGAGAAGTCGCCGAGCGTGTTCTCGTACACCTCGGCCGTGGTGAAAGGCGAGTTGGTGTCGGGATTGTTTCCGCCTGCCACGAGCGCGCCATCGCCGAACGCAGTGATGGTGGGGTTCTCACGGCTCGTCTTCAGACCGAACGGGAGCTGCGTGAGCTTGCCCGTGTTGAGGTCTGCAACGAATGAGAGCGGCACCGACGTGCCACTGGCCCCGCCAACGATGAGTACGTGGTGATCGTCGAACGCGCCAAGCGTCGCATCGGTGCGGTCGACGACCTTCGAGAGCGGGCACGACTTCCCCGCCGGCAACACGAGCACGTCGATGGCGCCCTCGCTGGACGTCACGAGCGAGAGCCCCGTCCACGCCTGCGGCCCCGCGCCCGCCGGTCGCGAGATCTCGAGCGTGATCGACCGCGCGTCGGCTGGCAGCGCCGCGAGCGACGCCCCGGTGTCCGCAATGTAGAGACCCTCGCTCGGCGCGACGGGCGACGTGGAGAAGTCACCGCCTGCCCGGAAGATCGAATAGGCCTGGTCCGGTGTGAGCGCGCATGCCGTGGGCACATGAACGATCACGGACCGATTGACGAGGTCCGTGCTGCTCCCACACGCGACGAGCGCCAGGATCGCGACCACCGCGGAGCCCAGGACGGGCCGCGTGTATGCGCGTGGCAACGGCGCTTCCTGGGACCCGGCGGGGCGCATCAGCTGTGAAATTACCTCAGAAAACCCGCGGTCTCAACGCACCACCGCGACAAAGGTCGCGATGATGGCCAGCGCACAGGTAGAATGAAGAAGGCATGTACCCCCAGGTGTTCGGGAAATACATCCTCGAGCGCGAGCTTGGGCGTGGGGGAATGGCGCGCATTCTCCTGGCAACGTTGCGTGGTGCAGGAGGCTTCGAGAAGAAGCTGGTCGTGAAGCAGATCCGCGACGAGCTCCTTGTCGACGGTGAGTTCGTGCGGCGCTTCGTGGAAGAGGCGAAGACGACCGTTGCGCTCAGCCACCCGAACATCGTTCCCGTGTACGAGCTCGGCGTGGAGCAGGGAACGTACTTCCTGGCGATGGAGCTCGTGGAGGGGCTCAGCCTTGATCAGCTCCTCCGCCACGAGGCACTGGGCGGCGAGCGCAACAAGCTGTTCCCGGAAGAGGGGGCTTACATCGGCGTCGAGGTCTGTCGTGCGCTCTCGTATGCGCATCGGCGGATGAAGGTGGTCCACCGCGACATCACACCGCGCAACGTGATGATCGACGAAGAGGGCCAGGTGAAGCTCATCGACTTCGGCATCGCCGCGCCCGCGCGTATGGCGGGACAGGAGATCTTCGGCTCGCCCGGGCACATGCCGCCGGAGCAAGTGCGCGGGCAAGAGCTCGGTCCCGCTACGGACATCTTCGCGGTGGCAGTGCTTCTGATGGAGGCGTGGAGCGGACATGCGCCGTTCCGTCGCAAGACCATGGAGGAGTGCGACGAGGCGATGCTCGCGCCGCATCCGAAGCCCAGCGACACCGATCCGCGGCTCATCCCGCTGGACGACACGCTGATGCGCGCCATGAGCCTGCAGGCGCGCGCGCGCCAGCAAGACGCTGACGAGCTCGGGCGGTCGCTTCGCCACTTCCTCACGGGGATCGATCTGGCGGATGTCGCACGGACGCTCGGGGCACGCGTGTATCATGCACGTAAAAATATGGCGGCCCAAGCGCAGGAGGAGACGGGCAAGCCCAAGTCCGCGCGCGCTGCTAGCCAGGCGGAGATCTTCACGCAGACGTTCGCGGCGCGCGAAGAGGTCGACAAGTGGTCCGAGCGCCCGCAGTCGGGACCGCAAGGCGAAGTGGCGCAGGCAAAGGCCGACGCACAGAGCGAGCCCATGGCGCCGTCCACGCGACGGATCCCGAACTCCACGCCGCCGTTCCCGATCACGCGCGAGCTCCCGGACACTGACGCGAAGGAGGACGACACAGCTCCGAAGGCGAAGGCGAAGGCGAAGCGCTCCACCCGCGACACCGGATTGGCGACCAAGCCGGAGATGCCGGCGAGGCTCGAGAGCATGCGGAACGTGCCCATCGAGACCATCGCAACGCGGCCGATCGAGACGCCCGCGCGTCCGTTCAACTCGATGCTTCCGAAGGCGCGCGCAGCGGCGGGTCGCAAGGGAATGCTGCAGGGCGCGCTCGGCGTTGGCGTCGCGGCCGCAGCCCTGTGGTTCTTCTTCGTGCGTCCCGCGAGCGGGCCGAGCGGCGTGCAGGACGCGCACGACGCTGCAGTGGCCACAGTGCTGAGCACCCAGCCGTCGGTCAGTGCTCCCACCGCGCCCGTCAGCGCGGGCCCGTCGGCAACGCCGCCCAGCTCCGCCACCGCCGCAGAAGGGCCGAGCAGCGCGCCGTCGGTCGTTCGTCCACCTGGTTCTGCGAACGGCGCGAACAGCGCGAATGCGGGCGGCACGAGCAGCGCTCTCGCACCGTCGGGCGGCGCGAGCCTGGTGCTCTTCGGCACGCCAGGCACGCGCGTATCGGTCGACGGACAGCCCGCGCGCCCGTGCCCCGCGCGCCTCAACACGACGACGGGCACACACGACATTCGCTTCCTGTTCGACCAGACCGGCGAGTCGCGCGGTGAGCGCCTCACGCTGAAGCCGGGCGAGCACGTCACCCTGCGCGCCGACTTCACGCAGGCCGTGCCCACCATCCAGATCCAGAGATGATGAGCAGGTCGGCGGCACTCGGCGTGGGGTTTGTGATCGCGACGCTCGCCGTGGGCTGTCGCGCCGTTCTGGGGATCAGCGACGGGAGCAACGGCCCCTCCGACGGTGGCAACGACGGCGACGCAAGCGACGAGGGTGGTGGCATCACCGACGCGGGACCGCCCGACGTCCAGCTTGTCTCCGTGTTCTGCACGAAGCTGTCGCCGCAGGCGAACGTCTGCGACGACTTCGACAAAGATCCGTTCCTGAAGGGCTGGGACAACTTCTTCGGTCACCCCGACCCGGCCGTCGGCGGCGGCGCTACGCTCGGTGCAGACTTCACGCAATGGAGCTCGTCTCCGCGGTCGGTGCGAATGACCGTGCCACAGCTGCTGGCCAATACGAACGCGGACTCGTTCCTGATCAGGGAGCTCCCGACGGGTCTCGCGAACATCACCGTGAGCGTCGACGTGCGCATCGAGACGGAGAACTTCCCCGACGGGGTGGGCCACGTGGGCGTCCTGGGCATGGCGTTCGACGGCTACGACCCGTTCATGGAGATCCGGCGAACGAAGCTGGGCGCGTACCTCCGCCTGGACGACATGAGCGAATCGCAGCTGATCCAGCCCTTCCCGGTGGGGGTGTGGAAGAACGTCGAGCTGGACTTCAAGTTCTCCCCCAGCGCCGCCACCGTCACCTCGTTCATCGACGGTGTGCCTGCGGGGAGCGGCAACCTCGCCGTGAGCTTCTACCATGTGGACGCCTACCCACGCCTCCTCGTGGGTCCAGGGCTCGCGCAGGGGCCCATGAACGAGTACCGGGTGAACGTGGACAACGTCGTCATCCGTGGCACCGGCGTGTTCGGGAAGTGATCGGCTACTCGTAGGCTCCGCCGAACCCCTTCCACGCACGCGTCGCGCAGCGCGCAGTGCCTCCACCTTCGCACTCTACCGCGATTCGCCTATGATGCGCGCGTGCGCAACCACACCTTCTCGTTCGTCTTCATTTTCTCGGTCCTCACTGCTTGTGACGGCGGACCGCTGCCTCTCACCGCCGAGGCGCACGTGGCGACCACGCCCGGCAACACGGACAAGGTCGAGGTGGTGGTCAAGACGTCGCCTGGCGTGGACCTCAACATCGGCGACCTGACCGCGAACACCGGCGAGAGCCCCAACCACACGTTCCTGGTCCCGAAGAGCAAGCTGACGCTCGGCAAGAACATGATCGCGGTGGGGGCGGTACGCGCGAACCTGGGCGGCAAGAGCATCGGCACTACGCAGGCGACCGTGGACCTCGGACCGAACAGCGTGCTGCACGTGCAAGGCGCGGACGGCGCGCCGAACGAGGGCACCTTCACGTGTCCCGGCGTGATGTGCGGGGCCACGTCGGTGCCGTACGCGAAGTCCGGCAAGCTGGCGCTCTCCGTCATGAGCGACGTGAAGACAAAGCTCACGATCGAGGGGAAGTCCATCGACCTCGTCGCAGGCGCGAAGACCCCGGTGGACGTGGACCTGGTGGCCAAGCTTGCGCAAACTCCGGTCCCCATGACCGAGGACGTCGTGATCCCGGTCACGCTCGAGGGCGACGGCGCGAAGCTCACCGAGAACCTGGTGCTCCGCGGAAACGGCCTCTTCGAGATCGCATCGCGCGAGCTCGCAAAGGCGGCGAGCGGCCCCGTCACGTTCGCGGGAGAGCCCGCAGCGACCAGACCGCCCGCAGCGATGGTCGTTCTTGGCGCACCGTTCGCACCGCTCGTATTCGTGGGCAACGCGAAGACGTTCGCCGACGTCGACCTCGTGGGCATCGGCACGCAGACCGAGCGCAAGTTCCCCTGCCCCAATGGCACCATCCTCTACATCGATCTGGACGTCAGGGTGGTGAACCGGCGTACCGGCGCGAGCGTTGGCCAGAAGACCATCTCGGCAGACCGCACCAGCTGTCCGCCCATTCCCACGACGAACCCGTTGAAGAGCACCGTGCGCGAGGACGACACGAAGAAGGTGCTCGCGGACATGTTCCTGAAGAAGTAAAGTCCGCGGCGTCATGCCCGACTTTTTCAGCCTCTCGCGCCACCTCACCGAAGAAGAACGACAGATCCAGAGCACCGTGCGTAGCTTCGTGGATGCGCGCGTGCTGCCCGTGATCGCCGACCACTTCGAGAAGGGCACCTTCCCCACGGAGCTGGTCGCTGAGATCGCGAGCCTTGGGCTGCTTGGATGTAATCTACAAGGATATGGTTGCGCAGACCTGTCCGAGGCGGGCTACGGCGTGGCCATGCAGGAGCTGGAGCGCGGTGACTCTGGCATTCGCAGCTTCGCGAGCGTGCAGGGCAGCCTGGTCATGTACCCCATCCACGCCTTCGGGTCGGAGGACCAGAAGAACAAGTACCTGCCGGAGATGGCGAAGGGAAAGCTGATCGGCTGCTTCGGCCTCACGGAGCCGGACGCAGGCTCGAACCCCAACGGCATGCTCACGGTCGCGAAGGAAGACGGCGACGGCTACGTGCTGAACGGCACGAAGCGCTGGATCACCAACGGCAACCTGGCGCACGTGGCGCTCGTCTGGGCGAAGCTGAACAACAAGGACGGCGAGGTACGCGGCTTCCTCGTGCCCACCGATACGAAGGGCTTCGAAGCGCGGCCGATTCACAAGAAGATGAGCCTCCGAGCGAGCGTGACGAGCGAGCTCATCATGGAGGACGTGCGCGTCAAGAAGGACGCGCTCCTTCCGGGCGTGCGCGGCATGAAGGGTCCGCTGTCGTGTCTCACGTCGGCGCGCTTCGGCATTGCGTGGGGCGTCATCGGCGCGGCCACGGCTTGCTACGACTCGGCGCTCGACTACGCGAAGCACCGCGTGCAGTTCGGTGGCAAGCCCATCGCCAGCCACCAGCTGGTGCAGGCGAAGTTCGCCGAGATGCTCACGCAGATCACCACCATGCAGCTGATGGCCACCGAGGTCACGCGCCTGAAGAACGAGAAGCAGCTGCGTCCGCAGCACGTGAGCATGATCAAGCGAAACAACGTGCGCGACGCGCTCGGCATCGCACGTGTGTGTCGCGACATCCTTGGCGGCAACGGCATCACGCTCGAGTACCCCATCATGCGGCACCTCATGAACCTGGAGACCGTCTACACGTACGAGGGCACGCACGACGTGCACACGCTCATCCTTGGACAGGACGCGACGGGCATCTCCGCGTTCGAGTGACCGTCCGGCCAGGCTGTCTAGAGGCAGTCCAGATACGCGAGGCACTCGGAGGACTTCTTGCAGCGGTCGACTGCCTGCGAGCTGCAGGCACGCTCGACGGTGGAGAGGCAAGCGTTGCACACGGCGGACGCAGGCGTCCCCGAGTCGGCACATGAGTCGGCGCAGGGACCTGCGCATGCGTCGGACGCGCAGACGCACGCCTTGATGTCGTCGCTGACCTGCTCCGAACCGACGGGGTGGCGCGTGGCGCAGCAAGCAGAGCGCGTGTCTGCATCCGCGCACTCGCGAGGCGGCCCGGAGTCGGCTGGGGTCGAAGACGAGCCCGACGACGACGGCGCGCGCTGGCTCGCTTCGTTCGCGCGACACCCGTCGATGCAATCCTGGTGCTCCTTGGCGGCGCCGCAACTTCCCAGGCCGATGTCCTGACAGCTGTCGTCGCAATGGTCGGACGCGCCTGCGACCGCGGATGAGGAGATCGAGATGGCGAGAGGAAGAAGCATGAGCCACGTACGCATCGAGGCCGAACTTCGCAAGCTGCATGCCGTCGTGATTTCGGCGAAAAGTGGCCGCTGTGTGGATGATGGTTCATGGCGGGGAGGGCCGTGGCTGCCCCCGTGTCGTCGAGTTGCAACACCTACCCCGTGCACGTTCAGATAGTCGGCGTCCTGAGACACCAGAGCGCAGTGGCCGCGCGCGCGCACCATGTCGCCGGATCGTCGGCTGTCCATCCTTGCGCGCGTTTCCCTGGATTTTTCCGCGTTTGCGTGAGGTGCCGCCGCTGCGGGTACCGGCGCGGACGTTGCAGCAGGGCATGGGCCGATGCGACGCGCTGCTCCATCACTGACCCGTTCGTGGTGCTTTGCGCCGCTTTCGATCATCGCGTTGGGTGGCGCCGCAACGCTCGGCGCGTGCTCCGGCGGCGACGAGCCCGCGCCCTCGAGCAGCACGTCGACCTCCACGGGTGGGACGAACGGTGGGCCGACCGGCGCCTCCGATTCCGGCACGAGCTACCCTCCGCTTCCGCCGTACACCGTGGACGACTCGCCGTTGCCGTCGGACTACGCGATCTTCGATCACGCGAAGGAGTGTCACGATCGCTTCCAGGTCGAGGTCCCGAGCTTCGACTGCGACGGCCCCGATTCGAGCCGCATCAAGATCGAGGTCAACGGCGCAAGGTGACCGACGCGGTGCCGTCGAAGTGCGACAAGCCAAGCCTCGCGGGGACGACGTTCGCGTGCGTTCCCGGCGCGCGCATCACGAAGACGGAGACCACCAATGTCTACGGCCATACGATCGCAACGGTGATCGCGTGTCGGCGCTCTGCGTTCTCTTCGCTCGACAGCGGCAAGTTCGACAACATCGCCGTCCTCCAGTCGGACCTCACGAACGGCGAGTCGTGCTGGTACCAGATCAGGAAGAGCGCGAGCTTCACGGGTCGCAGCATTCCCGCGCCATACAAGGTCGGCCGCGAGAAGGGCGACGCCGAGGATCAGAAGGCGGACGCGGTCTACACGTCGCCGGTCACGCTCACCACGGATCACTCGGAGTGCGTGCGCTGCCACGACAGCCAGGTGTGGCTGAGCACGCCCTGGATCGGCGTTGCGAACCAGCTGCCATCCGCGACCGGCAAGGTCCACGAGATCCCGCGCCCGCAGGGCCAGCCCACGTTCATTGGCAGGGCGTACAGGACGTGGAACCTCTCCGAGCATCGCCCAGCGCAGATCAAGATCGACGCGGCCGCATTCGACCAGGCCTCGCCGCCGAGCGCATCGCAGGCGGCCGCGATTCATTCCGGAAAGATCGCGCCGAGTGACGCGTGCACGCAGTGTCACTCGATCGGCAAGTATGCGGCGGCGAGCGGCGGCCAGGGCTCTTGCAATCATTTCGCGCGGTACTGGATGTCGGAGAGGCCGTCGAGCTTTGCCAGCACGGTGCTCGGCTCGAAGCTCAGCACCTCCGGCAATGCGTTTCCGCACAACGCGTGGATGCCGCCGACCGCGGCCACGACCTTCGCGAGCGACACCGACTACCGCGCCTTCTACACGCGCGCATTCGCGGCGCTCCAGACCTGCTGCGACGATCCCTCGCAGCCGGGCTGCCGCCAGTAGGCGCGGACAGACGCACCCGCTATCCTCGGGCCATGCAGTCGTTGCTGCGTGTTGCAGTCGCTGTCTCCGTGGTCACCATGCTGGCGTCCGGGTGCAACTCCCCGGAGAAGATCGAAGCGAACCGGGACGCGTGCCTGGACCGCGCGGAGAAGGCCTACGCGGCCGTGATGGAGCGCGAGAACGTCACTCACCTACCCGGCGACATCATCGACCCGCGAGCGATGACCCGCGTGATGGCGGCGGACGCCAATCGGACGAGCGCGCGTCTGGGCTGCAGGAATGTGTATGATGCATGCAACTCGTCGCCCTACGGGCTGGAGTGCAACCTGGCCTTCTAGCGCTTCGCGATCCACGCGATCATGTCGCCCAGTGCGCGGTCTCGGTCTGCCTGTGGCCAGAACACACGGAACGCGGGCCCCGTGTAGCCCGACTGCGTCGCGATGGCGGCCGCGTACTGATCGCACACGCGCAGGTCGAAGGTCTGCCCGGCGCGGAGGCGCGGGTCGGGTGGATATGCGCCCTGGCCCGAGGTGAAGCCATCCGTCTTCACTTCGATGCTGCTCTCCGACTTGACCCTGACGGTGCCGATCTTCTTCTTGTCCGCTAGCTCGGCGATCACGTGCGCCCTGAATGCGTCGACCTTCCACAGATCGATCACCAGGATGCGCTCACGCGTGAAGCTCGCCTTGGCGGACGCGAACGGGACCCACGGCGACGACGCACCGAAGAGCGTGCTCGCGGACGCGGCGATCTCCGGCTCACTCGGGTGCGCGACCATCGGCGCGAACCACTGCTCCAGGTTGTACTCGCCGTCCTCCGGCTTCGTACCGACGATCCAGTTGCCGTAGTCGGCGAGCGCCCCACTGTCGCCGCCATCCGCGCGCACGAGTGTGAGGGCGCCGATGCAACCACCGACGAAACCCTTGTCCGTGGACGTCGCGAACTTCGCGACCGTCGTGCGCGCCAGCGTTGCCACGTGCGGCAGCGCAACGTGCGCATCCCACGCGGAGAAGGCCTGCGCGAACGTGCACGCGTGGCGTGTGTCGGGCATGGCGGACAGCCGCCTCTCGAGCAGCGAGGACACGGATGGCGCAGCATGCGTGCGCAGCCCCTCGCCCTTCAGCGATGGCTTTTGCCCCGCCGCCAGCTGCGTGGACGTCATTGTCTGGAAGACGTTGCTCGATGGGATGACCTGCACGTTGGACGGTTGCGTGATCTCCGTCGCCGCCACAAGCCACTGGCTCGGCGTCGCGGTGTCGTCCAGGAGCGTGCGATAGAAGCGCTCGTCGAGCGGGACGCCTTTCCACTTTGCCCAGTGCTCGCGGATCTTGGCAGCCACCACACGCCTTCCTTCGATGCCACGCGCCGTCAGGTGATCGCCCGTGGAGACCGCCTGGAAGAAAGAGGCATCCAGGATGCCCGAAAGCGCAACGTACGCCGCCTCGTAGACGGCGAGCACGCTGCGAGAGCGCGCGAAGTCACGCCAGAACTGCACGGAGCGCGTGAGGCGCGTGTCGCTCTCGAATGTTGCGATCAGCGGCTCCACCGCAGCCTCACCTTCGTGGATGAGCGCCTGCACGATCCGATCTTGTCCGAGCGGAACGCCGCCAGGCTGCCCCCACTGGCGCTCTGCGACCTGATCGAGCCCGTCAATCAGCACCTGGATGCGCTTCGCTTGCGGCAGAGACGAGAGCGCCGCGATCGCCGTGTCGTCCAGCTTCGCTACGGGGGCAGAAGCCCTGCGCTGCGCCTCGGCCAGTAGATCGCCCACGCCGTCCAGGAACGACGCGCAAGGCACCGGCGCGTGACCTGGATCGTTTCGCTGCTCGCGGTCGACCTTCCGCGCGTCGCACTCCGCGTCCACGCGAGGAGAGAGCGCCGGCAAGGTACGAAAGCTCTCGATCGCGAGATCGTCATCACCACGCATGTGCGCTGTGATGCCGCGCTCGTACAGGGACCAGAGCCAGTCCTGCACGATGAGGTGATAGGGATCGCCGTGCCCCGACTCGCCCAGCGCGTTCAACATGCGAACGGCAAGCTTGTCCTCGCCCAGCCGCAGCAGCAGCGCCACCTTCAAAGGTGTGACGCTGAGTGTCGACGTGAAGAACGCCTCATCCGTGGCGGGGAAGCGATGCGGCGTCCACCCGGGGTTCTCCTGTATCTGCTGCTTCGTCAGCGCGTCGTCCGCTGCGAAGAGCGCGGTCATGTCCGCGCGAACGTCAGCGGGCGCCCCAGAGGACTTGACGCGGTACACGAGCCCGTTCCATGCGACGGCGTACTCCTCTCCGGCAAGCACCCAGCCATGCGTCTTCGTAGCCGCGCCGCCCCCGCTCCACACGTCACCTGTCGCGATCTCGATCTCGCGATACCGAAGCTTCCGCGGATCCGCCATGCCCTGCTCGAAGACCTTGCTCGTCGCGACCACGAGCGGCGCGTTCGTGGTGACCAGCAACGAGGTCCACGAAGCCTGCTGAGACGGGGACTCGGGATATGCAACGTGCTCGACCATCGGTCGCGCGGGCAACGCAACAAGCGTGGACGCTGCCGGCGCGGGAGCAACAGTCTTGGCTACAGGCACCGTGTTCGATGTCGGCGCCGCATGCGCGCAGGTGAGCAGCAGAAACGACGACAGCGTCAGGGCTCGGCGCACCATTCCTCTTGGAACGCACAAGAGGGCAGAAAGTTCCAGGAGCGGGATGTTATCGCGATGATTTCACTGCATCCGGGCGAGGAGCGCGGAGACGTCGATGTCCTGCGGGCTCGCCGGTCCGAAGCCGATCGGCGTGTCGGTGCCGGCCGCGGGCCGATCGATCACGTTGCGCATGGTGCGCTCGTCGGCGAAGCGTTGCATGTGGTCTGCATCCTTCGCGTTGCAGGCGGCCTGCTCGGAAGGCGTGCCGGGATACGCGCCCCATCGCATCTCGACGCACGCATAGGGATCGAACGACAGGTCGTAGATGCGCTTCTGCACGTCCGCGAGCGTGAGCGACACCGCTGCGCCGCCCGAGCCCGTGTAGTCGAACCCGCATGACGCGAGGCTCTGCGACCACACGCTC
Source organism: Polyangiales bacterium (assembly GCA_038230375.1). GTDB lineage: Bacteria > Myxococcota_A > Polyangia > Polyangiales > Polyangiaceae > JANXLV01. Next base: position 96,972 of record JBBRNJ010000019.1, on the reverse strand, counting down.
TTGTACCGGGCGACGAGCGTCTGCGACGTGCCGTCCCACGACACCGACGGATCCTTGCTCTTCACCGCCGCGACGGACGTGGTCACGTACTGCGCGATGTTGCGGAAGCTCGCGCGCAGCTTCACGTCGCGCCCCGGCGTGGAGAACGCCTCCCAGTCGCCGTCGGCGCCGTAGATGTTCGGAGGCATGTCGCCGATTGCGCCGCTCGAGAGATGAACGCCAGCGTCGACAGCGGCGACGCGCGACTTGGCGTCCACGCAGAGCTGGTCGACCATCTGTCCGAATTTCACGTCGGGCTTCACGGCCTGACCGCCGGAGAGCTGTGATCGGACCCAGTCGTAGTAGCCGCTACCGTGGCCGTACTGCGTGGTTCCGTAGTCCGCGAGCTGCGCGTTGGGCGTGTACCCCGCGCCGCCCGAGGTGATGGGTCGGAGATTCTTGAAGCCTCCGCCGGTGGCCGCGCTGCCCATGCCCAGCCGGCTGTCGAAGAGCGTGTTCGTGAGCGAGTTGTCCGGATGGCTGTCGATGAACCTCACCGTGCCGTCCGCCTCCACGCGATACACGAGGAGCACATGCCCGTTCGGGTCGTAATAGATGGTGCCCGGGCGCACGGTGCCGGGCCGAATGTCGATCGGATACGTGTCAATGTCCTCCACGTCCGGCGCCATTCGATAGAAGCCCGAGTGGTAGAGCGACGTGATGCGCGACATCAGCGTGCCCAACGTGGAGGCCGTCCTGGCGGTGTTCCACGCGGTCGGATGATTGCCCTTCGTGTAGCGATAGTCAGGCGCAGTGCCCGCGTCGGGATTGAAGCTCGCCGGTGTGTCGCCAACGACCTCGCTCACGTAGCGAAACGGACGCCCCGTCTTCATTGCGAAGTATGCGCGCAGCTCCATTGGAAGCTTGGAGCAGTCCGCGAACAGGTTCAGATCGGGGTCACCGTCTTGCTTGTAGGTGTTGACCGTCTTGTCGTTGATGCACTGGTTGAGCGTGGTGCAGCGACCTGCAGCGCGTGCCTCGCCGATGGCGCCGATGAACGACGACCACTCTCTGTCCGCAGCCGCGTCCCATGGCTTGTTGCCCATGGTGAGTTCGCTCTCGTTCGCCGTGTCGGCGGGAGACGTGTCCTCCGTGCAGGCGGGCGTAGCAAGGAGAGCGAAGGTGAACAGGGTCGAGCCGAGCAGCCCGAGGGTTTGGCGGAGCATGTCGGAGCATCTCCGCAATTCGCATACCATGTGCGCACGCGCTCTTTTCGTGGCTTTTCCATGGGTTGGAGCGGGTGCACTGGTGTCACCGGCGTGAGAAAAATCTGGATCCTCGCCACACCGGTCCGTGCGGAGAGAGACGCCTGCGCAACGGACCGTCCGTCCGATCAGCCGCCGCCGCTGGAGCCGGCCTGGGCGCAGCCTACGTTCTTGCAACTCCACGCCTGGGTCGCGCTGTCGACAACGCACTTCTGGAGAAGGCCGCCACCGTTGTCCCGGCAGTCGGCGTCGTCGCTGCACGTGTCGCCGGCCGAATGACAGAAGTACCCGTTGAACGTGCCGCATCCGTCGGCGCTGGGAGAGCAGTAGCCGCTCGCACAGTCTGCGTCGACGCGGCAGTTGCCGACCAAGCTGCAGCCGTTGGGCGACGGTCCGCCCTGCCCGCACTGACAGATGGACGCCGTGGGACAGTTCTTGTCGGTCGTGCACTCGTCATACAGGCAGCCGCTGCCCGGCGGTGTGACCTGACAGGGTTCGCCGCAGGCTCCGCTGGAATAGACACAGCGTCCTCCCGCGCGCGCGGTGCAGTCCTCGTTTCTCGCGCAGGCAAAGGTGCTCGCATCCGCCCCCGCGTCCGGGATCGTCGGCTCGGCGCCCACCGGAGACGGCGCGCATACAGGGGCGATGGCGCGGTGCTCAGCAGGAGGCGCGCGCTTGGTGCTCCCGCTGTCGCCGCCACCACCACCGCCACCGTCACCCGAAGCATCGGTTGCGAGCGACGTGTGTCCGCCGCATGCGGCGAGCACGCCACCAAGGACCAGGCAGGTGACTGTGGCGATCGATGCAGTTCCGAGGAGCGCGGCGGGGGTCATGACGCGACATACGCAACTCGCATGCCGCATCACGCCACGTCTGCGAACGCCACGGTTCACCGGAAAAACCAGCGGAATGTGGATCGGCGCTGGCTGCGATCGGCAGCTGTGGCCTGTGCCGCGGCGTGCCATCCCGACACGGGGCGAAGCGCATGACTCGGTGGTCACCGCTCGCTTCTGGCGGGTACGCGGGTCACGGCGCGCTCGTGGTGTACTTGGCGGCGATCGCGCGGCTGAGGCGCGCCCTCCCCCATCCTTCGAGCATACGGTGAGAAGCGCGTTTTCTCGAGTCCGATTGCAAGTAGTCCTCACGCACTCTTCGCGTCAGATGCCGGGGAATTGGCGGCGAGAGCGCGGCGCCGCAGGCTGCTCATCACGAGCCCTACTGGAACCAGCGGGACGAAGAGCCAGAAGAGGATCGCTCCGATGGTGAGGCCCGCTGCGAGGCTCGCGACGAAGAGCGCGATGTCCGCGATGGTTGCGCGGCGGCTCTTCTCGGCGATGAAGCGGGCGCGCGTGTCGGCCACGGTGGTGTGAAGAAGCGAGTCCAGCGACTCACCATAGAGAGACCTGCTCGTGCGGCCCCGCACGAATGCGCGAAACACGCGACCGGGGCAGCGAAAGAGTCCGCCTCCCATGCCGCCCAGGTTCAGGACCCAGGCCGCCGCGAAGCCCTTGCAACCCGCTGCGATCTCCCACGCGGAGATCTCGAACTCGCCGACGATGTCGGTGTCGTAGCCGGTCAGTACGTGATGCAGATCGTGGATCCTGACGGCGCGGATGCGCGCGGCGGTGTTGGGGAACGGAAACGGAATCGGCCCGAGCTTGAAGTCCACCCACGCGTCGTCGTAGCCACCATTCGTACCGAAGCCGTTCACTTCGAAGTAGCGGCTACGCGCCTCCTGCATCGTCATCTCGTCTGCGTACGGCACGAGCATTCCAGGCCTCCCAAGGTTCATGACCACAGTCACTGAGTACACTCATTATGTTGCGGCACATCCCAGGAAGGTCAATGGTGACGTCGGGAAAAGATTGAGTATGGTCATATTTCCCCTCCCCTCCCTCCATGCCCCGCCCTCCCACGAAAAAGAGAAGGAAAAGGAAGGCCCGCGTCGAGCAGGTCCCCGCGAAGCGCCCGGACGGACGTGGACTTCGGCGCGTCGTCACCCGTGAACGGATCCGCCAGGCTGCTCTGGAGCTGTTCTCCGCGATCGGCTTCGACGAGACGACCACGAATGCGATCGCGAAGCGGGCAGGCGTGGCCGCCGGCACCATCTTCGTGCACGCGAGCGACAAGGCAGACCTCCTCTTCCTGGTGATGCACGATCAACTGGAGAGCGTCGTGGAGGCGCGGATGGCGAGCGTGCCCACCAGACCGCTGCTGGAGCAGCTCCTCTACGTTTTCGCCGGGCTGTTCGAGATGTACAGCGTGCACCCAGGCGTCGCGGCTGCTTTCGTGAAGCACCTGCCTGGAGCGAGCGGACCGAACGCGCAGCGCGTCTCCACGCTGACGTTTGCGTTCTTGCATCGCCTCTCGCTCCTGGTCGCGAACGCGCAGGCGCGCGGAGAGGTCGCGCGCGACGTTGATCCGCTTGCGTGTGCGCGCAATGTCTTCGGTCTGTACTTCCTGGCGTTGCTCTCGTGGATCAGCGGCTACTCCACGCTGGAGGCCGCGCTCGACCCTGGACTCAAGGACTCACTCGCGCTGCAGATCCGCGGCTTCCGTCCGCTTGCCTGACTGTGCTCAGGCCTTCTCGCGCTTCGAGCGGACGAGCGCCTTGTCTTCGAGCAGCTTCGTGTAGCCATCCCACGTCGCCTTCTCCTCGGCGCTGGGCTTCCACAGCGTGAAGTGACATGTCTTCGCGCCCGCCGGAATGGTCGAGTCGAAGCGCACCTCGAAGCCATGCTCGCTCGCACGCTCCCGCGCAGCCTCGATCATGCCTTCCACGAAGTAGCGCTGCACGCGACAGTCGAACGCACCGTAGTGATCTTGATGTGGGCACCAGATGATGTCGAAGCTTGCCTGCTCCGTGCCTTCGATGCGCGCCTCCTCCAGTGACGCATAGACGATGCGATTGATGACTGTCGCGTAGAACGAGGAGAACTCGGCGGAGGTGAGCCCCTCGGGGATGGTGGTCCCCGCAAGGACCTGCCTGCCGATGTCGAGCCCGATGTTGCGCAGCGCGCGGTGCACCATCGCCTGGCCCTTCTCGCCGAACTCCGCCTCCGCGGTCTTCAAGATCTCGAGCACCGCCATCGCCTGCATCGTGCCCCACTGCCACAGCGTGGCCGGGTCGAAGTCGGTCTTCGCGAGAACCTCGTCCTTCAAACGCGCGAGGCCCTTCGCGTACGGTTGGTTGAAGCGGAACTCCTTCCAGCGCGGTTCGTCTCGGTGCTCCCAGTGTGCCATGGGAGGAGCGTAGCCGAGAGAGTGAGACCCCACACGGTCTACCGCGTGCGGACGCCCGTTCCGAGCTTCAGCCACCGCGGGATCATCGCCTCGAGGGGAAGGACGCGCTCCCGGCGTTGCTCCTCTTCCAGATGCTTGACGCCTGCCTTCAGCGTGTCCTCGAGCGTGATCTCCCCGACGATCTCGCGTGGATCGTCGTGCGCGACGACCGGCAGCCACGTCCGTCCAGTATCCGCCATGCGTGAGAGCACGGCACGGAGCGGCTCGTCGGCATCTGCCACGACGGCCTTGCGGGCGACGTCACCAAGAGTGTTCTCCGGCGGCGCGTCGAGCACCGCTCGCGAGCTCGGCGGCACACCCAGCAGCCAGGCTTCGAGCCGCTCACGTGTGATCACGCCGCAGAGCTTGCGCGCCCCATCCACCACGTAGAACAGACGACGGGCCTTTGCTTCTCCGTTCTCGGCAGCGAGGAACTCGGCGCGCGTGATCGACGCAGGCAAGACGACGACCTTCGTCGTCATGATCTCGCGCACGAACAGGATCTCGTACGGGTCGGTCGCGTACTCGCGACTGAGATGAAAGCCGCGGCGGCTCACCTTCTCCGTCAGGATCGAGCGCCGAAGCACCAGCACTGTGAACGCGTAGGCCACGGGCACGGCGACGAGCAGCGGGAGGATCATGCCCCAGTCGTGCGTGAGCTCCAGCGCGAACACGATGCCGGTGAGCGGAGCCCGCATCGTTCCGCCGAGGATGGCGGCCATGGTGACCAGAGGCCAGAAGCCGCGCGACATGGGCGGCATGACGTCGCCCAGCAAGCCCCCCAGGCATGCACCCATGATGAGGAGCGGCGCGAGCACGCCTCCGGATGTTCCCGAGCCCAGCGAGATGATCCAGATCGTGGCCTTGACCATCATCAGCACGACGAGCGCACGCCCCAGGAGCTCGCCGCCGAGCGCTGACTCGATCACGTCGTAACCAACGCCGAGGGCCCGTGGCTCGATCAGACCGCCGAGCCCTATCGCGAGACCGCCGATGGCCGGCCACCACATCCAGTGGATCGGAAGCTTCTGGAAGAGGTCCTCGAACAGATAGACACCTTTGGTGAGCAGTCCGGACATCACGCCTGCCGCAAGCCCGCACGCGACGCAGCCAAGGGCGAGCTGCCACGTCGCGCTCGGCGCATGCGCCGGAACCGGGAAGATCGGTCCCTCCCCGAGGAGCGATGGTCTCACGAACGAAGCGGTGACACTGGCCACGACGACCGGAATGAAGCTGCGCGGCTTCCACTCGAAGAGCAAGAGCTCCACCGCGAGCAACGCGGACGCGAGCGGCGACGCAAACGTGGCGCTCATGCCCGCAGCAGCGCCAGCCACGAGGAGCGTCTTGCGCTCGGCGCTCGTGAGCGCGAACAGCTGCGCGACGAGCGAGCCGATGGCGCCGCCCGTCATGATGATTGGCCCCTCCGCGCCGAACGGACCGCCCGAGCCGATGGAGATGGCGCTCGCGATCGGCTTGAGTACGGCGATCCGCGGCTCCACACGGCTGCCGCGCATCAGGATCGCCTCGATGGCCTCCGGGATGCCGTGGCCCCGGATCTTGTTCGAACCATAGCGTGCCATCACGCCGATGATCAGCGCTCCGGCGATGGGCACCAGCACGGCAGCATGGCCGAGGTGGTGGTTTGCTGGTGAGGCGCTCGCGAAGCTCGCCCTCTGGAAGAAGAAGAGGTTCGTGAACAGCGCGATCATCTTCAACAACGCCACGGCGACGAACGCGCTGATGGCGCCGACAAGCCCCGCGAGCACGGCGATCGGCAGGACGCGCCAGGTGGTCGTGAAATCCCCGAGCCCATCGAGCAGCGTGGGAGCGCGCTTCATCGCGACACCAGCGCTTCCAGCGCGCCGGTCAGCACGGGCGCCATGGACCTGAGCTCCGTGCGATGCCCGACAGCGAGCTTCTCGAGCAGTCGCTCTCCCTTCGGCCGTATCTCGAGGAGCACCTCGCGCGCGTCGCGCTCGCTCTCTCGCTTGACGACCAGGTCGTTGGAGACCGCGCGCCGAACGAGCTCCACCGCGCTGTGATGCTGGATCTGAAGTCGCTCCGCAATGCGTCCGATCGTGGGGGCCACGTCCTCGGGCAGACCGCGGATCGCAAGAAGCAGCTGATGCTGCCGCGGCTCCAGCCCGACCTCCCGCGCGCGCGCCTCGCTGAAGTTCAGGAAGCAGCGGATGCGGTAGCGGATCTCGGCGAGCGCTCGGTAGTCCGAGCTGGAGACTTGCAGCGTCATGGGAGGCACATATATCGTTTCACGATATATTGTCAATCGGGTGAGCCCGACGTTGCTCATTCGCAAGTATGTCCAGACGAACCAACCTCGCCCGTGTCGCCGCGCTCGCGGCTGCCCTGGGAACCATCCTCTTCACGACCCGCGAGGCCTCCGCATGCGGCGGCTTCTTTCCCCCTCCGTCCGAGACGCCCGCCGACGTCACTGACGAACGCATGATCCTGTCGGTGTCAGCGACACAGACCACGCTCTATTCGGAGATCAAGTACAGCGGCAGCCCAGCGTCGTTCGGGTGGGTGCTTCCTATCCATGGCAAGGTCGATGTCGCGCTCAGCTCTGACGCTCTCTTCGCGACGCTCGACGGCTTCACCGCGACCAAGATCCAGCGGCCGGCCACCGGATGCGCAGCCGTGAGCGTGTGCCCCGAGGACCAGATGGCGGGCAGCGCCAGGAACGAGGACGCTGGCGCCAGCACGGGCGCGGGCGGTGGCGATGGGCACGTCGTCGTCACGAGCGCAGCGACGGTGGGTCCGTATGCGACGGTGCAGCTTCACGCGACGGACTCCGCGGCGCTCGAGGGCTGGCTCGCGGACAACAACTTCCCGGTGTCGAGCGATGCAAAGCCGAAGATCGATGCGTACGTGAAGGAGGGCTTCGACTTCCTCGCCATGAAGCTGCTCCCTGGTTCTGGCGTGGAGACAACGCGCCCGATCCGGGTCACCTCGCTTGGTGCATCGTTCTCGTTGCCGCTCCGCATGGCGAGCATCGGCACGCGCGACACCGTCGGCATCACGCTCCTTGTCGTCAGCGACGGTCGGTACGAGCCGCAGAATGCGCCCTTCTTCCACGTGAACGACGCAGACCTCACGTGGGACTTCGCGAAGCAGACGAGCGACTATGACGCAGTCCGCGCCCGAGCGCTCACGCAGGTCGGTGCTCTCGAATGATCGCATCCCTGCGTCGACCGCGAACCCGAACCGCAGTGCACCACTGGTGCGCCCGGCGGTATTGGCGGGTGCCGGGCTTCCAGGACGGGACCGTCGCCATCAGCTCTGTTCGCGGGCCTCGCGGCTGTCGCGGGTCTGGTGCTCGTGCGGCTCGCGAGCCGTCGACGGGACCGCTAGGGAAGGTGCGGGCCCGGTTCGAGTAGTACCGGTATGCGTATCAACCTCGCCTCCCAAGCCCGCGGCATCGTGACGCTCGCCATCCTCGCGTGCCTGACGGCGCTCTCCGCAGGCTGCAGCGTGACTTTCCCGGAGCAAGGGCGAATGACGGTGTCCACGTCACGTGGGGAGCAGTCGCCGTCGGCGCTGTCGTACGATGACCATCCCTGGCACCGCTGAGGACCGGTTCTACCGAGCCTGATTCCGCGATCCAGACGCGGTGATCGGCGAACTCCGGAGCGCAGCGCGTTTCGCTCGAGGAACTCCTCGACGAGCGCGCTGTTTTCATTTTGTCAGCGCCGAGACGTCTCCTGCGCGTGACAGCCATCCGTGCGGTGGTCGCGGCTCGATCCTCCGTACACTTCCAGGGGAGTCTTCCCTACAAGCACGCCATCGCCACATTTCAGGGGCTTGCCGGTGTGCGGAGGCGGAGGGAAGTTGGCAACGGTCTTGCGAGTATGAGGACCAGGAGGTCACCCCATGAAAACCCTTACCTCGATCGCTTATCTCGTTGGTGCTTTGGTTGTGGTGGGTTGCAGCGGTGGTGATTCTTCGTCGGAGCCGCCCCCCGGCGATCCGGCACAGACGATCGCCCCGTTGAAGGCGGCATCGGCGCAGGCGATCGTGGACGCGATCGCGCTCCGCCATGAGCTGCAGGTCGTGTCCCACGGCGACCCGACGATCGTCGCCCCCGGCCACCGGCTGGTGAAGATCGCCAAGATCCAGGCTCGCGCCGTCGCGCGGATGGAAGAACTGATGAACCAGGCGATCGCCGATCGCAACGGCACCGGCAGCGTCGCCACGCAGAACACGGGCGGCGGAAGCGGCGGTGGAAGCGGCGGAAGCGGCGGAAGCGGCGGAAGCGGTGGCAGCAGCGGAAGCGGCGACGGCAGCGGCGCGGCCGACACCCAGACGGGTCAGGACGATGTCGACAGCATGGACGACAACATGAACAACATGGACGACAACCTGAACAACGAGGATGACGATCTCAACGAGAACGACCCCAACATGATGGATGAGGAGATGAATCCGGACAACACGGACGAGAATCCCGATCCCAACAGCAACGCCAAGGACCCCTCGGGCAAGACCGGCTCCGGCAAGGCAGGCAAGCCGAGCGGCAGCGGCAGCGGCGCAGGCAAGCCCAGCGGCGGCAGCGGCGGCGGCAAGCCCAGTGGCGGCAGCGGCGGCAAGCCGAGCGGCAAGCCCGCGGGTGGCAGCTCCGGAGACGCGCTCGCGAAGCTTCTGGAGAAGCTGATCAAGATGCTCGAGAAGGGCTCGACCTCACCCGGCGCGGCGACAGGCAAGGCCCCGTCGGCTGGTGGGGCGGCGAAGAAGGTCCAGGCGGACCTCACGCAGCTCTACAAGCTGCTGAACGACCCCGCGTTCAAGAAGTGGCAGAAGTTCGGCAAGTAAGCCGGCAAGCACTCCTGCAACGTTCGAAGCCAGCGGGCAAGTCTCGCTGGCTTCGTCGTTTTGTGTTTCGCGAGCGTGCCGTGGCGACCACACCTTCGCCTCGGCTACCCCAGGAACGTATGATCGAGAGCGCCCGCGCCGCGGAGCGCCTCGAACAGGACGATCCCGACGGCATTCGCAAGATTCAGCGACCGGACCGCGCCGAGCGTGGGGATCGCCGCGAGGGAATCCTTGTATTGTGCAAGCAACTCGTCGGGGAGGCCCACGCTCTCCTTTCCGAAGACCAGCGCATCGCCGGGGGCAAGACCGCACGAGAGGTAGCTTCGTTCAGTCACCGCGCTGAAGAGGTGCAAGCGCCCGCCCGGCGAGGCCTGCTCGAACGCGTGCACGAAATGCGGAAAATCCACGTGCTGCCGGACATCGACGAGGTGCCAGTAGTCCACGCCGGCACGACGCACCGCGTGCTCGTCGATGCGGAAACCGAGCCGCCCGACCAGATGGAGCGGCGACCCGGTGGCCGCGCACAGGCGGGCCACGTTACCCGTGTTGGGCGGTATTTCAGGCTCGACCAGCACAACATGGAAGGGTTTGCCGAGCGGCGCGGCGCGAAGGCGGGGGGTGTCGTTGGTCGTTCGCGGCACGGCTTCTCCCTGGGCCCGCCTTCTTCACACGCAGAGCCGATTCCGCGCAAGTCACAGGAGTGGCTTGACGCCAAACCCGGCCTCCTCGTAGCCTCGCCCAGACACGCGTCTTGCTCGGCTCGCCCCCTGCCCGAGCACCCCGCGCGCCTGGAGATCTCGCCCTTTGCGCACGCCTCGCCTTCTCGCTTCCACCGTGCTTCTCGGCTCCCTGCTCAGCTGCTTGCTCGGCGTGCGGCAGGCCCATGCGAGCGGTGGCATGGACCCCACTCCCGAACGCCTCGTGCTCCAGCCCCCGAACCTGCCAGCTGGCACCAGTTGTCAGGGCATCGCGCTGAACCCCGAGCTAGCGGTGAAGGCCGGGCTCAAGCCCAATGATCTCGCCTGCCGACCGGCCAACCTGTCGTTCCGGAACATGGTCTCGGAGATGGGCTTCGCCATCGCACCGAACTCGTTCTACCCCGCGCGCACCACCGGCGTCGGCGGGTTCGCCCTCAGCTTCGAGGCGAGCTACGCGAAGATCAACGCTGACCAGGCGGTCAAGGAAGCCGACGGCACTTCGGTGCAGTACTGGCACCAGGGAACCCGCGGCTCCATCGACCCGAACAAGAACCAGTTCTCCACGGTGAACAACAGCCCGGACGGGCTCCTGCAGATCTACTCGCTCAAGGCGCGCAAGGGTCTGCCGCTCGGCTTCGAGCTCGCCGCGTCACTCGGCTACATCGGCAACACGAGCATGTGGGTGGGCGGCGGCGACATCAACTGGTCCTTGCTCGAAGGCTTCCGCAAGGGCGCGCCTGGCATCATCCCGGATGTATCCGTCGGCGGTGGCGTTCGCACGCTCACCGGCAACTCGAAGTACCTGCTCACCACCGCTGCCTTCGACGTGAAGATCTCGAAGCCGATCCCCATCGCGGACAGCGCGCAGCTCACGCCGCATATCGGCTATCAGCGCCTCTTCATCTTCGGTGACTCCAACATCATCGACGGCACGCCGAACGTGGACGCGCTCTCGCAGTGCGGCTACCAGGGCGCAGACCCGGTGAAAGGCACGCCTGTCTGCGGCAACAAGCTCTCGACGGGCGCCGACAACAACGGCGACTTCAACAACAACTTCACCTTCCAGAAGGTGCGCATCCACCGCCACCGCGGCATGGTGGGCCTGAACTACCGCTACGAGGCGATCTACCTCGGCTCTCAGTTCATCATCGACCTGACGGACCCCGCGGAGGAGAACCCGGGCATCGTGGGCTCACGCCAGTGGATCCTGAACCTCGAAGCAGGCGCCTTCTTCTGAGTCGTTCTGCCTGCGCAGTCTCCCAGATGATGGGGCTCGTGACGGTGCTCGTGACCGCGAGCGTTGCAGCCGCGTGCGCAGCGAAGCCCGACAGCGTCGTGGGTACGTCGGATCCGCGCGTGGCGCCAAAGACTCCGGACGCTGGTGCGGATGCGGGTCCGCCCGTGAGCCCTGAGCTCGCGCGCTTCAAGACCACCATGAAGAAGGTCACGCCGGCGCGCGTCCTGTCCGTCGGGCATGCTTCGGGGCGCTGGGATATAGATGTATGGTGCAACGAACTCGGATGCGACGCGCTGCAGAACGGCGTGCCCGCGACGGAAGGCGCGATGTTCGCGGTGGAGCACACCGAGCGCGCAGCAACACCCATCCCTGGTCCCACGTACTTCATGGAAAAGAGGGCCGCCGGCTACGCCCCCACACACGGTGATTTCCGGTACGTGGTCGTGGGCGCGCGCGGCGGCCTGGTGTTCGACGGGCCCGGCACCATGTGCGCCGACTGTCACGACGAGGCGCCCCGTGAGCGCCTCTTCCCGGTGGGTGTCGTGAACGCGAAGCCCGCGTTGCCGTAGCGACTACTTCGCTGACGCCTTGGGCGCGGTCATGGGCGCTGCGCTGCCGGAGGGCGCGCCGCTCGCCATGGGCTTTGCGCCGGGCGCCGGCATCGCGCCGACCTGGACGAGCAGCTCCAGGCTGTTCAGGTAAGTGCGCGCGGTGGCGACCTTGCCGTCCTTCAGCTGCCACACGTCTACGTAGTGCACGCTGACCGGCTTGTTCGTCGCCTTGAGCGGCCCGAACGTTCCCTTGTGCGTCCCGTTGAAGACGCCTTCAGAGATGACCCAGCCATCCGCGACGACCTGGGTTGGGTTCATCTGCTTTGCGTCGGGGAAACCCGTGAGCAATCCGTTCAGCCAGTCCTTGTTGGCCTTCTTGCCCTTCGCGGTCGCGGGGCTGCTGAAGTCGTCGAACGTGGTGTCGTCGGTGTAGAACGCCATGACCGCGTCGATCTTGCCGGTGTCCATCGCCGCGTAGATCTCGTTGACCTTGCCGAGCACTGCCGCGTCGTCCTTCGCGACGTGGTTCTCCGTGGCGGCCGGAAGCTTCGCGACGGGGCGGAACGTTCCATCCTTCGCCTTCGCGTCGAGCTGCGAGGAGATGGTCGGCACGTCAAAGTAGCGGTGCTCTTCCTTGATGAGGCCGTCGTCGTTGTACGTGACGACGCTGACGCCGTTGATGCCCATGGGACGGCCGGTCGCCTTCTGGCCCATCCACTCGCCGGTGTTGGTGCCGGTGGTGGTCCACTCGAGGACCTGGGTATTCCCCTTCGTGACGATGTTCGAGTATGCGGCCTTGAAGTCCGGGAAGCCCGCGAGCACCATCTGCGCGTCCGTGGTGATCGCATCGGTGCCCTTCGCATCCGGCATGCCGGGGACCTTGAGCACGCCGTCCGCAGCGAACAGCGCAGCGACCTTCTTCGCGTCGTGGCTGTTCCAGGCCTCGATGGAGGCCTTGTTCGCCTTCGTCTGGAGCTCCGTCATCGTGAGCTTGGGCACAACGGGCGCGGCGCTCGCGCTTGCGGCCATCGTGGCGGCGTTGGCGCTCACGGATGCGGACGGCGCAGGCGAGGACGGCTTGTCGTCGCAGGCAGCAAGGGACGCGAGGACGAACGGGACGAGGACGAGGTATTTACGCAAGATGCTTCTCCGGTTGCTGCGGGGGTCGCGCGACCAGAAGAGCCGAAGCCCCCCGCTTGGCAAGACCGGCGTACACCAACCGTCGGCTGAGCTCAATGCGCGATGTCGTTGGAGACGAGACTGCTATTTGAACGCCGCAGGGAGGGGCGCGAACGAGCCGGTCGTATCCACCTTGAGCGACGCAATTCCGGAGGTGGTCCGGACCAGGACCACCGCGAACCGCGCTGCGGGAATGGCGGAGACGTCGAGCGCGGTGGGCGCGCCGGTCTGCTTGTCCACCTCTGCGGAGAGGATCGTGTCTTTCGCGGTCGCGAGCTCGGCCACCGCGCCCATGCGCGCGCGCACGCCGCCCTGCGCAGATGCCCAGACCAGGAGCAGCTTGTCGTCGATCGCGACGGCGGTGGAGGCTTCCTTGGTCAACGGGAGAGCTCCCGGATCGCCATGCACGATCTCGGACAGACTGACGTGGCCGAGGAGCTCGCATGCGCCCGGCTTGCAGCGCGCGATGTCGATCATCGGGTGGTCCGGACCAGAGCCCTCCTGATGTGTGACCTTCACGAGCATCGCCTCGCCGTTGCGACACGTGAGCGTGCCTCCACGGACCGCAGGCGGAATGGCAGCAGGTGCGCCCCACTTGCCCTGCGCAAGCACGGTCACGTAGTCCGCCTTCACAGCGTGCACACGTAGCGCGGTGGTGTCACCGGCACGGCACGCCGTGAAGCGCGCCGTCTTGTCGCCAGTGTTGAGCGACGCATCCGGGATCTCGCCAACGTCGACCGGCGCACCGGCTGCAGCCGCAAGACCTTGAACCATGAGGTGCGACGGCGGAGTGTTCTTGAGGCCCGAGAGCCAGACCAGCGAATCGAACGCGAGCGTGGCGTCGTTGAGGTTGTCAATCTGCGAGCCCGACATCTGGGCGACGTCGACCGCGGCACCACCCGTTGTCTGCTCGACGATCCAGAGGCTCTTTGCGCCGCCGCGGCGGATGAGCAAGCGCGCCTTCTTGGCGTCCACGAACGATGCGCCGTACGTGGTGACATCCTTCATCGCAAGCTTGCCGTCGCTTCCGAAGACGCCGCTGTCACCGCGGTCTCCTGCAAAGACGTACGGCGGCACGGAAGGCTCGCTGGCTCCGAGAAGACGCAGTCCAGTCTGCGCGGTCACGTCGCTGCCGAGCCGCGTGCACCCGAGCCCGCTGTCCGCTTCGGCTGCAGTGCACACCACGGGTCCGCTCGGGATGGAGCGATCATCCACCAGGAAGCGCACCACGCCGCTGGTCGCAGGCTGCGCGAAGATGGTCGTGGTGGTGAGATTCTCCGCGCCGAGCATCCGCTTGCTGGCTTCGAATCCCGGGAAGGCAACGTCGACGGGCTTCGGTGTGGTCGCGTCGGCTTCACCCGGCGGGTCCTTGAGTCCGGATGCCGCGGCAGCGGCCCAGGTGTCGGTGACGGCCTTCGAGAAGTCCGTTGACCCGCTTCGCTGCGCGGCGAGCGCGGTGGCGAGCGCGGTGGCCGCGGCGACCAGCTCCTTGCCATGCTCTGCACCGATTCCGTGGGCCTGGACGGCCGCGGCCTGCGGCGCGCACGAGGCGGGCCAGGTGTCGGAGCCCTTCTTCGGGCGCGTCGTGGGATCCGTGCCCACCGATGCGAGCTCGAGTGCTCTCACCCTTTCAGCAGGCAGCTCCCCCGCCTTCAGCGGGGCCCCGAGCATGCAGGACTGCAGTCCGGCCCAGTCCTTGTGGAGGAGCCCGATGTCGTTCGCGCCAAGGGCATAAACGCCGCCCGCAACGATGCCACCGATGAGGATCACTCCGAAGAGCGAGCCCAGGACGACCCTCTTCCAGCGCCGCCCCCCGCTGAGGTTCGTCATCAGGAATCGGGTCGAGAACTGCCTGAACCGTGTCTGCTCGCCCATAGGGGATTCCTGACTCTCGTTGCGCGAAACTGCGTAGTGGAACGACCTTCGACTATACTTGAGTGAATTGGACCGGGAAAATATCCAGGGCCATCTCCGGCCGGGCACCCGCCTTGATTCGCGCTACGAGCTGCTCACGCCTAGGGCGAAGGGCGGCATGGCGCAGGTGTGGCTTGCGCGCGTCTCGGGAAAGCACGGTTTCACGAAGCTTTTTGCAGTGAAGACGATGCTCCCGGAGCGCGCAGACGAGGAGGACTTCCGCACCATGTTCCTGGACGAGGCACGCATCGCCTCGCAGATCCGGCACGTCAACGTGGCCACGATCGAGGACCTGGGCGAAGACAACGGCGTGATGTTCATGGTCTTCGAGTGGATCCAGGGGGACTCGCTCGACCAGATCGTGCGCGCGGCGAAGGCGGCCGGGCATCCGCTTCCCATCGATGTGATCCTCTCCGTGGCTGCACAGACCGCGCGCGGCCTGCATGCGGCCCACGAGCTGCGCGACGAGTCGGGCGGGCGCCTCAACGTCGTTCACCGTGACGTGTCGCCGCAGAACATCCTGGTGAGTGAGACCGGCGTCGCGAAGATCATCGACTTCGGTGTGGCGAAGGCGAAGAACCGCCTGGCGCAGGCCACGATGACGGGCCTCGTGAAGGGCAAGCTCGAATACATGGCGCCGGAGCAGGCGATGTCGATGCCGTTCGATCGGCGCGCGGACATCTTCGCCGTGGGTGCCGTCGTCTACACCGCGCTCACGGGGCGGCTCGTCTTCGACGCACCGAACGACGCAGCGATGCTCTTCAAGCTCAGCTCTGGTGATCCGCCGCCGCGCGCGACGGAGCTTCCGCCGAGGGTCGCCGATGTGCTCGAGCGGGCGCTGCAGCCCGATCCGGAGAAGCGATTCCAGACCGCGCAGGAGCTGGAGCGCGCCCTGGAGGCGAGCATGTCGCGGCCCATGTCGTTCGACGACGTGACTGCCGCGACGCAGGCGTTCATGCAGACGACCTCGAACGAGCGACGTGCGCGCATCCGCGCTGCGATCGAAGAAGCGAACGCGCGCGACGCTGTGGCGACCCCGGGCGGACCAGTCCGCAGACCCATGGCGTCGATCCCGCCGGAGGGCGTACCGATCGCGACTGCGCTGCCCGGACTGGCCGAGCAGATGGAGCAACACGTCCCCCGCGCCGCTGCGAAGGTCGTGTGGCCCAGTTGGCTCTTGCCTGCGATGTTGGCGGTGACGGTGCTGCTCGTGCTCGTGTGGGCGCGCGTGTTCATGCTCTCGTGGCAGATGCGCCACGGCACGGGTGGTGTATGAGCCCGATCAAGCCCCGAGGCGGCGTGAAGCCGACGCCGCCGAAGGTGCCGGAGGATCCCGATCAGACGATCGCGGAGCCTCCGCGCGATTTCACCGACGAGATCTTCCAGCAGCTGACCGGAGGAACCGCCGAGCTGGCTCCACTCCAGCGCGACCAGGGTACGCTTCCGATGCCCCAGCGCCCCGCTGCGGGAAGCGCGCCGCCCGCATTCGCGCCGCCGCCACCTGCGTTCGCACCACCACGGATCGGCGCTGCGCCGCCGAGCGCTCCTCAGGTGTACGTGCCTGCTCCTCAGAGTGCGCCTGCACCCATGAGCGCGCCACTGATGCAGCAGCCCGAGGTGCGCGTCCGCACACCGCTGTGGGCGCTCATTTACCTGGGGTTTGCGCTGCTCGCGATCGCGTTCGGTCTGTTCGTGCTCTTCATGCAGTCGCGGGTCGCCGGGCACTTCTGACGTCAGAGCGTGACGCCCGCGCGAGGATCGTCCTTCTGATGTTCGGCGAGCTGCTCGATCAACTTCGCGACCGCCGCGGTGCTCGCCGTGGGCGCCTGCACCATCACGTGCACCAGCAGATCGCCAGTCGCGCCTGACTCGGCCACGATGCCTTTGTGTCGCACGCGAAGCACGTCTCCGGTCTGACTGGACGGTGGAATCTTGAGCCGGACGTTGCCATCTGCCGTGGGCAGGAGCACCTTCGCGCCGAAGTAAGCCTCGCGCAGCGTGACCGGCAGACGCAGGTGCAGATCGTTTCCTTCTCTGTGGAAATGAGGGTGCGGCCTGACCTTGATCTTGAGGAACAGATCGCCGTTCGGACCATCGCCCACGGAGGGGGCGCCCTCGTTCGCGATGCGAATGCGGCTTCCATCCAGCACGCCGCGAGGAATGTTCACCTTGAGTGAGAGCGCACCAGGCAGCCCGTGCAGGAGCCGCTGGGTGCCACGCACGGCCTCCGCGAACTCGATCGCGAGCTCAGCTTCGAAGTCCGCGCCGCGCACGCCGTTCTTGCGACGGCGGCCGATGAGCGAGTTCAACATGTCGAAGCCGTTGCTCGGCGCGGCGGTGGGGATGCCGCTGTCGATACCTCTTACGGACACGGTCTCTGCGCGGATGCCGGCGTTCGCTCGTGCTTCATTCGCGCGTGCTCGTGCCTTCTGTGGATCGAAGCCGGTGCGAAATGACGCCTCTCCGAACTCGTCGTAGAGACCGCGGCGCTTCGGGTCGCTCAAGATCTCGTACGCGCGATTGATCGCCTTGAAGCGAGCCTCCGCGTTCGAATCGGCGGGAGCTTTGTCAGGATGCGCCTCGCGGGCGAGCTTGCGATAGGCCTTCTTGAGCGCCTCCGCGTCCGCGCCCCTCTTCACCCCCAACACGTCGTACAGGTCAGCCACGAACAAAGGATAGCCAACACGCTCACCGCGCGCTGGGGAAGGTGATGTTCAAAATATCATGCAGGCGGCGACGATGCCGAAGACGAAGAGGGCGCCGAAGCCGGTGGCGACTACGGCGCCTATGGTCGCGAAGGAGAGCGGCGCCTTCTGTGCTTCGCCAAGGATGCCGTAGGTGCCGGCGAGCAGCGCCTGGCTCGAGCGCGTGGGCAGCCCGTAGAGCATCTTGCGATACTCCGGCAGGAAGCGCAGGCCTTCCTTCACGAGCGCGAGCATCAGGCCCGCAGGTGCCATCACGAGATCCCAGCCGGCGGCGTAGAGCCCGAAGCGGATCGCACGTCGGCGTGCGCCGCGCCTGCCTGCACGCGTGGCGCCCATGTCGATGAAGAGACCATGCACCACGTGCGCGAGCACCAAGACGACGACGATGCTGGGAATGCCGAGCGCCACGCCACGCGCGAACAGCGCTGCGGTCGCGGGGTCGGTGAGGAGGACCGCCACGAGCGGCCATGCCACGATGCACGCGATCGCGAACAGCAAGAGCGCGAACGAGAGCACGGCGATCGACTCGGCGACGAGCGCGAACGAGAGCGCCGGCCACACGCTGCCGTCGGGCAGAAGGGAGAAGAACGTCTCGGCGTCACGCGTGGTCGCGCGCGACGTGGCCCATAGCCTGTCCGAGAACGGCATCGCGGTGCGCTCCCACGCGACGACGGCGATGATGCCCGACGCGGTCTCCTCGCGATCGCAACCGCTGCACTCGGCCTGTCCGCAGAATGCGCAGACGACCGCAGCGGGAACGTCGGTGAGCTCGCGCTCGGAGACCGGTGGCGGCGGATTGCTCGCGCTGTGCGTCGTACCCTGCTGCCCATTCACGATGGACGGCAGCGCAGAGAGCTCATCGCTCCCAGCCGTGACCTTCGCCGTGGCGAAAATCCCGGAGTCCACGCGCTTCCTTGCCGCCGCCATCCTGCTGTGAATCATGCCTCCATCTTGGGAGGTTGGCCATAGGTCACGGGCAAGGCGCTGGTCGCAAAGCCGTCAGTGGACCTGTTGCCCCGCAGACGTACCGCGGCTCACCTTGATGTCGTCCATGCGACCGCCGAGGAAGAAGATGGAGACGGCGATCCCTACGAGGGAGAGCGCGAGCGTGATGTAGAGCGGGAGCAACCACTCGAACTTGATCGGGATGTAGCCGTCGTATTTCGGCGGAAAAGACAGCAGATCCACGACGCAGACGCCCGGAATTGCCGAGAGGAACGCCGCCGCAACGCGGGCGCCGCGCATCTTCAGGATGCTCCGACGAGAGAGCACGGTCGGGATCAAGACGAGCCACCCGCACAGCGCACCGAACAGCCAGCCAGCCCGACCGTGGGCCATCCTGAACGCAGACCTGGAGTCGATGTCGGGAAACGTGATTTGAACCCACGGCAAGAAGAACAGGACGATGCCGACGAGCCCGAGCACGACGAGGATGCCCTTGCCTCGCCCGAGGTAGTGCGCGGGGAGGCGCTCCATCTCAGGTGCGGTGGGGACGTTTCCCTCTTCCGCCATCGCGTCCAACGACAGAGGAAGCTTGGAGAAGTCCGTGAGCGCGACACCGCAGACGGGACAGTCCTCCCGCTCGCCCTCCTCGAACATTTCCCGACAGAACGGGCACGCCGTCAATCCCACGGACTCATGATAGCCAAAACTCGGTAGCATCGAAGAGAACGACACGGGTCCGGCGCCGAAGTTCCCCCAACGCAGCCCGCAGACGTCGCCGAAACGGGTGACGAGCGGTGGGCTGCCTGAACTAGCATGGGGCCATGACAAGACCGCAGAAGCTCGGGGACGCCGAGATCGCAGCGTGGCTCGCCGCGCATCCCGCGTGGACGCGTGTGGGCGAGGCGATCGTTCGCAGCTACGCGGTGGAGAATTTCTCGCGTGCGCTGGCGTTCGTCGTCGAGGTGGGCATGCTCGCAGAGAAGCACGATCACCATCCCGACGTGGAGCTTGGGTGGGGCAAGGCGAAGCTCCTGTGGACCACGCATGACGCTGGTGGAGTGACGTCACTGGATCGCTCGCTCGCGGAGGCGAGTGACGCCGCATTCAGCGCATACCAGAAGAGTCCATGAGCGAGAGCGACGAGCCCAACGTAGATGCCGTCCGCGCGGTGCTCGTGCGAATCCTTGGTGAAGCCGAGGTACCGCGTCTCGTGGAGGCGCTCACACACCCGAGCTACGCGAACGAGACGGGAGACCCTGACAACCAGCGGCTCGAGTTCCTTGGCGACTCCGTGCTCGGGTTGTGCGTGAGCGAGATCCTGTCGGGGGCCTTTCCGGAGGCGGACGAGGGCACGCTCACACGTATGCGCGCGGCGCTCGTGAACGCGGACGCGCTGTCGCGTTGGGCGCGAAGCATCTCGCTCGGAGACGCGCTCTACCTGGGGCGTGGCGCGCGCGCCGGCGGCGAGAAGCAGCAGACCAACGTGCTCGCGGATGCCGTGGAGGCGATCGTCGCGGCGGTGTACGAGGCGCACGGGCTTCTCGCTGCGCGCAAGGTCGTCGCGGCGATCGTGTCCGAGCCGCTCGCCGCGGTCACGCAGCTTGGCGAGCGCGACCCCAAGAGCCAGCTGCAGGAGCGCGTTCAGGGGGAAGGGCAGCCACCGCCGGAGTACAAGATCCGGGAGGCGCGCGGGCCGCAGCACGATCCCACCTTCGTGGTGGAGGTGCACGTGGGTGGCGTGCTCTCTGGCACGGGCGAAGGCAAGAGCAAGCGGTCCGCTGAGCGAGCCGCCGCGCAGTCCGCGCTCGAGACGCTGCCAAAGCCCCCGGAGCCGCCGCCCTGATCGTCAAACCCAAGCGCGACGACGACGAACGATTCACATCGTTCGACTGGTCGATCACGCTCGGCGCGGGGGCCGGTGCGCTCGGCCTCTTTGCGTTCCCGATCATGGGCAACGCGTTCGCGGGAATGTTCCACGACCTGGGCGGCGAGGAGCACCTCAACACGCTCACCACGCTCGCCGTCTCTCTCTGGTTCCCCCCGCTGCTCGGCCTGGTCGTTGCGCTTGCCACGGCGCGCGGCGCGACGGGCGCGCTTCCGCTCACGCAGCGCCGCCTCTGGGTGCTCGGCGCAATGATCTTCGCGGGCGTGTCGATCGGTGCATGCGTGATCGGCGTCTACATGCCGATCTTCACGCTATCGGGCAACATCAAGCCGTGACGCGGACGGCGACGTGGCTGCCTACTTCTTGTTGTCTGGGATGGGGGCGCCGAGCGGCGGCACCTGACCGGGGCGCTTGCGCGGCGTGATCGCGCCATCTGCGCGCGACACGTCGATCGTGCGGAGCAGCGGCTCGTTCAATTCCTTCACGTTCTTCTCGCGCAGGTCCTCGATGAGCTTCTTGCGCGCCGTCTCGAGCTTGTCCTTGAACATCGTCTCGCGGATCTGCGAGATCACTTCCTCGAAGTTGCGGTGCGAGGCCGCGACGGTGCCCTTGCGCCACACGACCGCGAACATGCTCGCCTCGGGCACTGGCTGCTGGACCAGCTCGCCATCTTTCACGGCGAACGCGGCCTTGACGACCGCAGGATCAACGATGACGCCCGCCTCGTTCGATTTGCCGTCCGCGGTGACGAAGCCCATGTTGCCGCCGCGCATGCCCGACGTATGGTCCTGGCTGTGCTCGCGCGCGAGCTCGGCGAAGGCGCGCGGTGTGGGGTCCTTCTTGAAGGACTCGATCACGGTGCCTGCCTCCGCGAGCGTCTTGCAGAGGATGCGATGAACCAACACGCGCTCCGAGGTGTCGAAGCGCGCCTTGTTGTTGTCGTAGTAGGCGCGGACCTCCTCCGGGGAGATCTGTCCGGGGTCCCCGGCGTCTGCCTTCACCTTGCGAAGGGTGGCGCCAGAGAGGGCGCGCGCGATGCGCCCTTCCGTGGGCAGCTGCGACGTGAGCTTCGTGTCCTGCGCGGCCTGCGCGAGGAGCGCGTCCTTCACGACGATGTCGGTCAGGAACTTGCGCCGGATTTCATCCGCAGTCCCACCGAACTCGGAGAGCTGGAAGCGAGGGACCTGCGCGAGCCGATCCTCGAGCTCGCCAGCGCTGATCTGGCGCTGACCCACCCGTGCGACAACGGCCTTGCGACGCACTTCCTCCTTGGAGTCCTCCGCGCGCGGCCCCGCCGCCACGAGCGAGAACGCGAGAACAAGGAAATAGGCCGGAAGCGTACGCATCGCGTGGATCAGGTAAACGGACCGGGCGCCAAGGTCAAGGCCCGCGCTTCCTGGGACGGCCAGAGCGACCCGGCGGAGGCTCCTGCGCGAGCACACCGGCCGTGGCCAGCACCTCATCCGCGATGCCGACGAACCGGTACACCTCGGGCCGGAATGCATAGGCGCGGTGCAGGCGCTCCACCACCTTGGCAATGTCCTCGCCCAGCACCTCGGGCTTCTTCACCTTCGCCACTTTTCGAATGGCGGAGAGGGGCTCGCCAATCTCGAGGAGCTCCTGCACCCGTAACAGCACGTCGAGGGGCTTCAGGTCCTTCTTGCCGCGTGCCTTCCCGGTCTGAAGCTCGCGAAGCAGACGCTTGCGACGCTTCTCGGTGCGCCCGTCGAGCTTGCCGTGCGTGCTCTTCCCGCCGAGGAGATCGTTGAACATGCGTGCAACGCGACGCTTCTCGACGGCCTCCGGGCTCCCCCGCTTGTTGGCGGGCTTTGCGCGAACCATACGCGCAACGTAATCGCTGAAGACCGCATCCGTCAAATGCGACAAGCAAACGTCCATTTCAGACGGGGATCAGCGACCCTGAGCACCTTCCGCCCAGAGCGCGGCCGCGCCTGCAATGAAGAGCAACAGCCACACGAGCCAGGTGCGACGGACGAACTCGCCGATGTCCATCCCGAGGCCCTGCGCAGCATCGCGCGCCACCTGCTTCCGGCCAAGGATGCGTTGCGCCTCGTGGACGATCTCGGCGCGCTCCTCGTCGTCCATCGGGTCCTCGCCTGTGAGGTGATGCTCGTGGTGCTGGAGCTCGTGCTCGATGGTCTCGTCGATCTCCGCGGCGACGTCGTACGGGCCTTCTTGGTTCCACATTGCGCGGAACGTCCGCACGTAGACCGTGACCGTGGGGCGCGCCAGAAGGCCATGCCCATCTGGTGCGGATCCAGGCACGTAGGAGCCGAGCAGCGGCTCGCCGCCGTCGTCGCAGTCGGGGGTCTCGTCCGTCACCACCAGATCGACCGTGTCCGCCGGGAACCGGCTCACATGCTCCTCGAACGACGTGCGCGCGACCTCCGAGAAATCATCGAGCGTCGGAAACTGAGCTGGAACGTTTGCGCCCGGGTTCGCAGCATCACCACGCACGAGCCCGCTCGGCTCCACCTCGCGCTCGTACGGCGCGTCCACGTCGTTGCGCGCACCGCAAGCTTCGCAGCGGATCGGAGCTCCGAGGCGCAGCGGATAGTGCGTGGCAAGGAAGGCATCCGTCACCCCCGCGAACGCATCGTCGTCGCACCGGGAGAGGGCGCGCGCGATCACCCTGGGGCTCGTCTCTTCGCCAAGACTCACGATCCCCATCGCGGATACGAACGCGGCATCCACCTCGAGATCTCGACGCGACAGGGCCTGGAAGAGCGGCCTCGCTTGCTCCGCCGTGCGTGCACTGAACGTCACCGTCGATGCGCGCCGGTCCCCAGGAAGCGGTACATCCGGGATCTCGTGCGCGATCCCTGGTGCCAAGGTCGCATCCAGCTCCGGATCGTCCAGCTCGAAATCACGGAAGGGTCCCAGCGGCAGCGCCTTGCACGGGAGCACCGTCAACGTGGCCTCGCAGTTCTTGCACGTAACGTCCACGCTCTCCTCTGCGAGGACTCCGCCTGCGAGAGCGAGCGCGCGCACCGCATGGAAGTCGCCAAGCGACAACGACGCGAGCGGGACCTTCGCGCCGTCGTCCGCGAGCGCCAGAAGCCCCTGCTCCTCTGCCGCGAAGAGCTCCGAGAACAGCGACGCGCGACGAACGCGCGCGAGCGGCTCGGTGGGCACCTTCACGCGCAGCGAAACCCGACGGCCGCTCGGGAGCTGCACGCGCGCAGGGAGCTTCTGCGGGGCCTGCGAGGCGGTCCGCATGTCAGCCGCTGCTGGGCGCGATGTCGGACAGCGGGGGTGGCCCATCGATGG
This sequence comes from Polyangiales bacterium, assembly GCA_038230375.1. Lineage (GTDB taxonomy): Bacteria > Myxococcota_A > Polyangia > Polyangiales > Polyangiaceae > JANXLV01. The sequence continues at coordinate 73,214 of JBBRNJ010000019.1, read as the reverse complement.
TGAGCGTGAGCCGGAAGACGGCGCCGCGTGTTCCGTTCTTCCCCGCGTACACGAGCTCCCCGCCGTGCTCCATGGCGATGCGCTGGGCGATGGCAAGGCCAAGGCCAGTGCCATGCGCCTTGCTCGTGGCATACGGCTCGAACAGGCGCGCCTCCATCTCGGGCGCGATGCCAGGGCCATTGTCCGCCACGGTGATGGTGACGAACGTCTGTCCCGCGCGTGCATCATGGGCCGTGACCACCGTCACCTCCGCGTCCTTCGTATTGCGCGCTGCGTCGATCGCGTTCTGCACCAGGTTCGTCAGGATCTGCACGACCTGATCGCGATCCGCGTTCACCTCGGGCGGCGTTGTCCGCATCTCGGCGCGAAGCGAGAGCGGACCTGCGTTGGGCTTGTGCATCGACACCACGTGCCGCACGACCTCTTCCACGTCCATGGGCGCGGGCTTTGGCTGCGGGAGCCGGGCGAAGCGCGTGAACTCGGTCACGATGTTCGAGATGCGGTGAACCTCGTCCAGGACGGTGCGCGTGGCCTCGTCGAAGTACTCGTCGAACGCGGGATCCTGTCGCGCGCGCAGCCTTCGCAGCGTCTCCACCGCGGCGCGGATCGGCGCGAGCGGGTTCTTGATCTCGTGGGCAACGCGGCGAGCCACCTCGCGCCATGCGGCCACGCGGCTCGCTGCGGCAAGCCTCCGGCGCGTGACGGCCAGGTCCTCGATCATCTTGTTGAACGTGAGCACCAGCTCGCCGACCTCACCCGAACCACGAATGTCGATGGGCGAGGCCTCGTCCGTGGCGACCTTGCGCGTCTGTCGCGACAGCTCTGCGAGCGGGCTGCCAAGGCTCCGCGCCAGGATGATGCCGATCAAGATCGACGCGCCAATGGAGACCAGCGTGGAGAGGAGGATCGCCTCGTCGACGCGCTCCAGATTCTTCGACAGCTCCGCCTTCGACTTTGTCACGGTGAGCGGCAGCGCCCTGCCCCGCGTGTCCAGAAACGTGCATTGTGCACGCGCTTCGTCGGCAGCCACGGCCGCGGGGTTCACGTGCACGTCCAGTGTCTTGCCAAGGCGAGCGAGCTGCGGTCCCGTGTGACGGGCGGCCACGAGCCCGATCGCACGAGGCCCCTTCTTCGTGCACTTGCTCACCAGCGCCGGGACGGAGACCGTGCGGAGCGCGTAGCCGTCCTTGTCGTCCGTGAAGAACTTCATCACGTCGCTCTTGGCGGAGCCGCGCAGCCGGCTCGGGTCTGCGCCGAGCACGTCGCCGTCGTCCATCACCAGCATCAGCTCGTCCAGGTCGAATGCGACGCGCTCCTTGGGGACGATCTCCGCGAAGCCAAGCCGCGTGGAGCCGAGATCGTCGCGCTTCACGCTCATCAGCACGCGGTCCACGAGCTCGCCGCTCTCGCAGGCGCCATGAATCAGGCGATCATCGCGCTCTGCCTGCCGACCGAGCTCACTGGCCACGTTGTCGCACGCGCGCTTCACTTCGGAGTCGAAGCGATCCGTCTCCGCCTGATGCCTGTCACGCCGGATGTACACGCCGAGCCCGATGGTCGACGCGATGGCGACCAGGCTGAACGCAAGAACGAGACGCGGCGCGAGCCTCACGTGGGCACCCGCGCTCGGCGACGCACGTTGCCCCAGTCCACGCCCGGCGCGCGCGGCGACACGTCCAGATGCACCTCGGGGATACGCCCACCCGCGACGCGGATCTCACCCAGGATGCCTGCGCGCAGCGTGCGGGCAAGCGTCCGGAGCGGCGGCTCGGCCTGAGCGCGTGCATGCGGACGGCGCAAGAGCTCCTGCGCGCGCTGGGCATCATCCGTCGCAGCAAGCGCCGCCGCCTCCGCGATCGAGCCACGACCGTACGGACGGAACGCGTCGATCATGAGAGAGAACGCGCGCGACGTCCGCTTGTCGCTGATCTCTTGAAGCGAGACCGGTCGAACCCCCACCTCTGCGGATGCGGTGGTGAGCGCCGCTGCCACGGCACGCGCCAGCTCCACGAGCCATGGGCTGTCCTCACGCACGAGGAGCTGCGTTGCCGGGCCGCCCCACTTCGCGCTCCCGTCGGACGCCCACGCAGGGCCCACGCTGAGGTGGCCAAGGCGGCTCGGATCGATCCCGTCTGCGAGGGACTGCGCGGTGCCGGGCGCGTCCCACGTACCCGCGTCGCGCCCTGTACGCAGCACGGCGAACGCGACCGCGCCCACGTCGAACCTGAGTGAGCCAGGCCGTGGCTCATGAAGGCCGGCGCCGAGCCAGCCAAGATCATCCTCGCCGCCCTCGAACGCGCGCAATGAACTTCCTAGATCCGGCGCGCGCTTCACCGTGAAGCTGTCCAGCAGCGATGGCCCGGAGGCCGCGTGCGCGTTCCGGATGAGAGACACTCCGTCCGCGCGAAGGTCCGCACGGAAGGGCCCCGTTCCATCCGGCGCCTCCGGGCGGAATCCGAGCGGGACCATGGCCGCGAGCGGTGACGACAGCGCGCGCGCGATCTTCGGCGCGTCCTTCGCGGGGTCTTTCGACGCGAACACCAGCGTTGCTCCATCAAGGCGCGGCGCGGGGACCTCGAAGAGCCACGGGCGCGCGGCGATCGAACGAGCACGCGCGATGGAGGCCGCTGCGTCCCTTGCACCGAAGGCTCTTCCACGCGCGGTCTTGAGATGCGCGCGGACCGTGATGCGAACCTCCTTCTCCGTGATGTCGGGCTCGGCCTCCGCAAGGACTGGAACGGCGCCATCTTGCGCGTAGAGCGTCTCGAACAGCGCGTCTCCGAGGATCGCGCAGGTCACGTCGTCGGCGCGGTGCGGGTCGATCGAGGCCATGGGCCACGGCATGCGAAACGTGAGCGTTCCGCCTGGCACCTCCCTGCTCCGTGCCTCTGCGCCGCGAACGGCGAGCAGCACGCCCGCACCAACGAGCAGCGCGCGTCGCGTCAGGCGTGAGCCACGGATGTGACCGTCATCGGACAAGCCACACCTCGCTCCCGACGACCGCGGCGATGAACGGCGCGCCGTGCGCCTCTGGTGGGCACACCGTGACCGCGCGAACGCCGGCCGCTGCGGGAATGCGTAGACGCGTGCGGAATGCGCCTCCGTCCCATGACTGCACGTGCAGCGCGTCGTCGTTGCCCTCGGAAGACGTGATGAGCTCCGCGATGCCGTCCTGATCCAGATCTCCGAGCGCGAGCTCTGCGCCCACGCCCTCCACCGTGACGGCCACATCGCCCTTGGTGAGGCGCAGCTTGCCGCCGGGCTCGCGCGCGGCGACCACGAGCCCGTTGCTCGCGCCCGACTTACCCACGAGCGCCGCGAACGCGTACGCGTCGAAGCGGGCAAGCGGTGCGGCGAGCTCCGACTGCTCACCACCGTCACGACATGGTACGAGCGGGCCGTCGAACGCGGCGGCCTCGGCATTGGGGGTGGCGCACATCACGCCGCGCGAGGTAGCGATCGGGATGCGCGTGGTGGCGTGGGCCTTCTCCAGCGCGTCGTCGAGCAGCACGCCGCCGTAGTCCGTGGTCCCGACCCAGAGCCGCGCGGCCCCGCGCTGCTCGATCACCACGGATGCGAGCGGCTCCCTGAAGGGCACGGCAGCACGTGAGAGACTGCGCGAGAATGGCACGCTGCGATCGACGATCAGCTTCTTGCCCTGCGCGTGCCCGACGATCGCCCGCTTCTCGGACAGCAGCACCAGGTCGAGCCCGCCGTCGCCGTCGAAGTCGCCGCAGCCGATGGCGTTGATGTCGTCCTCGATGCGCGAGCGATGAACCGTTGCGCGCTCCAGCATGATCGGCGGCAGGAAAGAGCGGATCTCCGCGTCGATCGGGACCTCCACGAAGCGGTGGCCCGTGGGCTCCGGGAGCGGGTTTTTCCAGCGTTCCCACGCGTTGTCGACCGGCGGATACAGGTCCGTCACGACGCGCAGCTTCCCCTTGTCGATCGACACGTCGACGAACAAGAGTCCGCCGCTACGACCGGCAAGCGCACGCGCCTGCGCGAGCGTGACGGGCTCACGATGCGCGCGCGCCGCGGGGAGCTTGCCGGAGACGACGGACAGCGCGCGGAAGAGGAGCTCGTCGGCCCGGCTCAGCGGCTCGTCACTGCGGAGCGCGGGACCTGCGACCAGCAGCGCCTGCGGCGCGGAGGGGAAGCTCTGGGCGATCTCGGTCGCGACACGCTCGATCGAGCTCTCCTTGGCGCGCGGCGCTTCGGGGCCGTTCTTCGGCTGCGAGGACGTGCCTGCCGAAGGCGAGGGAGCACGCGCGCTGCTACTGCTCGGTGCGCCGGCGGGCGCGGGCGCCGTCCCGCGTGTGGGTGCAGCATTCGCACCGAGCACGAACAACGAGAGCGGAACGAATGGCGACAGCAGTCGCAGTGCACGACGCGCGCGCGCGGTGGCCGTCCCCGTCGAGCGCGTCATTGAGGGTCATCCTCAAGAGGCGCGGGCGCGCCGCCGTCTCCCGCGATGGCTGGATCGGCGCCGCCACCGTCTGGCGTGAGGACGGGGCTCGTGTCGGTGGGCTCCGTGCCCGGTAGAAAGACCTCGTTCATGACGTCGGGATCGTCAGGATAGGCGAGCTTGCCAGTGTGCGTATCGATGCTCTTCTCCACGATGCCCGCGGGCCGCGGAAACTCGTTGGCCGCCTTTCCTTGATGCGCCGCCTTCATGAACGACACCCACGCAGGCAGCGCCGTCATGCCGCCGGTCTCCGCAGAGCCGAGCGGCTTCGCATCGTCGTAGCCCACCCACACCACCGCAGCGATGTCGGTGGAGAAGCCGCAGAACCACGTGTCCTTGGCGTCGTTGCTCGTGCCCGTCTTGCCGGCGACGGGGCGCTTCAGCTCCTTCGCGCGGACCGCAGTGCCGTGGTCCACCACGCTCGTCATCATGTTGGTGATGAGATACGCCTCCGTCTCCTCCAGTACGCGACGCTCCGGGACCTGCGCCTTGAGCTCCACGTCCTTGCCGTCGGGGCCCGTGATGCGCGTCACGATCACCGTGGGCGCATACGTGCCGCCAGCCGCGAACGTCGCGTACGCATCGACGAGCTCGATGGGCAACACCTCGTACGAGCCGAGCGCCAGGCTGAGATCCGGCTTGAGCGTGGAAGAGATTCCGAGCGCATGCGCCCAGCCGACGACGCCGCTCGGCCCCACCGAGTCGATCACCTTCACCGCGGCGATGTTGACGGAGTTCGCGAGCGCCTCGCGCAGGCGCAGCGGGTCCTTCCCCTTCCAGCCCTCGTAGTTGGCGGGGCGATATCCGTTGCCGAAGACCTGCGGCGTGACGTCCACCATCGTGGCAGGCGTGAACTCGTGCGTATGCAGCGCATATGAATAGACGATCGGCTTGAACGTGGAGCCGGGCTGGCGCTTCGACTGCGTCGCGCGGTCCAGGCCGTTGGCGACGGCCTCGTAGTTGCCGACCAGCGCAAGGACGTTGCGCGTACGAACGTCGAGCGCGACCATCGCAGACTCGGGGCCAAGCTCCAGTCGCAGAGGCACCGGACCACCCGCAGCAGGCGGCGCCGAGAGCAGGCTCACGCGAACGCGCACACCCGGCGGCGCGAAGACACCGGGCGCAAGGTGCAGGGGATTGTAACGCGTGTAGTCTGCAAGTTTCACCACGCCGGGAGTGGCGCCCACGTTCACGAAGAGCATCCCGCTGGCGTCATCCGCGCCCGTCACGATGCCTACGTAGACCTTGTGGGACTCGAACGCGGGCGTGCCGTCGAACACGGCGTCCTTTGGCGACACCGGCTTCTTCTTCGGGTCCTTCGCCTTCTCGGGCGGTGGCAGCTTCAACGGCCCCACCAGGTTGTGGCGCTTGTCGTAGGCCATCAGCGCGTCCGTCACCGACTTGCGCGCCTGCGCTTGCAGCTCCGGATCGATGGTCGTCGTGATCGTGAAGCCGCCGCGCGCGGCACGTTCTGGCTCCAGCTCCTGCAACATCTTCTGCGCAATGCGCACGGCCTCCGGTGCGAGCTCCGGCTTGGCCTCCACCATGGGCGCGAGGCGTATCGGCTCGTCCTTCGCGGCAATGTACTGCGCCTCCGTCAGGAAGCCCTTCTTCAGCATCTGTCCCAGGACGAACGAGCGACGCGTGAGCGCCTTCTGCGGATCGTGACGCGGGTTGAAGAGCTCGGGCCCAGCGGGAAGCCCGCCGAGCATGGCGGCCTCGGCGATGGTCATGTCCTTCGCGCTCTTGCCGAAGAGATCGCGCGATGCCTCCTCGATGCCGTAGCGCCCGTGGCCCAGGTAGATGTGGTTCAGGTAGAGCTCCAGGATCTGATCCTTGCCGAGCTCTTCCTCCAGGCGCCGCGCGAGGAGCGCTTCACGGATCTTGCGAGCGTACGTTCGCTCGGAGTCGAGCAGGAGGTTCTTCACGACCTGCTGCGTGATCGTGGAGCCGCCCTGGCGTGTGCGGCCGGCGCGCAGATTGACGACCATCGCGCGCGCGATGCCGAGATAGTTGATGCCCTCGTGCTCGTAGAAGCCTGCGTCCTCGGCGGCGAGCACGGCCAGCTTCACGTGCGGCGGCAGCTCCTTCACGGACACCACGGTGCGGCGTTCGTGGAACAGCTCCGCGAGCAGCGTGCCGTCCTTCGCGAGCACACGCGTGACCTGGGGCGGATGATAGGTTCGCAGGTCCGTCACGCTGGGGAGATCGGCCTCGTAGTGACGCACGACCAGGAGGAACGCGATAACGCCGGCCACCGCCAGCACCAGCGCGACGATGGAAAGGCGCGTGAGCCAGCGCACGACCGTCTTCCCGAAGGTCCGCTTCGGCTTCGGCTTCGCGGGCGTTTTTGCCGCCTTCTTTTCTGCGTTGCCCGTGACGGCGACGTCTTTCGCCACTTCCACGGGAGGATCAACGCCTTCGCTTGGCTTCTTCATCCGACCGGGTACTTGTTAGCCGCATGCGCGGGTTCGCGCCAAAAGACGTATACTCGCCTGTAGTGCAAAACCCCAGGCACATCCGTGACTGACGCGCGACCCAGCCTCACCATGGGCGCGTTGCTCGGCGGCCGCTATCGCATCGAGCGCCCCCTCGGAGCGGGGGCCATGGGCAGCGTGTACTCGGCCGTGCAGGACGGGCTGGGGCGCAAGGTCGCGATCAAGGTCCTGCATGGCAACCTTGCGGCGGACCGCGATGCAGTCGCGCGCTTCCAGCGTGAGGCCCAGTCGGCGGCGGCGCTTGGTCATCCGAACATCGTGCAGGTGATCGATTTCCTGTGGCCGCAGAACGAGCCCCCGTTCCTGGTCATGGAGCAGCTGGAGGGGCGCCCGCTCGCGGAGGCCATCCGCGCGGCCGGCAAGATCGACAGCGCGCGCATCGCTCGCATCGCGCGACAAGTCGCCAGCGCGCTGGAGGCGGCGCACGCCGCGGGGATCGTGCATCGCGACATCAAGCCCGACAACATCTTCCTCGTGGATGTGCCTGGCCTGGGCGAGACTGCCAAGGTCCTGGACTTCGGCATTGCAAAGCTCACGCGGCCCACGGACGCACAGCTCACGGGCGACAACACGATGCTCGGCTCGCCTGCGTACATGGCGCCGGAACAGGCGCGTGGGGGTCCGCTCGATCATCGTGCGGATATCTTCTCGCTCGGCTCCACGATCTACGTGGCGCTGTCCGGCAAGCTCCCGTTCGACGCGTCGAGCCTGAACGCGCTGCTCTTTGCGATCGCGGAGCAAGCGCCGGTGCCCATCTCGCAGCTTGCACCCGGGACCGATCCACGCATCGCGGCCGTCGTCGAGCGAGCGATGCAGAAGGATCCACGCGCGCGCTTCCAGAGCGCGGCAGAGATGCGCGTGGCGCTCGAGGCCATCGCGACGAATGCGCCCATGGCCGCGTCAATGGGATCCGCGCCGCCAGGGCAATCCGCTGCCGCCTACTCCGCGCCTCCCGCGCCCAGCACGTGGAACAACGGTCCGCACGCACACGCGACGATCTCCGCCCCACCGCCCGCCATGCCGCTGGGACCTCCACTGGTCTCCGCAACACCACCGCCGATGACGCCCATGAACTCGGCCAGTCCGCCGATGATGTCCGGCAACCCGCCGATGATGTCCGGCAACCCGCCGATGATGTCCGGCAACCCGCCGATGATGTTGTCCGCTGCTCAGACACAGCAACCCGTGGTGGTCCCGCAGCAGAAGACGGGCGCTGGCGCTGGCGCGATCATCGGCATCCTTGCGACGCTGCTCCTCGTGATTCTGGTCGGTGGTGGCGCGGCCGCGTACTTCCTTCTGGGCAGGGCAGGCGCGGCCGCACCCACCGCGGACCTCTCGCCGTCCGCATCCGTGGTGCTCACGACAGCAGACCCGAGGCTCTCGACCTCCGCAACCACCGCGAGCACCGGCGGCGGACCGCAGGGGCCCGGTGCTCTCATGCCGCACAACGGAAAGCCCACGGCCGGCCACGACGCAGGCCTCTCAGCGCCGGCGATCCCTGGCGGACCACCTGGCCTCCCGACCGCAGCATCGTCGTCTCCCGCCGGCCCCGCGCATGGCCCCTATATGTCTGGCGTGAACCCGCACTGCAGCGGCGGAACGTACGGGAACTTTCCCGACGCGTTCTCGAACATCAACGCGCAGATCGGTCTCCTCCGGCCCTGTTACGTGGCGCTCCAGTACACGCCGCCGAACCACGAGTTCTTCCTCTTCCGGGTCTTCGTGGCCAAGGACGGCAAGGTGCTGCGATTCCTGGGCGGTCCGGACGGCAGCGACCGAATGGCGCCGCTCGATGCGTGCGTGGGACCCGGGCTTCTCAAGATGAACCTCGGAAAGTCCGCAAACAACCAGGACGGCGAGGTCCTTCTCGACATCACCGCGCGCATGCCCGGTAACGAGTAGCGGCGCAAACGAACGTCAACGCGCAGGCTCAGGGCCGCGAGAAGTGGATGTCGTCCGCGATCATCTCCCAGTGGTCGCCGTTCTTGTGCGGCGCCTCCTTCACATGGGTGGTGATGGTGATGAGCGGCTTCTGCACGATGTCGTTGCCGGAGAAGCGAACGATGGGCCCCTGCAATGACTCCTTCATGCCGTCGCCGTCCTCGTCCTTGTCGATCTTCATGTCGCCCTCGGCGTCGATGGTGATCGAGCTCCCCTTCTTGCTCTTCCAGTGACCGATGTAGTCCTTCTTCGAGCCCGCAAGATCCGCCTTCACCTCGGGCGGCGCGACGAGCATGAGCCCGCCCTCGCCCAGGTCGTCGCTGATCTTCTTGGCCTCGCGCCCGATGAGGACGACCCCGACTGCGCAGGTTCCACCCACGAGCACGAGGAGAACACCGATGACGATCAGGACGATCGTCAGCGTGCTCATCCCCTTCTTCGGCTCCGGACCACCAGGCATTCCTTGCTGCATGGGGCCGAAGCTATCAGGATCCGAAGGCGGTGGCGTGGGTCAGTGCGGCGGGCCGGACTGCGAGCAGAAGCCGCCGATGCACTTCGCGCTGGAGTCGCAGCAGTCGGCCGCGACCTTGCACTTGTCACCGATGCTCGCACACGACGGAATCGTATTGGAGCAGATGAGCGCGCCGGCGTCGCCGTTTGCTTCGCAGTAGCCGTTGCAGCACTGATCGCCGCTCTCGCAGGACGAGCCGTCAGTGCGGCACGGGTCGAGCACCCAGAACGCGCGGGCGTTGCCGGCGAGCAGCTCCTGTGCGGGGAGGTAGAAACCAGGGTGGCTCGCGTCGGGGCCGCCGGGCGTCGCGCTCAGGTCGATCGCGGCGACCCAGAGCTTCTTTGGCGTGATGTTCGTGACGAGGTCCACGCCGCGTGGGTCGCTGCAGTACGGCGGGATCGTCGCGACGTTGCCGTACATGCGACGACTGGTGAAGACGACCCACGCGTAGCCGCCAGAGCCAACGGGGTTCACGGTGGGCTCGTAGTTCACGTTGGTGTCGTCGCCGTGGTCCTTGTCGATGGAGACGTCGGGCCCGTCAGCGGTGCACGTGACCGCCGAGGGCACTGCGAGCTTGGGCAGGTACGACGTACCGCCCGAGCCGATGCCGTTCAGTGCATCCAGCTTCGTCACGCCGGCGGCGGTGGACGACGCCCAGTGGATCTGCGCCTTCGCCTTGGAGCGCGTGTGGAGGTCCGCGCTGCCGTTGCCGTCGTTGCCCGCGCTGCTCTGGTGGTGGAACACGAGCGACTTGCCGTCCGGCAGGAACGCCGGCCAACCAGGACGCGTCTCGGCGGGCATGCCCGTGTCGTCGACCACGGCGAGGAAGTTCGTGAAGTCACCCGTGGCCGGGTTGAAGTTCATGACGCCGAGCTTCTGCCCGGGGTTCGCAGTGGGTCCCGCGATCATGTTGAACGCGACGAGCTTGCCGTCCGGAGAGAATGTGGGCGGGCCGAGGCTCGTGGAGACAGCGGGGACGCCAGAGGTGGGGAGCACCACCGTGTCGTCGGGGAGCCCGCGCAGACCGCCCGTCTCCGAGAGGAACTTGGAGCCGTCCGGGTAGATGCCGCCGAAGTTCGCGTTCGTGGTGAGCGGCTTCTCCGTGCTACCCCCCATCGAATCCAGGTCGTAGTCGGAGGTGGTGCTGTAGTTGTCGCCGCGTTGCACGACGAGGCGTGCTCCACCGGATGCAACCGAATGACAGACGCGGCAGTTGGTGTTGTCTCCTGCCACGAGCTTGGGCGCGGTGTCACCGACGTGGATCGAGAGCACGGCACCGCCGAACTTGTGATCGCCGCCAACGGCGCCGCCGAAGTTCTTCGCGAGGTTCGTTCCGTACGAGTTGTAATAGATGATGCCGGAGAGGCGGCCGGTGGCGATGGTCCACGTCTGCTTGAACGGGCCGTAGCCCACGCCGCCCTTCGCGACAGTGATCTTCAGCGTGAGCTTGTCCGTGCCGCCCGCCGACGCTGTGGCCGCGGCCCAGACGTCTTGCGGGATGGGATGCCGGATGAAGCTGCCGCCGGTCATCGCAAGGATCGCGGGACGAGCGAACGTGCCCGTCCACGAGTAGCTGCCGCTGGTGGATGCGAGCTCCAGCTTGATGGCGTCTGCGTCGCCCGTGGTCCAGTCCCACTGCAGGAGCGGCGCGAGGATGCCGCGCGGCCACACCGTGCTGTCGTACGGGTAGAGCAGCTTGAGCCCCTGCGCTGTGCCGTCGCTCGTGGGCGCGTCGAGCGCTGCAAGCGTGGGCGCATCGGCGACTGCGCCACCAAGACCCTCGCCACCGACGCCACCGATGCCGCCACCTGCCGTGAGTTCGGCCACGGTGGTCGCGACCTGTGACGACTCGCCCGCCGTGGCGCCGCTCTGCTTCGACGTGAGCTTCACGACGATCTGACGCTTCACGACCGCCTGGCCATACGACGCGGTCACGTTCACCGTGCCGCCAACGGTGCCCGACGGAACGAAGGTGCCGGTGCTGGCAGGGCCTGCGTTGATGGTGCCGATGTCACCGCGATCGAGCTGCCACTTGGCAGCCGCGGAGTTGCCATTTGCCGTCGCCGTGAACTTCACCGTTGGCGTGTTGGTACCCGCTGTCACGGTGATGGTCTGGATGCCGCTCGGCGCGACGTCGAACGCTACCTTGACGCCAGTTCCGGAGTCACCACCGCCGCCGAGCGGGCCTGGACCTGCTTCACCGCCGCCACCACCACCACCGCCGCCACCATCCCCGTTGCTGGTGTCCTGGAAGTCCGAACCCTTGTCGCTCCCGCATGCGCCAAGAAGGCCAGCACCAAGGACCACGACACCAAGTACGGACCACTGCCACGAACGACGCGTTTTCCCGAGCATGGGACAAAGGCTACGATAGAGACAGCCACACCGCATCTTTCCAGCGTGAATCGATGCGGTTCCGTGCGCGCGGACCGTCCATCACCTCACGATGTGCGTGCGCGCACACCGTGGAGCTGGCAACTTTCTCTACCGGCCCGTCGCCTTGAGGACGAGCAATGTGGCGACGATGCCCACGATCATGAAGACGGCTGCAACGCCGACCAACATGCCCACGGACATGCCCTTTGCCTTCTGCGGCCGCACGGAGACCATCCCGGTGGGCCCTTGTGGTCCTCCCTGCGGCTGCATCATCTGCCCCGCCTGCCCGCCCTGCGTCATCGCAGAACCTGGCACGGACGCAGGTGACGAGGGCATGGCCTGCGGCACCATCGCGATCTTTGGAAGCTCCGTGGCGCCCGCCAGCACGGCAGATAGCGCGGCCGCGAGCTCGGTCCCGGTCATGAAGCGCTCCTGGGGCTCCTTCGCGAGCGCCTGCTTCAACACTGTCCAGAGGAGCGGCGGGAACGTTCGCCCCGGCGGCGCGTTGTCCTGGATGGGCGTGGGCTTCGCAGTGACGTGCAGCTGGATGTACTCCATCGCGTTCTTCGCGATGAACGGGAGCTTGCCGGTGAGGGCCTCGTAGAGGATGACGGCGAGCGAGTAGAGATCGCTTGCGGGCGTGAGCGTCTTTCCCTGCGCCTGCTCCGGGCTCATGAACTCCGGCGTTCCGAAGACCATGCCCTCTTGCGTGAGGATGACGGAGCCGGGGCGCATCTCGCGCTCGGTGACCTTCGCGAGCCCGAAGTCGAGCACCTTGGCGAAGTCCTTGATGCCGCCCTGCTGACACAGGAAGATGTTCTCTGGCTTGAGGTCGCGATGGATGATGCCCGCGCGGTGCGCTTCTTCGAGCGCGTTGCACACCTGCACGAGGATCGGGATAGCGCGCTCGACGGGCATGGGCCCCTCGGAGCGAACGGCCTGGTTGAGATTCTTCCCCTCGAGGAACTCCATCACGATGTAGAGCGAGCCGTCCTCGAGCTCGCCGTAGAGGAACACCTTCACGGTGTTCGGGTGCGTGAGGTGGCTCATCGCGCGCGCCTCGCGACGGAAGCGCGACGCGAGGTCCTTGCGGCTCGTGAGCTTGGGGTGGAGGATCTTCACCGCCACCATGCGGTTCATGGCGGGCTGCAGCGCCTTGTAGACGGACCCCATTCCGCCCGATCCAATTTTTTGGAGGATCTGGAACTGGCCGCTCAGGATGTCACGGCCGATGAACGGATCCTTCGGTTGCGCGGGGTTGGTCATCCAGGGTGAAATTCCACGTTCCGTGATAACACGATTCGCTCACGCCGGAGTTTGGAGATGAGCCAGTCTTGATGCTGCAGCGCAGCGACCTGCTCGTGCGTTCGGGTTTCGTTCATGGATTCACGACACGGGTCGGCGGCGTGAGCGCGGCCCCGTTCGATTCGGCGGACTTCGCCCTGCTGCGCGACGCGGGAGCGCTGGAGGAGAACCAGGCGCGGCTCGCGAAGGCGCTCGGCTTCGAGGCGCGCAGGTTGTACCAGGCGCAACAGGTCCACGGCGCGACGGTCTTCGTACCCGCGCGCGAGGATCTTGCGCTCGGAAAGTTCAGCACGGTGGACGCGCGCTACCCGGAGGCGGATGCGTTGGTCGCGAGCGACGCGGGCGACACCGTCGGCGTGCGTGTTGCGGACTGCGTGCCTGTGCTGGTGGGCGACACACGCACGGGGCAGGTCGCTGCGATCCATGCGGGCTGGAAGGGCGTGGTGGCGGAGGTGGTGGCGCGCGCACTGGACGTCTTGCACGCGCGCGACGGGAGCGATCTGGTCGCGGCGATAGGTCCGTGCATCGGCGCGTGCTGCTTCGAGGTGTCGCGCGAGGTCGCGGAGAAGATCGCAGCGGCCTCGGCACCCACGTGCATCGCGTCCACGCACGAGCCCGCGAAGGCGATGGTGGACCTACGAGTCGCGGTGGCGGCGCAGCTCGCGCGGCTGGGAGTGGAAGCAGCGCGAATCGATCAGGTCGGCGGGTGCACGAGGTGCGACGAGAAGACGTACTACTCGTACCGAAGAGACGGGGACCACGCGGGGCGCCTCCTGGGAGTGATCACGGCGAAGTGACCTCGACCTCGACCCCGACCTCGACCTCGACCTCGACCTTCGACCACAACCTCGACTTCGACCTCAACCTCAACCTCGACTTCGACCTCGACCTCGGCTGTGATGGGGGGCGATGACGGTGGCCATCCTGTCGAACCTCTCCGAGGAGGAAGCGTGGGCGTTCATCGCTCACGCTCGGCGGCGCCATCCCGCCATCCTGCTGATCTCGCGCGGTGGTGTGGGGCCGCGGAGCCACGAGATCCTGGCGGATGAGGACGACGCGGCTGCCTATGCGGACGTGATCGAGTCGCTCGTCACGACCTGCCTTCCAGCGCGATTCACCGTGGCGAGGATGGAGGAGAAGATCACCGGCTTCATTGGCGAGATGCTGGCGACCGGTTCGTTCGAGCCAGGGAGCTACAAGCTCAAGACGCCTCTCTTTCGCCTCTGCGAGGAACTCGAGCACTGCGTGGTGCCTCGACTGTTGCCGGTCGGCGACATCTCCGACGGCTTCACACCCAACACGATCACCCCTATCGAGCGCGGCGTGAGCTTCGAGGGCATTTGCTGGTTCTTCGAAGAGCCATGCGAGGGCCGGTTCCGCGCCGAGATCGCGCTGGATGGGAACGGTGTGCTCGAGCGATTCGATCTGCGATTCGGGGACACCACGTCGATGGGGTCGGCGCACTCGTGCGACATCACCGGGGAGCTTGCACATGGCTATCGCATCACCAGGCACTCCTACGGCCCGCGCGCATTCACGTGGTGGATCGTGAAGGAGGCTGCGACCCTTCCGGGCGTCTAGCGCGGCTTGCGGAGGACCTTTGCGGTGAACGATGGGCGGAGGTAGAAGCCTCGTGGCATGGCGAGAATTCTTTCTCGCTCGGGACCGAAGGTCAGCGTGCGTGCGGAGCCGTCTCTGGCTTTTGGTCGGACCTGGAGCCACGTTCCCGTGTGCGCGGTGAGCTCCTCCACGCGACCCGTGGCGATGAGCCCCATCGCGTCCTCGTAGTCCGCTCGCAGCACCCGCTCCTCTTCGGCAGTGGGGACGAAGAGCACGGGCGTCCCCACGACGCGCTCGAGCATCGCAGAGTCATCCGGCGTCACGACCGGCAGGAAGAGCACGCGCGACAGCTTCTTCCGCGTCCAGCTGTCCTCCCACTCCACGGAGTCCGCGTCCTCTAGTTGTATCTTGCACACATATGTCGACTCGCGCGGCGCCCCCTTCTCATCCGTGGGGATCGACTTCAGCTCGATCGCGAGCTCCGGAAAATCGTGCTCCGCGCGCGAGCCGCCCGTTGCGCCCAGCGCGCGCTCCAGCAGCTCGCCGGGCTTGCCCTTCCCGTGCACGGGGTCGTCCGGGAGCGCCATTCGCAGCTCCTCCGCGATCGCGCCGAGCGTCCGCCCGGTGAGCGCGCGCGCCCGTTCCATGAGCTCCTCCTCCGTCGCTGGCGGGTCAACGCGGAGCGGCATTCTTCCCATCCTATAACGCGACACGGCGACAGCGCGCGTGGGAACGCGCACGTCCGGCTCGAAGCGTCTTGCGCCGCGCGCGCAACCCCGGCATGTTGCGCCCACCATGATGCACGGCGCTCTCGAGGACATCACCAAGGCAGTCGGCAACACGCCTATCATTCGCTTGAACCGCGTAGCTGCGAGCGTGGCGAGCGAGATCTACGTGAAGTGCGAGTACCTGAATCCAGGTGGCAGTCACAAGGATCGCCTCGCCTGGAACCTGCTGCGGCGCGCGGAAGAAGCAGGCCTGCGTCCCGGCGGCACCATCGTCGAGGCGACGTCCGGCAACACGGGCGCATCGCTCGCGCTGCTCGCTGCCGTGCGCGGCTACAAGTGCATCTTCATCATGCCGGACAAGATGAGCCAGGAGAAGATCTCCGGACTGCGCGCGTTCGGCGCCAAGGTCGTCGTGTGCCCCACGGCCGTCGACGCCGAGGATCCGCGCAGCTACTACAAGGTGTCGCGACGCATCGCAGACGAGACACCCAACTCGTTCTACGCGAACCAGTACCACAACCCCGCGAACCCCGAGGCTCACTACCTCTGGACCGGCCCGGAGATCTGGAAGCAGACCAAGGGCGACTTCGACACCTTCGTCGCGGGCATGGGCACCGGCGGCACCATCAGCGGCACCGGCAAGTACCTGCGCGAGAAGATGCCGAACGTGAAGCTCGTCGGTGTCGATCCCGTCGGCTCGCTCTACTACGACTTCGTGAAGACCGGCCGCATCACCAAGCCGTTCTCGTACAAGGTAGAGGGCATCGGCGAGGACTTCTTCCCCACCACCATGAACCTCAAGATCATGGACGACATCATCCGCGTGGACGACAAGGAGTGCTTCCTGATGACGCGTGCGCTCACGCACCAGGAAGGCATCTTCGTGGGTGGCTCCGGCGGCGCGGCGGTTGCGGGCGCGATCAAGTACGCCGCGAAGCTGAAGAAGCCGGAGAAGATCCTGGTCTTCCTGTGCGACTCCGGCCAGAAGTACGTGTCGAAGATCTTCAACGACGACTGGATGCGCGAGAACGGCTTCATGGACGACCAGCCGGGCCTGGGCACCGTGCATGACCTCCTCGTCTCGCACAAGCGCGCGAAGATCGTCACGGCGCAGCCGAGCTCGAAGGTGCGCGACGTGATCGCCACGCTGAAGTCGCTCGGCATCAGCCAGCTCCCGGTCGTGGAGAAGGGCAAGCTCGTCGGCATCGTGGGCGAGATCGACCTGCTTCGCCACCTGGTCTCTGGCAGCAAGACGCTGGACTCACGCATCGCGGAGCTCATCGAGGGTGACTACGCGACCGTCACGCCGGACACGAAGATCGAGCTCCTGCAAGGCGTGCTCGCCGACGCGAAGGCCGCCATCGCCCTCGACGGCACGCGCGTCGTGGGCATCGTCACCAAGATCGATCTCATCGACTACCTTGCGAAGCGCAAGCCGGAGCCCGTGCATGCAGGGCTCGCGTTGAAGGCCCAGAAGGCCTCGCGCGGGAACGCGCACAAGGGCGAGAACAGCGCGAGCAGCCGGAAGAAGACGAAGGGCGCATCGCGCGCACACGCGAAGTAGGCGCGCGTGCTGTACATGGAGGCCATGGTCACGATCCCGCGCAAGCCGGAGATCGTCTGGGGTTACCTCACGGACGTGTCCAAGGTCCCCAGCTGGGCGGAGGACGTGTTCGACGCGGAGATCATCGGCAAGGAGGAGCTGGGCGTGGGCACCTGCATCGACGTGGCGCGGCGCGTGAAAGGAAAACGCACCGACGCGACGATCGAGATCACGGCGTTCCGCGCACCGAAGCTGCTCGCTATCGAGACCCGTCTCCCGGGGATGCTGATCCTGGATCGCGCCGTGCTGGAGGAGAGCTCCGGTGGCACCGAGCTGCGCATCCTGACGGAGATCGCGCACGAGGGAATGCTCGCGAGCCTCTTCGCACAGCCGGTCGGGCTCCTCGGCTCCGACAATCGACCGCCTCCGGCCCAGGCGATCTACCAGAGGAGTGTCGAGGCCTTCCGGAAGCTCGTGGAATCTTCCACGCTCACGCCTTACCGTTGAGTCTCAAGGAACGGGCGTCGTTGCGCGGCCGGCATGCACCCGCCACAGTCGGCGGTTCATGTCCTTGCCCGTCCTCCGCCTGGTCTCGGTCGGTGCGCTATGCGCGCTCGCGGCCTGTGCTGGCGCGGCGAACAGTGACGGCCCCTCGCCTGACACCTCCCCTCCCCCCTCCCCTGCCGCCGCCGATGAAGCTGGAAACGGCCGAGCGCGCGGTGCAGCGGGTGTGCAAGCGCCGGGTGATGGCATTGGCGTCAGCGGCGACGGAGCTGGTTCCGGGGGTTCCGGAGCGCAGTCATTCGCGCACGTGTACACCGCATCGACGTACACCACGCTCTACGCGCTGAGTGACGTGCACGGTCATCTGGCCGAGCTCACGACGCTGCTCCAGAAAGGCAGCCTCATCGCCACAGCCACACCGCCGTCGAATGTGGTGTGGACCGGCGGCAACGCCACGCTCGTCATCGCGGGCGACATGATCGACAAGGGCCCCGCGAGCCTCGAGGTGCTGGCTTTTGCGATGGCGCTGGAGGCCGCGGCGAAGAACGCCGGCGGTCATGTGGTCGTGCTCCTGGGCAACCACGAGGCGGAGTTCCTTGGCACACCGATGAGCTCGAAGTTCACCGGCCAGGACACGATCGACCAAGAGCTCGCCAGGCTGAAGCCCGCCATCTCACCGATCCTCTTCGCGAGCGGCGCGGACCCGCGCGGTGCATGGCTGCGCACGTTGCCGGTCGCGGCCAAGGTCGACGGCTGGTTCTTCTCGCACGCGGGCGATAGCGCCGGGAAGACGCTTGCGCAGGTCGATGCGGACGTGACCGGAGCGCTCGCCTCCAGCTCTGGCTACACCTCGAACGCGTTCATCGGCGCCGACTCCGTTCTCGAGGCACGCGACTGGTACACGTCGCTGAGCGTGGTCGATCAGAACCTGAAGGCCCTCGGCGCAACGCACATCGTGTTCGGGCACGATCCGAATGCCTTCGGCGTGAAGGGCATGGCCTACGCGCCGCCCGCGTTCTACGGAAAGCTCTTCAGGGTCGACGCAGGTCTGGGCTCTGGCGACAGCAAGGGCGAGCTCCTCCGCGTGAGGCACGACGGCACGGACGAAGTGGCAGAAGCCATCCTGCCAAATGGCACGACGCGTCCGCTCTTCCGCGGCCCTCGTTGAACCAAACGGGGCCGCTGCGGAGCCGCCCACCCGAAGGTTTTTCGGAACATTTGCGGCGCGTAGCTTTCGCTGCAGAGAGGCGTCTTGCCTCGACGGTCGGGTGATCGTGTCGCCGTGAACAATTCCGGTGCGCGTGAACTTGAAAAGGGAGAGCTCCATGCGACGCTTCGCCACCTTCTGCGCGCTCCTCGTGTGCGCGCTCATGTGCACGTTCTCCTCTGCGCGGCCCGCGCAAGCGCAGAATGCGGACCTCGATGTACTGCTCCGCGAGTATCTGACGGCGCGCCAGCAAATAACGAAGCCCGAGCCGTGTTCCATCCACTGCTTCCTCATTTCGTCCCTCACGCTGACCGGCGCTGTGGGCGAGCCACTGCATTTCGAGATGCACGGCGGCGTGCTGGTCGACGAGGAGGTGCAGATCCCGCTGTTCGGCATGCCGCAGCAGGTCCGCCTGGATGACGTGACATTGAACGGCGGCGCCACGACGATGGGCTTCGAGGGCGAGAGCTTCTTCATTCGCACGCGTGCGCGCTCGTTCGTGCTGCGCGGGACCCTGACCGTCCAGGAGGACGAAGGGCTCAAGGTCGTGGGACCGATCAACTCCCTCGACGTGAAGCTCACGCGCGGTCGCGTGACCGAGGGCTCGAGCATGTCCGGCGTGGAGAACGTGATGCTCCACTTCGATCCGATGACGCCCGAGTCCCTCGCAAAGACCAAGACGAAGAGCTCCTTCCGCCTCTCGCGCGGGCTGCGCATCGGCAAGGAAAAGACGTTCAACTACCGCCTCACGCTCTCTGGCGGCGAGGAGCTCGGCACCGTCACCATCCCGCTCCGCTACGGCGAGCACGTGCGCGAGGTGTCCGGCTCCGAAGGGTGGACACAGGATGCAACCGAGCTTCGTCTGCCGCTGGCCGGACACGACGCCGACGTGACGATCACGGGCGTCATCAACAAGTTCGGTCAGCTCCGAACCGACGAGCGCTCCGCGTACGAATGGTGGCTCGTGGAGGCCGAGCCCGACACGCTTTTGTCCTTCGACGGTGACATCAAGCAGGTCGGCGTGGAGCAGTCGCCCATCCCGGCGACGCTGCCCTCCGCGCGCCTCTTCCTGCTCCAGCGCGGGCAGCACCTGGACGTGGACATCCAGTCACTCGTGCAGGGCGAGCAGCTGTCTGCCGTGGTGCGTGAGGAACGGCACTACTTCGCGTTCACGCCGCTGGGCGAGGTGATCCACGACGGCACGTACACGTACGACAACAACGGCCTCGAGCGGCTCTTCGTCACGCCGGCCGGTCGGCCGATGTTCGTCTCCGTGGATGGAATGCCGTCCCGCGTGTTGCGTGCATCCGGACACGGGCAGGACTTCCTGGTGCAGCTCCCCACCGGCGCGCACCGCTTCCGCGTGCAGACGCTTGGCTCCGACAAGATCCGGACCTTCGGCGGCATGCTGTCGCCCGCGCTTCCGTCGCACGCGCTCGCCACATCGCGCGCCAGCATCACGATGGGCCTACCGGACAACGTGCTGCCGCTCGCGCTCTTCGGCGGCGACCGCGTGCTCACGGCGTTCTCGTTGGCGGATCTGGTCGCGATGCTGCTTGGCGGCGCGGCCGCCGGACTGGGCTTCCGCACGCGGCGCACGCGCATCCTGGGCGCGGCGGTGCTCTCGGGCCTCTGGCTCATGTCGCATTCGCTCTTCGTGGTCGCAGCGGCGACGCTCTTCTGCATCGGCGGAGTGTTCGTGGCATCACGCTTCCTGCGCGGCACGCGGCTGTGGATCGCAGCCGGCACTTGCGTGGTGGTGGCGCTCATCGGGGGCAAGGTGGCGATCGGCACCGCGACGGCGGAGTACGCGCGCGAGATCTTCGTGGCTGGAAACACGCCCACGCAGGAGCCCTCGTACGCCGCTCCTCAAGAGGGTCCGGACGGCAAGCCGGTCATCGTGCCCGTCCAGCTCTCCATGCCTGCGAGCGAGACCTTCGTGGGCACGTCCCGTCAGCTCGTGAGCGCGGAGCGCCCGTTCCGCCCGCGCCTCGTCTACGTCACCACGGCGACGCTCTCCATCATCCAGCTCGCGTGGCTCGGTCTGTGCGGGTGGCTCGTGCTCCTGCACCGCGTCGCGCTGAAGGGCCTCGTCATCCGCGCGCTGGATCGGCTGCGTCGTCGCCCCGACGAGGACATGCCTCTTCACGAGCGCCCGTTCTGAAGCGTCCAAGCTCCGCGCCGGCTGACCGGTTTCTTGCCTGCGGCGCGCGTACCCTCCTACAGTTCCTGGTGTGAGCGACTCTTCGAAGCCGGGGCCGGACAGTGGCGCGGCAATGACTCCATCGAGCGCGCCTGCGTCGCTGTTCAACACCCTCCCACCCGCACCGGTCGATCCTGCAACCACGGTGCGCGCGCCATCCCTGCCCGGCGCGAACGAGGCGATGGCGATCATCATGCCGCCGCTCTCCGCCGCGCCGCTGATCACCACCAAGCCGCCAGGGGTCACCACGACACCGCCCGCCGCAGAGCCAGATCGCGACGCGCTCCTGTATCGACTGCGAGAGCGCCGGCTGAAGCTGACGCCCGCGCAGATCGCAGCGCTGCTCAAGCTCGTGGAGTGATCTCCGTCTTCACGAGCATGATGTTGTAGACCGCCTTGCCGGTGGCGATGGTGACGTCCTCTGCATCGGGGTGGAAGACGCGCACGTCCACCACGCCCACGCGCTTGCCGGCCCGCACGACACGTGCCTCGGCGGTGATGGTCGTGAGCCTGCCGGGGCGCAGGTAGTCGACGCGCAGATCGATCGTGGACACGCGCCCGCGCTCGCTGTCCAGGTGCGTCCACACGGCAAAGCCACCCGCGACGTCGATGATGGTGGAGAGGACGCCACCATGGAGCGCCGGGCGCATGAAGTCGCCGACGAGCTCGTCACGGAAAGGGATCTGGATGCGGACAAGGCCGCGCTCCACATGCAGGACCTTGAGCCCCAGGAAGCGGTTGAAGGGGATCATCTCCTCCATCAACTGAACGAGGACTGCGCTGTCGATCATGCGGGACTGATGTAGCTCATCTCGATCCAGTGCTGTTGCCCGTCGGGGAAAACCACGAGCACGCGCGAGCCGAGGAGCTGCACGATGATACCGCGGTATCGCTGTCCGTTCGCCCACGTCACGCCCACGGAAAGGCCGGGCGCGAGCGCTGGCGCCGAGCCGCGAATCGGCTGGGGAAACGGCACCGGCGAGAGACGCGGTACTGCGCCAGCCATCCCTGGCGACGAGCCGATGGCAGGCGGGCCTGAAGCACGCATGGGATCGCTGATGGCGGCAATACCGCCGCTGGAGCCTGCCGCGAGCGGAATGCGCGCCTGCGGAGAGCTACCTTGCGCGTTCTGCACGGCGGGGGAAACGGGAGACGCAGCCGCGAGCTTGTGTGCGGACGCAGGCATTGCAGCGGTCCTTGGCTGCTGCACGGGGACGACGTGGCTCGCCGCCTTGGGGGACACAGGTGGTGATGCGGCGGGCAGGTTCGCAGAGGGAACGCCCTTCATCTCCTGTGTTGCGACTGGTGGCGGTACTCCACGCGCAGTGGCGCCGCGTTGCTTGGCATCGTACGCCGCGAGCGCGCGATCCAGCTCCGCGCGCGTGCTTGCGTTGGCGGTCTCGGCGAACGCATCGGGCGCCGTCATCGCGAGCGGGTCCACGAGCGACCGAGGTTTGCTGTCCGGGGTCGCCTCGGGCTTCGCGTCAGACGGTGGAGGCCTGGGCGCGCCGCAGCTGGCGCAGAACTTGGCCGTGCCGGTCAGGACGGCCTTGCAGGTCGTGCACGTCATTGGAGAAACTCCGACCGTTCCACCTCATCCCCTTTGCTCTATCCTCGCACGGGCGCACCACCCGCACAACGCGTCAAAACTTTGTGCCTTCGCCCACGTCTGAGGATTGCCATGCACCACATCCAAGTCCGGGGCCAGGTCCGAACCTCCCGCACCGTAGCCGTGTTCGCCCTTGCCCTCCTCCTTGGCTGCAGCCGCAAGGCGGAGCTGAATACCGCATCTGCGCCTACGGCGATGGATCAGGCGAAGGAGATGGCGCCCGGCTCTCCTACCCCGCCTCCGATGGCGGCGGCCGCGAAGAACGACAGCGACGCAAAGAAGAAGGAGGGTGGTGGGGACGGGAGGGACGAGGAGGTCAAGACGTGGAAGCGCGCGGGCTCCGCCGTCCACGCGACCGAGATCTCCGTGGGCGACAAGGAGAAGATCCCGCTGCGCGGCATGCAGATCCGGGTAGACGTGGACGGGCCGCGCGCGCGCGTCGTCATCGACGGCTACTTCGAGAATGATCGCGACCGGCAGTACGAGGGCACCTTCAAGCTGCGCCTGCCCAACGAAGCGACCCCCTACTATTTTGCCTTCGGAACGACCTCATGGGGTCAGCCGCAAGCGGTAGCCCCCAGCTCCGGCCCGCGGCAAGTGAAGTACTTCACCGCCGCCGAGGAGCGGAAGATGACGAGCGAGCCGCTCGCGATCCGCGAAGCACGTCGCGGAAGCTTCGTGTCGGTGAAGGAAGCGCGCATGGTGCCGAAGGAGAAGGCCGCGCTGGCCTACACGGAGACCACGCGCAGGCAGGCGGATCCGGCGCTGCTCGAGTGGGCCGGCGCTGGCGTGTTCAATGCGCGGGTTTTTCCGCTCGCTCCGCACACGATCCACCGCGTGGTGCTCGCGTACGACATGCCGCTCACGCTCGCAGGCGATGACCTCGAGTACCGGCTGGACCTGCCGCAGACGGATGCCAATGTGGTCGTGGACATCTCCACTTCGCAGACCCCGAGCGCGGGTCCGGAGCTCGTGAAGGACGGTGCGCGCAGCTACGCGCATCTCGAGCACGCTGATCCGAAATCGCCGATCACGCTGCGCTGGAAGAACCCGCTGCCGGCCACGCTGATCGGTGAGGACCCGGGCGTGGGCAAGGCGTTCTACACGCTCGCGAAGCCCGAGTTGCCGGCGCGCGCGAGCGGCACGGACTCCGACACGGCGGTGTTCGTCGTCGACACGTCGCTGTCGTCCAACCCCGACCGCTTCAACATCTACGAGAAGCTCGTTCGCGCCACGCTCGAGAACAACCGCGGCACGTTGAAGCGGTTCGCGGTGCTCTTCTTCGACGTCGCGCCGCGCTGGTACAAGCCGGCGTTCATCGACAACACGAAGGAGAACGCGGACGCGCTGATCGCGACCATGGACAAGGCACTGCTCGAGGGCGCGACCGATCTGGGCGCGGCGCTGCGCGAGTCTGCGCAGCCTGGGTGGCTCTCCGAAGAGAAGACCATGCACTGGGACACGTTCCTGCTCTCCGACGGCTCGCCCACGTGGGGTGAGTCGGACGAGCACGCCATCTCGCACTCGATCGCGGCGACGCATCGCGGCGCGCTGTTCGCGTACAACACCGGCATCGCGGGGACGGACACGCAGATGCTCGGCGGCGTTGCGCGCGCCACGGGAGGCGCAGTATTCAGCGTCACCGGTGATGCGGAGGTCCCTGCCGCAAGCACCGCGCACAAGGCGCGCGCGTGGATGATCCGCAGCGTGAAGGCAGCCGGCGCGACGGACGTGGTGCTCGCCGGCAGGCCCATCGCGCTCTTCCCCGGGCAGTCGCTCCAGGTGACCGGACGCGGCTCACCCGACGGCGCGGTGGAGCTCGAGGTGGAGCAGGGCGCCGAAAAGCGCACGGTGGTGATCCCCACGCGCAACGCGATGCAGAGCTCGCTCGCTGCGCGCGCCTATGGCGAGATCACGACCAACGCGCTGGAGGATTTCGCGCCCGCCACGGACCAGGCCGCGCGCGCCTACGCGGTGCACTATCGCGTGACCGGCAAGACGTGCTCGCTCCTCATGCTGGAGAGCGAGGCGGACTACGCGCGCTTCAACATCAAGGACGAAGAAGAGGACGCGCGCGTGAAGACCACGCTCGCGAGCGTGGTGCTCGCGGACGCAGCCCGACAGATCGGCGAGACGCTCGGCGATCCCAAGGTCGCGTTCCTGCGCTGGATGGACACGCTGTCTGCGCGGTCTGGCGTGGACGTGAAGGTCCCCGGCGACGTTCGCGAGGAGCTGGCGAAGCTCCCGAAGGACACGTTCAGCGTGAAGTCGGGCCCGCTCGCGCTCACGATCACGCAGAAGGATCAGGTCGCGGGCGATCTGCGCGAGGCGCTCAGCAAGCCGGGCAGCCTGGAGTACGAGCGCATGAGCCACGAGGCGGAGGAGCGCCTGAAGAAGGGCGGACCCGGCGATGCATTGCGTGCGCTCTCTTCGCTCGTCGAGCAGAGCCCGGCGGACGCGGTGCTTGCGCGCGACGTCGCGTTCTCCGCCATGAGCTACAAGCTCGACTCGCACGCATACCATCTGCTTCGTCGCGTAGGTGCGGCGCGACCGTGGGAGCCGCAGACCTACCGCGCCATGGCGCAGGCCGCCGCGAACATGGGCAACGCTGACCTTGCGATCGGCTACTACGAGGCCGCGCTCGCGGGTCACTGGGACGGCCGCTTCGGCGAGTTCCACAAGATCGCCGCCATCGACTACGCGCACCTGCTCCGCCGCGTGGACAAGGGCGAGCTCAAGACGCAGCTGCCAGATCTGGCGCGCCGACGCCTGGAGGCGATGAACCGCGAGGTCGATCTCGCGGGCGCCGACCTGGTCGTGATGATCACCTGGAACACGGACAACTCCGACGTGGATCTGCACGTCACCGAGCCCTCGGGAGAGGAGTGCTACTACGGGCACCGCGACACGAAGACCGGCGGCAAGCTCACGCAGGATGTCACGCAAGGCTACGGCCCCGAGATGTACGTGCTGAAGAAGGCCCCCGGCGGCAACTACAGCATTCGCGCGCACTACTATGCGAGCCAGCGGAACCGCGCGACGGCGCGCACGAAGGTCTTCGCGCACGTGATCGAGAACTGGGGTCGCCCGAACGAGAAGGTGACGGAGAACGTCGTCACGCTGATCGAGGGCAAGGACGACCACGACATCCTGATGCTGAAGCGCTGAGCTCGAGACCTGCAAGCTGGTGTCGTCGAAGATCGCGAAGTAGCGCGTCACTTCACGACACGTACGCTCGCCGGTCTTACCTGGGCGAAGGATGAGCTCAGGCCCACCTCGTACATCCCCGGCTCCAGCGGAACACCGGACCCGCATGCGCCGGCCGAGCGCGACGCGACCCACGTTCGCTTCACGTGTCCGCTGCCATGTGCGTCGATCACGACCACCATCGGTGCGGGCGTGTTGCTCGAAGGGCCGCGCTCGCACGGATAGGTCGCGGACACGTTCTTCGTGGCAAGCGGGAAGAGATCCCACCCCGGCAGGATCGTCATGCCCCAAGCCACCGGCGCATCCGTGTCGTTGGTGAAGGTGGCTGTGATCTCCACCTTGCCGCCGGGCGCGACCTCCGCTGGCGATGCCGTGAGCACCACGCGCAGCTCCGGTGCCCCGGTGTTGGTGCCGAGGCACGCGAAGTCGTTGAACGCAGTGTCGAGCGCCAGATCGTTCCCTTTGCACTGCGGCCTCACTGCGGGGACCGGAGGCGGCGGCACTGGCGCAGGGGCGGCGGAAGCGCTGGCAATGGGGATCACCCCGGAATCCACGGGTCCCGTGGACAGTGGCGCCACCTTGCTGCACGAGGCAAGCGCGCCGAGCACAAGCGTGACGCGTGCCGCTCTCCGAGCTGTTTGCTCTGACTTCACGCATGACAGTGTGCCGACTGGTAGAGTCCAGCGCCATGGAATACCGGAACCTGGGAACGAGCGGCTTGAAGGTCTCCACGCTCTGCTTTGGCGCCATGACCTTTGGCGAGGCTGACGAGAAGTCGTTCATGCACAAGGTCGGCTCCGACGAGAGCACGAGCCACGCGCTGCTCGACCGCGCCGTGGAGGCGGGCATCAACTTCATCGACACCGCCGACGTGTACGGACAGGACGGGCTCTCCGAGCGCGTGCTCGGCGCGTGGTTCGACAAGGGCGGTGGCCGCCGCGAGAAGGTCGTCCTTGCCACGAAGTTCCGCTTCGTGATGGGCGAAGGTGCGAACAATCGCGGCGCGTCACGATTCCGGATCATGCGCTGCGTGGAGGACAGCCTTCGCCGTCTGCGCACCGATCGCATCGACCTCTACCAGATCCACATGCAGGACATCACCACGCCAGAGGAGGAGACCCTGCGCGCGCTGGACGATCTCGTGACCGCCGGAAAGGTCGTCTACCTGGGCGCGTCGAACTACGCCGCGTACCGTCTGCAAGACAGTCTCTGGATCAGCCGCGCCGCGCACCGCGCGCGCTTCGTGAGCCTGCAGGCGCAGTACAGCCTGGTGGTCCGCGATCTGGAGCGCGAGCACGTGCCGCTCTGTCGCAATGAGGGGATCGGCATTCTCCCGTGGTCGCCGCTTGCTGGCGGTTTCCTGAGCGGCAAGTACGAGCGCGGGCAGAGCCCACCGCCGGGCACACGCATGGACCAGTGGAAGAAGCGCTTTGCGGCGTTCGACAACGAGCGCAACTGGAAGATCATCGACGCCGTGAAGGCGGTGTCAAAGGAGACCGGGTCCTCTCCATCGCAGGTCGCCCTCGCGTGGCTGCTGGGCAAGGAGACCGTCTCCAGCGTCATCTTCGGCGCGCGGACCGAGGCGCAGCTCGACGACAACATCGCAGGCGCGTCGCTGAAGCTCGACGACGGACACAGGAAGGCGCTCGACGCCGCCAGCGCGATCGAGCTCGGCTATCCCTACCAGGGCATGTCGGACGCCCAGGGCCGCTGGTAGGGCAGAAAGTCGCGCGGATCCGGGCAAGAACGCTGCTGCGCACCTTCTTCGCGCACGGTTTCGTTTGCGCATGGCCGGAAATTCGCTAGTTCACGGTCACCGATGGCGCTTCCGTTCGAGATCAAGGACCCCAAGGCGGCCCCCAGGTATGGGGACTCGGCCCTGTCGCGTTTTTGCAAAGGCGCTCTGTTCGAGGCCCGCGACGAGATCTTCGTCCGCCTGACCATCAAGATGATCGCCACGATGGTCGTCCTGATGGCGGCGCTGTTCTTCGCGCTACGCGTGCACGACCCGCGGGTCCCGGAGCTCGCGAAGCTGGGCGCGGCGGCCGTGTACCTTGCCCTCTGGGGTTACCTGGTGCCGCCCGTGATCCTGATGCTCCACAACACGATGCATCGGCCGTTCATCAAGGCACCAAAGCTCCTGGGCCGCGCGCACCCGTACATGATGTCGTTCTTCTTCGGCATCCCCACGGGCTACCGCGAGCACCACATGGGGATGCACCATGCGGAGGACAACATGCAGAAGGACCTGTCCTCCACGCTGGGCTACCAGCGCGACAGCTTCCTGCATTTCCTCGTCTACTTCTTCCGTTTCTTCTTCCTTGGCATCTTCGAGGTGTCTGCCTACCTCCGGCGCGCGCGGCGCTTCACCATGGCGAGGCGTCTGGTGCTCGGCGAGATCGCGCACATCACGGTGATCGCGCTGGTGATGCGCTTCGTGGACTTCCGCTTCGGGCTTGTCGCGTTCCTGCTGCCCGCGGTGGTCATCCGCTTCATGATGATGGTCGGCAACTGGGGCCAGCACGCGTTCATCAACACCGACCACAAGAATGATGGGCTCGCAAACTCGATCACGTGCATCAACTCCACGTACAACGAGCGCTGCTTCAACGACGGCTACCACATTGGCCACCACCTCCGCGCGAACCGGCACTGGACCGAAATGCCGGCGGAGCTCGAGGGCAACATCGACGCGTACGTCAAGGAAGGCGCGCTCGTGTTCGAAGGCGTGGACTTCTTCATGGTGTCGATCCTCTTGTGGACGCGTCAGTGGAAGACGCTTGCGCGCCGCTTCGTCCGGCTGGACGGCAAGGAGCGCTCGGACGACGACATCATCGCAATGCTGAAGGCGCGCGTGAATCCCGTCCGTGCGTGGAAGGCCGAGTCGATCGAGCCGTCCAACGCCTGACGCTGTCGCCGCTAACGCCCGACGATGCGGCGACGCGTGGGCTCGCTTGGTGCGGCGGGTTTTTCCAGCCGAAGGAGCATCGCGAAGAATCCGCCGAGATCCACGCGGCGCTCGTAGGCCACGCGGAGCCCCGCCAGGACCGCCACGTCACGAAGCTCAGGCTGGGGTGAGAGCCATACGAGCGCTCCACCTGGCGCGAGGACGTCGGCGGCGTGCGTCACGAAGTCCGCGAGCAGGGTGCGCAGCTCGCCCGTGCGTTGCACCCTGCGGCCCATCGGCGGGTTCGTCACGATCAGATCAGGGGCCCGCTTCGGCGTGAACGTGCGCGCGTCCGCAAGCGACAGCTCCGCGACCATGCTCGCGGCCCCGAGGTTCTCGCGTGCGGCGGCAAGCGCTTCCTCGCTGGTGTCAGTGCCCAAGAGCGTGAGCCCCGGTGCAAGCCGCGCGCACTCGATGAGCTCCGCGCCCGAGCCGCAGAACGGGTCCCACACCACGTCGCGCTTTTGTGGACGCGCCACCCGTGCGAGCGCCGCAGCGATGGTGGGATGGCTTGCCGCGGGCACATCCCGCAGGCGATAGGCAAAGCGTGTATCCTGCACGGATCGCGGAGACAGCTCCACCTTCACGGACTCCGCGAACGCGCGCACGTCGCACGACCAGGTGGCGTCCGTGGGATCGTTCGCGATGCGCGTGTTCTCCTGCGACAGCCGCTCCGCTACATCCCACGCGAGGGCACGCTGATGACCCGCGCCGGTGAAGGAGAGCCGAACGGTGATCGTGCCCTTGGGCGTGAACGCATCAAACACGGCCGCGGCGTCGGAGGAGAGGATGGCGGCGACGATGGTAGCGGCCAGCCCTGCCTTGCCGATGCGCTGCTCCGGGAGCGGGAACGCCACTGACAGCGCCAGGCGTGCCTCGAGCGCGCGCGCGAGCGTGAGCGGCGACTCCAGCGTGCCCGGGACGCGGCCCGGCGTGACCTTCCGCGTGGCGAAGTCCGCGAGCTCAGTCGCGAGCATCTCTTCCAGCCCGTCGCGGCAACGAAACACGATCGGGAGGGCTACTTTCGGGCGCCTCTGCGTGTCGATCTCCGCATGGTCGCCGCGTGCAATGGTGCGCGAGATCGCTAGCTTCGCTCGCGTCTGCTTCTTGTCGAGCAACGCGTCGCCGTGGCCGCGATCCGCCTCCGCGGCCAAGAGCGCACGCAGCGCCTTGGGCCCCCCGGTCTTGCCGAGCGCGTCCGCGAGGACCTTGCGCTCCTCCGGCGCCGTTGCCTTCTCCCACGCGTCGAGGAGCGCGTCCTCGATGCGTGCATCCTGCATGTTTCCGAGCGCCCGGGCGGCCGCACGACGCGTGCGACTGTCATCGACGGTCAGCGCGGGAAGGAGGGCCGTGACGCTTCCTTCGCGGCTCCCCAGCTTCGACAGCAGGCGACACAGGCGTACAGCGAACGCAGAGGCTACCCCCGCGAGCTGCTCCGCGGCGGCCTTCGACGCGGCATCCGGCTTCCGTAGGAGCGCCCTTTCCAGCTTGGCGCCGAGCTCGTCGTCCGCCTCCGCCAGCATTGACGTGAGCGCTGCAACATCCCTGTCTTTGGGCGAAAACCCGGGATCGTCGAGGAGGGGCCTCAGATTTGCGTGACCAGGCACGGAAGCCTACATAGCAAGGACCGTTACCGAAGGGGGCCTTCGTGCGTAGGCTCGACTGAGGACAGGACAACCATGGACGACTCCAAGCCGTTTCGACCTTCGATGAGCCGCCGCATCTTCCTTGGCGGGCTGACCGCCGGAGCAGTGGTGACCGCGCTCGGAGGGAGCAGCTACGTGCTCGCAAGCGAGGAGGAGGAGAAGAACGCGAGAGAGACCAAGCGCCCCGACGGACGCCCGCGCCTCCCGCCGAGTCAGTACCTGCTGAAGGCGCTGCGACCCATGGGCGGCACCGAGGGCGATCCGAGCCCCGGCGCCTACAAGCTGAAGGTGTGGGGTGAGGTCGACGCGCCGTTCGAGATCGACTTCGCGGAGCTACTCCGCATGCCGCAGGTGGAGCAGACGTGCGACGTGCACTGCGTGACGAAGTGGACGATGCTGGACTCCAAATGGACCGGCGTGCGCCTCTCCGATCTGGCCGCGCGCGCGAAGCTGAAGAACACCGCGCGCCATGTCGTCTTCGAGGCCGTCGCGGGCTACACGTCGAACGTGCCACTGCGTGACGCGATGGCGCCGAACGTGATGGTAGCGCATCGCCACGCGGGGCAGGCGCTGCGCGTTCCGCACGGGGCGCCGGTGCGGATGCTCGTGCCGGACCTGTATTTCTGGAAGAGCGCGAAGTGGCTGACGGGCATTCGCTTCGTCGCGGCGGACAGGCCGGGCTACTGGGAGACGCGCGGGTACCACAATCACGCGGACCCGTGGAAAGAGGAGCGGTATGGCTGAGGCCGCGAAGAAGAAGCTCGCGTGGCGTCCGTGGCTGCGCGCGATTCATCGTGACGCGGGGTACATCGTGGTCGGGCTCACGTTCATCTATGCGCTCTCGGGGATCGCGGTGAACCATCTCACGGACTGGAGCGACGGTGACGCGAGCTTCCAGACGTACGCGGAGACGCACGAGCTCGGGCCGATGACCGGCACCGACGACGAGATAGCGGCGCGCGTGAAGAAGTCACTCCACATCACGCAGGAGACACGCGAGGTGTACCGGCGCTCCGACGACGAGATCGACGTGACGCTCGACAAGCGGAGCCTGCACGTGAACGCGAAGACCGGGCAAGTGGTCGACGAGGGGCAGAAGCCACGCTTCTTCCTGCGCGTCGCGAACTGGCTGCATCTCAACCGCGGCAAGAGGGCGTGGACGTACGTGGCCGACGGCTACGCAGCGATCCTGCTGTTTTTGAGCCTCTCCGGCATCTTCATGATCCCCGGAAAGAAGGGCTTCATGTTTCGAGGCGCCGTCCTCGTGGGACTCGGGATCGCGGTGCCCGTTCTCTACGTGACGCTGGCCGGCCCGAGCTGAGCCCACCGTTGGGGCAAAGGCGCACCCGCACTGAACGCCTGCGACGGCCCCAAAAAGCAGTGCAACGGCCGGGGGGTGGCCTATCATTTGAAGTGATGGCGACCCCGAAGCACCGGGGAGGCGGCAACGCAGTCGGCGACGAAGACCCGACGCGGCTGTTCAACTCCCCCATCAGCGACGACGAGCTCACGCTCGGCATCGGGGAGCTCGGCGAGTCGCGAACGATGGCGGTCGCGCCAGAGGACAACGAGGCCCTCCTCAACGAGCTGCTCTCCTCGCCCATCTCATCACCGATTGGCGATGGGCCGCTGCCAGGTGCGAAGGCAGGCGCCATGCGGGGCTGGGCGATGAGCGTGACCGAGGCGCTTCCGCATCCGGCGGACCGAGAGCAGCGCACTGTTGCCATCGCGCAGCTCGACGCGCCGACGGTCGCGTTCAGGGCGCAGTCGGCGCCGCAGACGGAGCAGGCGCGAACCGACTACCAGCGCATGCTGTTGACGCAGCCGCTGACCATCCAGCCGAATCCCGCGATGTTCCCCAATCACGCCGCGCCACAGCACGCGCCACAACGGGCCGCGGGCATGCTCCCACAGCCGCACTCGCATGTGCCCCAGGCACACGGCAGCGGACCGCAGCTTGGCAACACGGCGGTGATGGCGCAGCCGCAGTATCCACCGCCGCAACAGATGCAGCCGCCGCCATTCTCGCGTGCCGCGCCGCCGTCGAGCTCATCACATGCGGTGTCGCAGGCACCACCACTGTCCTCCCCACACGCGTCGCAGTCCGCGCCCATTCCGCGCATCGTGCCGGGCGCGCAGAAGATGCCCCCTGTCTTCATCGAGAAGAAGAAGGGCCGCGGGTTCTCGGGTGTACTGCTCGCGCTGGTGGTGCTTGGGATCATCGGCGGCGGTGGCTATTACGGAGTCCGAACGCACCGCATCACGCTCCCCGCCGGCGCCTTCGCGGCGCAAAGCCCAGCGCCCCCCACTCCACCGGCGGCTCAGCCCCCGGTTGCCGCAGCGGCGCTGGTTGCAGACGACAAGGGCGCCGCACCCGTCGTTGCACGGCCAACGGGCGTTGCGGTGGATGGCGGGCCGTCTGCGATTGCCGCGTCCCCCACGGTCGCCACGCCCGCCGTGCCTCCGAGCGATCCGCAGGCGGCAGCCGCTCCAGCGACAGCGCCGGTCCCGCCCGTCATTTCCGTTCCTGTCGTGGCGATCCCAACGCCCGCTGCAGCGCCTGCCCGTGCACGCCACCGTGAAGCACCGAAGACAGACAGCGAGACACCCGCAGCAGCAACACCGGCCGCAGCCGCGGCCGCCGACGCGCCGATCGCAAAGGCGGATCCACCGAAGGCGTCGGCAGATCCGAAGCCTGCGAAGCCCAAGCCGGGCAAGGGCGCGAAGCCCGCGGACGCGCCGCCTGCGAGCGCCGCAGAAGAAGACGAGATGAAGAAGGCGACGGAGGCCCTGACGAACTCGCTGTGAACATGCAGTACGTCCGCGTGTTAGGAGTCATCGTCATTGGTGGCGGAGCGCTGTTCGCGTGCAGCAAGGACGGGGCAACAGCGACACCGACCGCGACGACGACACCGACGACGACGACGACGACGACGACGACGACGACGACTTCGACGACGACACCGACACCGACACCGACGACGACACCGACGACGACCTCGACGACGACTTCGACCTCGACTTCGACTTCGACCTCGACCTCGACCTCGACCTCGACACCAACCTTCTCCGGTGACGCAGGGTCTCTCGGTGGCAATCGTCCTCTTCGCCTCCTCTATCTTCCGCAGGGACGGAAGCCGGGCGAGAAGCTGCCGCTCGTGATCGAGCTTCATGGCTACGGCGCAGACGGACCTGCGCAGGATCACCTCATGGCGATGCATCCCGTTGCCGATGCGGAGCACTTCATCATCGCCGCGCCCGATGGAACCTACGACCGGTCGCCGAATCATTTCTGGAACGCTACCGATACGTGCTGCAACTTCGAGGACCGCAAGGTCGACGACGTCGCGTACATCCGCGGTCTGGTCGACGAGATCGACCGCGCAGTGGGCGTGGACCGCACGCGTGTCTATGCCGTCGGTCATTCCAACGGCGGTGCGATGGCAATGAGGCTCGCGTGCGATGCTCCCGACATGTTTGCCGCGGTGGTGAGCATCGCGGGCCCGGGGTTCGAGGATCAGACGAAGTGCGCGCCGGCGCGTGCGGTGTCAGTCAGATCCATGCATGGTACACGCGATGGCTTGGTGCCGTACGCGGGCGGCCCCGTTCAGCCGATGGGCGGTCACCACCCGAAGGGCACGTTCCCCAGCGCGCCGAAGATCGCAGCGATGTGGGCAGGGCTCATGGGCTGCGACGCCACGGGGCAGGACGTGGGCTCACTGGATCTGGATGCAGCGGTGGATGGTGACGAGTCGCACGTGGTTCGCTTCCCGCACTGCAAGGATGGCAGCGTGGTGGAGTTCGTGACCATGGACCATGTGGGGCACATGCTGTGGAAGCCCACGGACCTCTTCGCGAGGACCACGTGGGACTTCCTGAAGACGCATCAGGTCGCGGCGCCGGCGCGATAGCGGTTCGCGATGCCCGGGACCAGGTACTCGTCGAAGGCGCGCGCGAAATCGTAGGAGGGCTTCCAGCCCCAGTCCTCGCGCGCGCGGGTGTCGTCCACGTCCTCCGGCCACGAGTCGACGATCTTCGCGCGGACAGGGTCCGGCTGGTAGTCGATCTGTGCGCCTGGAAACGCCGCCTTCACGCGGTCGGCGATCTCCTTGGCGGACGCGCTGAATGCGCCGATGTTGTAGATGGTCGTCGAGAGCTTCTTCGGGTCGGCCTCGAGCAGCATGAGGAGCGCGCGCACGGCGTCGGGCATGGTCATGAACGGGATCTTCGCGTCTGGCCCGACGAAGCAGGTGTACGGGTGCTTCTGCGCGGCTGCATGGAGCATCTCCGGACCAAAGTCGCTGGTGCCGCCAGTGGGCACTGTCTCGGCGGAGATGAGGCCCGGAAAGCGAATGGAGCGAAAGTCGAGACGCGCGGCGCCCGCAAGCGCGCCCAGCTGACGGTAGTGGTGCGCGAAGTAGCGACCGAGCTGCTCGCAGTACAGCTTGTTGCAGCCGTACATGGTGATGGGAAGGTTGTAGAGATCCTCGCGCACGCGGCCGGCCTTCACCTTCTCGGCGACGCTGGGCATGCCGTACACGGCGATGGAGCTGGGGAAGATGAAGCGCACCGCGCGCCCCAGGCGACCCGACTGGTTCTGGGCGACGCGCATCAGGTGCAGCGTGCCTTCGACGTTGACCTGGTGCGCGAGCTCCGGGTCGCGCTCGCCACGTGTGGAGAGCAGCGCCGCAAGGTGGAAGACCACCTCGATCTCGTGATGCGCGGCGATCTGATCGAGCAGGTAGCGATCCATGATGTTGCCGGCATAGGTCTCCAGGCACATGGGGCGCAGGCGCTCGGGGAGCGGCGTCAGATCAACGGTGACGACGCGGTACTTTCCTTCGCGATGCAATCGCTCGAGGAGGGCGCGACCGATCTCACCGTTGGCGCCTGTGACCAGCACGACGGGCTGTTGCATGGCGCGCACGGTAGCATTCCTCGGAAGGGCTTAGCAGCCCGTTTCCGCCACGGTCAGGGCGCCGCGGGCTTCGCGAGCCAGGCGGTGATCGCCTCGACCGTGGTCGTGTTGAAGACAGTGTAGCGGTAGGTCTCGCCGCCGGGGCTGAGGCGCGCGAAGGGCGGGTCAACGCCGGGTTGCGTGAACCACGCTTCGTAGTTCGCATCGAGATACTCGCGGAGCTCCGCCTTGATCTCCGGGTCGACGGAGTTCTGTTGCCCGTAGTCGCCAAAGGGGACCGCGAACGCGTGCGTCACATGCGCGGGAAGGTGCGCGGCGAGCTGGGCCTCCCCCGTCTCTATGTCCGCCTGCGTCCGCGCGCGCCATGCAGACAGCGTCTCGCTCCCGCCGTTCGTGCTCCACTCCTGCCACGCGAAGAAATGGCCCGTGGTCGTGGCGGAGGTCGGAACGGTGGTGTGTCCCGCGTGCGCATGCAACTCGATGTCCCACGTGCCCGACGCCCACGCCTGCTCGATCTCGGACCACCTCATGTAAAATGGGTTCACGCCGCCCGGCACGTTCGTGATCACGAACATGGTCGCGCGCGCGTGGTGCGCCCGGAGCGCGTTCGTGGCGCCTGCGTACGCGTCCTCGCGACCGTCGTCAAACGTGAGATAGATCGGGCGCGATGGCATCGCGACCGAGCGCCCTCTCCGGAACGCCGCGAAGTCCGCGCTGGACACTGTCTCGTATCCGAGCGCCTCGAGCGTCGTGAGCAACGCGTCGAAATCGACGGCCGTCATGCCGTACGTGGCATCGGAAGGGCACGCCATGGGACAGATCTGGTGGAAGAGCATCACGGGAACCGCTGGGCTCTCCACGGACGCAAACCGCGGGTCGGCGCTCACCGCGGAGCGCGCCGCAGACCGGCCCACCGGTAAATTCCTGGCAGGCGGAGGCGTGAGCTCGGCGCGCGCCGCACCGGAAGGCGCGTCCGGGTTCGCTCCGCAGGCCGCGACCAGAAGTGACAGGAGGAGAGCTCGTTTCTTCATGCTCCGTGCATGACGGTACGCCCGCGGCCGATCATTAGCCCTGTGGTAGCGTTCGCCGTCATGTACGGACGCGCGAAAGACATCTTCGAGGCCACGCTGAAGGACATTGACTCGCAGGGGCTCTTCAAGCGGGAGCGCGTCATCAAGACGCCGCAGTCGGCGGAGATCACTGTGGGCACGGACAACCAGAAGGTCTTGAACTTCTGCGCGAACAACTACCTTGGTCTGTCTTCGCATCCGGACGTGATCGCCGCTGCGCACGAGGCCATCAAGACGCACGGCTTTGGCATGAGCTCCGTGCGCTTCATCTGCGGCACGCAGGATCTCCACAAGGAGCTGGAGGGCAAGGTCTCGCAGTTCTTCGGCACCGAGGACACCATCCTCTACAGCTCGTGCTTCGACGCGAACGGCGGCCTCTTCGAGACGCTGCTGGGCGAGGAGGACGCGATCATCTCCGACGCGCTCAACCACGCCTCCATCATCGACGGCATCCGCCTCTGCAAGGCCGAGCGCCATCGCTACCCGAACGGCGACATGAGCGCGCTCGAGGAGATGCTGAAGGCGACGCAGGGAAAACGCCTGCGCATGATCGCGACGGACGGCGTGTTCTCCATGGACGGCTACCTGGCCAAGCTGGATGCCATCTGCGATCTGGCCGAGAAATACCAGGCGCTCGTGATGGTGGACGACAGCCACGCGAGCGGCTTCATCGGCAAGACCGGCCGCGGCACTCCCGAGCACTGCGGAGTGGCGTCGCGCATCGACGTGATGACGTCCACGCTGGGCAAGGCGCTCGGCGGCGCGGCGGGCGGCTTCACCACGGGCAAGAAGGAGATCGTCGAGCTGCTGCGTCAGCGCTCGCGGCCGTACCTCTTCTCCAACTCGATCCCGCCGGCGATCGCGGGGGCGTCCGTCGCCGTGCTGTCGCTGCTGGGCAAGAGCACGGAGCTGCGCGACCGCGTCATGCGCAACGCGAAGCAGTTCCGCGACGGCATGCAGAAGGCGGGCTTCACGATCAAGGAGGGCATCCATCCCATCGTTCCCGTGATGCTCGGCGACGCGAAGCTCTCGCAGGAGGTGAGCGCAAAGCTGCTCACCGAGGGCATCTACGTCATTGGCTTCTACTACCCCGTGGTGCCGAAGGGCGAGGCGCGCATCCGCGTGCAGCTCTCCGCGGATCACACGGAGGCACAGGTCGACCGCGCGATCGCAGCGTTCACCAAGGTGGGACGTGAGCTCGGCGTCATCAAAGGCTGACGGTTCTCGGGCGTCACGGTCACCGCGGTCTGGTGTCAACCATGACGGACCAGGTCGCGGAGAATACTGTCGGACTGCGTCTTTGCCCACGCGGCGAAGTCGTTCATGTAGAGCGCGACGTCCTTGAAGCGGCGGATGACGGTCTCGCGATCGCCCATCGCCACGGCGCGCGCGAAGTAGGCGGCCTCTTGCTCGAACAGGTGAGAGAGGCGCGACGCCTCGGGGTTCGACGTGAGGATGTCCGCATAGAGGTCCGCGCCCTGCGAGAACATGCGGCCGATCATCGCGAGCTCGGTCCGGTAGATGGGGCTCGCGAAGTCCAGGCTGCGCGAGAGGCTCGCCTTCAGACGCTCGAGCACGCTGCCGAGCACCATGGTCTTCTCGTGGATCAGCACCTGGATGAGCGCCATCTGCGAGTCGTGCTCCTCCGCCGTGGCCTCTATGCACTCTGCACCGAACGCCTCGAACAGGCGCTTGATGGTGGCAAATGCTGGGTCGCCGCGACCCTTGCATAATACAACCTTCTGACGGTCGAAGCCCGACGTGGAGGGCCCGAACATCGGGTGGGTGCCGACGACAGACACGTCGTCCTGGGTGCTCTCCATCATCGCCTTGAGCGGCGCGCTCTTCACGGAGGTCACGTCGACCAGGATCGCGCCAGTGCGCACGTAGGGGCCGATCTCACGGATGACGGCCTCCGTCGCGTTGATGGGCACGGCGACCATCACGAGATCGTGGCGACCCGCGAGCTCCACGTTCGTCGGTCCTTCGCCGAGACCGTTGTGCTCCACCTCGAAGCCGGCAGCCGCGAGCTCGCGCACGAAGAAGGCGCCCATGCCCTGCGTGCCCCCGATGATCGCCACGGACATCCTGGGCACCGCGGCGACGAGCGACGTCCGCTGCGCCGCGCGCGACGCCGTGAAGAGCACCGCGTACACGTCGCGCGTGATCTCGCGCGAGAGCTCCGCGGCATCACCCGCCTGCTCCAGCTCCGCGAGCAGCGCCGCCTCGCGCGCTCGGTCGAACGCGGGGAGCCCCTGGTCCTGCTTCAGCTCCGTGACTTTCCGAACCAGGCGCATGCGCTCGGCCATCTGCGACACGAGCGCGCTGTCGCACGCACTGAGCTCCGCGCGTAGCGACTCCAGGGACTCTTTGTCGGGTTCCATGATCAACGAGACCATACTCGACAACCTCCTCACCCGGCGAGCCCCGTGACGCACACGCTGGATCGCTCCAGCTGGTCGTCGCCTCAGGTCTCAGTCGCCTCCTTCTCGACTTCCTCCGCGATGATCTCGTTCGAGACCTCCACGCACTCATCACAGATGAAGCAGCCGGGTCCCGAGATGTACTGATAGCCGTCCTCTGCATTGCCGTGCGTAGCGACCTGGCGATCGCCTACGAGGCGCATCAGAAGCTCACCGCCAGGTTGATGCAGGCTGCCGCCAGATTGCGGGTCGGTGCGCCCTCACCGTCGTCGGCATACGGCTCGTAGAGGGCGATCGCACGTTCGTACACGGCGCGTGCGTCGTCCATGCGGCCTGCCTTTGCGAGCGGGCTCGCCATCAGGAGCTCCATGCGCGCAATGAATCGCTTCGACGCAACACATCGGTTCGCGGCGATGGTCCCCAGGATCACCGCGAACGTTGGGAGCGCGGGCCGCGCGTTGCTCTTCACGTCGTCTATGAGCAGCTCCACCAGCGCCTCCACTGCAGGCGCGCCCGCCCCGAGCTCGATGGCGCCGCGCGCCGTCACCGTGATGCGTTCTTCCCCGGCGTCAGCGAGCGCACCGCAGAAGGTGCAAGGGTCTTCTTCCTCCCACGACGCCGTCGCGACCCACCACGCGCCGTCGATGCATGGCTCGCAGATCGTGTGCTCCTTGAAGGCAATGCCGAACCCGTTCGTGAGCCCGCAGAGCCCGCACTCGGCATCGGGACGAAACGTCTCGCGGTCGGTGCGCGGAATGCCATCCCGCACATCGCCGAACGCCCGCGTGGTCGCGCAGGTCTCGCACAGCGCGAGTGACCCGCGCGCGAAGAACAGCCGGGGTCATCTCGGACGTCCGTCCGCAAGACACGCACCGCGGCTCGGACAGGCTTGCCTGGGTCACCGGGCAGCGGTTAGCACGGGTTGACGGCGATGCCAGTGCCCTCCAGATCACCGTAAATATGGCGGGATCTGCAGTTCCCTTGCGCAGAAGTGGTCGGAGGGCCTAAGTTTCCGTCGGTGCGGAGTGTTTGGCTCAGGTGTGCCCTCGCGGCAATGACAGGGCTCGTGGCGTTTCTCGTCACGTTCTTGTCCTCGTCGTCTGCAGAGGCCGCCACCAGCACTGCCGCTCCCCTCTGCGACTTCCGCGGCGCAAGCATCGTCGTCCAGGTCCCCGAGGCGACTGCCTCCTTCAACGTCGATCCCGGCGAGAGCGCCGACAAGGCCTCCGACAAGGCCGACAAGGGAAGCAGCGTGGCCGCCCTCTGCGACCTTCGCGGCGCCACGATGATCGCGCCCGCGCCGCAGCTCCAGTCAGAGACCACGTGGCTCACGCTCACGCCCGGTCCCAACATGGCCGACGCGCTCAACGCGCTGCACTCCGTGACGCCGGGACAGGAGCCGCTCGTGTTCGAGATGCAGCTGCCCGATCCCAGCTTGATCAGCGCGGTGCCTTCCGTGGCGCCCGCCAGCGAGGTCGGGCGCGTGGCGTGCCCCGTCGCCGAGAACCGTACGCACGATGGCGTGAAGAGCTCGCTCGAGCGACCGCCGAGAGTCTGATTCCGCCCGACGTGGAACGCGAACCAGCAGACGCAAACGGTCTGCCGGGCTCGCTGCGAGCGTTCGGGACACGTGTTTTTTCGGCCGCGTGAAGTCTACGCGGGAGCCGCCATCGTGCGGTCATCCCCCGGGACCGCATGCGGGCCAGCAAGTTTTTCTCGCATCTGAAAAGGAAATCGATCATGGCCAAAGACAAAGACAAAGACAGCAAGTCTGCCGAGGCGAAGCAAGAACAGCGCTTCGAAGGCAGCGGCGGCGGAATGAACACGGGCGTTGCCCTCATCGGGTTCGTCCTCTGCTTCATCGCCGGCATGGGCCTCATGTGGGGCTACGACAAGCACAACGGCGTGAAGGCCGCGGGCGGCATCACCGCCGACAGCTCCGGCGCCGGTGGCGCGGTGTGGTCGGACGAGGATTCACCGATCCCGGTCTCCAGCAAGGACCCCATGTGGGGCAGCCGGACGGCGCCCGTGACCGTCGTCATCTTCTCCGACTTCCAGTGCCCGTTCTGCAGCCGCGTCGAACCGACCATGGACCAGGTGAAGAGCACCTACGGCCCGGAGAAGGTTCGCCTCATCTGGAAGAACGAGCCGCTCTCCTTCCACGACAAGGCCAAGCCCGCCGCCGAAGCCGCCCAGGGCGTCTACGCGCTCAAGGGCAACGACGGCTTCTGGAAGTTCCACGACACCGCGTTCAAGAACCAGGGCGCCCTCTCCCCCGAGTCCTACGAGAAATGGGCGAAGGACGCGGGCGTCACGGACATGGCCAAATTCAAGGCCGGTCTTGCGGCCCACACGTGGGCGAAGAAGGTCGACGACGATCACGAGGTCGCCAAGAAGGCCGGCGTGAACGGCACGCCCGCATTCTACATCAACGGCGTCGTGCTCTCCGGCGCGCAGCCCTTCGACAAGTTCAAGGCCGTCATCGACGCGGAGCTCTCCAAGGCTCAGGCGAAGATCGCGTCCGGCACGTCCAAGGAGAAGATCTACGTCGCGATGTCTTCTGACAACAAGAAGAACGCACCGGCCGCGAAGGGCGACGACGACGATGAGGCCAAGGACGACAGCGTGTACAAGGTTCCTGTCGGCAACTCGCCGATCTTCGGAAACAAGAACGCGCCCGTCACCATCGTCGAGTTCTCCGACTTCCAGTGCCCGTTCTGCAAGCGCGTCGAGCCGGCGATGAAGCAGATCAAGGACACCTACGGCGAGAAGGTCCGCATCGTGTGGAAGCACGAGCCGCTCCCGTTCCACCCGCGCGCCGAGCCGGCCGCGGAGCTCACCAACGAAGCGCGCGCCCAGAAGGGCGACAAGGGCTTCTGGGACGCACACGACAAGCTCTTCGACATCCAGCCCAAGCTGGAAGACGCAGACCTGGAGAAGGCCGCCGGTGAGCTTGGTCTCAACGTCGACAAGGTCAAGGACGCGATCAAGAGCCACAAGTACAAGAAGGAAATCGACGCCGACGCCGAGCTGGGCGACGACGTGCAGGCCTCCGGTACGCCGCACTTCTTCATCAACGGCAAGCGCCTCGTTGGCGCGCAGCCCTTCGAGAAGTTCAAGGCGATCATCGACGCGGAGCTCAAGACCGCGAACGACATGATCGCCAAGGGCACGCCCGCGGACAAGGTCTACGACGCGATCATCGCGAACGGCAAGGGCGCGCCCCCGGCCGAGAAGAAGAACGTCCCGCTTCCCACGGGCTCGTTCCCGTACCGCGGCCCGGAGAAGGCCAAGGTCGTGATCCAGGAGTTCTCGGACTACCAGTGCCCGTTCTGCGGTCGCGTGGAGCCGCAGGTCCAGCAGATCATGAAGGACTACGGCGACAAGGTTAAGTTCATCTGGCGCGACAAGCCGCTCCCGATGCACCCCGACGCGCCGCTCGCCGGTCAGGCCGCCAAGGAGGCCTTCAAGCAGAAGGGCAACGACGGCTTCTGGAAGATGCACGACAAGCTCTTCGCGAACCAGTCCAAGGAAGGTGGCCTCAAGCGTGAAGCGCTCGACGGCTACGCCAAGGAGATGGGTCTCGACATGGACAAGTGGAAGGCCTCTCTCGACAGCGGCAACCACAAGGCCGAGATGGATCTCGACAGCAAGGCCGCCGACGACGCAGGCATCTCCGGTACGCCGGCCTTCGTCATCAACGGCTACTTCATCAACGGCGCGCAGCCGTACCCGAAGTTCAAGAAGCTGATCGACAAGGCCCTGGACGAGGCCAACAAGTAGGACCTCACTTCATGTGAGAGTGACGGAGCCCGGGCGACGCGAGTCTCTCGGGCTTCTCCTTTTTGTAGAGGGTGTAGAATGCAACGATCTGGGTTTCTTGTGGTGATTGCGACGATCGCCGCGCTCTCGGTCGGTGTCGCCTGCGGTGGGCCGGACAAGCCCGTGGCCACGCCCGCGCCGCTCGGTTCTGCGTCCTCCATGCCGCTCGTTGCTATCGGTGATGCCGGACCTAGAGAGGCGCCCACGGCGGTGGAGCCAGGCCCGATCCCCGTCTTCGCCGACGACCCGCAGACGGGCAGCCGCACCGCCAAGGTGACCATCGTCGAGTTCTCGGACCTCCAGTGCCCCTACTGCGCGCGCGCGGACGCGGTCATGGCGCAGGTCGCCGAGTCGTACGACGGCGACACGGTCCGCATTGCCTGGAAGAACTACCCGCTCTCCTTCCACGAGCACGCACGCCCCCTGGCCGAGGCCGCGCAGGGCGTCTACGAGGCAGGCGGCAACGGCGCGTTCTGGAGCTTCATCCACACCGCGTTCTCGAACCAGAAGGACCAGGACGTCCCGGGGATCGTCGCGCGCTGGGGCGCCCGCTCCGGCGTTGACGGCAACGCGATCGAGCAAGGCGTACGGCAGAAGCGGTGGGCCGAGCGTGTGGAACGCGACCTGACGCTCGCGCGCGAGCTGGGGGTCAACGGAACACCTGCATTCTACATCAATGGCGTGCTGCTCTCCGGGGCGCAGCCGTTCGACAAGTTCAAGTCGGTCATCGATCACGAAATCGAGCATGCGAACGCGCTGGAGAAGAGCGGCACGCCGCGCGAGGCCGTCTACGGCGTTGCCACGCGCGAGAACCGCAAGGACACGAAGCCTGGCCACGACGACGACGCGGAAGAGGACGAGCGCGCAGAGACTGCCCGGCTCTACAAGATCGAGATCGGCAAGAGTCCCATCCGCGGGCTCGCCACTGCGCCCGTCACCATCGTCGAGTTCTCCGACTTCCAGTGCCCGTTCTGCAAGCGCGTCGAGGAGACGTTGAAGCAGGTGCAGATCAAGTACGGCGACAAGGTCCGCTTCGTCTGGAAGGACCAGCCACTGCCGTTCCACCCGCGTGCGGAGCCTGCGGCGGAGGTGGGCCGCGACGTGCGCGCGCAGAAGGGCGACGCGGCGTTCTGGGACTTCCACGATCGCGTCTACGCGGCGCAGCCCGCGCTGGAGGACTCGGATCTGCTGCGCGCAGCTACGGAAGCAGGCGCGGACGGAAAGAAGGCGCTCGCCGCTGCGAAGGCGAAGAAATACGCGGCGGGGATCGGCGCGGACGAAGACCTTGCAGACGACGT
Source organism: Polyangiales bacterium (assembly GCA_038230375.1). Taxonomy (GTDB): domain Bacteria; phylum Myxococcota_A; class Polyangia; order Polyangiales; family Polyangiaceae; genus JANXLV01. The sequence continues at coordinate 29,430 of JBBRNJ010000019.1, read as the reverse complement.
GCAGGCCAGCGGGACGCCGCACTTCTTCATCAACGGTCATCGCCTGGTGGGCGCACAGCCGCTCGAGAAGTTCTCCGCCATCATCGACGACGAGCTCACCAAGGCGAGCGCGCTGATCACGGCGGGTACGCCGGCGGCGAAGGTCTACGAGGTGCTCACGGAGAAGGGCGCCGGCGCGCCCGAGCTGGAGCGAAAGACCGTCACCACGAACCCCACGGCTCCGTTCCGAGGCGCCGCGAACGCGAAGGTGGTCATCCAGGAGTTCTCGGACTTCCAGTGCCCGTTCTGCATGCGCGTAGAGCCGACGATGGACCAGATTCTCAAGGAGTACGACACGAAGGTGAAGCTCGTGTGGCGCAACATGCCGCTCTCCTTCCACAACGACGCGCAGCTCGCAGCGGAGGCCGCGATGGAAGTGCGCGCGCAGAAGGGCAACGCCGGCTTCTTCAAGATGCACAAGGCGCTGTTCGATCATCAGGCGGACCCGGGCGGCCTGGAGCGCGTTGCGCTCGCGTCGTATGCGAAAGAGATCGGCTGCGACATGACCAAGTTCGAGGCCGCCCTGGACAAGCACACCCACAAGGCCGAGGTCGACCGCGATGCGTCCGACGCGCAAAACGCTGGAATTCACGGCACGCCAGCGTTTGTGATCAACGGCTACTACATCTCCGGGGCGCAGCCGTACCGCCGCTTCCGCAAGGCGATCGAGCGCGCGCTGTCGGAGCCGCCGCCCCCGCCGCCCGGCGTCCTGGGCAAGCAGGATCTCAAGGTCGGCACCGGCCCCGCCGCGAAGACCGGCAACACGGTACGTGTACACTACACGGGAACCCTGACCGACGGAAAAGAGTTCGACAGCTCGCGAACGCGCAACGTGCCATTCGAGTTCACGCTCGGCCGCGGCTCCGTCATCCGCGGCTGGGAAGAAGGGATCGTCGGCATGAAGGTGGGCGGGCGGCGGAAGCTCACGTTGCCGCCCGAGTTTGGCTACGGCGAGAACGGCCACCCGCCGGTCATTCCGGCAAAGGCTACGTTGCTCTTCGACGTGGAGCTGCTCGAGATCAAGTGAACGTAGCGCGCCCACGGAAGCAGAGCATCGCGGCGATCCTCTCGGGGGTCGTCGTGCTTTCATGCGCGGGGTCTGCGCATGCACTGGAGCACGAGCACCGCTTCGGCATCGGGCCCTCCTACGCGGCGCTCAAGGTCGACGACAAGTCCACCATGAGCACGGGCGTTGGCACGGCGCTCCACTACACGTACGGCGCCACTGACATGTTCGACGTGCTCGCAGAGGCGAGCTGGACGGACGTCGCGCTCCATCAGGACCAGGACAACAAGGACTCGCCTCGCACGCGGCCGTCGCAGGTGAGCTCGCTCGCGCTCGGGGCCGCGTACGTCGTTGACGTTGCGTTGTTCACGCCGTACCTGGGCGTGATGGGCGGCGGCACCACGCTTGCGGGCGGCACGCTGGATCAGAACGTCACGCTCGCGTCTGGCATCCTCGCGGCAGGTGTAGACTACAGGTTCTTGAAGTACCTCTCCGTAGGGCTCGCGTACCGGCAGTACATGTTCGCGGCGCGCTCCTCGACCTACCCGAGCTACTCGCTCTTCACCGCCCACCTGGAATACGCGTTCGGCGGCCCTCCGTAGCCGAACAAAGAAAATCGACCGGGCCTGTCATATGCCCGGGGTCGTGGATGCACTCATGGGCATGACGACGAACATTTCGCAGCATTCTCGGTACTTCGCCATGGTTCTTGTCCTGCTCGCGGCCCTGACGGGTTGCTCGAAGCGGGAGCCTTCGCAGGCATCCACGTCTGCGGCGTCGGCCCCTGCAGACGTGCTTCCGTCGTCTGGAGGCAACGTGCCCACCGTCCGTGCGCGTGCGGTGTCCGTTGACACCACGCTTGTCGTCACCGACGTCGAGGCGCGTGAGCGTGCGCTGCGTGAGGCCACGGAGAGCGTGGGCGGGTACGTCGCGGATGCCACGATGTCCGGTGAGCGTGACGAGCGGAGCGGTCACATGGAGCTGCACGTGCCCGCGGACGCACTGGGTCCGTTCATGACCAGGATCTCGGGCATGGGTGAGGTGACGGGCTACAGCGAGCGCGCGGAGGACGTGACCGATCAGCGCACGGACCTCAAGGCGCGACTCAAGAACGCGCGCACGCAGGAGGCGCGTGTGCAGGAGCTCATGACCCAGAAGACGTCGACCCTGGGCGAGATCATCGAGGCGGAGAAGGAGCTCGCACGCGTGCGCGAGAACATCGAGCGCATGGATGCGCAGGACCGCACGCTGGATGGCCGCATCACGTTCGCGACCGTGCGCATCTCGCTGCAGACGAAGACGGTGGAGTCGTGGCGCTCGCCTGGCCAGAGCATCGGGCGCTCGGCGTCGAACGGCGCGCATGGTGCAGCATCGATCTTCATGTTCCTCGCGATGGCCTTCGTCACGCTCGCTCCGACCCTCGTTCCGATCGGGCTCGCCATCCTTGCCATCTGGAGCCTGATCCGCGTCCACGGGCGTCGCAAGCAGCGTGGTGTGCTCGCCGAGGCGGCTGTCGGTCGTTGACCGGGACGGGCTCGGATGCGAGCGTGCTGGCATCGAAACGCTCGACCGCGACATCGCTGCACTGCACGCGTCGAGCTTCGGCTGGGCGATGTCGTGCTGCGGTCGCGACCGGGACCTCGCCTCCGACGTGCTGCAGGAGGTCTACTGGAAGGTGCTCTCTGGCAAGGCCAAGTTCGACGGTCGCTCCTCCTTGCGCACGTGGCTCTTCGGCGTGATCCGCCTGACCGCGATGGAGCAGAGGCGGGTCTGGTCCCTGCGGTGGCTGCGTGGGAGCCGCGACACCGCAAACGACGCGGAGCCCGATGAGACCGCGGCGGATGGCCCCTCGCCGAGCGAGTCGGTCGCGGACAGGCAACGGGCCGCTGCGCTGGAGACGGCGCTGGCAAAGCTTCCGCCACGGCAGCGCGAGGCCCTGCACCTCACGTTCTACGAGGGGCTCACGCTCGCGGACGCGGCGGCGATCATGACGGTGTCGGTGGGCACCGCGAGCCAGCACTACGACCGCGGCAAGACGCGGCTCCACCAGCTTCTGACCACAGACGACGCTCACGACGGTGACGAGAAGAGAGGCGCTTCGCGATGACCAACGACGACGAAAAGCTGCGAGACGACTTCGCGCGGCTCCGCAGGGTGGAGGCGCGGCGCACACCGTCCTTCGAGGCGCTCAGGAAGCCGCCGGTGGTGCGCCCACTGCGACCTGTGGTGCTCGCGGTGGTCCCGCTCGTAGCTGCCGCCGCCGCGCTGCTCTTCGTGTGCAACGGTGCCACGCAGAGCGAGCCATCCCAGACGTCCTCGGGCTCGGCGGTCGACCTGCTCCCGAGCGCCGGTGGCGCAACGCTGGGAGAGGCCACGGACGAGCCGCTACCCCTTGATTTTCTGCTCCAAACACATGCATCTTACACGAATCCACCAACCGCCCGTGCAAGCGCCTTCGACTCCGACTTCCTTCTGCGCGCCCCGAAGAACCTCCGAGCCCTCACACCATGAACCGCCGTCCCATCAACCTCGCCTTCGCCCTCGCCCTCGACTTCGGCCTCACCCTAACCCTCGCCATCACCCTCGCCCTCGCCTCCGCCATGCTCGTGTCCTGCGCGAAGTCCGCGGGTCCGCTCCCCGGTGACTCCGTGAGCGCGGACGGCGGCGTGACGCTCTCCCCACCGCGCATGTCCACCACGCCGCGCATGCAGGAAGCGCGTGAGTCGCGCGAGCAGCTTGGAGCGATCGAGAGCCGCGTGTTCCCGCCGGAGCTCATCATGGATCACCAGGGCGAGCTCGGGATCGATCCCGCCCAGCGCGACGCGATCGTGAAGGAGGTGGAGCAGAGCCAGGCGGAGATGGTCCATCTGCAATGGGACCTGCAAGGCGAGAAGGAGAAGCTCGCGAAGATCCTGGACGCGGATCACGTGGACGAAGCGAAGAGCCGCGAGGCCGCAACGAGGCTGATGGATCGGGAAAACAAGGTCAAAGCGTCGAACCTTGCCATGCTCGTACGCGTGAAGAACCTGCTCACGCCAGCCCAACAGAAGAAGCTACGAGAGCTGCGAGACGGACTCGCTGCGTCTTCGGTACTCGACGCAGGGAGCGCACCAAGAGCTGACGGCGGCAAGTGAGGCAGCGACCACGCTGGAGGTGAGCCCTTACTTCTTCGCGCCTGCGTGGGCCTCGTAGCTCGCCATGAGCGCGTCGAAGAAGAGCGTGCCCAGGACCTCTGCGCCCGCGGGCGTGGGATGCGTGAAGTCCCACGACGCGAGCTGCGGGCTTGCCTTCACCCACTTGCCCATCGTGCCCTCGCCGCCCATCGCGGTGAACGTGTCCCAGAAGGCCACGCCCTCTTCCTTGGCGATCTTCCGCTGCGAGGCGATGAGCTTCAGGATGACGGGCTTCGTCTTGAGCGCGCCGCTCTCGCTCTTCTCCGCGCGATCGAGCGGGGCAGCGATCAGGATGCTCGCCATGGGCGCGGCGTTCTTCAGGCGACCCACCACCGTGCGCAGGCTCTTCTCGTAGGCGTTCATGTCCAGGCTCGGATCCTCGCTCTCGTTCGTGCCGAACTGCAGGATCACGAGCGCGGGCTTGCGCAGCTCCATCTGGTCCTTCCAGTGCGTCTCGTTCATGGCCTCCCAGAGGCGGATGCGCGCGCCGTTCGCGCCGAGCGCGTCGTAGACCACGCCCGCTTGATCGCGCTCGAGCGCCACGCCGAAGAGACGAAGATCGCCGTTGCCCCACGATTTCAAGGTTATTTTCGCCTCGCCGTCGGGCACGGTGAACGACTTGATGCGGCTCACCTTCTTCTCGCCGCGCGTGGTGAAGCGCTCGCTCTTGCCGCCGAACAGGATGACGCCGTCGCCGCCGGCAGGCTGCTCCATGTAGTAGATGTCGAAGCGCGAGACCTTCTTGCCGTACTCGCCGTTCGCGGCCGTGCCAAAGTTCGCCTGCGCGCCGCCCTCCGCGTGGAACGTCACGCCGCCAAGACCATACGCGCCGTCTTGCGTGAGCGGGCCGGTGATGCGGTTGGCGGTGAAGCCCTCGCTGGCCCAGTGCGCCACGTCGTTGTGGAAGTACCACTCCCATGCGTTCGCCGCGAGGATGAAGCCGTGCCCCGAGTCACCGAAGCGCGTCTGGAATTTGCGGCGCATCGTGCCGGAGATGTAGTCGCTGGTGATGACGGAGTCGCCGTAGTGCAGAATGCGCGTGACGGCGGGCTCGCCTGCACCTGCGTCTGCCTTTGCTTCCGTCTTCTCGAGCGACTCGCAGAACGCATCCATCACGTGCCCCGTGGGATCTTCGATCGCGAGTGAGCCCTTGGTCTTGGCGAGCAACGCGGGATCCGGCGGCGGCGCCTGCTCTGCGGACGACGTGGGCAACGCGTTGGAGACGGTGGCCTCGTTGGCAGAGGCCTTGAGCTTCTGCTCGCCGTTCGTGAGGATGGGCTGCGCGTTGGCACCGCTGGGATCGTTGGCGGCGGTCACCTCCGGCCGTTGTTCCCACGGCATGAGCGCCACGCGGTACCGCACGAGGCGGGGCGACAGGTAGGGCACGCCAAGGACAGCGAGCATGACGATCAGCGCGACGCTGGTCTTCCCCAGCAGCGGGTGCACCTCCGGAGCGGAGGGAGACGCCTCCGGCGCAAGCGGTGCGCGCTCGTTCTGATCATCCGAGGTCGTCACGGCACTCACGATTACACGACCGGTTGCAGGCGGACAAGCGAAGCGCCGACCGGATAGGATGACCTCATGAGCATCCCGCCCGCCCGGGCCCCGTCGGAAGACGAAGCGGTACCCCAGGGCTCCGGTCAGAAGCTCGAACCGCACGCGGCACGAGGCGGCGTGACCGCGCTCACGCTCGGCGCGCTGGGCGTGGTGTACGGCGACATAGGCACGTCGCCGCTCTACGCGGTGAACGAGATCTTCTTCGGCCACGGGCACGTGGCGCCCACGCCAGAGAACGCGCGCGGCTGCATCTCGCTGGTCATCTGGGCGCTCATCATCGTGGTGGCACTGAAGTACGTGCTGTTCGTGCTGCGCGCCGACAACGACGGTGAGGGTGGTGTCTTCGCCCTGTACGGCCTGCTCCACAAGTACCGCGAGCGCGGGCTCAAGTACCTGATGTTCGGGCTGATGCTCGCCGCGGGCCTCCTGTTCGGTGATGGCGTGATCACGCCGGCCATCAGCGTGCTCTCCGCGGTGGAGGGGCTCAACGTCGCGACGCCCGTGTTCGAGCACGCGGTGATCCCCATCACCATCGCCATCCTCACGGGGCTCTTCTCGATCCAGTTCAAGGGCACGGAGAAGGTGGGCCGCATCTTCGGCCCGGTGCTCGTGGTGTGGTTCCTGACCATCGCGGCGCTGGGCGCGCGGCAGATCGTGGTGCACCCTGAGATCATCTCCGCCCTGAATCCGTTGTGGGGTCTCCGATTCTTGCATACTGCAGGTATTCGCATGAGCCTGCTGGTGCTCGGCTCGGTGGTGCTCACGGTGACCGGCGGCGAGGCGCTCTATGCGGACATGGGGCACTTCGGCAGGCTTCCCATTCGCATCAGCTGGTTTGCCATCGTGTTCCCTTCGCTCCTCCTCAACTACCTGGGTCAGGGCGCGTTCCTGATGAGCGGCGCGCCCGTGGTGAAGAGCAACCTGTTCTTCAGCATGGTGCCGCACGCCATGGTGCTGCCCATGGTGGTGCTGGCGACGCTCGCCACGATCATCGCGTCGCAGGCGCTCATCTCCGGCGCGTTCTCCCTGGCGTCGCAAGGGATCGGTCTGGGGCTCTTCCCGCGCATGCGCATCGTGCACACGCATCACGCGCACGAAGGGCAGATCTACGTGCCGTTCGTGAACTGGGCGCTCCTCTGCGGGTGCATCTTGCTGGTGCTCACGTTCGGTTCAAGCTCCGCGCTGGCCGCCGCGTACGGTCTTGCGGAGTCCGGCGTGATGGTGGCCACGTCGATGGCAATGCTCCCATTCGCACGCCTGGCCTGGAAGTGGAGCCTTCCTGCGCTGCTGCTGTTCGTCGCGTTCGGTGCGATCGACAGCTCGTTCCTTCTCGCGAACTCGCTCAAGGTGTTCGAGGGCGGCTTCGTGCCACTGGGCCTGGGCATCGCGCTCTTCGTCGTGATGATCACCTGGCGCTGGGGCCGGAAGGCGACCTTCGCCGCGTACTCCAGCAAGCCCACCATGACCATGAGGGAGCTCGTGGCGCACAAGGAGAAGGCCACGACCTTCGTGGAGCGCAACGCGATCCTGATGGTGCCAAAGCCCATGCGCGACATGGATGACAATACGCCCGCGCTGCTGCAGCTGCTCCTGGACCGCTACGGGCTCCTGCCCAGGAACCTGGTCTTCGTGGAGGTCGTGCATGCGAAGACGCCCTACGTCCGCGACAGCCGCTACGACGTGACTGTCTTCCAGAAGGACGAGGGCAACGGGAGCATCGTCAGCGTGACCGTGAAGTTTGGCTTCCTCGAGGACCCCAATGTGGAGCACGTGCTTGCGGAGCTAGCGGGTCACCACCAGGTGGACCTGCCCGCCGACCCGCACAAGTGGATCGTCCATGTGTCGCAGGAGAACCTGATCCCCGCCCGCAACACGGGCCTTGCTGGACGCATTCGCCTGATGATCTTCGGCATCCTGCGCCGAACCAGCCAGCCCGCGTACTTCAGCTATGGCCTGGGCAACGAGGTGCAGCTGTCCGCGGAGATCATGCCCGTGAAGCTGATGTGAAACTTGCCGCGGCCGCATGAGCGCGGTTACATGCCGCAAGCATGCTGTTCAACAGCGCCCTCTATGCGGCGTTCCTGCTGGGGACCTATGCCGGCTTCTGGCTCCTGCGCGGGTATCACGGCCTGCGCACGCTGTTCCTGATACTTGCAAGCTACACGTTTTATATCTACGGCACGTACGACGCGGCGCTCGAAGAGGACGTGCCGCTCGGCCCCGTAGGCTGGAGCGCGATGTGCTTCGGCATCATCTTCGTGGGCAGCTCGCTGGACTACGGCATTGGCCGTGCGATGGCGCACGTGACGGCTCCAGGCAAGCGCAAGGCGCTGCTGCTGGTCTCGGTCTTCTACTACCTGGGCGTGCTCTCGCTCTTCAAGTACTGGAACTTTGGCGCGGACACCTTCGCGCTGCTCATGCACAAGATCGGCGTGCCCATCACGCCCACGCACCTGCGACTGGCGCTGCCATTCGGCATCTCGTTCTTCACGTTCGAGACCATGAGCTACACCATCGACGTCTACCGCAAGGAGATCGTCCCCGCGAAGAGCTACAAGGAGTACCTGCTCTTCGTGTGCTTCTTCCCGCACCTGGTCGCGGGGCCCATCGTGCGGCCTCACCAGATGTTGCCGCAGCTGGCGGCGGACCCGAAGGTGTCGGAGGCCGACAGGGCGCGTGCGCTCTCGCAGATCGCCACGGGCCTCGCGAAGAAGATCATCATTGGCGACACGCTCGCGCAGAACCTCGTGGGGCGCGTCTTCGACAATCCGGAGCGGTACTCGTCGCTCGAAGGGCTGGTCGCGATCTACGCGTACGCGATCCAGATCTACGCTGACTTCTCCGGCTACACGGACGTGGCCATCGGCAGCGCGAAGCTCTTCGGGTACGACCTGCCGTACAACTTCGACGCGCCGTACACCTCGCGCGACCTGCAGGAGTTCTGGCGGAAGTGGCACATCTCGCTCTCCACCTGGCTGCGCGACTACCTCTACGTGCCGCTCGGCGGAAACCGCTACGGCACCGCGCGCACCTATTTCAATCTGCTCGCGACGATGGTGCTCGGCGGACTGTGGCACGGCGCGTCGTGGAACTTCGTCCTGTGGGGCGCCCTGCACGGCGGCGCGCTCGCGGTGAACCGCGCGTGGCAGCGCAGGCGCAGGCCCGCGAAGCAGACAGATGAAACGGCAGGGCCGTACCGCAGCCCGGCCGATGGTCATGCCCCAAAGCAAGTTCGCAACGCGCCGGTCTCTCCGCTGCGCACGGCATTCAATGTATTCTGCACCTTTCACTTCGTGTGCTTTTGCTGGGTATTCTTCCGCGCGCCGTCGTTTCACCACGCCACCGACCTGCTCGCGCGCCTTGGCAAGCTGAGCTACGGAACGGACAATCTGCCGCTCAAGGTGGTGGTGCTGCTGGTGGTCGGCCTTGCCCTCCACTTCGTGCCGAAGCGAATCGAGGACCAGGTCCGCGACGCGTTCGCGCGAGCGCCGGCACCGGTGCAGGGCCTGTTGCTTGCGGCATGCGCGTTCGGGCTGCACGCGGCCGCAGGCGCGAAGGCGGAGCCGTTCGTTTACGGGCAATTCTGAGCGTGTTACTCACGGGCCCATGTCTGGCCCCTCCGAGACGGCCGTCCGGCGAACGTTCGGCGTGCTCTTCCTGCTCACGGCGGCGCTGATCCTGTGTGGCGTGTTCATGGGGCTGCCCACCCGATACGCGGTGGTGGACGTCTCTGGCGGGGTGCTCGGCGGATTGCTCGCGCTCACATCGGTCGCGCTGCTCGCCGGGCATGCGCGCGGCAAGGCACTCGCGCGCGTTGCCTCCTACGTGACGCTCTTGCTCGGGGCGATCGTGATCGTGCTCCTGTCGTCCTCTGCTGGCTACCTGCGCGGGGCGTATGGTCCCGTGGGGCAGGGCGGTGCGCTCATCTTCGTGTTCGTGATCGCGCTTGTTTTCCCGTACACAATCGCGCTGCCTGCCGCGTGCCTGGTCTGGGTTGGTCCCCGGAGCCGCGCGTGACGTTCGGGCGAATGTGTCGTGTGCTGCTGCTCATCGCGTTCGCGGGGTTGCTGTCGTTCGTTGCATCTTGCACGCATTTTTCTCTGCACGACGTGCCCACGGCCGAGCGCACGCGCGTGGTCATTGCGTGGAAGGGCGGCGTGGCAGTCGGGCGTCATGTGGTGGGCAGCAGCGTCGCTCCAGAGCCGGTGCCGGCAGACAGCACCGTGGTCACGGAAGAGGGCGTGGCAGAGGCGCCCATGTCCTCGCTGCCCGGCTTCTTCGAGCTGGGCGTGGTGCCGGGGCGCGATGGCGTGGCCGTCACGGTGGGAGAGCGCACGTCGGTGATGACGGTCGACGAGCTCATGTCGGCGCGCGCATACGACCACACGCAGATGTTCGCGGAGGCTGGGCTGGGCCTTGGCGTGGACCGCGCGGTCGTCCTGGCAACGGCGGCAAAGGAGCTGGGCATGACCGCGCAGGAGGTGGACGCGCGCGCCTCGTTCCGCCGCATCCGGTTCGAGCGTCACGTGCCCGCTGCAGCGCCGGTGGTCCCTGCGCAGCCGGCGCGGCGCGTCACCGCGGACACGCTCACGGCCGAAGACGTGCACACGGCCGTCAAGGATGCGTCGCGCTACCTGTCACGAAACCTGGATGCGCGCGGCAGATTCCGATACCTGGTCGAGGCGACGACCGACAAGGAGATCCCGGGGTACAGCTGGCCGCGCCACGCAGGCGCGACGTTCTTCCTGGCGCAGGCGGCGGCGGTGGAGCACGAGCCGATCATCGCGTACGCGGCGCTGCGCGCGGCGGCAATCATTCGCGACGAGCGCATGGTCCCGTGCGGCGCGCACACGTGCATCGCAGAGGACAACGATGCGGAGATCGGGTCGGCGGCGCTCGCGTTGATCGCGTTCACCGAGATCGTCCGCGGCGACATTGATGCAAGCTACAAGACGCAGATCAAGGCACTGGCGGAGTTCTTGCGCAGTCAGCAGCGGCCCGACGGCGAGTTCCAGCACCTGTACGATCGCGCAGCCCAGAAGCCCATCGACGTACAGCTCCTCTACTTCTCCGGCGAGGCAACGCTGGCACTCGCACGCGCGCATCGCATCACGAACGATCCGCGCGACCTGGACGCAGCCGTTCGCGGGCTCTCGCGCCTGGTGGGCTCCGGCTGGCATTTCTTCGGTGATCGCTATTACTTCAGCGAGGAGCACTGGACGTGTCAGGCCCTGGAAGATCTCTGGGAGCGTGCGCCCAACCGCGAGGCGCTCACGTTCTGCAAGCGGTGGCACGAGTACCAACGGCGTCTGCAGTACGGAACGAATGAGCACGCGATGGATGCGGAGGGCGCGTTCGGCGTTGGCAACTTCGTCAGCCCGCGCCTGACACCGGCGTCGAGCCGTGGCGAGGCTGCTGGGGCAACGTTGCTCGCGGTGATGCGCGACGAGACCCAGAGCGGCCGTCCCGATCCGGAGCGCGCGGCATTGACGCGCGAGCTGGACAGCGCGATCGCCTTCGTTGTCCGCCATCAGTTTCGTCCTGGGCCAACGCACCTGTTCGCGAGCCCGCAGGTGATGCACGGAGCCATGCCAGGCAGCGCGGTGGACTGGCAGATCCGCATCGACTACCTGCAGCACGCTGGCAGCATGATGGTCCGTTGGCTGGAGATCCAGCAGCGGAAGCAGGCTCCATGACACCGCCAGATCGAAGAACTTGTATCCTACACGGTAAGCGTTCCCCTCACTGAAACGGGCACTGAAAGCCGAAAAAAGTTGGCCCGGCAAATTTCTGCGCGTTACCCTGAAATTAGCTGGGCTTCATTTCGATGATTCCAGCGACTTCCGGGGAGGGAGATTGACGCAACCACACGGCGGATCAGTTCAGAAGGGTACGGAGCGCGGCAGCGAGAAGCGCGCCCGACAGGCCAGAGCGGTCAGCCCTTTCGAGCCCAGGTTCATCAACAGAGCGCCCGCATCCTTCGGCCGAAAGGCCGCACGGAACAGAGGCCTCTCCGCCGTCTTCCACCCGGACTACAGGCCTGGTGGTTGGACCACCATCCTTCGCACGCGCGGCCGCAACTTGTCGCCGCTGCACGTCGTTTCCACGCGCGCCGGACTGCTCACCGCGATCGACATCATCATCGCGCTGCCCTCACTGCCAACGGCGGCCGCCTTCCTGCGACCGCGCGCGTTCGGCAATGGTCTGCGCAAGCCGCGCACACCAGCGGTCATGTTCTCGGATCTTGTTTCTCTCATTGGACTTCGCGTTGGGGACGGGTTCCCCGGCACGGAGAGTGCAGCATCGCGTGTTAGCGAAAGAGGTAGACGCATGAAGGGACCTGCTATCAGCTCCGTCGAGACGTTGACCCTGGACGAGGCGCTGTCCTACATGGACATCGCCATGGGGGATGAGCTCGCGGCAGCATTCGAGCTGGCAAGGGATCGTAACCTCCTTGATGGCGGAACGAGCGAGCCGGACGACACTGAAGTCCACCACGCGCTGTTCATGCTCCGTCGCGCCAGGGGCCTTGCGGCACCCAGCTTCGACAGCATGCGCGTACAGCTGCGCCGCCTTCTCCCCGCGGCTTGAATCGCCTGATCGCTTGAACCGCTTGGATCGCGGCGCCACACCCTACTTGGGCGGGCCTGCGTCTTTTGCCGGTGAGGCGGTTGGCGTGGGATCGATGTAGGTTTGCTGCCCGGGACCGCGCTGCCAGGCGAGGATGCCCAGCGTCCCGAACATGAGCGTCACGCCGATCACGAGCCCCGCGAGGAGCGCCGTGCGGGCGGAGATCCCCTTCGGCTCCATGGCCGCGATCTCTTCGAGCAGGTGCGGGTCGATCGCGGCGATCTTGTACTGCACGCGATCTTCTTCGTGCGTCTGCGTCGTCACGCCGCTCGCAGCAACGCCACACACGCCCTCGAGCGCTGTGGCGAGCTCGTCTGCGCTCTGGAAGCGCTGCGCGGGATCACGTGCGCACGCGCGCTGGAACCAGCTGTCGAAGCCCGCCGGCGCGGCAGGGTTGATCTCGGACACCTTCGGGTAGGGCTGCATGCAGACCTTGAGCACGATGTCGCCAAGGACGTCACCCTCGAAGGGGATGCGCGCCGTCATGGCGGTGAACGCGCACGCGCCGAGCGACCAGAGATCGGTCACCGGGCCGGGGGCGCCCCCCATCGTGAGCTGCTCGGGGGCCATGAAGTTCGGCGTGCCGATCACGTTGCCATCCTGCGTGGGCCCACCGAAGCGCCCGCCCTCGTACGAGGGGTCCAGGATCTTCGCGATGCCGAAGTCCACGAGCTTCACCCTGTACGGGTTGTCAGCGTCGACGCCTTGCATGTTGGTCGCGAGGAAGATGTTGTCCGGCTTCAGATCGCGGTGAACGATGCCCGCGGCGTGCGCCTGCGCGAGCGCCATGGAAGCCTGGCGAATGATCTTCGCGACTTCCTTTCCGGAGATCGCGCCGACGCGCACGAGCATGTCGGCAAGGGACTCCCCTTCCAGGTACTCCATGACGATGAACGGTAAGCCGTTCGGCAGGAGGCCGTAGTCGTAGACCTTCACCGCGTGGTCGGAGCGGACACTGGCCGCGGCGCGGGCCTCGATCTCGAACCGCTTACGCGCGTCGGGACGCTCCGCCACATCTGGGCGAATGAACTTGATCGCGACGCTCTTGCCGAGCTCGATGTGGCGACCGAGCCAGACCGTGCCCATGCCGCCGGTGCCGATCAGGGTCTCGACCAGGTACTTCCCGTGGACGATCTGCCCCGTGAAGGAGATGTCCTCTTCGTCTTCGTCTTCGTGCTGCGGCGAGCTCATCGGGTCCTTGCGGATTCCTGAGCTACGGATCTTCGCACGGCCGGTCAGCGGCGAGAAGCGGTTGTGGGTCTAGTTTGTGGAGCAAAGGGGGATCGAACCCCTGACCTCTGCATTGCGAACGCAGCGCTCTCCCAGCTGAGCTATTGCCCCGATGAATCGGGTGGTTGCGCCGCGGATTGAATCCGAGATGCGACCGGCGCCGGACCTTAGTCTGGGTGTGCGCAAAGTCAAGAGGCCCCGAGGGGAGAGCGGGTCTCGGTCAGAGTCTCGGTCAGATACCGACCATCACGACCCACACGACCACCCCCGCTGCGATCCGGTAGTAGCCGAAGGGCTCGAGGCCGCGCCGACTCAGGTAGCGGATGAACACGGCGATGACGGCCCACGCGACCAGGAACGAAGTCACGAGTCCCACCGCAAGGTTCTGGGCACCGATCTGATCCATGAGCACATGGCGTGCCTTCCAGCCCTCGTAGACCGTGGCGGCGCCAAGGGTAGGCAGGCCGACCAGGAACGAGAACTCCGCGGCGATGGGCATGGAGAGGCCGGCGAAGCGACCGGCGAGGATGGTGCACATCGAGCGGGACATGCCGGGGATCAGCGCGAAGCATTGCCCGAGACCGACCTTGGCGGCCTGACCCATGGTCATGTCCTCGAGCTTTGTGATCTGGTTCGGCGCGTGGGGCCCTCCATCCCGCGGCTGCATGCGCGAGGCGACGATCATGAAGACGCCGCCGATCACGAACGCAATGGCGACGGTCTTTGGCGAGAAGAAATGCTCCTTGATCGCCTTGTGGAAGAGCAGACCTGTGATCGCGGCGGGCATGAACGCGACGAGCAGCTGACTGAACAACTGGATCGACGCCTTCTCGCGTGAGAAGAGCCCGAGCGCACGCGTCCCAAGGAGCGAGCGATACTGGACGAGCACCGCGAGGATTGCACCGGCCTGGATGACAATGTCGAATGAGTCGGCTGCCGCGCTGTCCACCTTGAGCGCGTGCGTGGCGACGATGAGATGCCCGGTGGACGACACCGGCAGGTACTCCGTCAGGCCTTCGATGATGCCCAGGACGAGCGCTTGGATGAGCCGCATCGCATCTGTGTATTAGCATGGCGGAGGTGGCCCATACGACCCCCATCGACGCGACGCCCGAAGAAGTGCGCGCGCTGCTCTCCCCGCTGCGGAGCGGCGTGACACTTGTATTATACACATTTGGAAACGCGTTCGCGATCGGCGCGTGCGTACGCGTGGCGCATAGCTTTCTGGTGAGGGATATCGTGCTCGTGGGCGACGAGCCTCACTACGAGAAGGCGTCGATGGGGATGGAGAAGTACGAGGACATCGTGCGCGTTGCGGGAGAGGAAGAGCTGTTTGCGCGCATCGGGAGGAGACCGCTGTGGGCGGTGGAGAAGGACCACGCGACGACGAGTTTGTATGGTGCGCTTCCGTTTCCGGAGGACGTGGTGCTGGCGTTCGGGAGCGAGCGGCACGGATTGCCGAAGAGCGTGGTCGCGAGGGCGACGCAGGTGGTGGGCATTCCGATGTACGGGGTGAATCACTCGTTTCCCGTGGCGATCGCGTGCGGGATGGTGATGGGGGAGTGGGGACGGAGGAAGTACGCGGGGGGAGTCGTGACGTAGAGCGACTTCGACTTCGACGCTACTCCCTCGCCGGGTGCTCCTTGGCGAACTCGAAGAACAGCGCGGACCACATGATGGCGGCCTTCTGCGAGGGGTGGAGTCCGTCTGGTTGGCGCTCCAGCGTCAGGTCGTACGAGTC
The DNA here is from genome assembly GCA_038230375.1 of Polyangiales bacterium. Lineage (GTDB taxonomy): Bacteria > Myxococcota_A > Polyangia > Polyangiales > Polyangiaceae > JANXLV01. The sequence continues at coordinate 14,054 of JBBRNJ010000019.1, read as the reverse complement.
GTAGAAGATGCACGGGGCGACGTTGTCTCGCAGGACGCCGCGCATGCCGCGCTCGGGGACCTTCAGGGAAATCGGCCCGATCCAGTAGCAGGGACGATGGCCGATCTGCGCGAGGATGCTCTTGATGTCGGGGATGTAGACTTCGGGGTGGGGCACGGTGAGGTTGTTCGTTCCGAGCTGCACGATGACAAGGTCTGGCGCGTGACGCTTCACGAGCTTCTCGACGATGTGCTCCTCCGCGACCGTGTGCAGACCCGCCGAGGTCATCGTGTGACTGACGTACGCGACTCCAGCTTCCGGGAACATCTTCTTGAACTCGAGCTGCAGCCCGCTCGAATATCCGACGGTGGAGTCACCGACATGCAGCACCTTCTTGTGACCCGCGAATGGAGGCGCTGCGTCCCCCGCGTCGGTCTCCTCCGTGGCTCCGTCGCGACCTGCATCATCGATGGCTGCGTCGACCGCGACAGCGTTCGCGCTCGCGTCGCGCACAGCCGATGCATCCGCGCCGGCATCGACGGGTGAGCTCCTCGAACTACACCCGTGGAGCGCGCCCACCACGGACAGCGCGAGCAGCAGCGAACGGCGCGGGTGGGAGCCTCTGGCAGTACGCACGGTGCGAATGCAGACGGGATAGCAGCTTTCGAAAGCGGCGAGCAAAGACATCGATTGTCCGCGGTAACCTTCCGTGGGACGCTCCGGCACATGCACATGGTCGCCCTTGGCCTGGTCGGTCTCGTCGCTCTCCTGCACGTCTACTTCATGATCCTGGAGATGTTCTTGTGGACCACTCCATTCGGCCAGAAGACGTTCGGGCGCTCCGCGAAGGAGCAGGAACAGACCGCGTCGCTCGCCAAGAATCAGGGCCTCTACAATGGGTTCCTGGCGGCCGGACTGGTCTGGTCGTTCATCGCCGAGCCCGGCATGGCCCATGCTCTACGTCTGTTCTTCCTTGGCTGCGTGCTCATCGCCGGGGTCTACGGCGCGGCCACCGCCTCGCGGAAGATCCTCTTCGTCCAGGCGGTTCCAGCGCTTCTGGCGCTGATTGTGGTGGTGGTGTCCCACGGATCCGGGTGACGTATCCCACAAAAGTCACCTCCTGGAGACAGCCGGGGGAAGCCAACCGGTGACGATGTCGTAGGCTGATGCATGGCGAAGAAGCTTCCGCGTGCACTTCCGTCGCAGCTTCGGTCGCTCTCCATCGTCGTCAGCCTGGGTGCCGTCGCCTGTACTGCAGGCATGGCCGGCTGCAGCTCGGATGGGTCACAGTCGTCGGCGGAGGATCCCGCGATCGTCGCCAGGCGCGACACTGCAGGCAACCAGCTGCAGGCAAGCTTGACCGATGTCGAGCAGCAGTACGAGACGTGCGTCGACCAGCTCGCCAGCACGGGCACCTGCGTGCTCCCCGGGAACGCCGCGCAGGGCATTCCGGATGTCGTGATCACGGACCCCACCATCCAGGGCCTGGGCGACGCGATCAGGATCGCGCGCGAGAAGGTCGCGCAGGTGAAGAAGATCTTCGCGCAGATCGGTAACAACATCTGCGACGTCATCGGTCCGTTCTCGTCGCTCAACAATCCGTACTTCTACTACGGCGGCTATGTTCAGGCCGGCGCGGTGGGTCAGGTGCAGGGCGGCGTGGACATGGTCTGGGACATGACGAACCTCCAGGCCGCGACGTTCGGCTACAAAGGCTACGGCGTTGCCAGCCTCGTCGGCGGCGAGGCCGGCGCGTATGCGGGCTACGGCTTCGGCAAGAAGGACGGCGTCATCGACGCGTGGTCGGGCCGCTTCTGCAGCGCCTCCGTGTCCGTGGGTCTGCCTGCGAAGCTCCTCTCCGCGGGCGCGACCGGCTTCGTGAGTCCCGACCTTTCGGTGTACGGCGGCGCGGTCAGCATCAGCGTTGGCTACGACGTGATTCCCACACCGGTTGACGCGAGCGTCTTCGCGGCGGACTGGACTGCATGGGACACCGGCACCAAGGCGCTGAGCCAGAACGGCTTCTTCATCCACCAGCACCTGAAGAAGGATCCGAGCACCGGCAAGACGTTCATCCAGTACGACTCGCCCAAGGACATGGCGCTCGCGCTGCTCTGGAACGCGCCCGCGCCCATGGGCGTTGCGGCGGCGGCGCAGGTGATCGCGCTCGACTTCCAGAAGAAGTCGGGCCTCAGCATCGAGCAGATGTGCCCCAAGCAGGCCGCACAGAACGCCGTTCCGAAGCCCGTCGCTGACCTCGCGAACAAGGCGTGCAGCGCACCGCCGCCGATCGACAAGATCGTGAAGACCGTGAAGGACAAGGTGATGCCGAAGCCGAAGGAAGACGCTGGCGCGCCGCCGCCGCAGAAGGACTCCTGCGTGGGCAGGGCTGACGGCCTCTACTGCAGCCAGCTCGTCGACTTCTCTGCGTTCGAATGCACGGGCGGCGCCATCTCTGGCGGCGAGCAGTGCCCCGGTGGAATGAAGTGCGCGGGCCCCAACGGCCCCGGCACCATGATCGTCTGCAACTGACTAACCCGTATTCCGCATCCCGGCGGAGATGCCGTGGAGCGAGAGCAGCAGTGGCCGCTCGAGCTCCGGCGGTAGCGGATCATCGGGTGGTAGCTTGCGGGCCCGGCGAATCAGCTCCACTTGCAGCCGGTGAATGGGCTCGATGTACGGGTTCCGCAGCTTGATCGAGCGCGCGAGCACTGGCTCCTCGTGGAGCAACTCGCCGCCGGTGGTGACGCGCAGGATGTCGACTGCGGACTGAAACGCCAAGACGATGCGATCACCGAGCGCGTGCTCCGCTGTCAGCGACCGGTACGCGCGGAAGATCCCCATCTCCGTCTTCGCCAGGCTCATCTGCGCGTTGTCGACCATGGACCGGAAGAACGGCCAGCGCGCGTACATGTCCCGTAGCAGCGCATGGTCCACGGTGCCGAGCCCCGCACCAAGGCCGTACCACCCGGGCACGTTCGCGCGACACTGCGTCCACGCCATGACCCATGGAATCGCGCGTAGCGAGCTCAGGTTCGGCGGGCCGGGTCTTCGCACTGGACGCGATGCGATCTGCAGTCGCGCGATCTCGTTGATGGGCGTCACGTCCTCGAAGAAGCGCAGGAACGAAGCATCTGTGACCAGCGCTCTGTACTCCGCCACGCTGGTCTCCGCCGCCTTCCGCATGGCCGTGCGCATGTCGGCAGGGAGGTCGGACTTTGGCTTTGCGGCCGCCACGAGCAAGCCGTAGAGACCCTGCTCCAGGTTGCGATGTGCCAGCGCGGGGTGGCTGTACTTGTTGCCCATCGCCTCGCCTTGCTCCGTGATGCGGAGCCCATCATCCATGGTCTGCGGCGGCTGACCCAGCAGGCCGCGCGCCATGGGACCACCACCGCGACCTATGCTGGTGCCGCGCCCGTGGAAGAAGCGGTAGCGCACTCCAGCCTCTGCGCAGGCCGCGCCTATCTCGGCCTGCGCCTCGTAGAGCGCGACGTTCGCGGCAAGGAATCCGGCATCCTTGTTGGAGTCGGAGTAGCCGATCATGATCTCCTGCACGGAGTCACCCAGCGCGGCGCGATAGACCGGCAGCGCAAGCACCCTGCGCATCACGTCGGGCGCACGCTCGAGATCCGCGAGCGTCTCGAATAGCGGCACCGGCGCCAGCTGGACGCCTGCCTCGCGCGCGAGCACCAGTACTTCGAGGAGGTCGCTCGGCTGCTCGCTCATCGAGACGATGTAGCGACCGAATGCGCGCGCACCGTTCAACTTCATCGCGTGGCGCGCGGCGACCACGGGACCCAGCACGCACTGCACGAGCGCGCTCTGACTCTCGCGCACAGCCACAGGAATGAGAGCCCGTTGCGAAGCAAGCTCCGCCGACAGCAGTGCCGCCTTCTCGGGCTCGCTCTTCTTGGTGTAGCCAGCAATGCCCGCGTACGCGAGCAGCTCGGCGACGGCCTTGCCGACGATCTCGGAGTGCTCACGCACGTCGAGCGAGACAAGATGAAGGCCGAACGAATGCGCTCGCACGCGAAACGGGCGCAGCAGCTCCGTCGCGCTGCGAGCGAAGCCGGAGCCGTCCAGCTGCTCCTTGAGCTCGCGCACGAGGGCGTCTGGGTCTGACGGCTCACCGCGGGAGATCTTCGCGCGCAGCTCGGCCAGCACCTTGCGCGCGGGCTCTCGTGGCAGGCCCGCGTCCGCGCCCCTGCTGGCGCCGATGGAGTGCGGCAGCTCGCGCGCGTGACTGAGCCACGCATATGCCAGCTCGAGCGATGAAAGCAGGCCGCGGCGCGCGCGCTCCGCGTGCATCTCGAACGTCTGCGCCGTGACCTCCGGCGTGACGTTCGGATTGCCGTCGCGGTCACCGCCGACCCACGAGTGGAAAGACACCGGCACGCTCACGTCGCCCAGCGCCTCCGCGAAGACGTGCATGAACGCATCCCGGAGGTCGAAATCGAGCTCGGGAAGGACGCCCGCGATGACATCCACGTACGCAAGCCCCGCCTTCACTTCGTCCTTCACCTCCGGACGGCGCGCACGCAGCTGTGGCGTGGCCCAGAGCGCCTCCACATGCGCCGTGATGCGGGCAAGCGCGCCTGGCGCGTTCACGTCCAGGTTGTAGAGCAGCTCCGACACGCGCTCCGTGTGCGCGCGCACGGTGCGCCGCCGCATCTCCGTGGGGTGCGCGGTGAACGTCAGGCCAAGGTCCGTGCGACGCAGCATGGCGCGTACTGATTCTGCGTCCATGCCGGCGTCGCGCAGCGCAAGCAACGCGGCCTCCAGGCTCTCCGGGCGCACGCCCTCGCGCCGGCCCAGCTTGCGCACACGATCATGCTCCTCGGCCAGGTTGATGAGCTGGAAGTAGATCGAGAACGCGCGGACCAGGAGCCCCGCGTCGGTGAGGTCGGTCACTGCCAGCTCCGCCTGCATGCCGGCGCCGTCATGGTTCTTCTCGCGGAGATCCTTGGTGCGCGTGCGCACGCGCTCCAGCAGTGCGAAGAAGCGCTCACCTTCCTGCTCGCGGATCACCGTGCCCAGGCACCTGCCCAGCGTGGCCACGTCATCCGCGAGGGTGCGCGTCACGGCGCGTTCCCAGGAGGAGCAGCGGGAGGTTGGATGTCAGCGAGGTGCAGCGCACGGAAGCGGCGGTGCATCACCAGGATGCATGCATCCTGCACTATCTGGATACCGGCCTTCACAAGGACGTCCGCCACGGCGTCGTCGCGGATGCCCTGCTGGAGCCACACTGCACGCGGGCGCGCGGCAAGGATATCCGCGGTGTGCGCCGCGACGTCCGAAGACCGACGGAACACGTTCACGATGTCGATGGGCGGGGCCACGTCCACCACGCGTCTGCATACCGGTCGCCCCAGGATCGTGGTCACGTCGGGATAGTAGACCGGTACCGGGACGATGTCGTAGCCAGCATCGGCCATGTATTTCGGCACGTAGTACGCAGGCTGGTCCGCCTGTGCTTCGGTCTTGATTCCCAGGACGGCAATGCGCTTTGCACCCGCGAGTAGCGCGAAGATCTCTTCGTCCGTCCGGAGCTCCCCCGGATGCACGTCAGTCCGTCCCGGCGCTGGAACGAGCGGAGACTGCGGACTCCTGCCCGCCAAACTTCTGGACCAGCTTCTGCGCGAGCGATCGCAGTGCCTCGCTGGAGAACGGCTTGTCCACGCGCGGATTGCGTGAGGTAGCGAGGAAGGTGCTGGCGTCGTCGGAGATGGCGCCGGCCGTCATGAAGACGAAGCGCCTGCAGATGTCCGGCCGCAGCCTCTCGACCGTGCGGAATAGTTCCATTCCTGTCAGGTGCGGCATCATCAGATCGCAGAAGACAAGGTCGAACGCGGCGTCGCATTCGACGAGCATGCTCAGCGCGGTCCGCGGATCCGCGATCGCAACTACCTCATGGTCCTGACGGAGCAGGCGAGTCATCGCTCGCAGGAGCCCCTCCTCGTCGTCGATGAGGAGGATCCGGCCACGCGCGACCGGTGTGGTGCCAGAGCTGGGCAGCTCCGATGCGCGCAGCGCGACGTTTGCCACGGGGAGAATCACGGTGAATTTGGTGCCGCGACCCAGCTCGGTCTCGCAGCTGAGCTCTCCTCCGAGCGACGACACGATGGTATGGCAGAGCGACAGACCAAGTCCGCTACCGTGGCCCACGGGCTTGGTCGTGAAGAACGGGTCGAAGATGCGTGGCAACACGTCCGCCGTGATGCCAGGTCCGTTGTCGCTCACGCAGATGGCCACCTCTGTGTCGTTGCGCCGGAACGCGCGGAGCTCCACCTTGTTGACGCTCGCGTCCTGCCTCTCGAACGCCTGCGCCGCGTTGACCAGCAGATTGACGACGACGTGGGTGAGGCCAGCCTCGTCCGCGAGGACAGGAGGAACGAACTCCACAAATACATCCAGCGTCGCCGCATGGCGGAGCTCATGGAGTGCCAGCTCCGTGGCTGCATCGAGCGCGCTCTGCACGCTGGTCGGCGCCGTGGGCGTGTCCTGGTGCGCGAAGGACTGGAGCCCGCGGACGATCTTGCGAATCCGGTTCGCACCGTCCTTGGCCTCCGAGATCGCGGTGACCACCTCGTCCAGCGTTGACGACAGCGAGGGGTGCGTGGTGGCGATGGTGCGGAGCTCGTCGATGGCGTAGTCGAGGTTGGTCGCCACGAAGGAGAGCGGATTATTGATCTCGTGTCCGACACCCGCGGCCAGCGTGCCGGCGGTGACAAGACGATCTTGACGGGCAAGGTGCTCGCGCGTGGGCTCACCTGCGCGTGCCTCCAGGATGTCGACGACCGCGGCCGCGAGCGTGCGAAGCTGCGCGCGCTGGTCCTCCGTCAACGCGGACGGCGATGGGTCGAACACGCAGAGCGCCCCCAGCGAAATGCCGCGGCGGTCGACGAGTGGAGCTGCCGCGTAGAAGCGAACGTGTGGCGCCTGGGTGACGAGCGTTGCATCAGCAAAGCGTGGATCCGCTCGAGCGTCGGGCACTTCGAAGACGTCGCTCGCCGACATCGCGTGCGCGCAAACCGAGCCGGCGCGTGGAAGGCGCGTGGCGTCCAGGCCGTGAGCTGCAAGCAGCAACAGCTCGGTCTCTTCGACCACCACAGCGGCGGCTAGCTGCGCACCGCACGAATGGGCCGTGGCGCGAACAATCGCCTCGAGACCGGGCACACGCTCGAGGCGGTCACCCAGTGACACACGCAACGACCGGACGGCCCGCAGGCGCTCAGTCTCGTTCTCGGGCGCGGCGCTCTGCATTCCCCTGGACAGTTATAGAAGCTCAAACTTGCCCTCCTGCAAAGCGGACTTTCGATGAGCGACAAGGTTGTCACAGCTGGGCAGTGGGAGGCGCACGTTGAACGCGGTTCGATGTGCGCGACGTGTGAACAAAAGAAGAAGGCGCGAACACTCCCTTCAGAGCGTCGCGCCTCTCCATGTACTGGGCTGGGCAGTGCGCGCTTGCGCGTGCACATGCTCCGCTCAGGGTCTGGTCACTCCTCGTTCACGGCCGTGAGCGCCTCGGGTGCCCGAGGTGCCTGCGGAGCGTGGGAACGGTGCTCTTCTGCGCCGTCGCTCTCGATGATGATGTTGAGCGACTTGTACGCGGCGAGACCGGTACCGGCCGGGATGAGACGTCCCATGATGACGTTCTCCTTCAGGCCGCGGAGCGTGTCCGTCTTTCCGCAGATCGCGGCTTCCGTGAGGACCTTGGTGGTCTCCTGGAAGCTGGACGCGGAGATGAAGGACTCGGTCGAGAGCGACGCCTTCGTGATGCCGAGGAGCAGCGGCTCCGCGATACCGGGACGACCATCGCGCTCGATGACGCGCTGGTTCTCCTTCTCGAAGATGTGCTTCTCCACTTGCTCGTCGACCAGGAAGTTCGTGTCGCCGACGTCCTTGATGCGCACGCGGCGCAGCATCTGACGAACGATGACCTCGATGTGCTTGTCGTTGATGGCAACGCCCTGGAGCCGGTAGACCTGCTGGATCTCGTTCACGAGATACGCAGCGAGCTCCTTCTCCCCCTTCACGCGCAAGATGTCGTGCGGGTTTGCGGGGCCGTTGATGAGCGCTTCACCCGCGCGGACCTTGTCGCCCGGCTGCACCTGGATGTGCTTGCCCTTGGCGATGAGGTACTCGCGAGACTGATCGGTGAGGAGCGTGCCCTCGGGCGAGAACGGGGTGATGACCACCTTGTGCTTGCCCTTGGTGTCCTTGCCGAACGAGACCTCGCCGTCGATCTCGGAGATGATCGCGTGGTCCTTTGGCTTGCGGGCCTCGAAGAGCTCGGCAACGCGGGGCAGACCGCCCGTGATGTCTTGCGTCTTCGTGGACTCGCGCGGGATCTTGGAGATGACCTCGCCGGCCTCGATCACGTCGCCGTCCTGGACGACGATGTTCGCGCCGACCGGGAGCAGATAACGAGCGTCGAGCGTGCTGTTCGGCAGCTTGAGCGTCTCGCCAGTCTTGGAGTCCTTGATCGAGATACGCGGGCGGAGGTCCGCGGCGCGCGATTCGATGATGACCTTGCGGGACAGACCCGTCGTGTCGTCGAGCTTCTCCACCATCGTGACGCCTTCGACGATGTCGCCGAACTTCACGATGCCGGCGACCTCGGTGAGGATCGGCATGGCGAACGCGTCCCACTCGGCAAGCAGGGTGCCGGCCTTGACGCGGTCGCCCTCCTTGATCTTGAGGATGGCGCCGTACACCAGGCGGTGGTGCTCGCGCTCACGACCCGTCTCGTCGACGATGACGATCTTGCCGTGACGGTTCATGATGCTGACGGTGCCGTCCTTCTTGACGGCGAAGGTGGCGCCGCGGATGCGGGCGAAGCCTTCGCTGCGGGCCTCGAGCGAGCTCTGCTCGATCTTGCCGCGGGCGGCCGCTCCACCGATGTGGAACGTACGCATCGTGAGCTGGGTGCCCGGCTCGCCGATGGACTGGCTGGCGATGATGCCGATGGCCTCACCGATGTTGACCTTGTAGCCACGCGCAAGGTCGCGGCCGTAGCACTTGCCGCACACGCCGCGCCGAGTGACGCAGGTGAGCACGGAGCGGATGACGACCTCTTCGATGCCGGAGTCCTCGATCTTGGTCGTGAGGGCTTCGTCGAGCTCGGTGTTCGCGGGCACGAGGACTTCGCCGGTGAGCGGGTCCACGACGTCCTCGAGCATGACGCGACCAAGGATACGGTCGCCGAGCGGCTGGATGACCTCGCCTGCGTCTTCGAGCTTGGTCACGCGGATGCCGTCGAGCGTTCCGCAATCGAACTCGCTGATGACGGCGTCCTGCGCGACGTCGACAAGACGACGCGTGAGGTAACCGGAGTTTGCCGTCTTGAGCGCGGTGTCGGCGAGACCCTTACGGGCGCCGTGCGTCGAGACGAAGTACTGGAGAACGGAGAGACCCTCGCGGAAGTTCGCGGTGATCGGCGTCTCGATGATCTCGCCTGAGGGCTTGGCCATGAGGCCACGCATCGCGGCGAGCTGGCGAATCTGCTGCGTGCTTCCGCGCGCGCCAGAGTCGGCCATGACGTAGATCGGGTTGAACGACGGCTCGATGGTCTCCTTGCCCGTTTCGGGGTCGGTGATCTTCTCTTTGCCGATGACGATCATCATCTCGGCGGTGACCTTGTCGGCCACGCCTGCCCAGATGTCGACGATCTTGTTGTAGCGCTCGCCGTCGGTGATCAGACCTTCCTGGTACTGATCGACGACGCGCTGCACTTCTTCCTGTGCCTCGTCGAGGAGGAGCTTCTTCGCGTCCGGGATCACCATGTGATCCATGCAGATCGAGGCGCCGCTCTTGGTGGCGTACTCGTAGCCGAGCGAACGGAGACGGTCCGCCAGGAGGACGGTCGCCTTGTTGCGGTGCTTGCGGTAGCAGGCATCGATCAGGGACGAGAGCGCCTTCTTGTCGAGCGTCTTGTTGATGAGGTCGAAGGGCAGGCCCTCCGGAAGGACCTCGCTGATGAGGCAACGACCGACAGTCGTGTTCACCACGCGGCGCTGGTTGTCGAGCGGGTCAATGACGCGGACGCGGATGCCCGTGTGGATCGTGACCTCGCCGTGGTCGAAGGCCATGCGGACCTCTTCCGGCGACGAGTACACGCCACGGAGGCTGCCCTCGAGCTGCGTGCCCTTCTTGTCCACCGTGAGGGAGCCCTCGCGGTAGCAGCCCTTGGAGTACTTCTTCTCGCGGGTCGCGTAGTACAGCCCGAGGACGATGTCCTGCGTCGGGTTGATGATGGGGCGGCCGTTCGCGGGCGAGAGGATGTTGTTCGTGCTCATCATGAGCACGCGCGCTTCCATCTGCGCTTCGATGCTGAGCGGCACGTGGACGGCCATCTGGTCACCGTCGAAGTCGGCGTTGAACGCCGCGCAGACGAGCGGGTGAAGCTGGATGGCCTTGCCCTCGATGAGGACCGGCTCGAACGCCTGGATGCCAAGGCGGTGGAGCGTGGGCGCGCGGTTCAGGAGAACCGGGTGCTCACTGACGACCTCCTCGAGGATGTCGAAGACCTCGGGGCGCTCCTTCTCCACCATCTTCTTCGCAGACTTGATGGTGTTGACGTAGCCGCGTTCTTCGAGCTTGTTGTAGATGAACGGCTTGAACAGCTCGAGCGCCATCTTGTTCGGCAGGCCGCACTGGTGCAGCTTGAGCGCCGGACCGACGACGATGACCGAGCGCCCCGAGTAGTCGACACGCTTGCCGAGGAGGTTCTGGCGGAAACGGCCCTGCTTGCCCTTGAGCATGTCGCTGAGCGACTTGAGCGGGCGCTTGTTCGGACCGGTGATGGTCTTGCCGCGGCGGCCGTTGTCGAAGAGAGCGTCGACGGCCTCCTGGAGCATGCGGCGCTCGTTCCGGATGATGATCTCCGGAGCGTTGAGCTCGAGCAGGCGCTTCAGGCGGTTGTTGCGGTTGATGACGCGACGATAGAGATCGTTCAAGTCAGAGGTCGCGAAGCGACCTCCATCGAGGGGAACGAGCGGACGGAGATCCGGCGGAAGCACCGGGATGACCGTGAGCATCATCCACTCGGGGCGGTTACCGCTCTCGCGGAATGCCTCGGTGACCTTCAGGCGCTTGACGATCTTCTTGCGCTTCGCCTCGCTCGTCGCGGTGCGCATCTCGGCGCGCAGCGTCTCGCTCATGGAGTGGACGTCCACGGCCTTGAGCATGTCGAGGATCGCCTCGCCGCCCATGCCTGCCGTGAACTTGTCGTCGCCGTACTCGTCCTGGAGCTGCATGTAGCGCTCCTCGGACAGGAGCTCGCCGACAGCCAGCGGGGTCTCCTTGGGGTCGATGACGATGTAGGCCTCGCAGTAGAGGACCTTCTCGAGATCCTTGAGCGAGATGTCGAGCATGTTGCCGATGCGGCTGGGCAGGCTCTTCAGGAACCAGATGTGCGCGACCGGCGTGGCCAGGTTGATGTGGCCAAGACGCTCACGACGCACCTTGGACTGGATGACCTCGACGCCGCACTTCTCGCAGACGATGCCGCGGTGCTTCATGCGCTTGTACTTGCCGCAGTTGCACTCGTAGTCCTTCACCGGTCCAAAGATCTTGGCGCAGAAGAGACCGTCGCGCTCCGGCTTGAACGTCCGGTAGTTGATGGTCTCGGGCTTCTTCACTTCGCCGTGTGACCATTCCCGGATCTTCTCCGGGCTCGCCAGCGAGATACGAATCGCGGCGAAGGAGAGCGGGTCTTTGGGCTTCTCAAAGAAGCTGAAAATGTCGCGCATAGGGAGTCCTTCCTAATTCAGAGAGAGAGTCTTCAGTGGGCGGCCGGAGCAGACTGTGTCTGCTGCATCGGAGCCGCCGGGGTGTCCATGTTGTTCATCAGCCAAGCGCGCCGGTAGCCATCGTAGATGTAGGTGGCGCGCTGACCGCAGCCAGTGACTCCTCGGGTGGCACCATGTTGCGAGTCGCCAACGCCGCCGCCAAGATCCGCGACCGAGAGATCACCCTCGGAGCACTTGAGATCGAAGGCGGCGCGTGTGCGAAGCTGCCCTTCCGGCGCCGTTGGAACGCAGCCCGCGAAGGCTACGATCGGCAGCACCATGAAGCTGGTGGACACCCGATTCATTACTTTGCTTATTCCTCCGCCGCCTGGTCGGCGACGCGGAGTTGGCTGGGCTCGAGGAGCTCGACGTTCAGGCAGAGGGCCTGAAGCTCCTTGATGAGCACGTTGAAGCTCTCCGGCAGACCCGGCTCGAGCGTGTGCTCTCCCTTGACGATGGCCTCGTACATACGTGTACGGCCCATGACGTCATCGCTCTTGACCGTGAGGAACTCCTGGAGCGCGTACGCAGTGCCGTACGCTTCCATGGCCCACACTTCCATCTCTCCGAGACGCTGACCGCCGAACTGCGCCTTGCCACCCAGCGGCTGCTGCGTGACGAGCGAGTACGGTCCGATCGAACGCGCGTGGATCTTGTCGTCGACAAGGTGGTGGAGCTTCAGCATGTACATGACGCCAACGGTCACGTCCTGGTCGAAGGCTTCACCGGTGCGACCGTCGAGAAGAACGGACTGACCATTGATGGGCAGACCGGCCATCGCGAGAGAGTCCTTGATGGCAGACTCCGGAGCGCCGTCGAACACGGGGCTCGCGTAGTGCACGCCATGACGGAGCTTTGCCGCGACCTTCTTGACCTCGTCGTCGGAGAGCTTGCTGAGCCACTTGTGGAGCTCTGCGTCGCCTGCGTAGACGTTCAAGATGTGCTCGCGGAGAGCCTGCGCGCCGAACTTCTGCTCCAGCATGTACTGGAGCTGCCAGCCCAGGACGCGCGCACCCCAACCAAGGTGCGTCTCCAGGATCTGACCGACGTTCATACGTGACGGAACGCCGAGCGGGTTCAGCACGATGTCGACCGGACGACCGTCCTGGAGATAGGGCATGTCCTCTTCCGCCATGATGCGGGAGATGACGCCCTTGTTTCCGTGACGACCGGCCATCTTGTCGCCGACCTGAAGCTTGCGCTTGATGGCGATGTAGACCTTCACCATCTTGATGACGCCCGGCGGGAGCTCGTCGCCCTTGGAGAGGCGATCGATCTTGTCGCGGAAGTGCTCCTCGCGGACCTGGATGATGTCTTCCAGCTCGCGAAGCTTCGCGGCAAGCTCCTCTGCGCCGTCGACCGGGAGCTCGCCCCAGTACTTGCGCGGGATCTCGTCCATCTGCGCGTCTTCGATGACCTGACCCTTCGAGAGAAGGACCTTGCCCTTGTCGTCGACGAGCTTGCCCGTCGTGCTCGTGTTGACGAGCTGCTTCTTGATCTGACGGAAGAAGGAGTCGCGGAGGATCTTGATCTCCTCGTCGCGCATGCGCTCGAGGCGGATCTTCTCCGCGTCCTCGATCGACTGCGCGCGCTCGTCCTTGTCCGTGCCCTTGCGGCTGAAGATGCGCGCGTTGATGACGATGCCCGCCACGCCCGGGGGGACGCGGAGTGAGCTGTCACGAACGTCGCCCGCCTTCTCGCCGAAGATCGCCCGGAGGAGCTTCTCTTCGGGAGAGAGCTGCGTCTCGCCCTTGGGGGTGATCTTGCCGACCAGGATGTCTCCCGGCTTCACCTCGGCGCCGATGCGGACGATGCCGCTCTCGTCGAGGTCCTTCAGGGCCTCTTCGCCGACGTTCGGAATGTCGCGGGTGACTTCTTCCTTGCCGAGCTTCGTGTCGCGGGCGACGCACTCGAACTCCTCGATGTGAATCGAGGTGAAGACGTCGTCCTTGGCGATGCGCTCGGAGACGAGGATCGAGTCCTCGAAGTTGTAACCCTGCCACGGCATGAACGCGACGACGACGTTCTGGCCGAGCGCGAGCTCGCCCATGTCGCACGACGGTCCGTCCGCGAGGACGTCGTTGACCTTCACGCGCTCGCCAGCTCGCACGATGGGCTTCTGGTTGAAGCACGTGCTCTGGTTGGAGCGCTGGAACTTGGTCATCGAGTAGATGTCCGGGATCTCCGCCTTGTCGCCCTCTGCGCGGACGACGATGCGGCTCGCGTCGACGGACTCGACGATGCCGTCGCGCTTGGCGACGATGCACACGCCGGAGTCACGAG